>NZ_JBIWLU010000003.1:0-502156 GCF_044766365.1 Streptomyces sp. NPDC102279 | reverse complement strand
GTCCGTCTGCCCCAAAAACAAATTTTTCCAGACCAGTGCAACCACCCATCTTTCGCCCCCCCCCCCCCCCCCCACCCCCCCGGGGGGGGGGGCGGGCCCCCCCCCCCCCCCCGGCCCCCCCGCCCGTTGACCCTGCCCCGACCAGGCACTCGAACCCGTGCCGTGCCGGGGGCGCGTCTGTGAGCTACGAAACCGCCGCCGGATCCGCCGACTTGGCGACCCCGTCGGTGTCGTCCTCCTCATCCCCCATGGCGATCCCGCGCCGCTTGGAGATGTACACGGAGCCCGCGATCACCAGGAAGGCGAGGATCGCGACGAACACCCGTACGCCGACGCTCTTGTCGTCGCCGTACGAGAACTTGACGATGGCCGGAGCGATCAGCAGCGACACCAGGTTCATGACCTTCAGCAGCGGGTTGATCGCCGGGCCGGCCGTGTCCTTGAAGGGGTCACCGACCGTGTCACCGATCACCGTGGCGGCGTGGGCCTCGCTGCCCTTGCCGCCGTGGTGCCCGTCCTCGACGAGTTTCTTGGCGTTGTCCCAGGCACCACCCGAGTTGGCGAGGAAGACGGCCATGAGCGTGCCGGTGCCGATCGCGCCCGCGAGGAACGAACCGAGTGCGCCGACGCCGAGCGTGAACCCGATCGCGATCGGTGTGAGCACCGCGAGCAGACCTGGAGTGGCCAGTTCGCGCAGCGCGTCCTTGGTGCAGATGTCGACGACGCGCCCGTACTCGGGTTTCTCGCTGTAGTCCATGATCCCGGGGTGCTCGCGGAACTGCCGCCGCACCTCGTAGACCACGGCGCCCGCGGACCGCGACACCGCGTTGATCGCCAGCCCCGAGAAGAGGAAGACGACCGCGGCGCCCGCGATGAGGCCCACCAGGTTGTTGGGCTGCGAGATGTCCATCATCAGGTTCATCGGCGCGCCCGGTCCGGAGACCTTCTCGCCCACGTCGCTCGCCGCCGTGGTGATCGCGTCACGGTACGAGCCGAAGAGGGCCGAGGCGGCGAGGACCGCGGTGGCGATGGCGATGCCCTTGGTGATGGCCTTGGTGGTGTTGCCGACGGCGTCAAGGTCGGTGAGCACCTGCGCGCCCGCGCCCTCGACGTCTCCGGACATCTCGGCGATGCCCTGCGCGTTGTCGGAGACCGGTCCGAACGTGTCCATCGCGACGATGACGCCGACGGTGGTCAGCAGACCGGTTCCGGCGAGCGCGACCGCGAACAGCGCCAGCATGATCGACGTACCGCCGAGCAGAAACGCCCCGTACACGCCGAGGCCGATCAACAGGGCGGTGTAGACGGCCGATTCGAGACCGATGGAGATGCCGGCGAGGACGACGGTGGCCGCGCCGGTCAGGGAACTCTTGCCGATGTCCCGGACGGGACGGCGGCTGGTCTCGGTGAAGTAGCCGGTCAACTGCTGGATCAGCGCGGCCAGCACGATGCCGATCGCGACGGCGAGGACCGCGAGGACCCGTGGATCGCCGCCCTTGGCCTTGATCGCCGCGTCCGTGACACCGTCCAGGTCGCCGTAGGAGCCCGGGAGGTAGATGTAGACGGCCAGGGCGACCAGCACCAGCGAGATCACCGCGGAGATGAAGAACCCACGGTTGATCGCGGACATGCCGCTGCGGTCCGAGCGGCGGGGTGCCACCGCGAAGATGCCGACCATCGCGGTGAGGACACCGATCGCGGGCACGATCAGCGGCAACGCGAGCCCGGCGTCGCCGAACGCCACCTTGCCGAGGATCAGCGCGGCGACGAGCGTGACGGCGTACGACTCGAAGAGGTCGGCCGCCATACCGGCGCAGTCGCCGACGTTGTCGCCCACGTTGTCGGCGATGGTCGCGGCATTACGCGGGTCGTCCTCCGGAATGCCCTGCTCGACCTTGCCTACCAGGTCGGCGCCGACGTCGGCGGCCTTGGTGAAGATGCCGCCGCCGACACGCATGAACATGGCGATCAGTGCCGCACCGAGGCCGAAGCCCTCCAGTACCTTCGGCGCGTCGGCCGCGTACACGAGCACCACACAGGAGGCGCCCAGCAGACCGAGCCCCACCGTGAACATGCCGACGACGCCACCGGTACGGAAAGCGATCTTCATGGCTTTGTGCGAGACCGCGGTGAGATCCCTTTCGGACTCACCCTCTGCCGGGGTCGCTTCCCGCGCGGCGGCGGCCACGCGGACATTGCTCCGAACGGCGAGCCACATACCGATATAGCCGGTGGTCGCCGAGAACGCCGCGCCGATCAGGAAGAAGATCGATCGCCCGGCGCGCTGATTCCAGTCGTCCGCGGGAAGCAGCATGAGCAGGAAGAACACCACGGCGGCGAATACGCCGAGCGTGCGCATCTGGCGTCCCAGGTAGGCATTGGCGCCCTCCTGGATCGCCTTCGCGATCTCCTTCATGCTGTCGGTTCCCTCGCCGGCCGCGAGAACCTGGCGCACCAGGATCCCGGCGACCACGAGCGCGGCCAGTGCGACGACGGCGATGACCACCACGATGAGGCGGTTGCCGTCCGTCAGGACCGCGGCTGCGAGGGTTGTGGGATGGCCAAACTGCTGAGGGGTAGAAAGCCCCGCCATTCGTCCTCCTTGACGCTTGGGCTGAGCTCAAGATGTGGACGGATTCTAGGTACCGGAACCTGATCAAAACAGTGTGCGGTAAGTGGAATTAATCTTCACGTACTCTTCAGCAAATGATCGTCGAGCGCTACAGGGCCCGAATGGAGTAATGCCTCTGAGGCATTGACGCATGATCCAGATATCACGCGCCTGATCGTGAATGAATTCACGAAACGCCGTAACCGATCACCCGTACAGCCGCCGCCCAGGTCGCGTATCGACGCTGCGCAAGCCTCGGACGTGGCAGAAGGGTCCGGAGAGAAATCGCGGGCGGGGCGGAGTGGGGGCGCCGTGCGGACCCCGGACATGCCGAAGGGCCCCACCGAGTAGGGCCCTTCGGGGCAAGAAAAAAGAGGGGCGGTTGTCAGGTAAGAGCCACGGCCGGCGGCGTGGTGGGCCAGCTCATCCTGATCAGTCCGCCGTGCTCTCCGGCGATGACTTCCACGTCGTCCACGAGACCGCTGATGACCGCGAGGCCCATCTCGTCCTCTTCGGTCTCCACGTCCGGACCGCCGGAAGCGGCGCCGGACGCCGCTCCACCGGGCACCGAACCAGGCGCCTCGTCACCGACCTCGATGGAGAACTGCTTCTCCTCCTCGATCAGCGACACATGCACCGGCGCCGAGATGCCACCGCTCTGGTGCAGCCCGACGGCGCGAGAACAGGCCTCGCCGACAGCGAGCCTGACCTCGTCGAGTACGGCCTCGTCCACTCCGGCCCTGCGCGCCACCGCTGCCGCCACCAGTCGGGCGGTCCTGACGTGCTCGGGCAGCGCGCTGAAGCGGAGTTCAACGGTGGCCATGCATCCCCCTCTGAACTACGGGCGTGCTGTCAGGAGGCCGGGCCGCGGGCCCGGCCTCCCACTTCTCGAGCCCGGGCCGGAACCCGGGAGACCGGTGGTCAGTCGGTCGCGTTGACCGCCTCCTCCACCGAGGTGTGAATCGGGAACACCTTGGTGAGACCGGTAATACGGAAGATCTTCAGAATGCGCTCCTGGTTGCAGACCAGACGCAGCGAGCCCTCGTGGGCACGGACGCGCTTCAGGCCGCCGACCAGCACGCCGAGACCGGTGGAGTCGAGGAAGTCCACGCCCTCCATGTCGACGACGAGGTGGAAGCTGCCGTCGTTCACCAGCTCGACCAGCTGCTCGCGCAACTTGGGCGCGGTATATACATCGATTTCGCCGCCGACCTCGACGACCGTACGGTCGCCATTGGGGCCGGACACATTGCGAGTCGACAGGGACAGGTCCACGGATCCTCCAGCACCTTGCTATCGAGCGGTCGCCCCATGGGACACCTCGGCAGAGCCCCCGGGACGGTTCGCCAGCCGCGATGGCATTCAATCACTTACCGGCAGGCGTGCACGACGCCTTGAGTCCATTGTCCGTCACGCCAGTGACACACTCGATGCCGATGGCCAAGAATCACCGATCCGATCGATCCTCGACGGACACAGCGTCCCGCCCCTCGCCGAGCACGGTCCTGGACCGGCTCGCCTCGGGGCCGAGCCGGGCTTCGCGCATCACTCATACGGAGCACTTGCCCCCGCGAGCGGGTCGCCATGCCGTCTGGCCGGACCGGATCCGTTCGGAGGTCATCGCCGCGGTGCAGGCCGCGGGTATCGAACACCCGTGGGCCCATCAGGCACGCGTCGCCGAGCACGCCCTGGACGGCGAATCGGTGATCGTCGCGACGGGCACCGCCTCCGGCAAGTCCCTGGCGTACCTCGTCCCGGTCCTCACAGCCCTCCTGGACGGCTCCGAGGCGCCGAACGGCCGGGGAGCCACCGCGCTGTATCTGGCCCCCACGAAGGCCCTCGCAGCCGATCAACGGCGTTCCGTGAAGGAACTTTCACAACCGCTGGGCAATGCGATCCGCCCGGCCGTGTACGACGGCGACACGCCGTTCGAAGAACGCGAGTGGGTTCGCCAGTACGCGAACTACGTCCTGACCAACCCCGACATGCTGCACCGCGGGATATTGCCCTCCCACCCCCGCTGGGCCTCCTTCCTGCGCTCCCTGCGCTACGTCGTCATCGACGAATGCCACACCTACCGTGGCGTCTTCGGCTCCCACGTCGCCCAGGTGCTGCGCCGCCTGCGCCGCCTGTGTGCCCGCTACGGCGCCTCCCCCGTCTTCCTGCTGGCCTCCGCGACCGCCGCCGAGCCCTCCGTCGCGGCCCGCCGTCTGACAGGGCTCCCGGTCGTCGAGGTCGCCGATGACGCCTCCCCCCGCGGAGAACTGGTGTTCGCCCTCTGGGAGCCCCCGCTCACCGAACTGCACGGCGAGAAAGGTGCACCCGTCCGGCGTACGGCAACCGCCGAAACGGCCGATCTCCTCACCGACCTCACCGTCCAGGGCATGCGCTCGATCGCCTTCGTACGGTCCCGGCGTGGCGCCGAGCTGGTCTCGGTCATCGCCCAGGAACGCCTCGCCGAGGTCGACCGCTCCCTCGCCCGGCGCGTCGCCGCCTACCGCGGCGGCTACCTCCCCGAGGAACGCCGCGCCCTGGAGCGCGCTCTGCACTCCGGCGAACTTCTCGGCCTCGCCGCCACCACCGCCCTCGAACTCGGCGTCGACATCTCCGGCCTCGACGCCGTCGTCATCGCCGGCTATCCCGGCACCCGCGCCTCGCTCTGGCAACAGGCGGGCCGCGCCGGCCGCGCCGGGCAGGGCGCGCTGGCCATCCTCGTGGCCCGCGACGACCCGCTGGACACCTTCCTCGTCCACCATCCCGAGGCCCTGTTCGACCAACCGGTCGAATCCACCGTCCTCGATCCGGACAACCCGTACGTCCTCGCCCCGCACCTGTGCGCCGCGGCGTCCGAGATTCCCCTCACGGACGCCGACCTCGAACTCTTCGGCCCCGCCACCGCCGATCTGCTGCCGCAGCTGGAGGCCGCGAAGCTGCTGCGCCGCCGGGCGACGGCCTGGCACTGGACGCGCCGCGAACGGGCCGCCGACCTGACCGACATCCGCGGCGAGGGCGGCACCCCGGTGCAGGTCGTCGAGTCCGGCACCGGGCGGCTGCTCGGGACCGTCGACGCGGGCGCCTCGCACACGGCGGTCCACGAGGGCGCGGTCCACCTGCACCAGGGCCGCACGTACCTGGTGCGCAAACTGGACCTGGAGGACTCCGTCGCCCTGGTCGAGGAGTCCAGCCCTCCGTATTCGACGGTCGCCCGCGACACCACCTCCATCGCCGTCCTCGAGACCGACGTCGAAGTCCCCTGGGGCGAGGGACGGTTGTGCTACGGCTCCGTCGAAGTCACCAACCAGGTCGTCTCCTTCCTCCGTCGACGTGTCATCACCGGCGAGGTGCTCGGCGAGACCAAGCTCGACCTCCCTCCCCGCACGCTGCGTACGCGCGCCGTCTGGTGGACGGTCACCGAGGACCAGCTGGACGCGGCGCGGATCAACCCGGAGATCCTCGGCGGGGCCCTGCACGCCGCCGAACACGCGTCGATCGGCATGCTGCCGCTCTTCGCCACCTGCGACCGCTGGGACATCGGCGGCGTCTCGGTCCCCCTCCACCCGGACACGCTCCTGCCCACCGTCTTCGTCTACGACGGCCACCCGGGCGGCGCCGGATTCGCCGAGCGCGCCTTCCACACGGCCCGCTCGTGGCTCGTCGCCACCCGCCAGGCCATCGCGTCCTGCGAGTGCGACGCCGGCTGCCCTTCCTGCATCCAGTCACCCAAGTGCGGCAACGGCAACGACCCCCTGCACAAGCGAGGCGCCGTACGCCTCCTCACAGAACTCCTGCGGGCTGCGCCGGACGAGTGACACCGCCCGCCGCACAGGGCCTCGCGCGGCCCATCAGGGTCTCGCGCGTCTCGCGAGCGTCGTACCTCTCATGGACTCCAGCCACGCAGGAAGCCCCGTCGCCCGCGCCGCCTCCGGCTCCCGCTCCGGTATCGACCACGATTTCGTCGAGGCCTTCCGGCCCGCAGGAACCTCGGCCCCTGCGGATGCCTGTCCCTCCGGTCCGGAGGGCGCTCTCCGCCCGAACCCCACGGGCACCGCCGACGCCACGAGTGCCTCCGCCCCCTTGAGCTCATCGGTCCCCGCAGATGCCTCTGCTTCCGGTGGTCGCGATGCCTCAACCCACGCAGATGCATCAACTCCTCCGGAGGGCTCCTCCCCCGGCGATGCCGATGCCGATGCATCGGCATCCGGCGGGCCGGCGGCATCCGCCCCCGGCGGTCCCGCCCGCGCCCTGGCTTCGGATGTGAACAGTCCGTCCCCCGACGCCGCCTTCACATCCGAGATCTCGCCCTCGACCGCGCACCGGACGAGCCGCGCGTTCTGCGCCCGGACCACCCGGTCCGCGCGGGCGCATGCCGCCACGCGGCCGTCGCTCCAGTGGTCGGCCGCGGCGAGGGCCGCCAGATCGGCTGCCCCTGCCGCCCGGTGCCGCGTCACGGCGGCGTGTCCCATCGCCAGCACCACACCGAACACGGCACAGAGCGCGGCCATCGCACCTACCGTCCAGACGGTGGCCGAGCCTCGGTCGGAGGACATCACTCTCCCTCCACTCGCCCGGCCCCTGTCCCCGCTCTCGTCACCCCCCGTCGCGCTCGGCACCCGGCACCCCCTCCTCCAGGCGCTCCGCCTGCTCATCGCCCGCTCACCCCCACCGTCTCCTCCGCCAGCGCCACCGCCTCGTCGCCGACCCCGAGGGAGAGCGCCGTGGGCCCCGGTGTTCGCGCGTCGACCGTCACCCTGACCAGGTCCGCCTCGCGGCTCACCGTGACCTTCGCGCCGGCGGGGGCCGCTCGGCGAGCGGTCGCCACGACCGCTTCCTGCGAGTCCTGGCGTGCCGCCGCCCGGGCACCCGCCCTCGCCGCGTCCACGCACTGGATCTGCGCGGACGCGGCGAGCAGGGCCCAGACCAGCGCCATCCCGACCAGCACCAGCGACGGCAGGACCACCGCCGCCTCGGCAGTCACGAAACCGCGATCCCCGGCGGCCCGGCTCTCCCTCAACAGGACTGCGCGTTCGCCTCGTTCACGTCTGGCCATTGAGTGCCCGCCCCACGATGCCCTGCAGTTCCTCGCTGACCTGCCCGCTCGTCACCACCTTGTAGAGCACGGCGGCGAAGGCCACCGCCGCGATGACTCCCACCGCGTACTCGGACGTGACCATCCCCGTGTCCCTCCGCACCAGCCGTGCGAGCATCCACGCCCGCGTCCACGCCCGTCCTCGCCTCAGAACCCGTACCGTCCTGCGCATTCCAACCCCCGTAAGGTCGAACCCTGCCCGTCATGTGGTCCACGTGAAGCGGCCCACCTGTCTCCGTCAGTCACCACCGCCCTCTCAGCCGGCACCCCCTTTCAGCAGTCCGCCGGCCAGCCCGATCACCACGGGCAGTACGCCGATAGCGAGGAACGCGGGGAGAAAGCACAGCCCCACGGGCGCGGTCACCATGACGGCCGCTCGTCGTGCCCGTGCCGTCGCCGTGCGACCCCACTCGGCGCGGGCCTCCGCCGCGAGCCTCCCGACCGGCACGGCCGCCGGCACACCCGAGTCGCCCGCGCGCTCCAGCAGTCGCGCCAGCCCCTGCGCACCCGGTATCGATGCCAACCTCCGCCACGCCTCGGCCGGTTCACCCCCGAGCCGCACCTCAGCCGCTCCCCGTGCCAGCCGCTCGCCCACCGGTCCGCCCAAGGCCTCACCCACCGCCTGGGCCGCCGTCACGGGACTCGCACCCGCCGCGATACAAGCGGCCACCAGGTCGGCGGCGAGCGGGAGTTGCCGGGCCGCCAAGGCTTCGTCGTACTCGACGAGATCCGCGGCCGCCGTCCGCAGCTTCCGCTCCCGCCACCAACGGATCCCGACGCCGGCCACCAGGCCCACCACAGCCCCGACGACACCGCCGACCAGGATCCAGCCGACACACACTGCGGCCGACACGGGCAGCCACCTGCGCCCGGATCCGCCGATGTCGAAACGGCGTCGCGGTTGAGGCGCCTCCAGTGCCAGCAGCACGGCCAACCGTCCACGCATCCTTCGCTCGCGTCGCGCCGCCCCGATCCACCGGGCGAACGATCCAAGCAGGAACACCCCGCACACCACCGCCCCCAGCCTGTGGACAACTTCCGCGCTCATGCCGCCTCCGCTCCTCGCACGATCCGCAGCGCCCACCACAGGCCCGCGGCCTCCAGCACCCCGCCGACCAGCAGGCATCCCAGCCCTGGCCCCGTGTGCAGCAGCACGTGCAGCGGATCGGCGCCGAGCGCCGTGCCGAGCAGGAGACCGAGCACCGGAAGGCCTGCGAGCATCGAGGCCGTCGAACGTGAGCCCGCCAACTGCGCCCGCATGTCCGCTCTTTGATCACGCTCGGCACGCAGCGCACCCTCAAGCCGGTCCAGCCCCGCAGCGAGTCCCGCACCCCGGTCCACGGCCACGCGCCAGCACGCGGCGAGCCCCGCCAGACCGTCGGCGCCGGGCTGACGCGCCGCCTCCGTGAGCGCACCCGGAACATCCCCGCCGAACCGAGCCGCCGCCAACACCACCGGCTGCCCACCACCGAGCCCGTCCGAGTCGCGCGCCGCTCCGAGCAACGCCTCCCCCGGCTGCCGTCCAGCCCGTACCTCACCGGCGAGAGCGCCGCACAGGGCGATCACGGCGTCGCCGCGCCGCTCCCGCTCCCGCCGCGCATCCGACGCCCGCCTCACCCGGCCCAGCAGTGGCACTCCGGCCGCCCCGAGGAGAAGAGGCACCACCGAGGAGCCGATCGCCGCGATCACCAATCCGGCCACGAGTGACCAGAGTTCGGGCCGCATCCGTGCCCGCAGTCGCCTCCACTCCGCGCTGACCCGCTCCCGGTGGGGCGGACCGACCCCCTCGGCCCCATCGCCCGCTAACAGCAGCCGCGCCCTGCGCGCTCCCACGCCGCGCCCGCTCATCAGCCAGGCCGCGATCCCGGCACACGCCATGGCGGCACTCACGTACACATCCGCCGCCTCACCGATCGCCATCCCACTCCCCGTTCGTCTCCCGGTCTCCGGGCGCGGTCGCGCCCGCTTCTCGTCCTGCTGACACAGGGGTCCTCGCAGTTCTCGTAACTCCACCGACCCCTTGAACTCCTCGCGCATCGATGCGAATCGGCCCGTGACGGCCTTGCCCGCCGTCCCGAAGCAGCCCCCGCAGCCGCTCCCAGCCGCGCTCGTACGCGAAGGCCTCATCGCCCCACCGGAGGGCCGGTACGGTGACCACCAGCCCAGACGGGTCGCGTTCGAGGACGTGCACCTCGGCGATCCGCCGCCGGCCCGCCCGGTCCCGGACAAGGTGCAGCACCACGGACAGGGCCGCCGCCAACTGGCTGTGCAGGGCCGCCCGGTCGAGCCCGGCCGCGGTACCCAGCGCCTCCAGGCGGGCCGGGACCTGCGCCGCCGCGTTCGCGTGGACCGTGCCGCAGCCGCCCTCGTGACCCGTGTTCAGCGCCGCCAGCAGCGAGACGACCTCCGGACCACGCACCTCACCGACGACCAGCCGGTCCGGGCGCATTCGCAGGGCCTGCCGGACCAGGTCCTGGAGCGCGACGAGCCCGACGCCCTCCTGATTGGCCGGCCGCCCCTCCAGGCGCACCACGTGCGGATGGTCGGGCCGCAGTTCCGCCGAGTCCTCGGCGAGCACGATCCGCTCCCCGGGGCCCACGAGACCCAGCAGCGCGCTGAGCAGCGTCGTCTTGCCCGACCCGGTTCCTCCACTGATGAGGAAGGACAACCGGGCGTCCAACAGAGCTCTGAGCACCCGGTCCCCGCCGGGTGGCACCGTCCCGGCCGCGACCAGTTCGTCGAGCGTGAACGCACGCGGCCGCACGACTCGCAGGGAGAGGCAGGTGGAACCGACGGCGACGGGTGGCAGCACGGCGTGCAGCCGTGTCCCGTCGGGCAGCCGGGCATCCACCCACGGCCGGGCGTCATCGAGCCTTCGGCCCGCCACGGCCGCGAGCCGTTGCGCGAGACGCCGGACGGCTGCCGCGTCCGGGAAGGAGACGGGCGTCAGCTCCAGGCCGCCACCCCGGTCCACCCACACCCGGTCGGGTGCCGACACCAGGACGTCGGTCACCGACGGGTCGGCGAGCAGCGGTTCGAGCGGGCCGCTGCCGACCAGCTCCGACCGCAACCGCTCAGCCGCACCGAGGACTTCGGCGTCCCCGAGCACCCGGCCCTGCGCCCGCAGCGCCTGCGCCACCCTCGCCGGGGTCGGTTCGCAGCCACTTTCGGCGAGCCACTGGCGCACCCCGTCCAGCAACTCGGCGGCCTCGTCGGCCCCGGACCACGTCTCCCCCGGTGTGCCCAGCGTCCCTCCGGCCCCGGACCACGCCTCCGCCCGGCCGGTCAGGAAGCCTCCCGGTACGCCCCTCGCCTCCGTCGTCCCGGTCATCCGACCCCCGTACGCCCCCGACACGCCCCCGTCCCGCGCGTCCAATGTCCTCATGGGCACCGCGTACTCAGGCCCGTCCCGTGCGTCCGTCCGCCCGTACGGCACTCCCTGGCGCAGGTCCTGCGGTCCCCTCCCCTTTCGCCCTTCGAGGCCCGCTCCGCAGTCCATGCCTGTGGTCGCGTCCCAGCTCATACGCCCCCTCCTTCGACCGGAATCCGCTCCCAGAAGGCCGTGCAGAACCGGGCCAGAGGCCCGCGGGCCACACTCCCTGGCGGTGGCCCGCCGTCCAACGGGGAGGGTTCTTCGGGTACTTCACCCACCAGGGGCAGGTCGAGCAGTCGAGCGACCTCGCGGTCGTCCAGTCCCGGAACGAACGGACCCCGCACGGCGACCCGCAGATCGCGCAGGACCATGCCGGCCGCGGACGCCATCCGCCCGGCCGCCGCGATGGCGCGCAGATCGCCCGGGACCACCAGCACCCCCACATCGAGCTGGGAGAGGACCTCGGCGACCCCCTCGTCGATACGGCGGGGCAGGTCGACGACCACCGCGCCGCCACGTCGTCTGGCGGCGGCCAGTACCGCTCGTACCGCTCGCGGCGGGATGGTGACCGCGTCACCCCTGTCCCAGCTGAGGACCCGGAGGGCGTGCAGTTCGGGCAGGGACTCCTCCAGAGCGCCGCCGCCGACCCTGCCGCGGGAGGCGGCGAACGCCGGCCAGCGCAGTCCCTCGGCCGCCTCTCCGCCGAGGAGTACGTCGAGTCCGCCACCCAGGGGATCCGCGTCCACGAGCAGGGTGCGCCTTCCCTGGCGCGCCGAGGTGAGGGCGAGTGCGCAGGCCAGCGTGGACGCGCCGGCACCGCCACGGCCGCCGAGGACGCCGACGGTGAGGGCGGGCCTGCCGATCCCTTCGGTCACGTCGGCGATCCGGTCGACCAGCCACTGCTCGCCGTCCGGCAGCATCAGGACGTGGTCGGCCCCGATCTCGACGGCTCGTCGCCAGACTCCGGAGTCGTCCTGATCCCGCCCGACCAGCACCACGCCCCTTCTCCGGGAGGCCCCGCGCACCCGCAGAGCGGCGTCGTCTCCCACCAGGACCAGGGGTGCCGCCTCCCAGCTGTCCCTGCGTTCCGGAATCCCGTGATGGACCTCGGGTCGCGCTCCCGCCGCCGCGCACAGGCGCAACAGGTCGTCGAGCAGTTCGACGTCCTCGGTGACGATCAACGGTCCGCCCTGCCGCCCCTCGGCGGTGGGCGGCCGGTCATGTTTGATGGCTCCCGCCACGATCTCCAGCCCCCTTCGCTGCTTCTTGCGCGGGGCCCTCCAGGACCCCGCGATTCCCGCCCGTATGAAGAGCCGGCTGGCGGCCTCCATATGAACGGCCGATACGAACCGGCCAAACGCGTCCGACAAACGGAACCCGCCATGAACTGGCGGCGAGCGGAGCGCGTGGGAATCACGGTGCAGCGATCCCGGAAATCGTGTGGATCTTGGTCGAAAACTGTGGACAACTCAGCGGCTGTGAATATCGCCTTCACCCATACCGGTGAGCTCTCAACGTCTTCCACAGAGCAGTCTCACGACTACACAAAGTCACGGATCATGGTCATGAAAAAAGCGCGGCCTGAACGGTGCCAAAGTCGCACCGAGGCCGCGCAGAGGTGGAAGAAAAAGCATCCGGACATGCGACGACCCCCGCCGGGGGGGAGAGCGGGGGTCGTCCCCACGGCCGACTCGGGGGGGGAGGAGCCGGACCGGGTTAGCACGGTCGCGAACGATCCGTGACTTCCATGGTGTACCCGAGAGCCTTCTCAGGCAAACCCACGCGCCTCACCTTACGCCGAATGGTGGGCCCTATGCTCAACCTTGTGGAAAACCACTCCTTGCCTCGTACAGCCGCCTTCTTTGACCTGGACAAGACGGTCATTGCGAAGTCGAGCACGCTCACGTTCAGCAAGTCGTTCTACCAAGGCGGACTGATCAACCGCAGGGCGGCCTTGCGCACCGCGTACATCCAGTTCGTGTTCCTGGCCGGTGGCGCCGACCACGACCAGATGGAACGGATGCGCAAGTACCTGTCGTCGATGTGCCGCGGCTGGAACGTCCAACAGGTCAAGGAGATCGTCGCCGAGACGCTCCACGACCTCATCGACCCGATCATCTACGACGAGGCCGCCTCCCTCATCGAGGAGCACCACACCGCCGGGCGCGACGTCGTGATCGTGTCCACGTCCGGAGCCGAGGTGGTCGAGCCGATCGGTGAACTGCTCGGCGCGGACCGCGTGGTGGCGACCCGCATGGTCGTGGGCGAGGACGGCTGTTTCACGGGCGAGGTGGCGTACTACGCGTACGGTCCGACGAAGGCCGACGCGATCAAGGACCTGGCCGCGTCGGAGGGCTACGACCTCTCCCGCTGCTACGCCTACAGCGACTCGGCGACCGACGTGCCGATGCTGGAGTCCGTCGGCCACCCGCACGCCGTGAACCCCGACCGGGCCCTGCGCCGCGAGGCGGTCGCCCGCTCCTGGCCGATCCTGGACTTCCACCGCCCCGTCCGCCTCAAGCAGCGGCTGCCCAACCTGTCCGTCCCACCCCGGCCGGCCCTGGTCGCGGCGGCGGCCATAGGAGCGGCGGCCGCCACGGCCGGGCTCGTCTGGTACGCGAGCCGACGGCGCGCCTCCGTGGTGTGAACAGCCCGCCCGGGGCGGGCATGAGCGTCTCGCGCGAGCCCCGAAGCGGGCGCCACGCGTGCGCGTGCAGCCCGCGAGCGCCCTTTTCTCACCCTTTGAACCTAAAAGTAAAGAAGTGTGGCCAGGGGTTCCGCTTCCTCCGGACCAGGAGTACAAAGGGGTTAACGGCCCGCGAGACCAAGGACATCCGCGAGGATCACCTTTGAACGCAACAAGGCCCCACGGACCGAGCATGAACATCGAGCACCCACGCGACGTCGACCCGTCGATTACGGGCCAGCCGCACCAGGTGACGGGCCGAAGTTCCCGACCTGATGGGCAACATCCGAGGACGCTTGGTAACCCGGTGAACATGCCAGCGGCGGTACGAGAACTCGTACCGCCGCAACCCTGTTCAGGGTGTTTCCACTTCCCGGCCCGCTGCCGGGCCGCCCTTCCCGCTAGGCCGCGCCTCGCTGAAGCGCCTCACAGACCGCCGCGGACTCCCGCGCGCCCAGCTCAACAGCCTTGCCGCAATGGGCGATCCAGGCAGCCATACCTTCTGGCGTGCCGGAGACATAGCCGTCCAGCGCCGCCAGATAGGCCGCGCGGCCCAGCTCGGCGTGACCGACCTCCACCGGACAGATCGACTTGGGGTCGAGACCACTGCCGATCAGTACGATGCGCTCGGCCGCGCGCGCGACCAGCCCGTTGCGGGACGTGAAGGGGCGCAGGGCGATCAGCTCACCGTGGACCACGGCCGCCGTGACCAGCGCGGGCGCCGAACCACCGGCGATGATCAGCTGAGAGAGGCCTTCGAGCCGCCCGGCGACCTCGTCCGCGTCCGGCAGGGGCAGCTCCACGAGGGGCTCGTCGACCCGCTCGCCGCGTTGTCGCGGCCGACCGGTGCCGTCGCCCTGGTCCGCCGCCGCCACCAGGTGCAGCCGGGCCAGCACCCGCAGGGGCGACTGCCGCCAGATGGACAGGAGTTGCCCCGCCTCGGCGGTCAGCCGCAGGGCCGCACCGACGGTGCGTGCCTCGTCGTCCGAGCTGAAGTCGGTCCGCCGGCGCACCTCTTCGAGAGCCCAGTCGGCTCCTGATACCGCCGCCGAACCGCGCGCACCGCGCAGCGCCGCCTCGGACGTGATCTCGTTGCTGCGGCGCCGCATGATGCGGTGCCCGTAGACCCGGTCCACGGCCTTGCGGACGGACTCCACGGATTCGGCCACCCCGGGAAGCGAGGCCAGAGCCGCGAGCGGATCGGCGGTCGCACCTGTCGTACTCATGAGTACGACCCTACGCACCTCACGGCCACACCCCACGAAGGAGTGGTCTTCTTCACGCAGTGCAACCACGGAATGCGATCAACGCACTACTCTTGGTGAACATGAAAATTGCTTTCGTCGGGAAGGGCGGCAGCGGCAAGACCACCCTGTCGTCGCTCTTCGTCCGCCACCTCGCCGCCTCAGGGGCTCCGGTCGTCGCCGTGGACGCCGACATCAACCAGCACCTGGGGCCCGCACTCGGCCTTGAGGAGACGGAGGCCGCGGCCCTCCCCGCGATGGGTGAGCGGCTGCCCGTCATCAAGGACTACCTGCGCGGCTCCAATCCGCGCATCGCCTCCGCCGAGACGATGATCAAGACCACTCCGCCCGGGCAGGGGTCGCGGCTGCTGCGGGTCGACGAGACCAATCCGGTGTACGACGCGTGCGCGCGACCGGTGAAACTCGACGGCGGCACGGTCCGTTTGATGGTCACCGGCCCGTTCACCGAGGCCGATCTGGGAGTTGCCTGCTACCACTCCAAGACCGGCGCGGTGGAGCTCTGCCTGAACCACCTCGTCGACGGCCCCGGCGAGTACGTCGTGGTCGACATGACGGCCGGCTCCGACTCCTTCGCGTCCGGCCTCTTCACCCGTTTCGACATCACGTTCCTCATCGCCGAGCCGACCCGGAAAGGGGTCTCCGTCTACCGCCAGTACAAGGAGTACGCCCAGGACTTCGGCGTCACCCTCAAGGTCGTCGGCAACAAGGTGCAGGGCGAGGACGACATCGACTTCCTGCGCGCGGAAGTCGGCGACGACCTCTTGGTGACGGTCGGACACTCCGACTGGGTCCGCGCCATGGAGAAGGGCCGGCCGCCCCGGTTCGAGCTCCTGGAGGAGGTCAACAGGCACTCGCTCTCCCGCCTGAAGACCGCCGCCGACGCCACGTACGAGCTGCGTGACTGGGATCGGTACACGCGTCAGATGGTGCACTTCCACCGTAAGAACGCGGCCAGTTGGGGCAACACGAGGACCGGGGCGGACCTCACGGAGCAGGTCGACCCAACCTTCGTACTCGGCGAGAGCCCGCTGGCCACGGCCTGAGCAGCCGGGCGGCCCCGGCTCCTCCGGCGAGGAGCGAGGGGCCGGGCCGGACCGGCGCGCCGCTACTGCTTGAGGGCCGGCGCGCCAGGGACGCCCTTCGGGGCCGGGGCGGGGCCTCCGGAGAGGAAGGACGCCCAGCCCTGCGACGGAGCCTCACCGACATCGAGGCCACGGAGCTTGGCGACGGTGGCCGGGTCCTGGGCGTCGAGCCAGTCGGCGAGCTGCCGGAAGGAGACACAGTGGACCTCAGCCTTGGTGCAGACGCGCTCGACGACCTCGTCGACGGCGCGCATGTAGTTGCGGCCGTTCCAGGACTCGAAATGGTTGCCGATCACCAACGGCGCACGGTTCCCGTCGTAGGCGCGCTCGAAGCCCTTGAGCAGGCCGTCACGCATCTGATCGCCCCAGAGCTCCTGCTTGTCGGGGTCGCCCTGGGTCTGGGTGCCCGACTGGTTGACCATGAAGTTGTAGTCCATGGTCAGCTGCTCGTAGGAGTGGCCGGGGAAGGGCACCAACTGCATCGACAGATCCCACAGGCCCTCCTTCTTCTGCGGCCAGAGCTGGTCGTTGACGCCACTGGTGTCGTAGCGGAAGCCCAGCTGATGGGCGGCCTTCATGAAGTTCTGCCGGCCCTCCAGACAGGGGGTGCGGGCGCCGATGAGTTCCTTGTCGTAGTCGAACGGCAGCGCCGATTCCTTCTTCAGTCCCGTGTTGGTCTTCCAGGACTTCACGAACGACTTCGCCTGGGCGATCTCGCTCTTCCAGTCCGCGACCGACCACTGGCCGACGCCGCCCTCCGTGCCGCAGAAGTGGCCGTTGAAGTGGGTGCCGATCTCGTTGCCCTCCAGCCACGCGCCGCGCAGCTGCTTCACGGTGTCCTCGATGCCCTGCTGGTCGTTGAAACCGATCTCCGAGCTGCCGGCCGAGTGCTGGGGTGGGCGGTACAGGTCGCGCTTGTCCTCCGGCAGCATGTAAACGCCGCTCAGGAAGTACGTCATGGTCGCGTTGTTGGCCTTGGAGATCTTCCGGAAGTGGGAGAAGAGCTTCTGGCTGTCCTCGCCGGCGCCGTCCCAGGAGAAGACCACGAACTGCGGCGGCTTCTGGCCGGGCTTCAGCCGCTCGGGCCGGGGCAGATGCGGCTGCGCCCCGGTGTACGAGGTGGAGCCGTCGCCGATCAGACGGACCGCGGTCTTCGGGGCGGGCGCACCTTCCGCCTTCTTCACGGTCTGCGTGGCGTGGGAAGAAGGGGTACCGCCCGCACAACCGGCGAGCGCAGTGGCGCAGGCCGCGGCGAGTGCTGCGCCCGCGGCGATCCTCTGGGTGGCGGCCATCTCCGCCCTCCTTTTCCTCGGTCGGTCACCCCTGGTCAGGGCGTCATGGGGTTGGCGTGCAGCCGTGTGCCGACAGCGCCGCCAAGGTTTCACGGGACCGAGAAGGAATAAGTACGACAAGCCGATAAAAAGCTCACTTCACTCCGGGGAGTGATTTACTGCCCCATTTGCTCCGGTTTACCGCATGAGCGCTTTACCCTGCATTACGATCCGTTTACCGAGCGTTGAAAATCCCGCCGCTGCACGCCGTGACCCACGGCCGCGACCCGCCCCCCGCCGCAATCGGACGGGGGACCACCTGTTCCGCGACCGCGCTGCCCCGGAGGAGACGGGAACATGTCTGCCTGCGTCCCCACTCGCGCCGCCGACCCCACTCGGCCCGCGCGCACCCACCAGCCCCACAGCCCCCCACCGACCCCGCCCCGCCGGTTCCGCATCGAGAGTGCGGACCTGTCGGCCTCGATCGCGGTCTTCCTGATCGCTCTCCCTTTGTCCCTCGGCATCGCCCTCGCCACCGGCGCCCCGCTCCAGGCCGGCCTCGTCGCCGCCGCCGTGGGCGGACTCGTGGCCGGGCGCATCGGCGGCTCGGCACTCCAGGTGAGCGGTCCCGCCGCCGGCCTGACGGTCGTCACCGCCGAACTGATCCAGCACTACGGCTGGCGCGCGACCTGCGGCATCACCGTTCTCGCCGGCATCACCCAACTCGGCCTCGGCTGCCTGCGCGTCGCGCGGACGGCTCTGGCGGTCAGCCCCGCGATCGTGCACGGCATGCTCGCCGGCATCGGCGTCACCATCGCCGTCGCCCAACTGCACATCGTGCTCGGGGGCGTGCCGCAGAGCGCCGTCCTCGACAACCTCGTCGGCCTGCCGGGCCAGGTGGCACGCATGCAGCCCGCCGCGGTGTCCATGAGCGTGCTGACGCTGGTGCTCCTGTTCGCCTGGCCGCGCCTGCCCGGGCGGACCGGCCGCCTGCTGCGCAAGGTGCCCGCCGCCCTGGTCGCCGTCGCCGGCGCCACCGCGACCGCCTCGCTCGCCGGACTGACCCTTCCCCGGGTCGACCTGCCCTCCTGGAGCAGCCACGCGCTGGCCGGACTCCCCGAAGGTCCGGTGCTCGGCGTCGCCGCAGCCGTCCTCACCGTGACGCTGGTCTGCAGCGTGCAGTCACTGCTCGGCGCCGTCGCGGTGGACAAGCTGGTGAGCGCCCGGCCGGAACTCCAGGCCCGCGTGGGCCGTTCCGGCCTCGACAGGGAATTGCTCGGCCAGGGCGCCGCCAACGTCGTCTCCGGCGCGCTCGGCGGACTGCCGGTCGCCGGTGTGGCCGTCCGCAGTTCCGCGAATGTCCAAGCGGGCGCTGTGAGCCGGAACTCCACGATGCTGCACGGCGTTTTCGTAGTAGTTGCCGCGCTGCTGATGGTCCCGATCCTGGAGCTGATCCCCCTCGCATCGCTCGCCGCCCTGGTGATGGCCGTCGGCATCCAGATGGTGTCCCTGCACCACATCCGCACGGTCACCCGCCACCGCGAGGTACTGGTCTACGCCGTCACCACACTCGGCGTCGTGTTCCTCGGCGTCCTCGAGGGTGTGGCGCTCGGAGTCGCCGTGGCCGTCGGCGTCGCCCTGCACCGCCTCACCCGCACCCGCATCACGCACGAAGAGAAGGGGGGAGTCCATCACGTCCGCGTACGAGGGCAGTTGACGTTTCTGGCGGTGCCGCGACTCAGCCGGGCCCTCCACCTCTTCCCCCGCGGGGCCGACATCGTCGTGGAGTTGGACGGATCGTTCATGGACCACGCGGCGTACGAGTCACTGCAGGACTGGCAGAGCTCGCACAGCGCCCAGGGCGGCACGGTGGAGATCACCGGGCGGGCCGGGACCCGGATCGCCGAGCCGGCCGACTCCGCGCACTGCCGTTGCCGCCCCTGGACACCGTGGCGGAACCATCACTGCGAGGATCCCAGTGCCATGGGATCCGCCTCCCCTTCCGGCGGGCACGACGAGAAGACCGGTGAGCCCCGGCCGAGCGGGCATCAACTGGCGCGCGGCATCAGCGCGTTCCAGCGGAACACCGCTCCGCTGGTGCGCGAGGAGCTGGCCAGGCTCGCGCGGGAGGGGCAGCGGCCGTCGCAGCTGTTCCTGACGTGTGCCGACTCCCGGCTCGTCACATCGATGATCACCTCCAGTGGTCCGGGTGACCTCTTCGTCGTGCGGAACGTGGGCAACCTCGTGCCGTTGCCCGGCGAGGAGAGCGGGGACGACTCGGTGGCCGCCGCCATCGAGTACGCCGTGGACGTGCTCAAGGTGCGGTCCATCACCGTGTGCGGGCACTCCGGATGCGGGGCCATGCAGGCGCTGCTGGCGTCGGAGCCCGGAGGGGCCCTCACGCCGCTGAAGCGGTGGCTGCGGCACGGGCGGCCGAGCGTGGAGCGGATGGCCGACGAGGACCGGCCGAAGCCGCGCCTCACCGGGCGGGAACCCGCCGACACGGTGGAGCAGCTCTGCCTGACCAACGTGGTGCAGCAGTTGGAGCACCTGCGGGCGCACGACTCCGTCGCGCGGGCGCTGCGCGAGGGTGCGCTCGAACTGCACGGGATGTACTTCCACGTCGGTGAGGCCCAGTCGTATCTGCTGGCCGACGGCCACGAGGCCGAGCTGTTCGGTCACGTGGGCGCGGCGGACGATCTGCGTCATCCCGCGTGAGCGGCGCGGGTGCGCGGCCCTGCCCGACGGGGCCGCGCACCCCGCCCGATGCCTGACACCTCCCTTTCCCTCCCCAGCGCTCTCCGCCGGCCTTTCGTGATCGCCCTCCTTGCGCCGCTGGACCCCCGCGACGACACGCCTGGCAGGGGGAACGGGGTGGCGGTGCCGGGCAAGGTGTTCCGTGAACCCGGTGTCCGCGGCGTACGTGCATCAGGGTGTGGCCCCGCCTTCCAGGCCGTCAGGCCTCGTGTGATCTTGTGGGGGCCGGCCGGGCCGCACCCCGTGGCGAGGATGCGCCACAGGGTCACGGGCCGGAGCGGCGACGGACGATAGGTCTAAACCAATTTGGGGTCGACCCTTGTCACCGAGCCCCCCGGTCTGATGAGCTGTGGCCTGGGACACAACGGACACCCTGGGAAAGGGAGATGTCGTGAGCAACGAAAGCCTGGCCAACCTGCTGAAGGAAGAGCGCAGGTTCGCGCCGCCCGCCGACCTGGCGGCGAACGCCAATGTCACCGCGGAGGCGTATGAGCAGGCCAAGGCTGACAGGCTCGGCTTCTGGGCCGAGCAGGCCCGTCGGCTGACCTGGGCCACCGAGCCGACCGAGACGCTGGACTGGTCGAACCCGCCGTTCGCGAAGTGGTTCGCCGACGGCAAACTGAACGTCGCGTACAACTGCGTGGACCGGCACGTCGAGGCCGGCAACGGCGACCGCGTCGCCATCCACTTCGAGGGTGAGCCGGGTGACAGCCGTGCCATCACCTACGCCGAGCTCAAGGACGAGGTCAGCCGGGCCGCCAACGCGCTGACCGAACTCGGTGTCGGCAAGGGCGACCGGGTCGCCGTCTACCTGCCGATGATCCCCGAGGCCGTCGTCGCGATGCTGGCCTGCGCCCGTATCGGCGCCGCGCACTCGGTGGTCTTCGGGGGCTTCTCCGCCGACGCGATCGCCGCCCGCATCAAGGACGCCGACGCGAAGCTGGTCATCACCTCCGACGGCGGTTATCGCCGCGGCAAGCCCTCCGCGCTCAAGCCCGCAGTCGACGACGCGGTCAGCCGGGCCGACGGGGTCGAGAAGGTGCTGGTCGTGCGCCGTACGGGCGAGGACGTCGCCTGGACCGAGGGCCGCGACGTCTGGTGGCACGACGTCGTCGCCAAGCAGTCGGCCGAGCACACGCCGGAGGCGTTCGACGCCGAGCACCCCCTGTTCATCCTCTACACCTCCGGCACGACGGGGAAGCCCAAGGGCATCCTGCACACCTCCGGCGGCTACCTCACCCAGGCCAGCTACACCCACCACGCCGTCTTCGACCTGAAGCCGGAGAGCGACGTGTACTGGTGCACGGCCGACATCGGCTGGGTCACCGGACACTCGTACATCACCTACGGGCCGCTCTCCAACGGCGCGACGCAGGTCATCTACGAGGGCACCCCGGACACCCCGCACCAGGGCCGGTTCTGGGAGATCGTGCAGAAGTACGGCGTGACGATCCTCTACACCGCGCCCACCGCGATCCGCACGTTCATGAAGTGGGGCGACGACATCCCCGCGAAGTTCGACCTGTCCTCGCTGCGCGTCCTCGGCTCGGTCGGTGAACCGATCAACCCCGAGGCCTGGATGTGGTACCGGAAGCACATCGGATCCGACAAGACGCCGATCGTCGACACCTGGTGGCAGACCGAGACCGGCGCGATGATGATCGCTCCGCTGCCCGGCGTCACGGAGACCAAGCCCGGCTCCGCGCAGCGCGCACTGCCCGGAATCGCCGCCACCGTCGTCGACGACGAAGCCAACGAAGTACCCGACGGCGGCGGCGGCTACCTGGTGCTGACCGAGCCGTGGCCGTCCATGCTGCGCACCATCTGGGGCGACGACCAGCGCTTCCTCGACACGTACTGGTCGCGCTTCGCGGGCAAGTACTTCGCCGGTGACGGCGCCAAGAAGGACGACGACGGCGACATCTGGCTGCTGGGCCGCGTCGACGACGTGATGCTCGTGTCCGGCCACAACATCTCCACCACCGAGGTCGAATCCGCCCTCGTCTCCCACCCCTCGGTCGCTGAAGCCGCGGTCGTGGGCGCCGCGGACGAGACCACCGGACAGGCCATCGTCGCCTTCGTCATCCTGCGCGGCACCGCGTCCGCCGAGGACGAGAACCTCGTCGCCGACCTGCGCAACCACGTCAGCACCACCCTCGGCCCGATCGCCAAACCCAAGCGGGTCCTCCCGGTCGCCGAACTGCCCAAGACCCGGTCCGGCAAGATCATGCGCCGCCTGCTGCGCGACGTCGCCGAGAACCGCGCAGTCGGCGACGTCACCACCCTCGCCGACTCCACGGTCATGGACCTGATCCAGGCCAAGCTGCCGGCAGCGCCCAGCGAGGACTGACGCGGGACCGTTTCCCGTAGGCCGCCCGGAGGGGGTGGCGGAGCATCCGGATTCCGGAGCTCCGCCACCCCCTCGGCAGTTTCCGCCACCCCCTCCGCGGTTTCCGGCACCTCCGGTTCGGTTTCCGGGGCCTGTCGCTCAGCTCTGGGTACCCGAGCGCGACGAGCGCGGCGCCACACCACCCGATGTCCGATTTCCCCGTAATGTGAAGGTCCCGGTGCCGACCCGGGCCGCACGTTGGGTACCGTAAGCAAAACGTCAAAGACGCGACAAGATCCATCATGGTGTGCCGGGAAGTCTGGTCGGCGAGTGCTCAGTCCTGCCTGCCGACCGGAGGTCCTCACCGTGACCGCGCCCCGCACCGCCACCCGTAAGTTCTTCGGACGGATGTCCCTGCCCGAACGCAACTTCGTCGCGGACGCGTTGCGCACCGAGACCGTCGGCGGCGTCCTCCTGCTGATCGCGGCGATCGTCGCGCTGGTCTGGGCCAACACACTGCAGGACAGCTATGCGAGCGTCTCGCACTATCACTTCGGACCCGCCGCGCTCGGACTCGACCTGTCCGTGGCGCACTGGGCGGCCGACGGCCTGCTCGCCGTGTTCTTCTTCGTCGCCGGAATCGAGCTGAAGCGCGAACTGGTCGCCGGGGACCTGCGCGACCCCAAGGCCGCACTGTTGCCCGTGGCCGCCGCGGTCTGCGGCATGGTCGCCCCCGCGGTCGTCTACACCCTGACCAACGTGGTCGGCGGCGGCTCCCTCGACGGCTGGGCCGTCCCCACCGCCACCGACATCGCCTTCGCGCTCGCCGTACTCGCCGTCATCGGGACGTCGTTGCCGTCCGCGCTGCGCGCCTTCCTGCTCACGCTCGCCGTCGTCGACGACCTGTTCGCGATCCTGATCATCGCGGTCTTCTTCACCGACTCCATCAACCTCCCCGCACTCGGCGGGGCCGTCGTCGGACTCGGCGTCTTCTGGCTGCTGCTGCGCAAGGGCGTCCGCGGCTGGTACATCTACGTCCCGCTCGCCCTCGTCATCTGGGGGCTGATGTACAACAGCGGCATCCACGCCACCATCGCCGGTGTCGCGATGGGCCTGATGCTGCGCTGCCATCCGCTCGAAGGCGAGGACCACTCCCCCGGCGAGCACATCGAACACTTGGTGCGCCCGGTGTCGGCAGGCCTGGCCGTCCCCCTGTTCGCCCTGTTCAGCGCCGGCGTCTCGATCTCCGGCGGAGCCATCGGCGACGTCTTCACCCGGCCCGAGACCCTCGGCGTCGTGCTGGGACTCGTCGTCGGCAAGGCCGTCGGCATCTTCGGCGGTACGTGGCTGACGGCCCGGTTCACCCGGGCCTCGCTCAGTGAAGAGCTCGAATGGGCCGACGTCGCCGCCGTCGCCACCCTCGCCGGCATCGGCTTCACCGTCTCGCTGCTCATCGGCGAACTCGCCTTCGTCGGCAACACGGCCCTCACCGACGAGACGAAGGCGGCCGTACTGATCGGCTCGCTCATCGCGGCCGTGCTCGCCACGGTCCTGCTGAAGATGCGGAACGCCAAGTACCGTGCGCTGTGCGAGGCGGAGGAGCGCGACGAGGATCTCGACGGCATCCCCGACATCTACGAACAGGACAACCCGGCGTACCACTTGCGCATGGCCGAGATCTACGAGCGGAAGGCCGCGGAACACCGCAGGCTTGCCGAAGTGGCGGGTGGGGCAGGCGAGGGGAACGACGGTCCGGCATGATCTGACAGGACCGCACAAACACATGCAGAAGAGGGAGATCGCGATGAGTGCACCCGACGGCAGCCCGGTCGGCGCCGAACGCAGCATCGGCCAGTTGTTCGCCTCGGCGACGACCGAGATGTCCGCACTGGTGCACGACGAGATCGCACTGGCGAAGGCGCAGCTCAAGCAGGACGTCAAGCGCGGCGCGGTCAGCGGCGGCGCGTTCTCGGCGGCCATCGGCGTGCTGATCTTCTCCCTGCCGATGCTCAGCTTCGCCCTCGCCTACGGCATCCGGACCTGGAGCGACTGGAACCTCGCGATCTGCTTCGTGCTGTCGTTCGCGGCGAACGTGCTGGTCGCGGCCGTCCTCGCACTGATCGGCCTGTTCTTCGCGAAGAAGGTCAAGAAGAGTCAGGGCCCGCAGAAGGTGGCCGCCTCCGTGAAGGAGACGGCGGGTGTCCTGCCGAACGCCAAGCCGCACCCCCGGCCCGCGCCGGTCGAGGACGTCCTCAAGGCTGTGGCACGCTCGTCCTCATGACGGACCCCGCCACACCTTCGGCCCAACCCGCCTCGGCCGTTCGGATCGACCTTCCCGGACGCAAGGTGATCCACCGGGACGTGGCCGCCAACGGCGCGCGCTTCCACATCGCCGAGGTCGGTGACGGCCCGCTCGTCCTGCTGCTGCACGGCTTCCCGCAGTTCTGGTGGACCTGGCGGCACCAGCTGGGAGAACTCGCCGACGCCGGTTTCCGGGCGGTGGCCATGGACCTGCGCGGCGTCGGCGGGAGCGACCGCACCCCGCGCGGCTACGACCCCGCCAACCTCGCCCTCGACATCACCGGGGTGATCCGGTCCCTGGGCGAGCCCGACGCCGCGCTGGTCGGGCACGACCTGGGCGGCTACCTGGCGTGGACCGCGGCCGTCATGCGGCCCAAGCTGGTCCGCCGGCTCGCCGTGTCGTCCATGCCGCATCCGCGGCGCTGGCGGTCCGCGATGCTCTCCGACGTCCGGCAGACCACGGCGGGCTCGTACATCTGGGGGTTCCAGCGTCCCTGGATCCCCGAGCGTCAACTCGTCGCCGACGAGGGCGCCCTGGTGGGGCGTCTGGTCCGGGAGTGGTCGGGTCCCCGGCAGCCGGACGACGACGCCGTGGAGGCGTACCGCCGGGCCATGTGTATTCCGTCGACCGCGCACTGCTCCGTCGAGCCCTACCGCTGGATGGTGCGGTCCATGGCCCGTCCGGACGGCATCCAGTTCAACCGGCGCATGAAGCGGCCCGTGCGCGTACCGACCCTGCATCTGCACGGCTCGCTCGATCCGGTGATGCGGACGCGCAGCGCGGCCGGCTCCGGCCAGTACGTCGAAGCGCCCTACCGCTGGCGGCTGTTCGACGGGCTCGGACACTTCCCGCACGAGGAGGATCCGGTGGCCTTCTCCACCGAACTGATCAACTGGCTGAAGGATCCGGAACCCGATCGGTGACCTGAGAGTCACCCCTGCGGAACCGTCCGGACACGGGCCGTATCGCGCCCGCGGCACGGACGGTGAACACCTGTCCTTCGAACAGCCAATTGCCTGACGCATAGGCCAATTGGGGCCTCCGGGCGAGGTTATGGACCTTGGGGCCCGGGCAGACGTCGGGGTATGGGCTGGACGCACGACTACAGTGACGCAGCACGCAATCGCCGCTCGGCCTCGGGTCTGAGCTCCCATCAGAGGGGCACCCCGCAGCTGACGGGTGCCGATCCTCGCGTGGGTATTCCGCGCATTCTGCGCCGCCGGGCCCGCTGGGTCTCGGTACGGCTCCGCCATCCCCGCGGCTGACGCCCCGACCGTCGGTCAGAGCGCGCAGCTGTCGCTGTCCACCTGCTGATTGGCCGTCCGCCCCTTGGCGATGTCCTTCTGGATCTCGTCCGCGGTGAGCGCGTAGCCGGTGTCGGCGTCGTCGAGCGACTTGGCGAAGACCACTCCGTACACCTTGCCCTCGGGTGTCAGCAGCGGTCCGCCGGAGTTGCCCTGACGGACCGTCGCGTACAGCGAGTAGACGTCACGGCGCACCGTCTTGCGGTGGTAGATGTCCGGCCCGTTGGCCGTGATGCGGCCCCGCACGCGCGCCGGCTGCACGTTGTACGAGCCGTTCTGCGGGAAGCCCGCCACGATCGCGCTGTCTCCGCTGCTCGCGTCCTCGGTGCTGAACCGCAGGGCGGGCGCCTTCAGGGCCGGTACGTCGAGGACGGCGATGTCGCGCTCCCAGTCGTACAGGACGACCTTGGCGTCGTACTTCCGGCCTTCTCCGCCTATCTGGACCGTCGGCTCGTCGACCCCGCCGACCACGTGCGCATTGGTCATCACCCGGCGGTCGCCGAAGACGAATCCGGTGCCTTCGAGGACCTTGCCGCAACTCTGGGCGGTCCCCATGACCTTGACGATGGAGCGCTGCGAGCGGGCGGCCACGGGGCTGGAGGCGAGCGCCGGGTCCGGAGGCCGGACCTCCGTGATGGGTTCGTTGGCGAAGGGGCTGAAGACCTGCGGGAAGCCGTTCTGCGCGAGGACCGAGGAGAAGTCGGCGAACCAGGTGTTGGCCTGGGAGGGCAGCGCCCGGGACACGCCGAGGAGCACCTTGGAGCTGCGGACCTCCTTGCCGAGCGTCGGCAGCGTCGTGCCCGCGAGGGCCGAACCGATCAGCCAGGCCACCAGGAGCATCGCCAGGACGTTCACGAGGGCGCCGCCCGTCGCGTCCAGGGCACGGGCCGGGGACCAGGTGATGTACCGGCGGAGCTTGTTGCCGAGGTGGGTGGTGAGCGCCTGGCCGACGGAGGCGCAGACGATCACGACCACCACCGCGACGACGGCCGCGCCCGTGCTCACCTTGCTGTCCTCGGTCGCCCAGCCCCAGATCACCGGGAGGAGATAGACGGCGACGAGGCCGCCGCCCAGGAAGCCGATCACCGACAGGATGCCGACGACGAAGCCCTGGCGATAGCCCACGATCGCGAACCACACGGCGGCGACCAGCAACAGGATGTCCAGCACATTCACGGAGGTCACCTTGTCATGCGCGCCAGTCGAGCGGGACCTGCTTCTCGCGGTCCCACGGGCGCTCCCAGCCCGCGTAATGCAGGATCTTGTCGATCACCCCGGCCGTGAAACCCCAGACCAGGGCCGATTCGACCAGAAATGCGGGGCCTCGGTGTCCGCTGGGGTGCACGGTGGTCGCACGGTTGGCCGGGTCCGTGAGATCCGCCACGGGGACCGTGAAGACGCGGGCCGTCTCGCCCGGGTCGACGACTCCGACCGGGGTCGGCCGGCGCCACCACCCGAGGACCGGGGTCACCACGAAGTGGCTCACCGGGATGTACAGCTTGGGCAGGACGCCGAAGAGCTGGACACCGCTCGGGTCGAGGCCCGTCTCCTCCTCGGCCTCGCGCAGGGCGGCGCGCAGCGGGCCCTCGCCCGCCGGGTCGCCGTCCTCGGGGTCGAGGGCGCCACCGGGGAACGACGGCTGCCCGGCGTGTGATCTGAGGGTCCCGGCGCGCTCCATGAGCAGCAGCTCGGGACCGCGCGCGCCCTCGCCGAACAGGATGAGCACGGCGGACTGGCGCCCCGTGCCGTTCGTCGGCGGCAGGAAGCGGCTCAGCTGGAGCGGTTCGACCGTCTCCGCGGCGTGCGCGACCGGATCCAGCCAGTCGGGCAGTCCGTCCCTGGAGACCAGCACCTGTCCGCCCTGCGTGTTGCTCGCGTCCCGTGTGTTGTCCGTGCGCGTCATCGCCACCCCCGTTCTGCTGTTCCCAACGCCCGCCGGGGCCGTGTTCGTTCCGTCATCCGGCGCCCAGTGGCGGTGCGGGGATGCCTCCCGCGTCCAGATAGGACTGCGGGGGGTTGAGCCGCTGGCCGGGGAAGCCGCCCTTCTCGTACTTCAGTAGCTTCCTGGCCTTCTCCGGATCGGTCTCGCCCTCCCCGTACGCCGGGCAGAGCGGGGCGATGGGGCAGGCGCCGCAGGCCGGCTTGCGGGCGTGGCAGATGCGGCGGCCGTGGAAGATCACGTGGTGCGACAGCATCGTCCACTCGCTCTTCGGGAAGAGCTCGCCGACGGCCGCCTCGATCTTGTCCGGCTCGGTCCGCTCGGTCCACTGCCAGCGCCGCACCAGCCGCTGGAAGTGGGTGTCCACGGTGATGCCGGGCCGTCCGAACGCGTTGCCGAGCACGACGAAGGCGGTCTTGCGGCCCACTCCGGGCAGCTTGACGAGGTCTTCGAGCCGTCCGGGCACCTCACCTCCGAAGTCGTCCCGCAGGGCCTTGGAGAGCCCTATGACCGACCTGGTCTTGGCACGGAAGAACCCGGTCGGGCGCAGGATCTCCTCGACCTCCTCCGGGTTGGCCTCGGCGAGGTCCTCGGGGGTCGGGTACTTGGCGAAGAGCGCCGGCGTCGTCTGGTTCACCCGGAGGTCGGTGGTCTGCGCGGACAGCACCGTGGCCACGATCAACTGGAAGGGGTTCTGGAAGTCCAGCTCCGGGTGGGCGTACGGATACACCTCGGCGAGCTCGCGGTTGATCCGGCGGGCCCGGCGGACGAGAGCGGTGTGCGACTCGTTGCGCGGCGGCTCGGCGACGGCGGTCTGCCCGGGCGGGGCCTTCTTGGCCGCGGCCTTCGCCGGCGCGGCCTTCGTTCCGCGGGTGCTCGCAGCCGCTGCTTTCTTGGCCGCGGCTTTCGCGGGAGCCGCCTTCTTGGCCACCGCTTCGGCGGGAGCCGCCTTCTTCGAGGCGCCCTTCTTGGCAGCGGTCCCCGTAGAAGCGGATTTCTTGGCGGCACCCCCCGCGGCGGCAGCCGTCCTGGCGGCCGCACTCCTCGCCGGAGCGGCCTTCCCGGAGACATCCTCCACAGGAGCACCCTTCTTGGAGACCGCCTTCTTGGAGGCTGTCTTAGTGGCCGTCACCTTCTTGACGGCTCTTTTCACCGGTGTCTGTTTTGCCCTTTTCGTCGGCTCTTTGGTTCCGTCGGGGACCTGTTCGCCCACAGCGGAATCGCGACGTACAACCATCCGCCCAGCCCCCTTGGCCTGTGCTCTCACCGGCGATTTGGACACCCGGCCAGCCTAGAGCCCGGCACCGACATCCGCCCCGGACCCTGAAGATCGGCCCCCAATTGGCCCCCTGCCGCACTCGTTGGGACGCCAGTGCGGCAGACTTGTGACTGATCACACTGTTTGGACCGTCCGGCAAGATGGGGAACACGGTCCCCTGGTACCAAGGGGGAACAAGATCCCCTGAGCAGGTCGACAAGGAGAGAACTCGTGGACGACGTTCTGCGGCGCGCCCCGCTCTTCGCGGCGCTCGATGACGAGCAGGCCGCGGAGCTCCGCGCCTCCATGAGTGAGGTGACGCTCGCGCGCGGCGATGCTCTCTTCCATGAAGGGGACCCCGGAGACCGCCTCTACGTGGTCACCGAGGGCAAGGTGAAGCTGCACCGCACCTCCCCCGACGGACGCGAGAACATGCTGGCCGTCCTCGGCCCCGGTGAGCTGATCGGCGAGCTGTCGCTGTTCGACCCGGGCCCGCGTACGGCGACCGCCAGCGCCCTCACCGAGGTAAAGCTGCTCGGCCTCGGCCACGGCGACCTCCAGCCGTGGCTCAACGCACGCCCCGAGGTGGCCGCCGCCCTGCTGCGCGCCGTCGCCCGGCGCCTGCGCAAGACCAACGACCAGATGTCCGACCTGGTCTTCTCCGACGTGCCCGGCCGTGTCGCGCGCGCCCTCCTCGACCTCTCGCGCCGCTTCGGCGTGCAGTCGGAAGAGGGCATCCACGTGGTGCACGACCTCACGCAGGAGGAGTTGGCCCAGCTGGTCGGCGCCTCCCGAGAGACCGTCAACAAGGCGCTCGCCGACTTCGCGGGCCGTGGCTGGCTCCGGCTGGAGGCCCGCGCGGTGATCCTGCTCGACGTCGAGCGACTCGCCAAGCGCTCGCGCTGACGCCTTCGCCCGTACGTCGACGGGGCCCGTCTCCTCTGGAGACCGGGCCCCGTCGCCGTTGCGGAGGCGCTAGATGAGCCCGTGCTCGCGCAGGTACTCCATCTGCGCCCGGACCGAGAGTTCGGCGGCGGGCCACAGGGAGCGGTCCACGTCCGCGTAGACGTGCGCGACGACCGCCTCCGGGGAGCGGTGGCCGTCCTCGACCGCCGTCTCCACCTGGGCGAGCCGATGGGCGCGGTGGGCGAGATAGAACTCGACCGCTCCCTGCGCGTCCTCCAGGACGGGCCCGTGCCCGGGCAGCACCGTGTGGACGCCGTCGTCGACCGTGAGGGACCGGAGCCGGCGCAGCGAGTCGAGATAGTCGCCCAGGCGGCCGTCGGGATGGGCCACCAGCGTCGTACCGCGCCCCAGGACGGTGTCCCCGGTCAGCACGGCCTGATCGGCCGGGAGATGGAAGCACAGCGAGTCGGCGGTGTGCCCCGGGGTGGCGACGACGACGAGTTCGAGGCCGCCGAGGCTGATCGCCTCGCCCGGAGCGAGCCCCTCGTCGCCCAGCCGCAACGCCGGGTCCAGGGCCCGCACCTTCGTGCCGGTCAGCTCGGCGAACCGCCCGGCGCCCTCGGCGTGGTCGGGGTGTCCGTGCGTCAGGAGGGTCAGCGCGACGCGTTTGCCGGCCTTCTCGGCCGTGTCCAGCACGTTCCGCAGATGGACGTCGTCCAGGGGGCCCGGGTCGATGACCACCGCGAGCTCGGAGTCCGGCTCGGACACGATCCACGTGTTCGTGCCGTCCAGGGTCATCGCCGAGGCGTTGGGGGCGAGGACGTTCACCGCCCGCGCGGTGGCGGAGCCCGAGAGGACGCCGCCTCGGGGCTGCCCGGGAAGGGCGGCTGCGTCGGTCATGCGGAGGCTCCGCCCGTCGGGATGTGCTTGGTGAACTCGTCGTGCCCGGGCCACGAGAGGACGACCTCGCCGTCCTCCAGGCGCGCCTCGGCCAGGACGGGGGTCATGTCGCGGGCCGCCGCAGCGGCGAGGGCGTCGGCGGCGCTCTCCCGGTCGACGACGCCCCGCAGCGTCGCGATGGTGGGCGGCATCATCAGGAGCTCGCCCTTGTCGTATCCGGCGGCCGCGTCGGCGGGACGGATCCACACGGTCCGGTCGGCTTCCGTGGAGGCGTTGCGCGTGCGCTGGCCCTCCGGGAGGACGGCCACGAAGAACCAGGTGTCGTAACGGCGGGACTCGAACTCGGGGGTGATCCATCGGGCCCAGGCCCCGAGCAGGTCCGAGCGGAGCACGAGGCCCCTGCGGTCGAGGAACTCGGCGAAGGACAGGTCCCTGGCGACCAGGGCAGCCCGGTCCGCCTCCCAGTCGTCACCGGTCGTGTCCCCGACCACGGTCTCCGGGCCGGGTCCCGCGAGCAGGACGCCCGCCTCCTCGTACGTCTCCCGTACGGCCGCGCAGACGATGGCCTGCGCCGAGGTCTCGTCCACGCCGAGGCGCCGCGCCCACCACGCGCGCGTGGGGCCCGCCCAGCGGATCTGGTGCTCGTCGTCGCGGGGGTCCACGCCGCCGCCCGGATACGCGTACGCGCCTCCGGCGAAGGCCATGGAGGCGCGTCTGCGCAGCATGTGCACCACAGGGCCGCCCTGGCTGTCCTTGACCAGGATCACGGTGGCCGCGCGCCGGGGTGTGACCGGCGTCAGCGTGCCCTCGGTGAGAGCCCGGATCCGATCCGGCCACTCCGCCGGAAACCACTGCCCATTCCCCATGGCCGGAGGCTATCCCGAGCCGGGCGGATGTTCGAGACCCCACCGCCTCACAAGCCCGTCTCGCCTCTTTGGCCCCTGCCCAGCCCGTACCTGGGGTTCCGCCCCGGACCACCCGCCGGGCCTCTCGGAACGCACAACGAGGGCTACGCGTGCGTGAGCTCCACCTGGATCTCGACCTCGACCGGCGCGTCCAGCGGCAGCACGGCCACCCCGACCGCGCTCCGGGCGTGGACGCCCTTCTCGCCGAGCACCGCACCGAGCAGCTCACTCGCGCCGTTCAGCACACCGGGCTGCCCGGTGAAGTCCGCCGCGGAGGCGACGAAGCCCACGACCTTCACGACCCGCGCGATGCGGTCCAGGTCGCCCGCGACCGACTTCACGGCCGCCAGGGCGTTCAGCGCGCACGTCCGGGCCAGCTCCTTGGCCTCCTCGGCCGTGACCTCGGCGCCCACCTTCCCGGTGACAGGAAGCTTCCCGTCCACCATCGGAAGCTGACCGGCCGTGTACACGTACACCCCCGACTGCACGGCGGGCTGGTAGGCCGCCAGCGGCGGGACAACACCGGGCAGCGTCAGGCCGAGCTCGGCGAGCTTCGCCTCGACCGCCCCGCTCATGCGGACTTCTCGCGCTTCAGGTAGGCCACCAGCTGCTCGGGGTTGTTCGGCCCGGGCACGACCTGGACGAGCTCCCAGCCGTCCTCGCCCCAGGTGTCCAGAATCTGCTTCGTGGCATGGACGAGCAGCGGCACGGTTGCGTATTCCCACTTGGTCATATGGCCGACTGTAGCCGCTGCCGAGGACCACCCACCGCCCCAGGCGACCCACCACATCCGGCCACATCACCCCGTTCCGCGCGCAGCTTGTCCACAGCCTCCTGCTTACTCCGGCCGCGGACTGGTTAGGCTCGAATACGTGAGCAGGCTCCAGGTCGTCAGCGGCAAGGGCGGTACCGGCAAGACCACGGTAGCCGCGGCCCTAGCGCTCGCCCTCGCTACAGAGGGCAAGCGCACCCTCGTCGTCGAGGTCGAGGGCAGACAGGGCATCGCGCAGCTCTTCGAGACGGAGACGCTGCCCTACGAGGAGCGGAAGATCGCCGTCGCTCCGGGCGGCGGGGAGGTGTACGCCCTCGCCATCGACGCGGAACTGGCGCTGCTGGACTACCTCCAGATGTTCTACAAACTGGGCGGCGCCGGCCGGGCCCTCAAGAAGCTCGGCGCGATCGACTTCGCGACCACCATCGCGCCCGGAGTGCGGGACGTCCTCCTCACCGGCAAGGCCTGCGAGGCGGTGCGGCGCAAGGAGAAGAGCGGCCGCTTCACGTACGACTACGTGGTGATGGACGCGCCTCCGACGGGCCGCATCACCCGCTTCCTGAACGTGAACGACGAGGTCGCCGGTCTCGCGAAGATCGGCCCGATACACAACCAGGCCCAGGCCGTCATGCGGGTCCTCAAGTCGCCGGAGACGGCGGTCCACCTGGTGACGCTGCTGGAGGAGATGCCCGTACAGGAGACCGCGGACGGGATCGCGGAACTGCGTGCCGCGAAACTCCCCGTGGGCCGGATCGTCATGAACATGGTGCGCCCGGCGCTCCTCGACGAGACCGACCTGGCCCTCGTGGAGACCGCGCCGCGCACGGCGATCGCCAAGTCGCTCTCGTCGGCCGGCCTCGGCGGCGCGCGCCGCGGCGGACTCGCCGAGCGGCTGGTGGGCCCCCTGCTCGAACAGGCGGAGGAGTACACCGAGCGGCACGCGCTGGAGACCGAACAGCGCAGCGTGCTGGCCGAGCAGGGCCTGCCCCTGCACGAACTGCCGCTGCTCGCCGAGGGCATGGACCTGGCCGGTCTGTACGAACTGGCCGCACTGCTGCGGAAGCAAGGGATGTCATGAGTCTGGACCCCGCTCGTGTCCTCGACCTCGACCCGCTGCTCGACGACCCGAAGACCCGCATCGTGGTGTGCTGCGGCTCGGGCGGCGTCGGCAAGACGACCACGGCGGCGGCTCTCGGGCTGCGTGCCGCGGAGCGCGGCCGCAAGGTCGTCGTCCTCACCATCGACCCCGCGCGCAGGCTGGCGCAGTCCATGGGCATCGACTCGCTCGACAACACCCCGCGCCGGGTGAAGGGCGTCGAAGGCAGCGGAGAGCTGCACGCGATGATGCTCGACATGAAGCGGACGTTCGACGAGATCGTCGAGGCGCACGCGGACGGCGAGCGAGCGACCGCCATCCTCAACAACCCCTTCTACCAGTCGCTTTCGGCCGGCTTCGCGGGCACGCAGGAGTACATGGCGATGGAGAAGCTGGGCCAGTTGCGGGCGCGCGACGAGTGGGACCTGATCGTCGTCGACACGCCGCCGTCCCGCTCCGCGCTGGACTTCCTGGACGCCCCGAAGCGCCTCGGTTCCTTTCTGGACGGGCGGCTGATCCGGCTGTTGACGGCGCCGGCGAAGCTGGGCGGCCGGGCGGGCATGAAGTTCCTGAACGTCGGGATGTCGATGATGACCGGCACCCTGGGCAAACTCCTCGGAGGCCAACTCCTCAAGGACGTCCAGACGTTCGTGTCCGCGATGGACACCACCTTCGGCGGATTCCGCACGCGCGCGGACGCCACGTACAAGCTGCTCCAGGCGCCCGGCACGGCCTTCCTCGTGGTGGCGGCCCCGGAGCGGGACGCGTTGCGGGAGGCGGCGTACTTCGTCCAGCGGCTTGCCGCCGAGGACATGCCGTTCGCGGGTCTGGTGCTCAACCGTGTGCACGGGAGCGGGGCGGCCCGGTTGTCCGCCGAGCGGGCACTCGCCGCCGCGGAGGATCTTGATTCGGCCGCGTCGGAGGACGAGGAATCCGCCACCGCAGAAAATCTTGACGAGGCCGGCATTGTCGATCAGGGGGGCGGGAAAGCTGGTCTTCGTAACTCTCCCGACACGTACGGCAGTTCAGATTCCACGGCTTCCGAGACGGCAGCTCCTGACGAAGGCTCCCCCGACGCCCCGCCCAGGACGGCCACCACGGACAGCACCCCCGGCACGGACGGGACCGCCGCCACGGACCCCGAGCGCTCCGTCGACCAGCTCACCGCAGGCCTGTTGAGGCTGCATGCCGAGCGCATGCAGCTGCTCTCGCGCGAGCAGCGGACACGTGACCGCTTCACCGCACGCCATCCCGAGGTGGCGGTGGCGGAAGTGGCGGCACTGCCCGGCGATGTACACGATCTGGCGGGGCTGCGGAACATCGGGAACCGGCTCGCGGCCCACAAGCCGGAGCTGCCCGAGAGCTGAGCGGGCGGCAACCGGTCGCCCTCAGTGCGCTCGACGTACAAGGCCCACGGCCCCCACGGCGCTGCGGACACCCGAAGGGGGCTGCGGACACCAGGACGGACCCGCGCAGCCTGACCGCGCACCGCACTCCGTCCGTTCGGCGCGCCTCAAGGGCACGAGGGGTGGAGGGCGGCATCCACCCTGCGCGCCCGGACCTTCCCGCCCGGACACGCACCGCCTCGGCTCGGCACCACGAACCCGCCGCGGTCACCTCGGCACCACGAACACTCCGCGGTCACCTCGGCGTCTCAGCCGTCCCGACGTCTCCTGCGGGGCACCTCGGGGTCCGGTCGCCGAGCGGGCGACCGCGAACGGCCCTCAGCCCACCGCCGCGTAGCGCTCGTACACCTCTTCCTCGTCCAGAGGGAGCAGGCCGGCGCCGCGCTCGTACTCGGTACGCGCGGTCTCCAGCAGGCGACGCCACGAGGTGACCGTCGGCCGGCGGCGCAGCAACGCGCGGCGCTCCCGCTCGGTCATGCCACCCCACACGCCGAATTCGACGCGGTTGTCGAGCGCATCGGCGAGGCACTCCGTGCGTACCGGACATCCGGTGCACACTGCCTTGGCCCTGTTCTGCGCTGCTCCTTGAACGAACAGTTCATCCGGATCGGTAGTGCGGCAGGCCGCCTGCGCACTCCAGTCGGTTACCCAGCCCATACCGGCGCCGTCCTCTCCCGAATCGAGGCTCCCCCACGGCGGCAGCGGCATATTCACCGCCGCCAGTTGAGGACGTTACGGAAGGTGGGCACAGCGCAACACCCCCTTCGGGCCCAATCTTGAATGGCCCGAACGGACTATGCGTAAGCGGCAGATCACCCGGGGGAGTGAGCTGAGGACATGCGTGACTATCCCGGCAAACCGGGACAGTTCAGTGGAGTCACAACGGACGCCGGGTGACACACAAGGCTGATTCGGACACGCTCTCCACAAAAATCGTGGAACCTCCGGAACGATTCGGGGTCGCCGGACGTATTGATACGTAGCCGCACTGCTGTGACAGTTGAGAGCAGCTTAGGCCAAGGCATATACGCGTGTCCGGCGAATGAGAACGTAGGCTGCCCTCATGCCAAAGAAGCGCTCGGGCGGTGGTCTGTCCCCTACGCAGCAGGCCGCCAAGTTCCTCGGTGTCAGCGTGCTCGCGGGCGCCGTCATGGCCGGAATCGCCCTGCCCGCCGCCGGCGCGCTCGGCCTCGCGGCCAAGGGCTCGGTCCAGGGGTTCGACGACATTCCGGACAACCTGAAGAGTCCCGCGCTGAGCCAGCGGACCACGATCCTGGACAACAAGGGCGGTCAGATCGCGACGGTCTACTCGCGCGACCGCACGGTGGTCGACCTCAAGGACATGTCGCCGTACATGCAGAAGGCGATCGTCGCGATCGAGGACTCGCGCTTCTACCAGCACGGCGCGGTCGACCTGAAGGGCATCCTGCGCGCGGTCAACCAGAACGCGCAGAACGGCGGAGTGGCCCAGGGCGCCTCCACCCTGACCCAGCAGCTGGTGAAGAACTACTTCGTGGAGGAGGCCGGCGACGACCCGACGAAGGTCGCGCAGGCCACCCAGCAGACCATCGGCCGCAAGATCCGCGAGCTGAAGTACGCGATCCAGCTGGAAGAGAAGCTGGGCAAGAAGAAGATCCTCGAGAACTACCTGAACATCACGTTCTTCGGGGAGCAGGCCTACGGAGTCGAGGCCGCCGCCCAGCGCTACTTCTCCAAGCACGCCAAGGACCTGAACCTCCAGGAGTCGGCGCTCCTCGCGGGCATCGTCCAGTCGCCCAGCCGGTACGACCCGGTCAACGACGAGGAAGAGGCCACCAAGCGCCGCAACACCGTCCTGGAGCGCATGACCGAGGTGCACGACATCTCCCAGGAGGAGGCCGACAAGGCCAAGGCGGCCAAGCTCGGGCTGCACGTCAGCCAGCCGAAGAACGGCTGCATCACGGCGGTCGCGGGCGCCAGCTTCTTCTGCAAGTACGTGGAGAACGTCTTCAAGAGCGACCCGGTCTTCGGCAAGACGCGGGAAGCCCGCGCCAAGGTCTGGAACCAGGGCGGCCTGACGATCCGTACGACGCTGGACCCGCAGGCGCAGGAGTCGATCCAGACCTCGATAAAGGATCACGTCAACAAGTCCGACAAGGTCGCGGCGGCGGGCACCCTGGTCGAGCCGGGCACCGGCAAGATCCTCGGAATGGGCCAGTCGAAGCCGTACGGCTACGGGAAGAACGAGACCGAGTACAACTACTCGGTGAACTACGGCATGGGCGGCTCGAACTACGGCTTCCCGACCGGTTCGACGTTCAAGCCGTTCGTGGCCGCGGCGGCGCTGGAGCAGGGCAGGCCGGCGACGCAGGAGTACTCGTCGCCGAACAAGATGCCGTACCCCAGCCCCGTGCAGACCTGCGGCAGCAAGCCGTGGACGAACCAGTCGAACGAGGTCGTCCCGAACGAGAGCGCCTCCGAGGTCGGTCCCTACCGGCTGAAGGAGGCGATGGCGAAGTCGGTCAACACCTACTTCGTGCAGATGATCTCCGACATCGGCCTCTGCCCGGTGATCAACCAGATCGACAAGCTCGGCGTCGTGCAGGGCAACGGCGACAAGCTCCCCCAGGTGCCGTCCATCGCCCTGGGCGCCAAGGGCATCTCGCCGCTCACGATGGCCACGGCGTACGCCGCCTTCGCCTCCCGCGGCATGTACTGCACGCCGATCGCCATCGAGTCGATCAGCCAACAGGTCGGCGAGCGCGAGAAGTCCCTCGAAGTGCCGAAGTCGACGTGCTCGCGGGCCATGTCGGAGAAGACCGCGGACACCGTCAGCACCCTGCTGAGCGGCGTGATCGACTCCGGTACGGGCCAGCAGGCCGGCCTCACCGACCGCGCCAACGCCGGTAAGACCGGTACCACCGACGAGCGGAAGAACGCCTGGTTCGTCGGCTACACGCCGAACCTGTCGGGCGCCGTCTGGGTCGGCAGCGCCTCCCAGCGGGTCCACATGGTGGGCATCTCGATCGGCGGCGTCTACCACGACAAGGTCTACGGCGGTGAGGTCCCCGGACCGATCTGGCGGGACCTGATGACGGGGGCGCTCGTCGGCAAGGAAGCCCCGCCCTTCAACAAGGTCGTCATCCCCGACCTCGACAAGGACAAGGACAAGAACCGCGACAAGGGCGGCGACGACGGCAACAACGGCGCCCCGAACGGCAACGCGGGCGGAAACGCCAACGGCGGGACCACCCTCGGGAACACCATCAGCGGCCAGGGCGACGGTGGCGGGACGATCCCGACGCCTTCCTTCTCCATCCCCGAGGGATTCATCCAGGGGAACAGCAACGGCGGTACCGGGAACGGCGGCAACGGAGACGGCGGCCAACGCTGACCCGTACGCCCTGACGCTCCGGCGTCCCGACGTCGGACAGGGAAAAGGGCACCTTCGCGGCGGAGGAAGCGGCACACGCGCTTCCCGCTTCGCCTCGAAGGTGCCCTTTCCGCTGGCGTACCTACGTTCTCGCTCGCCCCTCGTGCGGGACGAGGACGCGCTGCGACGGTACGAACGGGCGAGGGATCAGCCCGCGAGCAGCTGCTTCACGATGGCGGCGACGCGTCCGCCCTCGGCCTGGCCGGCCACCTTCGGGTTCACGATCTTCATGACCTGACCCATGGCGCGCGGCCCCTCGGCGCCCGCCGCCTTCGCCTCCTCGACCGCCTGGGCGACGATCTGCTGGAGCTCCTCGTCGGACAGCTGCTTGGGCAGGTACGCGGCGAGAACCACGCCCTCCGCCCGCTCCCGCTCGGCCGACTCGGCACGCCCGCCCTGCGCGAAGGCCTCGGCGGCCTCACGGCGCTTCTTCGCCTCGCGCGTGATCACCTTCTGCACTTCGTCGTCGGAGAGCTCGCGCTTGGTCTTGCCCGCGACCTCCTCGTTGGTGATCGCGGAGAGGGTGAGCCGGAGCGTCGAGGAGCGGAGCTCGTCGCGCCCCTTGATCGCGGCGTTGAGGTCTTCCTGCAACTTCGACTTGAGCGTGGTCATGCCGCCAAGTGTCGCAGGTGCGGTGAGGTGGCCGCCCGTTGATTTCGCAGCGCGCCCGACGGGCACTCAACGGCCGCCGGACGGAAGCCGCCGGGTTTCGTACGGGGTTGTCCACAGGGGGGCACGCGGACTTGGCGGGGTCTGACACGATGGACGTATGCGCGCGCGATACGGAGTACCCCTGGGAATCACGGCGGTGGGCGCCGCCGGTCTGCTCTACTCGGCCGGGTTCGAGGCCCGTTCCTTCCGCCTCCGGCGGGTGACGGTCCCGGTCCTGCCGCCGGGCATGCGACCGCTGCGTGTCCTGCAGGTATCCGACATCCACATGGTGAGCGGGCAGCGCAAGAAGCAGCGCTGGCTGCGTTCCCTGGCCGGCCTGCGGCCCGACTTCGTGATCAACACCGGGGACAACCTGTCGGACCCGGAGGGCGTGCCCGAGGTCCTGGACGCGCTGGGCCCCCTGATGGAGTTCCCGGGGGCCTACGTCTTCGGTTCGAACGACTACTACGGCCCCAAACTCCGCAACCCCGCCCGGTACTTGTTCGAGAAGGCCCAGGGCCGTCACGGGCTGAACGGCAACAAGCCGGCGGTGAGTGCCATCCACAACCCGTGGGAGGACCTGCGGGACGGCTTCGACACCGCGGGCTGGCTGAACCTGACGAACACCCGGGGCACGCTGAAGACAGAGGGCTCGGAGATCGAGCTGACAGGCCTCGACGACCCGCACATCAAGCGCGACCGGTACGCACGCGTGGCCGGCGGCCCGTCGGAGTCCGCCGACTTCTCGATGGGCGTCGTGCACGCCCCGTACCTGCGCACCCTTGACGCGTTCACCGCCGACGGCTACCCCCTGGTCCTGGCGGGCCACACCCACGGCGGCCAGCTCTGCCTCCCCTTCTACGGCGCCTTCGTGACCAACTGCGACCTCGACACGGACCGCGTCAAGGGCCTCTCCACCCACACGGCAGAGGGCCGCACCTCGTACATGCACGTCTCAGCGGGCTGCGGCACGAACCGCTACACCCCGGTCCGCTTCGCGTGCCCGCCGGAGGCGTCGTTGTTGACGTTGGTGGAGCGGAAGTAGGGGCACTCGTCGAGGTCGGCGCCGGGGGCCCCTCGGCCCGTTCCGCCCGGACGCCGGTCCTACGCGGCCGGAAGGCCAGGCGACGGTCCCGGTGAGCGTTCGCTCACGGCCGCCGTGACACCCACTCGCCGCATCCCATATCGCCCGATTCGACCGATCCACTTAGCGTGGGGCCATGATCACCCCCATGCCCCGGGACATACCCGATCTCCCCGCGATACCGGGCATCGCTCCGCCGATCGTCTCCTTCGTCCCGGCGACGGCGGTCGTCACGCCCACGCGCCGCCCGCTCACGGCGGTCTTCCGCGTCCTCGTGGCCCTGGCGGCGGCGGCCGGCGTGGCCATCGACGTGAAGCTGGGCAGCCCGGTCCGGGTGCTGAGCTACTTCACGATCCAGACCAACCTGCTCGTCGCCGTGGTCTTCGTGGCGTCGGCCCGCCGGGCCTGGTCGGCCCGTCGCCCCCTGCCCGGGGTACTGACGGGCGGCACGCTGATCTACATCTCGATCACGGGCCTGGTGTACCACCTGCTCCTGGCGAACGAGTCCAGCCCGTTCTCCATGACCGGAGGCGTCGACACCCTCTCCGGCTGGCACGCGGTGGCGAACCATCTCCTGCACACGGTGACGCCGATCGCCGTGGTGCTCGACTGGCTGCTGCTGACGCGGCCGGCCCCACTGGCGTTCCGGAACGCGGTCACCTGGCTGCTCTACCCGCTCGCCTACCTGGTGTTCTGCCTGGTCCGCGGCGCGGCTGTGTCGCCGGGGAGCCCGGCGCGCTATCTCTACCCGTTCGTCGACGTGGACCGCCACGGATACACGGGTGTCCTCGGCAATACCGCCATCCTCGGCGTGGCCTTCTACGCCCTGGCCCTGCTCATCGTCGCGGTCGACCACGTCCGCCCGGACCCGGTCCGACGCCACGTACGAAGCCTCGAAAACCGGATTTCGTCTCCCGGCGCCAGTGGGCTAAAGTAAACGACGTCGCCGCGAGAGCAGTGACGATCGGGGTGTAGCGCAGCTTGGCAGCGCGCTTCGTTCGGGACGAAGAGGTCGTGGGTTCAAATCCCGCCACCCCGACAGCTGAGTAGCAGGTCAGAGGGCCCTTACCGGGTAGGTAGGGGCCCTCTGGCGTTGCTGCGTGTCCTTGTGAGTGGGCGGACCTCCGGGTCGCGCTCGGAGGTCCGGCCTGCGCCGCGGCGCGGGCCGGACCTCGCGTGGAGAGGGCTCAGCGGCCGAGTCCGGAGCCGAAGGACAGGCCGGTCACCGGCGGGGGCAGCTTCAGGCTTGTGCCGTCGAAGATGATCGAGCCGGAGGTGGCGATGCCGGACCCGGTGCCGCGGAGGTTCCAGACCCGGCCGTTGCCGTTGTCCTCGTTCGTCGCGGCGGCGAAGAGGTCGGCGCGGCCGTCGCCGTTGATGTCGCGCAGCCATACGGCGCTGCCGAAGAGGTCGTTGGTCTCGTTGCCGCCGGGGACACCGGCGGTGCCCTGGTGGATCGCGGCGCCCTTGCCGGTGATGCCGTTCGCGGAGCCGTACAGCAGGGTGACGGAACCCGCGTTGCCGACGGAGCCGATGTCCTCGTAGGGGGCGCCCACCGCCAGGTCTGCGTAGCCGTCGCCGTTGACGTCGGCGGCCGAGACCGAGAAGCCGAACGAGTCGGCGTTCTCGTCGGTGCCCGGCACCCCGGGGCTCGCCTGGCTGAAGTCGGTGGTGCGGGAGGGGCCGTTCGGGCCGCCGTACACCACCCGGACGAAGCCGCCCGTGACGGCGGGGCCCGTGGTGGCGTCCGCCGCGCCGAAGGCGATGTCTGCGTAGCCGTCGTGGTCGAAGTCGCCGCTTGCGTAGGCGGATCCGTTGACCTCGGGGACGGACCAGGAGGGTTCTGGAGTCAGGCCCGACGGGGTGCCGTGCTGGTAGCCGATCTGGTCCAGGACGAGGTCGGCCGCACCGTCGCCGTCGAAGTCGCCGACGGTGCCCTGGGGCTCCAGCAGATAGTCGCGGAAGATCTCGTCGGCCACCGGAGGAGTGGTGGCCGGCTTGAAGGGGCCGGGAGTGACGGTGACGGTGTGGTGGTCGCCGTCACCGCCGACGTTGATGGTCACCAGGTCGGTGACGCCGTCACCGTTGACGTCGGCGGGGAACAGCCCACCGTTGCCCAGCCCGATAGTGTCGGTGGCGGCGGGCAACGATGTACCGGTGGTCAGGCCGGAGGCGCTGCCCCACAGGATGGTGATCCGGCCGTTGCGGACGCCGTCGGAACCGGCCTCGCCGGAGGCGGAGACGATGAGGTCGGCGCGGCCGTCCCGGTTGAGGTCGGCGCTGCTCCAGCGTGCGCCGAAGCGGTCGCCGGCCTCCGAGGCGCCGGGGACCGAGCCGGTGGACTGGCTGACGATCTGACGGTCGGCGGTCCTGAGCCCGGTCTTGGAGCCGGGGATCACGACCAGGTAGCCGGCTGCCTTGAAGCCGTTCGCGGTGCTGCCGGCGACGCCGATCACCAGATCGCGGTAGCCGTCGCCGTTGAAGTCGTACGCCTTGGCGGCGCCGGCCGCGGAAGCCGGGCCGGCACCAGCCGCCAGCAGGCCACCGGTGAGGGCGGCGGATGCGGCGGTGGCCAGAGTGACGCGTATGCGGTGGTGCATGCGGGTGTTCTCCTGGGCGGGCGGGGATGCTCGGGGCATCACAGGGTGTGGGCCGCCAGTGCGCCGCACCGGATTCACCGCGTGTTGGCTCGGGTGTGGAGTGGCGTTGGCACAGCGCAGACCAACGGAAGGTGCCCTTGGTTGCAAGGGGACGCAGATTTGCGTCCCCGCCCCGCCGTGAAACCCGCGGTGAAAACGGTCCTCGAGCCCCTCGCAGCGCCGGACACGGCCCACGCCTCACCCGACCATGGACAGGGCCACACCCCCTCAAGCCTCCAGCCAAGCCCTCCGGTGCCGGGCGACGCTGTGGATCCTGGTGACCTGGGAGGGCGTCCAGACGCCCGTCAAAGGGGCCAGGGCGGAGACTTCGCGTTCTCGGTAGACCCTCACCTTGAGTTGGGTCGCCTCGACCTTCAGGTCGGTGATACCGACGAAGACGAGGACCGGCTCGACCGGGACGGTGAAGCCGCAGAAGTGGCCGAGGACGCGTTGGACGCGCTCCGCTTCGGATCGGCTCTTCCGGGCGTACGGCCGGGGCTCGCCGTTGTCGACCTTCACGGCGTCGTCGCCGACCCAGACCGGCTTCCCCGGGTGGTTCTTGGTGTTGATGCTGAAGACCCCGCCGGGCCCGATCAGCAGGTGGTCGAGGTCCACGTCCCCGGGCAACGGGATGGAGTGCAGGACATGCCATCCGTGCCGCCGCAGCCGGTCGAGTTCGGCGCCGACGCGGCGTTCACCGGCCGCGCCCTTGCGCCAGGAGTCCCCGTCGGCCGGGCGCCCGAGTATCCGGGCCAGGGCCCGTGCCACGGGACCGGCCGAGGACTCGTCGACCCTCGGTTGAAGTGCCGTGCCGGGAGTGTTCTCCGCCAGGTCGTCGGGTGGGGTCAGGGGTGGCAGGAGGGGAGTCAGGTGGTGGGGCGTCGCCGCCGCTGCCTCCGGTGCCTGCGCTGCCTCCGCTGCCTCCGGTGCCTGCGCTGCCTCCGCTGCCTCCGATGCCTCTGGTGCCGGACCTCTGTGCAGGCCGCCTTGGAACCGGCGGATGTCCGGCACCGCCCGGCGAGAGGATCCGCCCTCACGGAACGGTGCGCCCGCGCGCGACGGTGACCCCTCACGAGACGACGCCCCCGCGCGCGACGGTGCTCCCGGTGCCGGCGACTCCGGCCTTTCCCGTAAGTGCGGTGCGAGTACGGACGTCACCGGCTCCAGGTACTCCGTGTGCAGGACGGTGATCGTGCCCGTCGTACAGTCCGCCCAGCCTGCCGCCGTGCCGTCGGGAAGATTGACGTAGAGACGGTCGTGCCCGAACCGCCTCCATCGAACGACCGTGAGCTGAAGCATGGTTGCCCCCTCTGACCTCGTCGGTGCCGATGTCGACATGGCAGCAGCGCGAGGACGACACGCACAAGGGCGCGCTGGGGGCGGCCGGATCCCCGACCGGGGAACGGGTCGCGACAGCGGAACGAGAAAGTGCTGGGCAGAGGCCCCGTCACACGATGGCGACCGGGCCCCTGCCGTGCCCCCTCAGGCGAACTGGCCCGGGCGGTAGCTGCCCGCCGGCTGCTGGACCATGACGTTGCCCCGGTTGAAGGCGTTGATGAGGGAGATGACGCAGACCAGGGTGGCGAGTTGCTCCTCGTCGTAGTACTTGGCGGCGTTCGCCCAGCACTCGTCCGTGACGCCGCCCGCCGCGTCGGCGATGCGGGTGGCCTGCTCCGTCAGCTCCAGGGCGGCGCGCTCGGCGTCGGTGAACACCGAGGCCTCCCGCCAGGCCGCGACGAGGTGGAGGCGTACCGACGTCTCGCCGGCGTGCTCGGCGTCCTTGGTGTGCATGTCGGTGCAGAAACCGCAGCCGTTGATCTGGCTGGCGCGGAGCTTCACCAGTTCCTGCGTCGCGGCAGGCAGGGTCGAGTCCGCGAGCGCCTTGCCCGCCGCGTTGAGGTGCTTTCCGAACTTCGCGGCGACCGGGCTGGCGAACAGGTTCAAACGGGCTTCCATGGCTTCTCCTATGTCACGTGGGCCGCACATGCGGTGGCTTGCCGTGGTGCTTCAACCCCTTGGACGGGACGAGCCCCGCCCGTTGTGACATCGCCGTCCGTGACCCGCGTCTCGCCCCGGTGGACCGAGCGGCGACAGCCGGGTCTCATCCGGAACTGGAACCGCCCGCGCCCGTGCGGCAGTCTTCTCTCCCGTGGTGAACCTTCCGTCTCAGATCGCCTCGACCGACGCCGCCGCTCACATGGTGGTGGCCGGTGACGACGCCCTGGCGCACCGGCTGGCCGCCGAATTGCGCGGGGTCTACGGCGAACAGGTCACCCTCGTCGTACCGCCCGCGCAGCGCAGTGTGCGACCGCCGGTGGTCGGGCGGACACGGGCCACAGCCCTGTTCGACCGCGTCTCCGCAGCCGTCAACCGGGCCTCCGGGAACGGGAACGGGGCGAATGGCGGCGGGGACGGCACCGCACCCGCCGGTGGGCGCGTGGGCGAGCCTCCCGGTTCCGAACGGGTCGTGGAGGCCGCCGAGTTGACCGAAGAGGTGCTCGGCGAGGCCGGGGTGGAACGGGCCGCCGCGCTGGCGCTCGTGTATGACGACGACGAGACCAACATCCGTGCCGCCCTCACCGCGCGGCGGCTCAACCCGCGGATCCGGCTGGTCCTGCGGCTCTACAACCGACGCCTCGGACAGCACATCGAAGCCCTCCTCGACCAGGCCTCCGCCCTCGCCGGCGCCTCGCTCCGCGCCGGGACTCCCGGGTCCGGCGCCGTAGGAGACTCCGGCGGTCCCGGCGACCGCGGCCGTGACGTCTACGACGCGTCCACCACCGTCCTGTCCGACGCCGACACCGCCGCGCCCGCGCTGGCCGCCACCGCCGTGGCCGGCACCAGCAAGGTCGTACAGACCGACGGGCTGATGCTCCGCGCGGTCGAGCGGCCGCCACCGGGACCGGGCGAGGTCGCCGATCCCGGTCTGTGCACCCTCGCGTTGCTGTCCGCCACGACCAACGACCCTGCGGGCGCGGACGGTTCGGAGGGGAGTGGTTCCCAGGGACCTCGACTGCTCCCCGACGCGGGGGCGGTGGCCGCGGCTACCGGGCGCGGCACCGTCGTCCTGGAGAACGTCTCGTACGCCGGTCCCGAACTGTCCTCCGGGCGCCGCGTCGTACCGTCCTTCGGTTCGCTGCTCTCGCGGCGGCTGCGCTGGTCGTTCGCCGGGCTCGTCGCGTGCGTGGTCGGGCTCGCCGTGGCCTCGATGCTGGTCACCGGCGAGAAACCGCTCCAGGCGACGTATCTGACGCTGCTCGATCTGTTCGCCATCAACGACCCGGCCACAGGTCAGCCGCTGGGGCGCCAGATCCTCCAACTCTGTTCCGGCATGGTCGGGTTGCTGCTCCTGCCGGTACTGCTGGCCGCCGTGCTGGAGGCACTCGGCACGTTCCGCAGCGGGTCCGCGCTGCGCAAGCCGCCGCGAGGCCTGTCCGGGCACGTGGTGCTGCTCGGCGTCGGCAAGATCGGCACCCGGGTACTGGCCCGGCTGCGCGAGCTGCACATCCCCGTGGTGTGCGTCGAGGCCGACCCCGAGGCGCGCGGGCTGGCGCTGGCCCGGCGGCTGCGCGTGCCGGTCGTGCTGGGCGACGTGACGCAGGAAGGTGTGCTGGAGGCCGCCAAGATCCGCCGGGCCCACGCACTGCTCGCGCTGACCAGCGCGGACACCACGAACCTGGAGGCCGTGTTGTACGCCCGCAGCGTGCAGCCCGACCTGCGCGTCGTCCTGCGGCTGTACGACGACGACTTCGCGACCGCGGTGTACCGCACCCTGCGGGCCGCGCATCCCGGCGCGCTCACACGGAGCCGCAGCGTGTCCCACCTGGCCGCGCCGGCGTTCGCCGGGGCGATGATGGGGCGGCAGATCCTCGGGGCGATTCCGGTCGAGCGACGGGTGCTGCTGTTCGCCGCGGTCGACGTGGGCGGTCATCCGCAGCTGGAGGGGCGCACGGTGGGTGAGGCGTTCCGGGCCGGGTCGTGGCGGGTGCTCGCCCTCGACACCGCGTCGCGTGGACAACGCCGGGCGGCCGCGGCGCCGGCCTCGCGCGGCCCCAGCCTGGTGTGGGACCTGCCCGCCACGCACGTCCTGAAGTCCGAGGACCGCGTGGTGCTCGCGGCGACCCGCCGCGGACTCGCGGAACTGCTCGGACGACAGCCCCAGCAGCGGGCCGGGGGGAGCTGAGCGGGCTGGAGGCCGGGCCTGGCCGGCCGGCCGGCCGGCGGGCCCCGCTCGGGAGCCCTTCATCCGTATCTTCCCCAACCCCCCGACCCCTCCCCCGACCCCCCCCGACCCGGAGAAGGAGTGCTGTCCGCCTCCCCCCACCCACGGCCGGGGTGTTGTCCGCCCCGACCGGCCGAGGTGTTGTCCGCTTCGCCGACCCGGGCGAGAGGTCGGGACGCACGGCACAGCGCGTTCCCCGCCCCGGCCCGGAGCGACGCATGCGACCCCGCCGGGCCTTGCGACGCACGAGGGCGGGCCGGAGAAGCAGGATCGCCTCCCCGGGCACCGTGCCCCTCAGGGCGTAAGCGGTAGCCGTGGCCGTGCCCCAGCCCCAGCCGTGGCTGTAGCTGTAGCTGTAGCCCGGCCTACTTCCCCAAGTACCTTTCCGCGAAGTCCAGTTCCAGGCGGACCTGCTTGATGCGTTCCTCGACGACCAGGGAGCCGTGGCCCGCGTCGTAGCGGTAGACCTCGTGAGGGGCTTCGCGGGTGGCGAGGCGCGTGACGTAGTTGTCGATCTGGCGGATGGGGCAGCGGGGGTCGTTCACACCGGCCGAGATGTAGACGGGGGCCTTCACCGCATCGACGTAGGTCAGCGGGGAGGACGCCTCGAAGCGCTCGGGGACCTCTTCCGGCGTGCCGCCGAGCAGCGTGCGGTCCATCGCCTTCAGTGCCTCCATCTCGTCGTGGTACGCCGTGACGTAGTCGGCGACCGGCACGGCGGCGATGCCCAGGGTCCACGCGTCGGGCTGGGTGCCGAGGCCGAGGAGGGTGAGGTAGCCGCCCCAGGATCCGCCGGTGAGGATCAGCCGCTCGGGATCGGCCAGACCCGAGTCCACCGCCCAGGCGCGGACCGCCTCGATGTCCTCCAGCTCGATGAGGCCGACGCGGTGCTTGAGCGCGTCCGTCCACGCGCGGCCGTAGCCCGTGGAGCCGCGGTAGTTGACCCGGACCACCGCGTAGCCGTGGTCGACCCAGGCCGCCGGGCCCGCCGCGAACGAGTCGCTGTCGTGCCAGGTCGGGCCGCCGTGGATGTCGAAGACGGTGGGGAGCGGACCGGTGGTGCCGGCCGGCTTCTGGATCAGGGCGTGGATGCGGCCGCCGGGCCCCTCGACCCAAACGTCCTCAACGGGCACCGATCCCGGGGACTTCAGGCCGGGCGGGTCCAGGACGACCTTGCCGGCCGTGGAGCGGACCACCGACGGCTCGGCCGCCGAGGACCACAGGTACTCCACCGTGCCGTCCGGGCGGGCCGTCGCTCCGGAGACGGTGCCCGGCGGGGTCGGGACCTCGGTCAGCTCGCCGGAGGCGAGGTCGTAGCGCCAGAGGTCGCTGCGGGCCTCGAAGCTGTGGGCCACGAGGAGGGCCGAGCCGTCCGGATACCACTCGGCGGCCACGTCACCGGGGAGGTCGAGCGCCAGGTCGGTCTGCTCGCCGGTCGACACGTCCCACACCAGGGGCTCCCAGCGGCCCCGCCGCTGATGCCCGATGAGCAGCCGGCTGTCCCCGTCCACCGGTGCGAAGCCGAGCACTTCGAGGCCCAGCTCGACGGTGCCGCCCTCGGTGTCGTCGAGCTCGGCGACCGAGGAACCGTCCGGGCGCAGCACTCGCAGCGCGGAGTGCATCGCGTCGCCGTGCTCGGTGTGCTCGATCGCGATCAGCGAGCCGTCGTGCGCGAGGTCGCCGACACCGGCCGACTCGCGGTGCCGGTAGATCTCCACCGGGGACTCGCCGGCCCGCGCCAGGTGGATCGTCGAACCGTCGTCGTCCGTCGAGCGACCGACCACGGCCGTCCGTCCGTCGCGGCCGATGGCCAGGCCCGCGGGGTACGAGGGGTCGAGATCGGGGACGGCCGGTTCATCGGTCTCGCCGTCGACCAGAGCGGCCTCGAAGGGGCGGCGGCGCCAGATGCCGAACTCGTCGCCGTCCTTGTCGTCGAACCACCAGATCCACGCGCCGTCGGGCGAGAGCACACCGTCCGTCGTGCCGTTCGCCCGGTGGGTGACCTGGCGCTGCTCGCCCGTCGCACGGTCCCACGCGTACAGCTCGTACGTCCCTGTCGCGTTCGAGACGAACAGGGAGCGGTGCGGGGCGTCCTCCGCCCAGTCCGGCAGCGACACCCGGGGGGCCCGGAAGCGCTTCTCCCAGTCGGGCATGTCTGCCTGCTGCTGCTCGATGGACCTGCTGCTGTCAGTCATGGCCCCATAGTGCCTGGCCCGGGCGGCAGAGCGCCGACGGGATCCCCGGCCTGTGGACAACTCCCCCGCCGCCGGGCGTCACGCCTCCCGGAGGCGGACCGGGCCGTACCCGGCCGACGCGGTGTCCGCGCAGGTCAGGCCCTGTGTCAGTGGCGGGATGCAGACTCTTCGCATGACCGATCTGCGCACCACCGTCGAGAGCTACTGGGCCGCCGCCGACGTCCGGGACTGGGACGCGTTCGCGGACCTGCTCGCCGAGGACGTCGTCTACACCCTGCCGCAGACGCGGGAGCGCATCAGCGGCAGAGAGCGGTACGTCGCGTTTCAACCGCGAGTATCCGGGCGACTGGCGCGTCCGGATCGAGCGGATTGTGGCCGAGCCCGGTCACGCCGTCTCATGGATCGTTCTCACCGTGGGCCTGGAGGAGACGCAGGCCGTCACGTTCTTCGGGGCCGACGGGGACGGAAGGATCACCACCGTCACGGACTTCTGGCCCGAGCCGTACGAGCCGCCGGCGGGCAGGGACCATCTCGCGGAGCGCTATTGAGCGGGCCCCACGGCCGAGCCCCGCGGGGCGGCACCGTACCGTGGACGATGTGTACCGGTTCCTGCTGACGCCCCGCTGGTGGGGGATCAACGTCTTCGTGCTGTTGGCCATCCCCTTCTGCATCTTCATGGGGTCATGGCAGTTGGGGCGCTTCGAGGACCGGGTGCAGGACCACCGGGCGGCGGACGAGGCCGCCTCGGCGGCCAAGACGGACCCCGCCAGGCCGCTGGCCGGCATGCTGCCCGTGACCACGCAGACGTCCGGCAAGCAGACCGTCGCGACGGGCCGGTACGACAAGCAGCTCCTCGTGCCCGACCGCGAACTGGACGGCAGGCAGGGGTTCTACGTCCTGACGCTGCTGCGCGTCGACGGCGGCAAGGCGCTGCCCGTGGTCCGCGGCTGGCTGCCCGGGGACGCCGACCCTGCGAAGGCCCCGGCGGCCCCCGGCGGCGAGGTCACCGTCACGGGCGCGCTGCAGGCCTCCGAGAGCCCCGGCTCGGACGGCGTCAGCACGGCCGGCGGACTTCCCTCGGGGCAGACCGCCGCGATCAGCGCCGCGTCCCTGGTGAACCTGCTGCCGTACACGCCGTACGACGCGTGGATCACGCTCGACAAGGCCGACGCCGGCATGAAGGCGGTGCCGCCGGCCGCCCCGCAGAACACGAGCCTCGACCTCAAGGCGTTCCAGAACCTCGGCTACACCGGTGAGTGGTTCGTCTTCGCGGGCTTCGTCGTCTTCATGTGGTTCCGGCTGCTGCGCCGCGAGGTGGAGTTCGCCCGCGACGCCGAGTTGGGCCTGTTCCCGGACGCCGGCCCCGAGGAGCACGGCGCAACCGGATCCGCGTCCGCCCCCGGGACGGGCGACGGCGAGACCGAGGACGACCGCGACCGCTATGGCGACCCCGACGAAGCCGGCGCCGAGGCGACACCCTCCACCACCGCCTAACGACCGCGACGGCCTCCCAGCCGCCGCCCGAACCGCGACGGCCCGACCGGCCACCGCACGGCGACCACGACGGCCCGACCGGCCACCGTACGGCGACCGGGAAGTCCCAGCAGCCGTAGCCCGCGAGTACACCGTCCGTCGGCATCACCGGGCCCGGCGGGACGCGAAGGCCGCCCCGCGGCGGCCGTCCGGGCAACGCGAAGGCCCTTCGCGCATCCGCCGGCGGGCGAGCGCAAAGGGCCGTCTGTGCCACCGGCGCCCGCGAGGGCACCGAGACCGTCCACCGCCGTCTGCCGACGAGCGGCGGATTCCACGCTGTACGGCCGGCCGCTGCCGCCGGGGGCGGCGGCGGCCGGTCAGGCGGACGCCAGGATTCCGGTGTGGATGACCGTGCCGGCGCAGGCGTTGGGCACGTTCACCGAGGCCCCCGCGCCCCCCGTGGCCGCCGTGCTGGACACGATGACACTGCCCTCCTGCACACCGTCCTCGACGTAGAGCTGCGGCGCCGCACCGACCCCCTCCGACGACGTGCCGCCGGTGTCGGTGGCGCCCTCGGTGGGCGTCGGGTCCGGGGACGGCGGGATGGTCGGGCACGTCTCCGAGGGCACCCAGGCGAACTTCACCACGTACGAGCCACCCGGCTGCAGGACCAGTGAGGTCACCTCCGCCGAGGGGTCGGGCAGGCCGCCGGCCGCGTCGCCCGCGACATGTGTCGCCACGCCGATCTTGCCCTGCTCCGCCGCGCCCTCGGCCGAGGCGTTGAAGCTGCCCGAGCCGGTGACCGTGCAGGCGGTGGTGGAGACGTTCGAGACGGTGAAGGAGCCGTAGACCGCGCCCGTGGAGTCCGGGCCGGCGGCGGTGCCGGTGGCTCCGCCGAGCTGCTCCGTCGTGCACGCGGCCGCGCTCAGGGCCGACGCCGACGGGTCGGTACCGCCCGTGGTGGCACCGCTGCCCGCGCCCTTGTCCTTGCCCGGCTTCTCGGTCCGGCCGCCGGTGTCCTTGCCCTTGGACGTGCCGCCCGAGCCACCGGCCTCCTTGCCGTTCCCCGTCCCCGTGCCCTTGTCCTGGTTCGCGCCGCTCTGGGCGGGGGAGCTGTTGGCCGCCATGGACGGGTCGGCGTTCGACCCGGAGGAGTTGGAGACGTGGACGACCGCCGGGATGGCCGTACCCATGAAGAGCGCGGCGGCGGCCATGCCGACCAGGGCCTGGCGCTTGCGGGCCCGCCGGGCCGGTACGGCGCGGCGCAGGTGGGCCAGGGTGCCGTCGGTGGGTTCGACCGTGTCGACGGCCTGGTGCAGCAGTCGGCGCAGCGCCAGCTCGTCCGAGCCGAACCCCTCGGCTTCCGGTCCGTCCTGCCCGTGCGTGTCGGGCTGTTCGTCTGGGCCGTGGTTCACAGTTCCGTTCCCAGCGTGCGATTGCTTGTGCTCAGGTTCCGGGCGCCCCGGGTCGCCGGGACGCCACCGATCGTCGGACGCGCTCATGCCGGAGCCTCCATGGCGACGCGGAGCGCGGCGATACCGCGCGAGCCGTACGCCTTGACCGAGCCCAGGGAGACGCCGAGCGTCTCGGCGACCTGCGCCTCCGTCATGTCCGCGAAGTAGCGCAGGACGAGGACCTCGCGCTGGCGGCGCTGGAGTCCCTTCATCGCCTTGATCAGCGCGTCGCGCTCCAACTGGTCGTAGGCGCCTTCTTCGGCGCTCGCCATGTCGGGCATCGGCTTCGAGAGGAGCTTGAGGCCGAGGATGCGACGGCGCAGGGCCGAGCGCGACAGGTTGACGACGGTCTGCCTCAGGTAGGCGAGCGTCTTCTCCGGGTCACGCACGCGCTTGCGCGCCGAGTGCACCCGGATGAAGGCCTCCTGGACGACGTCCTCGCAGGAGGCGGTGTCGTCCAGCAGGAGTGCCGCCAGGCCGAGGAGCGAGCGGTAGTGCGCCCGGTACGTCTCGGTCAGGTGGTCTACGGTCGTGCCCGCCGCCGCGATGTCCTCGGCGCCGTCACGCTGGTCCGGAATGCGGGTAGGCCGCGTCGCAGGCATGGGCGCGATCACCGGCATGCCGCCGGGCGAGCCGGGGCTGCGGGGTCGGCGGGGTGGACGCAGGGCGGTGCCCCTCGTCTGTACCGCGGTGAATTCGAGTACCTCTGCCACGCCAGTTGGACACACGTCCCCCCTGGAGGGTTGTACGCGACGGTCGTCACATTCGCGCCGGACGCCACATTCGCCTGAACACCGCCCTCCGGTACGCCCGTTGGACCGCCCGCCGGAACGCCGTACGGCGCGCGCGACGATGCACTAGATGCCCTCATGCGTACCAGCTCTTCCCCTGTGCCCCATATGCCTGCTACCCCCGTCGCCCCTGAACGGCGACCGCAAAGACGCTCCCCGCCCTCCGCGCGGTTGCGGAGAGCGGGGAGGGAAATCTTCCGACGCCGACACGGGTCGGTTCAAGTGGTCCGGACCATTAAATTGATCACTGAACCAACACGGATCTTACAAAGGTCTCCCATAACGGCCACCAAGATTCCGGCTGGTGGACGCCCGGAGCGCAGAACCTGCGGAACGGCGCGGGTTCCGACGCCCGGGACCTACGCGCCGAAGATCTCCGCCGCCACCAGCTCCGCGATCTGAGCGGTGTTCAATGCAGCACCCTTGCGCAGGTTGTCACCGCACACAAACAGTTCGAGGGCAGTCGAATCGTCGAGGGCCCGGCGGACCCGGCCCACCCACGTCGGGTCGGTGCCCACCACGTCGGCGGGAGTGGGGAACTCACCGGCGGCGGGGTTGTCGAACAGCACGACACCGGGCGCGGTGGCCAGGATCTCCCGTGCCTTGTCGACGGTGACCTCGCCCTCGAAGCGGGCGTGGACGGTCAGGGAGTGCGTGGTGACGACGGGGACGCGGACGCAGGTCACGGCGACCTTCAGCTGCGGCAGCGCGAGGATCTTGCGCGTCTCGTTGCGGACCTTCATCTCCTCCGAGGACCAGCCGTCCTCGGCGAGCGACCCGGCCCACGGCACGACGTTCAGCGCGACCGGCTCCGGGAAGGGACCCGTGTTGTCACCGACGGCCCGGCGTACGTCACCGGGGCTCGTGCCCAGTTCCGTACCGGCGACCAGCGACATCTGCTGGCGCAGGGTCTCGACGCCCGCACGGCCGGCGCCACTGACCGCCTGGTACGAGGAGACGACGAGTTCACGCAGCCCGAACTCGGCGTGCAGGGCGCCGAGCGCCACGATCATCGAGAGGGTGGTGCAGTTCGGGTTCGAGATGATCCCGCGAGGGCGCACGCGCGCGGCGTGCGGATTCACCTCGGGGACGACGAGGGGCACTTCCGGGTCCATCCGGAAGGCGCCCGAGTTGTCGACGACGACCGCGCCCTTCGCGGCGGCGATCGGCGCCCACTGGGCGGCCACCTCGTCCGGTACGTCGAACATGGCGACGTCGACCCCGTCGAAGGACTCCTCCGACAGGGCCACCACCTCGACCTCCTCACCGCGCACGGCCAGTTTGCGGCCGGCGGAGCGCGGCGAGGCGATCAGACGGATCTCGCCCCAGATGTCCGCGTGCTGGGACAGGATCTGGAGCATGACCGAGCCGACGGCTCCGGTCGCACCCACGACCGCGAGCGTCGGTCGTCCGGTCATCGCCCGGTGCCCCCGTAGACGACGGCCTCGTCGCTGTCGGAGTCGAGTCCGAAGGCGCTGTGCACGGCGCGGACGGCTTCGTTGACGTCGTCGGCGCGGGTGACCACCGAGATGCGGATCTCGGAGGTCGAGATCAGCTCGATGTTGACGCCGGCGTCGGTGAGGGCCTCGAAGAAGCCCGCCGTGACACCCGGGTTCGTCTTCATGCCGGCGCCGACGAGGGAGATCTTGCCGATCTGGTCGTCGTAGCGCAGCGACTCGAAGCCGATCACACCCTTCGCCTTCTCCAGGGCGTCGATGGCCTTGCGGCCCTCGGTCTTGGGGAGGGTGAAGGAGATGTCCGTCAGGCCCGTGGTGGCCGCCGACACGTTCTGCACGATCATGTCGATGTTGATCTCGGCGTTGGCGATGGCGCGGAAGATCGCGGCGGCCTCGCCCGGCTTGTCCGGGACGCCCACGACCGTGACCTTGGCCTCGGAGGTGTCGTGAGCGACACCGGAGATGATGGCCTGCTCCACCTTCTGGTCCCCTTGCTGGTTCTGTGCGCTGCTGACCCAGGTGCCCTGGAGCCCGCTGAAGGACGAGCGCACGTGGATCGGGATGTTGTAGCGGCGGGCGTACTCCACACAGCGGTGGAGGAGCACCTTCGATCCGGAGGCGGCGAGCTCCAGCATGTCCTCGAAGGCGATCCGGTCGATCTTCTTCGCCTTCTTCACCACGCGTGGGTCGGCGGTGAACACGCCGTCCACGTCGGTGTAGATCTCGCACACCTCGGCGTCGAGCGCCGCGGCCAGCGCGACGGCCGTGGTGTCGGACCCGCCACGGCCCAGCGTGGTGATGTCCTTCTTGTCCTGCGAGACGCCCTGGAACCCGGCGACGATGGCGATGTTGCCCTCGTCGAGCGCCGTACGGATACGGCCGGGGGTGACGTCGATGATCCGGGCTTTGTTGTGGACCGAGTCGGTGATGACGCCTGCCTGGCTGCCGGTGAAGCTCTGGGCGCTGTGGCCCAGGTTCTTGATCGCCATCGCCAGCAGCGCCATGGAGATCCGCTCTCCGGCGGTCAGCAGCATGTCGAACTCTCGTCCGCTGGGCATCGGAGATACCTGCTCGGCGAGATCGATCAGCTCGTCCGTCGTGTCGCCCATCGCGGAAACGACCACGACCACCTGGTGGCCGTTCTTCTTCGCTTCCACGATTCGCTTGGCGACGCGCTTGATGCCCTCGGCATCGGCTACGGAGGAACCTCCGTACTTCTGCACGACAAGGCCCACGTGCGCTCCTCGGTCAATCCGTCTCTGCACCGCACAACTGCGGTCGGCTCAGTCTAACGAGCGGCCGGATTTCCCTTCCGAGGTATCGCATCGTGAGATGTCCCGCTCACGAAGTGATCACTCGGGATGTCAGGTCAGCAAGGGACATCCGGCCGCTCCGAGACGGCACCTGCCCGTCCTTCGGCCCGGCCACTCCGAAAGTGCCCGGTGTCACATCCCGCGGCACCGGGTGGGGCGGACGACCGGGCTACTTGACGGTGCGCAGGCCGAGCGGGCCGGCGATCTCCTGGGCCATGACCTGGCCCGCCTCCTCCGCGAGGGCGTCCTCGCCGAGGTCCTGGTCGGTGTCGAGGCCGTTCAGGTCGTCGAGGGGCTGGTTCAGGCGGACGTGCGCCACCAGCGACTGGAGGGCGCGCAGGGCAGCGGAGGCGGTGGAGCCCCAGTTCGAGAAGTAGGAGAACTGCCACCACCACATGGCTTCCGTGGTGCGGCCGGCCCGGTAGTGGGCCATGCCGTGGCGCAGGTCGGCCATGACGTCGGCCAGGTCGTCGGAGATACGGCAGGCGACCGGCGCCTTGCGGGGCTCGTAGGGGTCGAAGACCTCGGAGTAGACGTCGATCGGTTCGAGCATCACCGCGAGCCGCTCGCGCAGGACGTCGACGTCCGCCTCGGGGCCCAGGTCGGGCTCGTAGCGCTCGTCGGGGACGATGTCCTCGTGCGCGCCGAGACGGCCGCCCGCCAGGAGGAGCTGGGACACCTCCAGGAGGAGGAAGGGCACGGCCGAATCCGGCTCGTCGCCCTTGGCCACCTCGGTGACGGCGACCAGGAAGCTCTCCACCTGGTCCGCGATCTGGACCGAGAAGTCGTCGGGGTCGGGGCTCGTCGCGTGCAGCGTGGCGTCAGACATCTAGGAGTCGTCTCCCCTCGAAGGCACGGCCGAGCGTGACCTCGTCCGCGTATTCCAGGTCGCCGCCCACCGGGAGGCCGCTGGCCAGGCGGGTGACCTTGAGGCCCATGGGCTTGATCATGCGGGCGAGGTACGTGGCCGTGGCCTCGCCCTCCAGGTTCGGGTCCGTCGCCAGGATCAGCTCCGTGACCGTGCCGTCGGCGAGACGGGTCAGGAGTTCCCTTATCCGCAGGTCGTCCGGGCCGACACCCTCGATCGGGCTGATCGCGCCGCCGAGGACGTGGTACTTGCCCCGGAACTCACGTGTCCGCTCGACCGCGACGACGTCCTTCGGCTCCTCCACCACACAGATCACCGTGAGGTCGCGGCGCGGATCGCGGCAGATGTTGCAGAGCTCCTCCTGCGCGACGTTGCCGCAGGTCGCGCAGAAGCGGACCTTCGCCTTGACCTCCATCAGGCACTGCGCGAGCCGGCGGACGTCCGTCGGCTCCGCCTGGAGGATGTGGAAGGCGATCCGCTGCGCGCTCTTGGGACCGACGCCGGGGAGCCGCCCCAGTTCGTCGATGAGGTCCTGAACCACGCCTTCGTACAACGGACTGCCTTTCCGAGTGCTTCGGTACCGCCTGGTTCCGTCTTCCGTCTTTTCCTTGTGCGTACGGTAGTTGGCCGCCCCCGGTCTTAGAAAGGCAGACCGGGAATGCCGCTGCCGCCGCCGAGCCCCTGGGTGAGCGGGCCGAGCTTCTGCTGCTGGAGCGCCTGAGCGTTCTCGTTGGCCGCCTGGACGGCCGCGACGACGAGGTCGGCGAGCGTCTCGGTGTCCTCGGGGTCGACCGCCTTCGGGTCGATCACCAGGCCGCGGAGCTCTCCGGAACCCGTCACGGTCGCCCGGACCAGACCGCCTCCCGCCTGGCCTTCGACCTCCGTCCGCGCCAGTTCCTCCTGGGCGTTCGCCAGGTCCTGCTGCATCTTCTGGGCCTGCTGCAGCAGCTGCTGCATATTGGGCTGGCCACCACCGGGAATCACGATCAGCTCCTGGTTTCGAGTACGGCTGTACGGGCCGTTTTTCCTGTCCAGCACGAGCCTACGTGGTCGACCGGCCCGTCGCCCAAGCACTCTTTCGAGTGAGACCGTCTTGACGCCTATACCTGATCAAGGGCCTCTTCCGGGCGGAAAAGCGGGGAAACCCGGTCCATCGCCACCCATTGGGCGGTAGGAAGGGGGCGGCGCTTGCGTACCACGCGTCACACGGCATCACACAGGGTCAGTGCCGTCGGCTGCGCGGGCGCGATCCGTCGGCGCCGTACGCGCCGGCGTCCGCCGTCTTCTGGTGCCGTCCATTCCGTTGTCGTCACCGTCGTCAGTGAGGAGTGCCGGGTGAGTCAGCCGGAGATGCAGCCCGAGGGTCCGCCCCAGGAGGGGCGGAGCGAGGGAGCGGGGCTGCGGCCGGGCGATCTGACGGGCCGGCCGTTTCCGCTCGGCGACTGGGGGGAGCCCGCCGAGCGGCTCCACGAGCTGTACCGCTGGGTGGAACAGGGGGCCCTCGACACGATGTCCTGGTACCTCGGCGACCGTATGGGGAAGCGGTGGGGCGCGCGACTGCTGCGCTGCGGAGCCGCGGTCGGCGCCGTCGCCGGGGCCGCGCTGCCGCTGCTCGACCTGACCGGGTCGGTGGGCGGGGTGGCGCCCTGGGGGTATCTGGCGCTGTTGCTCGCCGTCGCCTGCGTCGCCGTCGACCGGTTCTTCGGGGTGACCTCCGGGTGGATAAGGGACGTGGCCACCGCGCAGGCCGTGCTGCGGCGCCTTCAGGTGCTCCAGTTCGACTGGGCGTCGGAGAGCGTGCGGGAGGTCCTCGGCCCCACCGACGGGACCGCCGGCGAGGCGGCCGAGCGGTGTCTCGGGGTGCTGCGGAAGTTCTCGGAGGACGTCACGGAGCTGGTGCGCACCGAGACGGCGGACTGGATGGTGGAGTTCCGTACGGGTCCGGCGCCGCTCGGCATCCAGTCGTCGGCGGTAGGCGCCCCCCGGGTCGACGGGGCTCATCTCAACGGACGCGTCCCGCTGCCGCCGGGCACCCGCCCGAACATGCCCCGCCAGCGCCCGCCGGAGCCCCGCTGAGGACGGTGTGCCGGGTTCGGTGAGGGCCGGGGCGGCGCGGGAGGGTCAGCCCGCACCGCAGATCTTCAGCCCGACCGGCGTCCCGCACGGCAGATGGCCATGGGTGCGGACGACGTCCTGGCCGCTGCCCCGGCCGACGTAGGACAGGAAGCTGGAGGCGAGCGAGTCGGCGGGCGGCTGCCCGTAGGTGTAGGCGTACTCGATCTCGCGGTACGGGTAGTCCGACGTGCCGTGTTCCAGGTCCTCGACGGAGGCGGTGTGGCCGTCGAGGCCCAGCCGGTGCAGGCCCTGGTGCCCGGTGGCGTTGTTGAGTTCGCTGTAGCCGACCGCGCCGGGCAGCCGGGCGACGGTGTTCAGCACCTGGTCGGTGGAGTCGAGCTCGCAGCGCACCAGCGGCGCCGTCGCGTCGTCCTTGTGGACGCAGTCCAGTGAGGAGTTGGCGATCTCGCCGCGACCGAGCACCCGCCGCTGGAACACCTGCCGTGTACCCGAGTTGGCGTCCCGGCTGACGAGCAGGACGGGCCGGTCGGGTCCGCCGAGCTGCTTCCAGTTCCTGATCTCGCCCCGGTAGAGCCGCCGTACGTCCGTCAGCGACAGGTTCTTGAGCGGGATGTCGTCGTTGACGACCAGCGCGAAGACCGAGACCGCGACCCGGTTCTCCCGCAGCCGGGGGAAGTCTCCCGGCTTGGGACCGTCGGAGAGGGCGACGACGGCCGGTGATCCGTTCTTCGACTCCTGCCCCGCCGCGTCGAGTTCGCGCACCCCGGCGGTGCTGCCGTGGGCGTCGACGGTGATGGTGGAGCCCGCGCAGTCCTCCTCGTACTTTTCGGCGAGTTCGCGCATCACGGGCTCGAAGGCGGTGGAGCCGGTGACCGTGAGGATGCCCTGCGCGCAGCCGATCGGGGGCGGTGAGTCGTCCCGCAGCACGACGATCAGCGCGAGGGTGACGACGCACACCGTGAGCAGCACGGTGATCAGCCGGGCGGCGCGGCTGAACAGCGGCGGCTGGTCGTCGGGGGTCGTACTGCGGTTGGGCCGGACCTCGCCGTCACGGATACCGCCGATGATCCGTATCGGGCATCCCACGTCGCCGCCGGACAGCAGGACGAGCAGCTTGAAGTGCTCGCCGCGGTTGAGCGGGACCCGCGGGATGCGCAGGGTGCCGTCCGCGTAGCCGAGGCCCGCCGCCGCGGTGAAGTGGTCCATCAGGTGGTCGGTGCCGGGCGGCTGGGTCACGGACACGCCGCGGATGGTGCGGTCGGTGAACACCGCGTTCAGGCCGTGCCGTTCGCGGCTCGTGTAGTCGTCCCCGGCGATGCTCTGCGAGCCGTCGTTCTCGATCCGCAGCAGGACGAGGGTGGCGTCGGACATACCGGGGGTCTCGTCGAACAGGCCGAGCCGTACGTTCGCGCGCCCCGAGCGGACGTCGTCGCCGATGGGGTTGTCCATCTGCACGCGGTAGCCCAGCCGTTTCCGACGGGGCACCCTGCGTTCGTACCAGACCATCACGGCGGAGGCGACGACACCGACGACGGCGGTTCCGACGGCCACGACGTTCTCTGCGCTCAGCCACTCCACTGCGCGTCACTCCCCCGGGCACTGCGGTCCGGTCACCGTACGGCCTCGGCCGGAAACGGCCGTCGTACACGGGGTGAACTTCAACAGCCCTCAGGCAAAGGGGCGTTGGCGTGGTCCGTCGCAGGTGCGCGGGGTGCCGTCCGCGGGTGTGCTCAGCCGCTCTTCGCGTAGGTGAGCGCCTCGCCCGAGGTCGTGTTCACCCGGCGCAGGCCGCCGTCCGACAGGAGGGTGATCTCGGACGCGGAGCCCGGGGAGCAGGAGGACAGCGGTTCGCCGGAGGTGACCTGGGAGGGGCCGATCTCCAGCGTTCCGCCGGCCGGGGCGCTCGTGAGGGTGGCCCGGAAGACGCAGTGGTAGGTGCCGCTGCCGGCCGGGCCGTCGGCGGTGAGGGTGAGCACGGGGTCACCGACCTCGCCCTGCTCGATGGTCAGTCGGCGGGTGTTGTGGCCGGTGGCGTTGTCGATGCTGGTGTCCCAGGTGCCGAGGAAGGCCTCCGGGACGGTGCCCGCGGCCGGGTTCTCGGCGCTCGGGGAGGTGGACGCGGCGGACGGCGCCCGCGAGGCGCTCCCGTCCGGTGAGGCGGGCCCGGCGGAGGACGCGGGGGACGCCTTGGAATCGTCGTCGCCGCCGCTGCCGCCGCCCTTCATCAGCGCGTACACACTGCCGCCCGCGCCGAGCGCGACGACCAGGGCCACCACGACGAGGAAGGCGGTGGAACGGCCGCTGCGGCGCGCGGGTTCGGGTCCGGCCGGGACGGCCGCAGGACCGTACGGCGGGGTCGGTCCGTAGGGCGGGGTCGGGCCGCCGGGACCGTACGGGGTGGTGGCACCCGGGCCGTACGGGGGCGTCGAGCCGTACGGCGCCTGCGGGCCGCCCCAGCCGGCCTGCGGATAGCCGTACGCGGCCTGGGCCGGCCCTTGGCCGGTGGGCTGCGGGTGCTGCTGCGGATAGCCGTACGCCGGGTGCGGGCCGGCCGGCGTCGGCGGAGGCGTGGTTCCCGCGCCGGCGACGAGGGTGGGGAGATGGTTCACCGGGCCGGGGCCGCCCGGCGCGGGCGGGGTCGTTCCGCCCTCGGGCGGGGCGGGGGCGTGCTCCGGGGACGCCTCGGCGGACGCGCCGGGCGTCGCGGAGGAGGCCGAGGGCGACGCGGGCGAAGAGGGGGAGGGCGGGCCCGCGGGGACGGGCGGGGCGGCCGGCGGCTTGGACAAGTCCGGAGCGGAGGCCGGGCGTTCGGGTGCGGGCGGCAGGGCCGGACGGACCGGGGCAGCGGCGACGGCGGGTGCCTGCCGCTCGTCGGGATCCTCGGTGTCCAGCAACTGCACCGCGTGACGGCCGAGTTGGGCGACCAGCGCGCTGGGCAGCCACGGATCGCGGGTGCGGCCGTCGGCGACGGTGTCCTCCGCGCCGGTGCGCGCGAGGATCTCGTCGAGGCCGGGCCGGGCCGCCGGGTCCTTGCGCAGGCAGGCGCGCACGAGGTCGGACAGGCTCTCGGGCACCCCCGACAGATCGGGTTCCTCCTGAGCGATGCGGAACATCATCGCGTGCACACCGCTGTTGGACGCGCCGAACGGCAGGGCGCCGGTGGCGGCGTACGACAGGACCGAGCCGAGGCAGAAGATGTCGCAGGCGGGGGTGACGCGGTCGCCGCGCACCTGCTCGGGGGCCATGAAGCCGGGCGAGCCGACGAGCGCGCCGGTGCGGGTGAGTCCGCCGTCGGTCACCGTCTCCAGGGCGCGGGCGATACCGAAGTCGATGACGCGCGGGCCGTCGATGGTGACCAGGACGTTCGAGGGCTTGAGGTCGCGGTGGATGAGGCCCGCGGCGTGGATGTCCTGGAGCGCGTGCGCGAGTCCGGCGGCGAGGATGCGCACGGACCGCTCGGGCAGCGCGCCGTGGTCGTGCCCGACGACGGTCTGCAGCGAGGGCCCGGCGACGTAGCCGGTGGCCACCCACGGGATCACTGCCTCGGTGTCGGCGTCCAGGACGGGCGCGGTCCAGTACCCGCCGACGCGGCGCGCGGCCTGCACCTCCTGGCGGAACCGGGCCCGGAACTCCTCCTGTTCGGCGAGTTCCTCACGGACGAGCTTGACGGCGACGGTACGTCCCCGGTCGGACCGGGCGAGATAGACGTGCCCCATTCCCCCGGCGCCGAGCCGTGCCAGCAGCCGGTACACCCCGATCTGCCGCGGATCCCCCGCCCCCAGTTTCTCCATGGCAGCGCCCACCCTCCCCCGTGTGTGTGCAACAGCCCGAGGATAGTGCGGCCCCGCAGGCCCGCGGGCGGGCACCTGTCTACGGTTCCGTCACGGATCGTGCCGTTTCGGTAACAGGAAGCACGGGTTCCGCGAGGTCCTCCGCGGCGAGGGCGTCGAGCACGGCGGAGAGGCGCTCCAGGACCTGGACGGTCTCGGCGAGCGCGTCCGGGCCGAGTGCCTCGGCGACCCGGTCGGCGTAGGCGGCGTGACCGGGCCCGATCCCGGCGATCGCTGCGCGGCCCTGTTCGGTCGGGGCGAGGAGCTTGGCGCGCCGGTGGGCGGGGTTGGGCCGGTACGCGGCGAGGCCCTTCTCGACGAGCAGGTCCGCGATGCGCTGCACGCTCTGCCGGGTGATGCCCATGACGCGGGCGATCCCGGAGACCGGCAGGGGTTCGCCGAGGACGGCGCCGAGGACCTGCCACCAGGCGGCGGTGATGCCGGCCGGCCGGGCCAGGTCCTCGGCCACGGAGAGGTACTGCCCGTTGAGCCGGAACACCGCGAGGGCGCTGCGGCTGAACAGGTCCTGGCGCCGCCGGCTCACCGGCCCGCCTTCTCCAGCACGGCGTAGGCCGCGGCGTCGGAGTCGTGGAACAGCCGGTACCAGGCGTCCAGGACCTCTCCCTCGTAGACCCCGAGGAGGCCGAAGACCTCGCGGGCGAAGGCGACGGGCTCGGTGGGTCCCGCGGTGACGAGGAGCCCGTCGGTGACGGCGTCCGCGTCGACGTACCGCTCGCCGCCCCCGTAGCCCGTGGCGGCCAGGTAGAAGGAGACCGCGCTGGTGTGGGCCCGGTTGTCGAGCAGGCCCTCGCGGGCGAGGCCGGCGGTCGCCCCGCAGATCGCGGCGACGGGCACCCCGGCGTCGAGGAACGCGCGGGCGGCGCGGGCGAAGGGCGCCAGGTCGCCGGAGGTGTCCCACAGGGAGGCGCCGGTGAGGACGAGCAGCGAGCTGTCCTCGGGGCGCAGCTCGTCGAGCGCGAGGTCGGGCAGCACGCGCAGGCCGCCCATGGTGGTGACCGGCTCGCGGCCGGGGCCGACGGTGCGGACCGGGTACCCGGCGCGGGCGAGGTGGGCCGTCGTGTGGCCCGTCTCCCAGTCGGCGAAGGTGTCGTACACGGCGAGGTGGACGGGCTTGCGGGGTGCGGTGCCTGCGTCGGTGTCCGTGGTGGCGTTCATGTCGGTCACTCCTCCTCGGCGGGCGAAAACCTATGGAAGCATGCTGTCAATTGGACAGCACACTGTCAAGATAGGCGGGAGTGTCGGCCGGGCACGCCACGAGGGTGTCCGCGAAGCCCGACAGACTGTCGCGGAAAGCCGCCGTCCACAGACAGGACGCCGATATCGCCTCCGGTCCGTGGACATTTACGCTGCGCGCATGACCCCTCAGCCCAACCCCCAAGCCGGCGCCGCAGTGAAGGCCGCGGACCGCGCGCACGTGTTCCACTCCTGGTCAGCGCAGGAGCTCATCGACCCGCTCGCCGTCGCAGGCGCCGAGGGGTCGTACTTCTGGGACTACGAAGGCAAGCGGTATCTGGACTTCACCAGCGGGCTCGTCTTCACCAACATCGGCTACCAGCACCCGAAGGTCGTCGCCGCGATCCAGGAACAGGCCGCGACCCTGACCACGTTCGCGCCCGCCTTCGCCGTCGAGGCCCGCTCGGAGGCCGCCCGACTGATCGCCGAGCGGACCCCCGGCGACCTGGACAAGATCTTCTTCACCAACGGCGGCGCGGAGGCCGTCGAGAACGCCACCCGGATGGCCCGGCTGCACACCGGCCGCCCGAAGGTGCTCTCCGCCTACCGCTCGTACCACGGTGGCACCTCCACCGCGATCAACCTCACCGGTGACCCGCGGCGCTGGGCGAACGACAGCGGCGCCGCCGGTGTCGTCCACTTCTGGGCGCCCTTCCTGTACCGCAGCCCCTTCCACTCGGACAGCGAGCGGCAGGAGTGCGAGCGCGCCCTGACGCACCTGGAGGACACGATCGCCTTCGAGGGGCCGGGGACCATAGCGGCCCTCATCCTGGAGACGATCCCGGGCACGGCCGGCATCATGACGCCGCCGGCCGGCTACCTGGCCGGGGTGCGCGAGATCTGCGACCGCTACGGGATCGTCTTCATCCTGGACGAGGTCATGGCCGGGTTCGGGCGCACCGGCAAGTGGTTCGCCGCCGACCACTTCGACGTGACGCCGGACCTGATGACCTTCGCCAAGGGCGTGAACTCCGGTTACGTCCCGCTGGGCGGCGTGGCGATCTCCGCGGAGATCGCCGAGACCTTCGCCAGGCGGCCCTACCCCGGCGGGCTCACCTACTCCGGTCACCCGCTGGCCTGCGCCGCCGCCGTCGCGACGATCAACGTCATGGAGGAGGAGGGGATCGTCGGCCAGGCCGCCACCATCGGCGAGACCGTCATCGGACCCGGCCTGCGCGAGCTGGCGGAACGGCACCCGAGCATCGGCGAGGTGCGCGGCACGGGCGTCTTCTGGGCGCTGGAGCTGGTGAAGGACCGGGAGACCCGGGAGCCGCTGGTCCCGTACAACGCTGCGGGCGAGGCGAACGCGCCGATGGCCGCGTTCGGTGCGGCGGCCAAGGCCCGCGGTCTGTGGCCCTTCATCAACATGAACCGCACGCACGTCGTGCCGCCGTGCAACGTCACCGAGGCCGAGGCCAAGGAAGGGCTCGCGGTGCTGGACGAGGCGCTGTCCGTCGCGGACGAGCACACGGTCTGAGGCCGTAGCGGTTCCCGCCCCCGCCCTCCCCTCCCTTCCCTCCCTTCCCTCCTCAGGGGCGCGGGTGCGGGCGGGTAGGGGCCGGTCGTGCGGCTCCCCCCGCCGCTACGGGCGGCGGGGACCCGCCCGCCGAATCCCACCGCGTATGGTGTCCTGCTCGGGGAGACACGCGACGGGGAGTGAGACCACCACCATGGCCGGCACCGGCCGCGCGGGCGGCGTAACCCGCAGCACCCTGCGCCAGCAGATCGCGGACGCGCTCCGCGACGAGGTGCTCGGGGGCCGGCTCCAGCCGGGCCAGGAGTTCACGGTCAAGGAGATCGCCGAGCAGTACGGCGTCTCCGCCACCCCCGTCCGCGAGGCCCTGGTCGACCTGTCGGCCCAGGGGCTGCTGGACGCGGACCAGCACCGGGGCTTCCGGGTGCACGAGTACTCCGCCGCCGACTACCGCGGCATGATCGAGGCACGCGGCCTGGTCACGGAGGGGATGTTCCAGGCCCTCGTGGCCGGCGGCTTGCGGCAGTTCGACGATCCGCGCGCGGTCGCCCTCCTCGCCGGTGTCCGGCGCCGCGGCGAGGAGGCCCAGCGCGCGGCCTCGGCCGGTGACCTGAACATCCTCATCGGGTACGACCTGCGGTTCTGGCGCGAACTCAGCAGCCTCTACGGCAACCCCTACCTCGGTGGCTTCCTGCACCGGCTGCGGGTCCAGTCCTGGGTCTGCACCGTCCAGCACCTGCGCCACGTCGCGGACCTCAAGGGTCACCTCTGGTCGGCCCACACGGAGCTCGTGGACGCCCTCGCCCGCCGCGACCCCGGGACGGCGCGGGCGATCGTGACGGCGTACAACGAGCACGCGCTCGGCCTCATCGAACACCTCGACGCGGAATGAACCCACGGGTCCGCCGGGTACGGACTTGCGTACGGCCCCCTTCACAGGACCGCCACGCGCACTACGCTGCCCTGACCACCGTGCACCCCAAGGAGCAAGAGGAGCCGTCTGTTGGCCTGTGACCTGTGGTTGGTCCCGCTCGTCGACGTGCTGTGCCACACCCCCGACAACCCCTTCGCCGAGGAACTCGCGCTCTACGACAAGGTGCTCGCCGAGGCCGGACTCCCACCCGTCCCGGTGTACGCGTACATGCCCGGCCTCTCGGGTGACGTCGCACCGGTCGCCGGCTTCGACTACGACGCGCTGCACTTCCTGCGCCGCGCCTACCTCCTCCAGATGTGCGGGCTCGCCGTCACACCCGTCGACGAACTGGGCGGCGACTACGAGCAGTTGCTGGAGATGTTCGAGACGAACGCCCAGCAGTCCCATCTGGTCTGGCACTACGACCACGCGGGCGCCTACGTCCCGGTCGACTTCCCGCATCCGCTGGCCAACGACGAACTCCTCGCGGGCGGCGGCCCCCTGGGCTCCTCCCAGGCCCTGCTGCGCGAACTCGAGTTCGTGGCCCCCGCCATCGGCATCGACCCGGCCAACCCGCCGGCCCCGCCGCAGCCCCCCAACGCTCCCACCGAGCTGGAGGAGCCGGCCGCCCCCGCCCCCTACGACGCCAGCCCCTTCGCCCGCGAACGCCATGTCTGGCTGGGCCTGCACGCCGCGGCGACCCGCAGCCTCGCCCAGGGCTCAATGATCATCTTCAGCTGACCGGTGGTTTCCTGGTGCGGGGCTCCGGCCCGTCCGGACCCGCACCGGGCTCACCCCGACGCTCGCCCCGCCCGGTCCGGCGCGGGACGCGTTCCGCCGGCTCAAAGGCGCTGCGACTGCGTGTCGCGGACGCGTGCACGGCGGGCCAGGGCGGCCGCCACCAGCACGGCCGTCGCCGGATTGACGTAGCCCGGGACGACCGCCTCGATGGTGTGGCCGTCGCTCCGTAAGGACACCCAGGGGGTTGTGGCCGGCGTAGGGATCGTCGCCAGACATGGCGATCACCCTAGGCGGGCGCCACGGTGAACTCCTCCGGGAGTATGGGAGTTGACGGACATCGGCATGAACGGCCACCGCCGCCGCCACCCTCCGGGGAGGAGGAGGGAGGCGGCGGCGGAGTGCTGGGCGGGGTTTCCGCGGGGTGGTCAGAAGACCGGGGTGCCGTTCTGGGTCAGTCGCCAGTTGGCGGCGGCGAAGTCCGCCGGGTCGAGGGAGCCCTTGGCCGTGACGTAGTCGATCATCAGCTGGCGGATCTCGTTGGTGGAGCTGTAGGCGATGTCGGCGGCCGCGATGTGCGGGTAGCCGCTGCCGCCGTTGGCGCGGTAGTTGTTGACGGCGACGACGAAGACCTGGCCGTCGGCGACCGGGGTGCCCTCGTAGGAGAGGTTCTTGATCCTGGAGCCCTCCGGCTGCGCGATGTCGATGTCGTACGAGACGCCCGCCGCCGTGTCGTACATGTAGTCCCAGAAGCTGTTGGCGTTGGTGAGGGTCGCGGTGTCGACCTTCGTGCCGGACGGGACCTGGTGGTAGTACTTCGCCGCGTACTCCAGGTAGTCCTTGAGCTGCGCGCCCGTGAGCTTCTTGCCGTACAGGGTGTTGTCGTAGATGTAGAGCCCTGCCACGTCGCGGATGGTGACGTCGCCCCGGGGGATGTCGGCCGTCCGGCTGAAGGGCGCGGCGACGGAGATGAGCGGCAGCGCCGCGTCGGCGGTGGACAGCCCGGTGGCGACGGCGGCCATCTGGACCTGATGGATGAAGTCCATGACGGGGACGTCCTTCCAGCACGCCTCCGCCGCGGAGAGGTCGGCGGTGCACGTGCCGACCGGGGTGTTGACGTACTTCACCACCAGGTCGTGGTCCGCCGTGAGGAGCCCGGTGATCTCGGCGTCCTCCTCGACGGTGTTGCTGTTGAGGGTCTGCGCCTTCGTGCTGGTCACCTTCCACTGCCCGTGGACGAGTTCGAGCTCGAAGTCGAAGACGGTCAGCCGCATGCCGTAGCAGTACGGCTCGGAGAGGACGACCTCCTTGCCGGTCTCGGTGTTCGTCACCGTGTAGGAGGAGACCTCGGTGTGGGTGTGGCCGACGAGGATCGCGTCGATGCCGGGGACCTGCTGGGCGACGAGGTTGGAGGCGTTCTCCACGTAGGGCAGTTCGTCGCCGTAGGACGAACTGCCGTCCAGGCCCGAGTGGTCGGTGAGGAACACGACGTCGCAGCCGAGCGCCCGCATCCGCGGCACGTACTTCTTCGCCTGCTCGACGAGCCCGGTGAACGCCATCTTCCCGGCGACGTTGTCCTTGTCCCACAGGGCGATTCCGGGGTTGGTCAGTCCGAGGATGCCGACCTTGATGTCCGGGGCTCCGGGCACCCGGAGCCGCTTCACGGTGTACGGCTGGAAGGCCGGCCGCAGGGTCTTCGCGTCCAGCGCGTTGGCGCCGAGCAGCGGGAAGTGGCACTGCTCCTCGAAGCGGCGCAGCGTCTCGATGCCGTAGTTGAACTCGTGGTTGCCGAGCGCGGCGGCGTCGTACCGCATGGCGTTCATCGCGATCGCCATCGGGTGCTTGGGACCCCGCTTGCCGCCGGTGCCGACGATGGGGTCGACGCGCGCGTAGTAGTACGCCAGCGAGGTGCCCTGGATGATGTCGCCGGCGTCGACGAGCAGGACGTGGTCCTCGCCCTTGGCGGCGCGCTGCTGCTTGACGAGGGTCGCGACGCGGGCGACACCGACCGAGTTGCCCTTGCTGTCCTGGTAGGCCGCGTCCGTGTAGTAGTCCCAGTCGAAGACGTGGCTGTGCAGGTCGGTGGTGCCGAGGATCGAGAACGACCAGGTGCGGGGCGGCTTCGGCGGCTTGCGGTGGGCCGCCTGCGCGGGCGTCGCCGCGACCGTGCCCGCGACGGCCACGGCCGCACCGGTGACGGCCGACTTCTTGACGAACTCCCGGCGGTTCAGGGGAGGGACGTGCATGGAGGACACTCCTGGGACGAGGGCGAGGGGGCGGACGTACGAGCCCGTGCGGGGTCTTCGAGGTCTGCGAGCCGTGCGGGACTACACGCGTAGAGCGTGGTCGCCGACGAGCCCCTCCGGAACCAGGAGCACCCCATCTCCCGGTCAAGTAACGGTCAGTTCGCGCCCGCCGCGGACACCCCGTCGCCCGGCTTCAGGACGAGTTCGTCCCCCGGCGGGCTCCCGGGTACGACAGCGCCCCCGGCCGGAGACCCGGCCGGGGGCGATGATCCGCCTGACGTCCCGTACTAGATGAACGAGTTGATCTCGATCGTCTCGTCACGGCCCGGGCCGACGCCGATCGCCGAGATCCGGGCGCCGGACATCTCCTCCAGGGCCCTGACGTACGCCTGGGCGTTCTTCGGGAGGTCCTCGAAGGTCTTGGCCTTGGTGATGTCCTCGGACCAGCCGGGGAGGGTCTCGTAGATCGGCTTCGCGTGGTGGAAGTCGGTCTGCGAGTACGGGAGTTCCTCGACGCGCTTGCCGTCGATCTCGTACGCCACGCAGACCGGGATCTCCTCCCAGCCGGTCAGGACGTCCAGCTTGGTGAGGAAGAAGTCGGTCAGGCCGTTCACGCGGGTCGCGTAGCGGGCGATGACGGCGTCGAACCAGCCGCAGCGCCGGTCACGGCCGGTCGTCACACCGCGCTCGCCGCCGATGCGGCGCAGCGCCTCGCCGTCCGCGTCGAGCAGCTCGGTCGGGAACGGACCCGAGCCGACCCGGGTCGTGTACGCCTTGAGGATGCCGATGACCCGGCTGATCTTGGTCGGGCCGACACCGGCACCCGTGCAGGCGCCGCCCGCGGTCGGGTTCGACGACGTCACGAACGGATACGTGCCGTGGTCGATGTCCAGCAGCGTGCCCTGGCCGCCCTCGAAGAGCACGACCTTGTCCTGCTCCAGCGCCTGGTTCAGCACCAGCACGGTGTCCGCGACGTACGGCTGGAGCCGGTCCGCGTAGGCCAGCAGCTCCTCGACGACCTGGTTCACCTCGATGGCGCGCCGGTTGTAGAGCTTGGTGAGCAGCTGGTTCTTGACCTCCAGCGCCGCCTCGACCTTCTGGATGAGGATCGACTCGTCGTAGAGGTCCTGGATGCGGATGCCGACGCGGTTGATCTTGTCCGCGTAGGTCGGACCGATGCCGCGTCCGGTGGTGCCGATCTTCCGCTTACCGAGGAAGCGTTCCGTCACCTTGTCCACGGTGACGTTGTACGGCGTGATGATGTGAGCGTTTCCGCTGATCAGGAGCTTGGAGGTGTCGACACCGCGCTCGTTCAGTCCGTTCAGCTCGGAGAACAGGACCGACGGGTCGATGACGACTCCGTTGCCGATCACCGGAGTGCACTCCGGCGTGAGGATTCCGGAAGGGAGGAGGTGGAGGGCGTACTTCTGATCGCCCACGACTACCGTATGGCCGGCGTTGTTACCGCCCTGGTAGCGCACCACATAGTCCACGGATCCACCGAGCAGGTCGGTGGCCTTTCCCTTGCCTTCGTCACCCCACTGAGCACCGAGCAGCACAAGTGCGGGCACAGGCGTACACCCCTTCCGGGCGGGGCATGTCCAAGGTCGGGGACGTACGCGGCTGCTTCTTGACACAGCTGAGTACGCCGGCGACCACCTTTGGCCGCGACCGTCGGACCGGATGCCCCGGAATAGACGAAGCCCCTGGCGCAATAGCGCAAGGGGCTCTTGCACAAAGATGCTACCCGAGGAAGCGAGGCAGGACCGAGGTGGCGGCTTCCGACCAGCTTCTGGTGGTCATCGACCCGGTCGCCCGACGGACGGACGGCGAGTCTGTGCGCATCGCGAAAGACGTGCTCAGCGCGGGTGCGGCGACCAAAGTGTGCCTTCCGGAGGGACCCGAGGAATTCGCCCGGGCGCTGATCCGCCGGGGTGCGCGGCGACCCGTCGTGATCGGGGACGACGGCGCCCTGCTGCGGGCGGTGGCCCTGCTCCACCGGCAGCGGGAGCTGGCCGGATGCGGGCTGTCCCTCGTGCCCGTGGGCGGCGTGCTGTCGCTCTCCCGGGCGCTCGGGGTGCCGCTCGGCGCCGTCGCGGCGGCCCGGGCGGTTCTCGACGGCGCCGCGCGGCGCCTCGACCTGCTCGTGGACGACAGCGACGGCGTGGTGCTCGGCGCGCTGCGCATCCCGTCCCTGCCCGCCCGGGCTGCCGCCGCGCTGGGCACGGTCCCGTCCGGGGAGCCGGGGGAGGACGGCGCCCACCCCTGGCTGCGCACCTGCCAGTCGCTGGTGCGCACGCTCGCCTCCCGTCCCACCCGACCGGCCGCGGGCCCCGCCCACAGTCCCTCCCGGCTGCGGATCGAGGTCGACGGCGTGTGCGTGGTGGACCTGGACCAGCCCGTGGAGACCGTGTCGGTGACCCCCGGGGCGTCCGGGACCGGCGCCGAGATCGAGGTCCGTCCGGTGTCCGTGGGCGCCGAGGCCACCCCGCTCCGGCTGACCGGACACCGGGTCACCGTCTCCGGCGCCGACTTCCGCTACCGCGCCGACTCCGTGGTGAGCGGCCCGGTACGGACCCGGACGTGGACGGTGCGGGAGTCGGCCTGGGGGCTGATGCTGCCCACGGTGCGCTGAGGGGCCCCTGGGACCGTTCCCGGCACGGAGGGCCGGGCGTGCCACCCGTGCCACCCGTGACGGTCCTCAGGAGCGTCGTACCCCGTCAGAGGCGTCAGGCGTTCCCGTGGAGCTTCGTACCGTGGGCGCCCCGGCGTTCCGTCGGCGCGCCGGTCCCACACCGCCGGCGCACCCGGAGCACGTCACACCTCGACCTTCAGGCCCTCCAGGCCGCGGATCACGAAGCCCGGCTTGCGGACCGGCTCCTCGGTGAGCCGGAGCCCGGGAGCCCTGGTCAGCAGCGCACTCATGGACGCGGCCAGTTCGATGCGTGCCAGCGGGGCGCCGATGCAGTAGTGGATGCCCGCGCTGAAGGAGATGTGCGGGTTCTCCGCCCGCGACAGGTCCAGCGTGTCCGGGGACGCGAACACCTCGGCGTCACGGTTCGCCGAACCGAAGAGCATCGCGATCTCCGCGCCCCGCGGCACCGTCGTCCCGTCGATGTCGATGTCGTCGAGGACCCAGCGCTCGAACAGCTGGAGCGGGGTGTCGTAGCGGAGCAGTTCCTCGACCGCCGACGGGATCAGCGTGTGATCGGCCCGCAGATCGGCCAGCTGCGCGGGGTGCCGGAACAGGTTCCACCAGCCGGTGACCGTGGAGTTGACCGTCGCCTCGTGCCCCGCGTTCAGCAGCAGGACGCAGGTGGAGATCATCTCCTGCTCGGTGAGCCGGTCGCCCGCGTCGTGCGCCGCGATCAGCCCCGAGATCAGGTCGTCCGCCGGCTCCTTGCGCCGGGCCTCGATCAGCACCCGCAGATACTCGGTGAACTCCACCGACGCCCGGACCGCCCGCTCCGCGACCTCCTCGGACGGGTTCAGCTCGTACATCCCGCAGATGTCCGCCGACCAGGGCCGCAGCGGCGCGCGGTCGGACTCCGGGATGCCCAGCATCTCCGCGATCACCGCCACCGGCAGCGGCTCCGCCACGTCGGTCAGCAGGTCGCCGCCGCCCGCCTCCACCAGCCGGCCGACCAGCTCGCCGGCCAGCCCCTCCACGTACGGCTTCAGCCGCTCCACCGTGCGCGGGGTGAACGCCTTCGACACCAGCCGTCGGATCCGGGTGTGGTCCGGGGGCTCCAGGTCCAGCATCCCGTGGTCGTTGAGCACATGGAACGGCTCCTGCTCCGGCGGCGGCGCCGTCCGGCCGAAGTCCTCGTGCGTGAACCGGTGCCGGTAGGTCCGGCCGAGCCGGCGGTCCCGCAGCAGCGCCGACACGTCCGCGTGATGCGACACCAGCCACTGGTCCGTCGGCTCGTAGTGGTGCACCCGGCCCCGCGCGCGCAGTTCCTCGTACGCCGGGTAAGGATCCGCCACGAACGCCGGGTCCCACGGGTCGAAGGCCCCCGGGGCCGGACTCTTCGGGGCGGACGTCTCCAAAGCTGCCATGACCGGACGCTAGCCCGAGGAGAGCCCCGCTGAACAGGGGTGACCGGGGCGAGGTGCCCGGAGGCGGGCGGGTCGGGGCGGGCCACCCAGGGCGTCAGCGCGGGGTGACCAGGCGGGCCTCGTACGCGAACACCGCCGCCTGCGTACGGTCCCGCAGGCCCAGCTTCACCAGGATGCGGCTCACATGGGTCTTGATCGTCGACTCCGCCACGACGAGCCGGCCGGCGATCTCCGCGTTCGACAGGCCCTGCGCGATCAGCACCAGTACCTCCGTCTCCCGGTCGGTCAGGTCCCCGTACGCCGCGTGCGCCGTCGCCGACATCCGGGGCGTTTCCGCGAGCTTGGAGAACTCCGTGATCAGCCGCCGGGTGACCGAGGGGGCGAGCAACGCCTCCCCGGCCGCCACCACCCGTACCCCGTCCGCGAGTTGGCGCGCCGACGCGTCCTTCAGCAGGAAGCCGGACGCGCCCGCGCGCAGCGCCTGGTACACGTACTCGTCGAGGTCGAACGTCGTCAGCACCAGCACCTTCGCGGCACCGTCCGCCGCGACGATCTCCCGGGTCGCCTCGATGCCGTTCATCTCCGGCATGCGGATGTCCATCAGGACGACGTCCGGGGCCAGTTCGCGGACCCGGTCCACCGCCTCGCGGCCGTTGACCGCCTCGCCCACCACTTCGATGTCCGGCATCGCACCGAGCAGCACCGAGAAGCCCTCGCGGACCATCATCTGGTCGTCGGCGATCAGGACCCGGATCGTGCCGCCGTCCGGGCCCCCGCCGAGCGTGTCCCGCGTCATCCCGTCTCCTCCGCCGACGGCACCGGCAGGAACACCGCCACCTCGTAGCCCCCGTCGTCCGTCACCCCGGCCGTCATCTCGCCGTCCAGCATCGTGACCCGCTCGCGCATGCCGGTGATGCCGTGCCCCGCGCCGTGCGAGGACTTCTCCAGCGACGTCACCGGCGCGGGGCCGTTGACTATCCGCAGGCCGAGCCCGCCGAGGACGTAGCCGATCTCCACCCGGGCCGGCGCTCCCGGCGCGTGCCGCAGGGCGTTGCTCAGCGCCTCCTGGACGATCCGGTACGCCGACAGCTCGACGCCCTGCGGCAGCTCGCGCACCGCTCCGGTGACCGCCTTCTCCACGGCAAGGCCCGCCTCCCGCACGTTGGCGAGGAGCGCGTCCAGGTCGGCGAGCGTGGGCTGCGGGGCGTCGGGGGCCTCGTAGTCCTCGGCCCGCACCACGCCCAGCACCCGGCGCAGTTCGGTGAGCGCGGCGACGGCGTTCTCGCGGATCGTGACGAAGGCCTGCTCCAGCTCGGGAGGCGGGTTCTGCACCCGGTAGGGGGCCGCCTCCGCCTGGATGGCGACCACCGACATGTGGTGCGCGACGACGTCGTGCAGCTCGCGGGCGATCGTCGTGCGCTCCTCCAGCAGCGTGCGCCGGGAACGCTCCTGCGCCGTCTCCGACTGGTGCGCGGTCACCTCCTGCTCCGCCGCACGGCGGATGTTGCGGACCGTGACGACGAGCAGGGCCAGTGCGGAGACGAACAGCAGCGGGAACGTGTTGGAGGCGTAGTAGCCGCCCCCGAACAGGGCCTCGGAGAACATGCTGTACGCCGCCGTCAGGAGCCACATCCAGGCGGCGACGCGGGGGCGGCTGCGCAGCGCCACGACGGTCATGACCGTCACCTGCGCGACGAAGCTCCCCGGCGCCCACGGCCAGTCGGCCCAGGCGCCGCCGAACAGCGCGACGACCGGGGCCGCCGCGATCGAGAACCAGAACGCGCCGATCGGGCGGATCAGCGTGGCCAGCACCGGGAGCAGGGCGAGGAGGCCGCACGACAGGGGCCCGAAGCCGTCGTCGCCGTCGGCGGCGGTGTAGCCGGCGGCCATCGCGATCAGGCCGGCCGCCACCACCGTCGCGTGCGGGGTCCAGGCGGCGTAGGCGCGCAGGGTGCCGGAGAGACGGCGGGTGAGGGGGCCGTCCGTGCGCATCGGGGGCAGCGGACGGTAGGCGAAGACGTCGCGGAACATGTCCTGCCGCAGATCCGCGACGAGGCGGTACTCCGGGCTGGGGTGGCTGGTGTCGGTCACGTTCGAAACGGTAGGCGGGAGGCGACCCCACGGTCGTCACCTCCGAGGAGGGTCCTTCGGGGTCCGTCTCAGGTACTACACGGTCCGGGTCCGGTGGGTGGGACGGCCCGTGCGCCGGGGCGGGGGACGGGATCTCAGCTCCGCCGGAGGGGAGAACCCTGCCCCTCCGACGTTTGGGGACCGGGGTCCGGGGCGGAGCCCCGCGGACGGGAGGGCAGGGGCGGCGGGGGCGAAGAAGGGTTGCGCCCGGCCGGGGCAGAGGTGACGGGCTCCGCGTCAACTCAACTGGTTACCAAGCCAGTTGGGCGATCTCCTCGGCCACCACCGCGCAGGCGTCGGCGGCCGGATCGATGAGGGGGAAGTGACCGACGTCCTCCAGGAGCGTCAGGCCGACCACCTCACCCGCCTTGGCCGCCGCATCGGCATACGCCTCGGCGACGGCCTGTGGCACCACGGCATCTTTCCGCCCCTGGACCAGGGTGGTGGCGATCCCGGTGGGCAGCAGCCGGACGGGGTCGGCGTACGGCAGACGCTCGTCGAAGCCGGCCTCCCCACCGAGCAACTGCCGCGCGGCCCCGCCACAGACGCCCAGCTTCTCCGCGACCTCGAAGTCCGCGATCGGAGCGAGCGCCACGACCCCGCGCAACTGCACGGGACGCTCGGTGCGCCAGGGCGCGTCGGCGGGCAGCAGGTGACGCGCCGCGGCCCACAGGGCGAGGTGCCCGCCCGCCGAGTGCCCGACGACCACCATGCGGCGGGGATCGGCCCCCGGCACCGCCTCGCGCACGAGCGCGGGCAGCGCGTCCAGCGCGGCGGCCACGTCGTCGAAGGTGTCGGGCCAGCGTCCGGCGACCGGACCCGCGGGGTCCACCGGCCCGCCCTGCGCGGGGATCGGGCCGCCCGACGCGGGCGCCGGAGCCTCGCCGCGGCGGTACTCGACGTTCGCCACGGCGAAGCCGCGCCGGGTCAGGAAGTCCGCGAACGGGGTGACATGCCGGCGGTCGTACGGGGCCCGCCACGCGCCGCCGTGCAGGACGACCACGAGGGGCGTGGGGATCGCCGGGTCGGGGTCGCGCGGGGCGTAGAAGTCGATCACCTGGTCGGGGTGGTCGCCGTACGCCACCGTGACGTCGGGGTCCACGGCCGGGTGGGAGAAGGCCGACGCCTCTTCGGCGTCGGAGCCGTCCTGGGGTGCGGCGTCGTCCTGCATGCTCCAACCTCTCAGCGGTGAAACGGATTTGGCGGACCAGGGAAGAATTCGGCCGTTGGCCGGGACGGTATCAGGCCCGTGACGTGCGTCGACACGCGGTTGTCACGCTCGGTGAGGGTTAAACGGTTCTGCTGTTTCGTTACGCTGAGGGTCGGCACCCCCGCCCGCCCGCACGTGATCCACGAAGGAGACCGACATGTCCGCCGAGTCCGCCGAGCCCGGCACCGTACGTCCCGGCGGGCGCACCGCACGTGTCCGCGCGGCCGTCCTGCGGGCCGCCGGCGACGTGCTCGCCGAGGAGGGTTTCGCACACCTCGATCTCGCCGACGTCGCCCGGCGGGCCGAGGTCGGCAAGACGACCGTCTACCGCCGGTGGGGCTCCGTGACGGCCCTGGTCGCCGACCTGCTCGGCGACATGGCCGAACAGTCGCTTCCCCGCGCGGACACCGGCAGCGTGCTCGGCGACCTGCGCGCCAACGCCGACCTCGTACGGCGGACGCTCGCCGATCCCCGGCAGGGGGCGCTGTTCCGGGCGGTGATCGCCGCCGGGGCGTGCGACGCGCGGACGGCGGAGGCGCTGCGCCGGTTCTACGAGGTGCGGGTCGCCGAGTGGGCACCCTGCGTCGAACAAGGTGTGTCCCGGGGGGAGTTGCCGGTGGGAACGGACGCGGGGGCGGTCGTGCGTGCTGTGTCGGCGCCGTTGTACTACGGGCTGCTCACGGGCGGGGTGGTGCCCAGTGCCGCCGATGCCGAGCGGGCCGCAGGCGCCGCGGTGGCCGCCGCCGCGGCGGGGGCGTTCGCCGTCACCGGGTGACCCCCGTGCCCCAGGGTGCGATGGTTCCCGCGGGCCGGTGGGGCGGACGGGGGTTTTCGCCCCCTGCGCCCCTGCCCTTCCCGTCCCCGCGGCTCCGCCCCGGACCCCGCTCCTCGAACGCCGGAGGAACTGGATCTTCCCGAGCGGCGGAGGGACTGGACGCTCCCCTCCGCCGGTGCTGAGGCCGCCTAGCCCAGGACCTCCGCCAACACGCGTGCCGCCCGTTCCGTCTCCGTGAAGCCGACGTACAGCGGGGTGAAGCCGAAGCGGAGGATGTCCGGGTGGCGGAAGTCGCCGACGACGCCCCGGTCGATCAGCCGCTTCATGACCGGGCCCGCGTCGGCACAGCGCAGTGCCACCTGGCTGCCTCGTTCCGCGTGGGCGGCCGGGGTCACCGACTCGACGCGGCCCTCGGGCGTGTAGGCCGCGACGCACTCCAGGAAGAAGTCCGTCAGGGCGAGGGACTTGGCGCGGACGGAGTCGACCGAGACGCCGTCCCACACCTCCAGGGCCGCTTCGAGAGCCAGCATCGAGAGGATGTCCGGCGTGCCGACCCGGCCGCGCAGCGCACCCGGCGCGGGCGCGTACGACGGGCTCATGCCGAAGGGCTCCGCGTGCGAGTTCCAGCCGGGCAGCGGGGAGTCGAAGCGGTCCTGGAGGCCGGAGCGGACGTACAGGTACGCGGGCGAACCGGGGCCGCCGTTCAGGTACTTGTAGGTGCAGCCGATCGCCAGGTCCACGCCGTGCTCGTCCAGCCCCACGGGCAGGGCGCCCGCGCTGTGGCACAGGTCCCACACCGCGAGCGCGCCCGCCGCGTGGATGGCGCCGGTCAGGGCGGGGAGGTCGTACTGCCGGCCCGTGCGGTAGTCGACGTGGTTGAGCAGGACGGCCGCCGTACGCGAGGTGAGCGCCGAGGGCACCTCGGCCGGTTCGACCGGGCGCAGTTCACACCCGGTCAGGCGGGCGGCCGAGGCCGCGATGTACCCGTCGGTCGGGAACGTCGTCGCGTCGACCAGGATCTCGTCCCGGCCCTCGGCGGCGAGCCGGACCGCTCCCACCAGGGCCTTGAAGACGTTGACGCTGGTCGAGTCGCCGACCACGATCTGGCCGGGCGCGGCGCCGACGAGCGGGGCGATCCGGTCGCCGATCCGCTCGGGCGCGGTCCACCACCCGCTCTCCTCCCAGGACCGGATCCGCAGTTCGCCCCACTGGCGGCGGACGACGTCCTCGACCCGGCCGGGGACGTCGACCGGCAGCGCGCCGAGCGAGTTCCCGTCCAGGTACACCACGTCGTCGAGCACGAACCGCTCGCGCAGCTTGCCGAGTTCGTCGGCGGCGTCCAGCTCCGCCGCCCGCTCGGCCAGGGACTCGGGGGCTCGCTCAGACATAGGACCTCGCCGTCCACAGCTCGGGGAACACGTTCTTCTGCGCGCGCTTCTCCAGCCAGGCCACCCCGGCGGAGCCGCCCGTGCCGGTCTTCGAGCCCATCGCCCGCCGGGTGGCGACGAGGTGGTCGTTGCGCCAGCGCCACACCAGTTCGGCCACGTCGGTCATCGCCTCGCCGAGACGCGCGAGCTCGTCGCTCTCGTCACCGGCGTACAGCGCCGTCCAGGTCGCCTCGACCTCGGGCGACGGCTCGTAGCGCTGCGACACGTCACGCTCCAGCACGGCGGCCGGGATCGCGTGCCCGCGCCGCGCGAGCAGCCGCAGCACCTCGTCGTACAGACTCGGCTCGTGCAGCGCCTTCTCCAGCTCGGCGTGAACGCGCGTCGCGCCCCGGTGCGGGACGAGCATGGACGCGGACTTCTCGCCGAGCAGAAACTCCATGCGCCGGTACATCGCCGACTGGAAGCCGGACCCCTCGCCGAGGGCCGAGCGGTAGGAGTTGAACTGCGCGGGGGTGAGCTGTCCGAGCGGACGCCAGGACGCGTTGAGCGCCTCCAGCTGCCGTACGGAACGCTTCAGCGCGGCCACCGCGACGGGGATGTCGTCCGAGCGCAGCGCCTTGGCCGCCGTCTCCCACTCGTGGACGATGACCGTGAACCACAGCTCCATGACCTGGGTCGTCACCAGGAAGACCATCTCTCCGGGGTCGTCGGAGAGGGTGTGCTGGAGGTGGGTGAGCACGTCGGCCTGTACGTAGTCCTCGTACGGCGTCGTGCCCTGGAAGTCGAGATGCGGGGTCTCGGGCTCCTGAGCCTGCGCGGGCTGAGCCTGGTGGGACATCGCTGTCTCCTGCGTTGTGCTCCGGGTAGCGGTCCGCCCCTGCCGTTACCGACACGGGGGCCCCGGTCCCCACCGGGCATCCTCCACAATCGTCCCCCGAAACCGCAAGGTCCGCCTGGTCACACCAGGCGGACCCGCATCAGAGCCCCCGCCGGGGGGCTCCCGGTACTAGCCCAGCGTCTGGGCCGCCGTCGGCGAGGAGTCCTTCAGGAACGAGCTGCAGCGCTCGTACTCCTCCTGCTCGCCGATCGCGTGCGCGGCGCGGGCGAGGCCGTGCAGGGCGCGCAGGAAGCCGCGGTTCGGCTCGTGCTCCCACGGCACCGGGCCGTGGCCCTTCCAGCCGCTGCGGCGCAGGGAGTCCAGACCGCGGTGGTAACCCGTGCGGGCGTAGGCGTACGACTCGACGACGCTCCCCCGCTCGAACGCCTCGTCGGCGAGCTGCGCCCAGGCGAGTGAGGAGGTGGGGTACTTGGCGGCGACATCGGCGGGGGCCGTGCCGTTCGCGAGGAGCTCGCGCGGCTCCGGGTCGTCGGGGAGATGGGTCGGGGGCGGTCCCCCGAGGAGGTTCTCGTGAATCGTCATGGGTTCCAGTCTGGCGCATGCCCGCACCGCTCCCACCGCCCGGCGGAGCGACAGCGGCGGCATTCCGGGCGGGGCACGGTCAGGGGCTCCGCGTGAGCCAGGGCGCGGTCAGGGTGTCGGGCCCTCGGCGGAGGTGTCCGGGCCCGCCGGGCCCAGGCTGCCGTGGCGGGTGCGGCGGGGTTCCAGCGGGGGCGCCAGGATCGAGCCGTGGGTGCGGCACTCGGGGCGCCGGCAGCCGGGGGCGGGACGGCGCACCGTCGTGAAGGCGATCACCGCGCCGACCACCAGCACGCCCGCGCACAGCGGCATCGCCCGCCGGAACGCGGCGTCGAAGGCGTCCGCCGAGCGGTACGCGTCCTCCCCCATCCCGGTGAGCACGGGCAGCGCGGCCACGGCGACGAGGCCGGCCGCGCGGGCCGCCGCGTTGTTGATGCCGCTCGCGAGCCCCGCCCGGCCGGTGTCCACCGAGGCCAGCACGGTCGCGGTCAGCGGCGCGACCAGCGCCACCAGGCCGACGCCCATCACCAGCAGCGCGGGCAGCACGTCCGTGGGATACGAGGCGTCCTCGCCGACCCGCAGCATCAGCAGCATGGCCGTCGCGCACAGCAGGGGGCCGACCGTGAGCGGGATGCGCGGTCCGATGCGCTGGGCCAGTTCACCGGAGCGGGCGGAGAACAGCAGCGTCAGAACCGTGATCGGCAGCAGTGCCGTGCCGGCCTGCAGCGCCGAGTAGCCCGCCACCACCTGGAGCTGGAGCGCGGTCAGGAAGAAGAAGCCGCCGAAGGCCGCGTAGACGCACAGCGTCACCAGGTTCACCGCCGTGAACTGGCGCGAGGAGAAGATGTCCGGCGGCATCATCGGATCGGACCGCCGCCGCTCGACCTGCACGAAGGCCACGCCCGCCGCGACACCCGCGACCGCCGTCACCGGCACGAGCACGGAGCCGCTCCGGGCCTCGATCAGGGCGTACGTCACCAGGGCGAGCGCGGCCGCGCCGAGGACGGCTCCGAGGACGTCGAAGCGGCGGTGCGGGGCGGCTCCCCCGCTGTCGGCCCCGCCCGTGCCGTCGGCCTTCCCCACGTCGAAGGTGCCGGAGGACTCCGGGACGTGCCGCAGGGCGACGGGCACGCAGACCAGGGCGACGGGGATGTTCAGCAGGAAGACCCAGCGCCAGCCCGGCCCGTCCACCAGCCAGCCGCCCAGGAAGGGTCCGACGGCGGCCCCGACGCCCCCGAAGCCCGACCACAGGCCGACGGCCCGGGCCCGGTCGGCGGGGTGGAAGGAGGCCTGGATGATCGCCAGCGAACCGGGGGTGAGCAGCGCCCCGCCGACGCCCTGCAGGACGCGGGCCGCGATGAGCACGTCGACGTTCGGCGCGAGCCCGCACAGCAGCGACGCGGCGGCGAACCACACCACGCCGACGACGAAGACCTTCCGGCGCCCGAAGCGATCGCCGAGCGAGCCGCCGAGCAGGATCAGCCCGGCCAGCGAGAGCATGTAGCCGTTGACGGTCCACTGGAGCGCGGCGAGGCTCGCGTCCAGGTCGCGGCCGATGGCCGGCAGGGCGACGTTGACGACCGTCGAGTCCAGCAGGGCCATGCCGGAGCCGAGGACCGTGGTCAGCAGGACCCACTTCCCCGCCGGGGAGGCGATCCTTAGGGCAGGTCCGACGGATGTGTCGGGTCCGTCGTCCGATGCGTCCCGCTCGGGCACAGCCATACCCCGGAGCATACGGAAGGGCCCGGCACCGCGTGGGGTACCGGGCCCTTCCTAGAGCGACGAGCGTGCGCGACGTGCGGATGCGAAGCTGCGCGTGCGCGAGCAGGCGTGCGACTACTTGAGGCGGGTGCCCGTGGAACGCAGGGCACCGCAGGCCTCGGTCACGCGCGCGGCCATGCCGGCCTCGGCGAGCTTGCCCCAGGTGCGCGGGTCGTACTTCGACTTCGTGCCGACCTCGCCGTCGACCTTCAGGACGGCGTCGTAGTTGCGGAACATGTGGTCCACGACCGGGCGGGTGAAGGCGTACTGCGTGTCGGTGTCGAGGTTCATCTTCACGACGCCGTTCTCCAGCGCGGTGGCGATCTCCTCGGCGGTGGAGCCGGAACCGCCGTGGAAGACGAAGTCGAACGGGCTCGCCTTGCCGTACTTGGCGGCGACGCCCTCCTGGAGGTCCTTGAGGAGCTCGGGGCGGAGCACGACGTTGCCCGGCTTGTACACACCGTGCACGTTGCCGAAGGACGCGGCCAGCAGGTAGCGGCCCTTCTCGCCCAGGCCGAGGGCCTCGGCGGTGCGCAGCGCGTCGTCGACGGTCGTGTACAGCGAGTCGTTGATCTCGTGGCTGACGCCGTCCTCCTCACCACCGGTGGGGGTGATCTCCACCTCGAGGATGATCTTCGCGGCGACGGCCTTGGCGAGCAGCTCCTGGCCGATGGCCAGGTTGTCGGCGAGGGTCTCGGCGGAGCCGTCCCACATGTGGGACTGGAACAGCGGGTTCCGGCCCTGGGCGACGCGCTCGGCGGACACCTCGATCAGCGGGCGCACGTAGGCGTCCAGCTTGTCCTTGGGGCAGTGGTCCGTGTGCAGCGCGACCGTGATGTCGTACTTGGCGGCGACGATGTGCGCGAACTCGGCGAGGGCTACGGCACCGGTCACCATGTCCTTGTTGTGCTGGCCGCCCAGGAACTCCGCGCCACCGGTGGAGATCTGGATGATGCCGTCGCTCTCCGCCTCCGCGAAGCCGCGCAGCGCAGCGTGCAGGGTCTGGGACGAGGTCACGTTGATGGCCGGGTAGGCGAACTTGCCTGCCTTCGCCCGGTCGAGCATCTCGGCGTAGACCTCGGGGGTTGCGATGGGCATCTGTCCGCTCCTTGTATGTGCGGGTCTGCGTACTGCTGCTGCCGTACGGGACTGGTGCTATGGCCCTGACCTAGGGGGGCGACGTCATCGTCGGCCCCATCTTTCCAGACGTGCCCGCCTGGTCCGCACCCCGTGTCCGGCATACGGGACCCCGCGCCCGGCGGGGTCCCGCAGGGGTGTCGTCAGTCGAGCCCCAACTCGTCCTTGGAGTAGGCGAAGAGGTACGGCACACCGGCGCCCGCCTCGATCTTCTCGGCGGCTCCGGTGGCGCGGTCGACGATCGTGGCGACGCCGACGACCTCGGCGCCCGCCTCACGGACGGCCTGGACCGCTTCGAGCGGGGAGCCGCCCGTGGTCGAGGTGTCCTCGACGACGAGCACGCGCCGGCCCTTGATCTCGGGGCCCTCGACGCGGCGCTGGAGGCCGTGCGCCTTCGCGGCCTTGCGGACGACGAACGAGTCGACCTTGCGCCCGCGCGCGGCGGCGGCGTGCAGCATGGCCGTGCCGACCGGGTCGGCGCCCATGGTCAGGCCGCCCACCGCGTCGTAGTCCAGCCCCTCGGTCAGGTCGAGCAGGACCTGACCGACGAGCGGGGCGGCCTCGCCGTCCAGCGTGATGCGGCGCAGGTCCACGTAATAGTCGGCTTCCAGACCCGAGGAGAGGGTCACCTTGCCGTGCACCACGGCCTTGTCCTTGATCTGCTGCAGCAGCTCGCCGCGTACGTCACTCATGCCCGCCAGCTTAGAGGCGCCGCCAGCTCCAGGTCATGGTGGCTTCGAGGGGCTCGATGGGGGTGACCAGGCGCGGGTGGGTGTTGAGGCCGTTCGGCGGGCCGGTCTGCGGCTCCACGCACACGGCGGCCTCCTGCTCGTCGTAGACGACGGCCCACTCCTCGCGGCTGGTGACCTTCAGCTCCAGCCGCTCCGGCCAGGTGAGCGTGACGTCGACGCCGTCGGGCATGCCGAAGCAGTCGTCCCAGGGGCCGGGCTGCGGGTCGAGGCGGCGGCCGGTGGGCAGGTGGTCGTCGCCGCGCTCCTCCTGCCACGCGGGCAGGAAGTCGACCCGCACGTCCGCGCCGCCGTCGCCGAGGTTCCGGTGGAACCAGGGGTGCCAGCCGATCTGGGCGGGGAACGAATCCCCGTACGTCTCCACGGACATGGTGACCGTCAGCGCGTCCCCGGTGAGGGCGAGCACCTGGGTGACCCGGCCGGGGTGCGGCCAGGGCTCCACCATGTCGTACGTGATCACGGCCTCGTCGGCGGCGACGCGGGCGGTGCGCCAGGAGCCGTCGCGGGCGGTGCCGTGGATGGTGTGCGGCGGGGAGTTCAGCGGCATCTGCCGGACGGTCGCGCCGTCGAGGAACCGGCCGTCCCGGATGCGCCCGCACCACGGGACCATCGGGAAGCACCCGAACTTCGCGCCCTGCCGCAGCAGTTCGACGCCGCCGACCCGCAGACCCCCGATCCGTCCGCCGTTGCCCGGCGTCACGGTCACCTCCGCGTCACCCGCGGTCAGCGTGATGTCTTCGTCACTCACACGCCGACCCTACTGGCCCGCCCCCACCCCTCGCTGTCCCACCCTCGGGGACGGCAGCCGACACGCGGGTACCGCGCCACGACGGACGTCAGCCGGCGCACGCGGTCACCGCACGCACTCCGCCGCCACGACCGGCACCCGTCACCGGGGCCGTTCCGTCACCGCACCGCACGGGCGTTCTCCCCGCGAGGGCTCCCGGCGCCTACCGGCGCTTGCGCAGGGCGCGGGTCACGGCGATCGCCGAGGCCACGGCAATGGCCGCGGCCGGGGCCGCCCAGCGGAGGGTGGCGCGGGCGGCGGTCGCCTCGGGGGGCGGGACGGGGGCGTAGCGGCCACGCGGCGGGGCGTGGTCCACCTCCTCCGCGCTGCGTCCGATCATCGTCCGCCGCGCATGGGCCGCCTCGGCCATCGCGTCCTCGGCCCCCGGTTCCCCCTCCTCCACGACGAAGGCCTCTCCCCCGAAGTCGTCGTCCTCGGCCGACGGGTCGAGGGACGAGGGCGGTACGTCGGTCTCGAAGAGGCCGGACGCCTCGGCGCCGGGCACCGGCTCGGTCCCGTCGCCGGGGACCGCCCCTTCGGTCCCCTCCGCGGGGACCCTTCCGGCATCCGGGCCGGGGGCGGGCTCGGCATCCGGGCCGGGGGCAGGCTCGGCATCCGGGCCGGGGGCAGGCTCGGCATCCGGGCCGGGGGCGGGCTCGGGCGCCGCTTCCGCGTCCGCCTCGGGCGCGGTGTCGGCGGTGGGCCGGGGTCCGGTCGGCACGGAGCCCTCGGGGTCGCGCTCGGGCGCGGTCTCCCCGGCGGCGGCGTGCGGCCGGGGCTCCGGCTTCTCCCCGCTCTCCGGTGCGAGGCCCGTCGTCAGGGACTCCGTGAAGCGCGTCAGCAGGCGGTGGGCCGCCGCGGTGACCGAGTCCTGCGGGAGTTCGGTGACGCGGCCGTCGGCGGACGCCGTGCCGCCGTAGGTGAGCGTCGTACCGCCCTCGGAAGTCGTCAGTCGCAGGGTGAGCGCCAGTTTCACCACGCCCGTGCCGCGCACCTCCGTGCCGTCGCCCTCGACGGCGTAGGACCCGTCGTCCTGGGCGGTGACCCGAAGAGCCCCGCGGTAGGTGATCGTGTGGCCGGCGACCCGGACCTTCAGGCGCCCGGCGACCCGTGCGGGCCGCGGCTGCGGGGGCCCGGCGGGGTCCTGCCCGGCGCCGGGGCCGGCCGACGCGTCCTGCTGGAGCCCCGGGACGGCGCGGGCGACCCGGACGGGGTCGGCCAGCGCCTCCCTGAGCGGCCCGGCCGGAAACGGAACGAACACCTCATGCTCCATGTCAGCCGAGCCTACCCAGCACGCCCCGGACCGCACCCGGGTATCACCGGATTCCCGCTCCTCCTGCTCAGTCGGAGTACCGCGGGTGCACCAGCGTGGAGGGCGCGAGGGGCCGGTGCGGCCGGCTGCGGTCCGCCGCCCGGGCGTCGGCGGCCAGCGCGGCCCGGGTGAGCGTGCGCAGCCGCGGCCCGGAGGCGGGCAGCCGCAGGGGCGCGGGCGAGCGGGCGGCCAGCACGAAGCCCCAGTCTCCCGGCGCGCCCGGGGAGCCGCCGGCGGTGCGGTCGGGCCCCGCGGCATACCCGGAGTCCCGTCCGCCGACCCGGTAGGGCGTGGCGCTCAGGCCCGCCGCACGGAGTGTCGCGTCGACCGTCCAGAACGCCCGCTGCCGCCCGCCGAGCGGCCCGGCGTGCACGACGAGACGCCCGCCGGGGGCGAGGACACGACGGGCGAGGCCGTAGAACTCCTGCGAGTACAGCTTGGTGCTCGCGGTGATGCCCGGGTCGGGGAGGTCCGAGACGACCACGTCGTACGTCGACGGAGCCCCGCGCAGCCAGCTGAAGGCGTCCGCCGTCGCCTCGTGCACGCGGGGGTCGTCGTACGCGTGGTGGTTGAGGGCGGTGAGCGCCCTGTCGTGGCGGGCGAGCCGGACGACGTCCGCGTCGATCTCCACGACGTCGACCCGGCGCACCCCGGGGTGCCGCAGCACCTCGCGGACGGCGAGCCCGTCGCCGCCGCCGAGGATGAGCACGCGCGCGTGCGGGCCGTTCATCGCGGGGTGCACGAGTGCCTCGTGGTAGCGGCGCTCGTCGCGGCCGCTGAACCGAAGGCGGCCGTCGAGGAAGAGGTGGAGCGGGTGCCCCCGGGTGCCGCCCGCGAGGACGACCTCCTGGACGCCGCCGGGCAGCGCCACGCGGACGTTCCCTCCGTACACGGCGTGCCGGGCGGCACGTTCGAAGTCGTCGACCAGTACCGCGGCGGAGGCGAGCAGCCCGAGGACGACGACGTTGGCGACGAGCAGGGTCCAGCGCGCACGGCGGCTCAGGTCCTTCCGGAACAGGCCGAGGACGAGGGCGCCGCCCGCGACCGCGTTGACCGTGCCGGTGAGCAGCGCGCCGGTGAGCTGGCCGAGCAGGGGCAGCAGCAGGAAGGGGAAGGCGAGGCCACCGACGAGGGCGCCCACGTAGTCGGCGGCGAACAGGTCGGCGACCGCGCCGCCCGGGTCCTGGCGGCGGATGCGCTGTATCAGCTCCATGAGGAGAGGGACCTCGGCGCCGATGAGCAGGCCGATGGCGAGCGAGAAGGCCACCAGCAGCCAGCGGGACCCGTCCGCCCACAGGCCGCCCCAGCCGCCGGTCCAGGCGAACGCCGCGTAGAGGGCCATCGCGCTGCAGCCCCCGACCAGCGCGAGAGCCGCCTCGACCGCGCCGAAGCCGGCCGCGGCGCGCGGGCGCAGCCGCTTCGCGGCGAGGGAGCCGACCCCCATGGCGAAGACCATGACGGACAGCACCACGGAGGCCTGCGTTACGGAGTCGCCGATCAAGTAGGAGGCGAGGGCGACGAGTTCCAGTTCGTACACCAGTCCGCACGCCGCGCAGACGAACACGCCGGCCAGGACGAGGAACCGGCCGACGCCCGGGCGGACGGGCAGCCGCGCCTGGCCCTGGACGCCCCAGGACGGCGGCGCGCCGGGTGGGGCAGGCGCGTGCGGTTCGATCACGCTGCGAACGCTACGTCACGGCGCCACCGCGCTTCGTCACCCACACGTGTGGAAAGCGTTGCGCTTCATGGCACACGGGGCCGGCGCGGGCATCTTCCCCCCGGGCCCGGCACCCATGCGCCGCCCGCGGCCCGCTTCCTCAGACCCCGGACGCGCTGAGCGCGTCCGCACGCACGCCGACCCGTGTACGCGTCGCGACCAACTGCCCGTCCTGCGGGTACGCGTGCCACGTACGCCAATGGACCTGGCCGTCGTGGCGCTGGGCGAGCATGGCGGTGAAGGCGTGCGGGCTGCCGGGGAAGACGCCGGCGAGGCCCTGGGGGTGGTCCGAGACCAGCGCGAGCAACTCCTGCGCGCGGCCCGCGAAGGAGCCGGGCGACAGGACCTCGACGCGGGCCGCGAACTCGTACTCCCAGTCGCCGAACTGCTTGGCCACGCCGAGGGGCAGGGGCGTGCTGCTGCCGGGGATGCAGGCGACGGTCTCCGAACAACTGCCGCGCTCCTCTTCGAGGAGCACCTGGTGGGACGCGCCGAGCAGTCTCAACTGCAGGTTCGCCCCGTTCAGTTCGAGATCGAGGGTGGCGAGGGCCGGCAGCGGTTCGCGGCCCAGTGTCCAGGCGAGATCGGCCGCGCGCGTGTCGGTGTACGAGGTGTTCAGGGTCGTGAGCATGGGTCGGCTCCGCTAGCACGCAAAGGTGAGGTGGGGGTTCCGGCGCAGCCGGTCAGCACCGGGGGAACGGCCCGGTCGGCCCGGCCGGAAGGACATCCGAAGGACGGTTCCGATAGGACCATCCGATGGACTCCGAGTCCTGTCGGCCCAGGGCTGTTTCGGTGATTTACCAGGGCTGCTTCGGTGGTTAGAGGGAATCATGAACGGTGGCGCCGCCACAGCGTTTTTACCCAACTTCGTAGGGTTTCCATCCCCCCGAGGGCTGCACAGCTCAACTGTTCAACTACGGCGTACGCCCGGGGGAATGGAAGTGCCCGCCGGCAGAGGTCTGCCGGCGGGCACTTCCGTGCGCCGGATGCGCATTCCCCGCGGGGAGCTCAGCTGCCCCGTGTCAGCTGCCTCCGCCGCATCCGCCGCCGCCACCGCACGAGGACCCGCCTCCGCAGGACGAGCCTCCGCACGACGAGTGACCCCCGCAGGAGTGACCCCCGTGACCTCCGTGGTGACCACCGGACGAACCGCCGGACGAGCAGGACGTGGCGCTGCCGCCCGCCGCGGCCCCGCCGCCGGCCCACCAGCTGCTGTCGCCGCTCCCCGAACCGCCTCCCGACCGGCCCCCGGACCGGCGCTTGCGCTTGCTGCCCCCGCTCACGGCCTTCACGAACACGACGAGCAGGACGACCGCCAGGATGATGCCGAAGATCATGGCGTCACCCTCCTTTCGTTCCCCCGAAGCGGCCCCCCGTGGGCCGTGCTTCTCGATTCCGGTCTTGCGTGACAGGGGGATGCCCTCACGCGTCACGGCCCAAAGCAGAGTTGAGGAACTCCAGAGCTTGGGCGGAGGATGGCCGGCATGACCTCCAGCGCGCGCCCCCTGTTGAACCGCCGGCTCGCCGAGTTCGGGACGACGATCTTCGCCGAGATGTCCGCCCTCGCGACGAGCACCGGATCGATCAACCTCGGCCAGGGTTTTCCGGACACGGACGGTCCCGAGGAGATCCGGGAGGCGGCCGTCCGCGCCCTGCGGGACGGGCGCGGCAACCAGTACCCGCCGGGCCCGGGCGTCCCCGAACTGCGCGCCGCCGTCGTCGCGCACCAGGAGCGCCGCTACGGCCTGTCCTACGACCCCGACACCGAGGTGCTGGTCACGGCGGGCGCCACCGAGGCCATCGCCGCAGCACTGCTCGCGCTGCTGGAACCGGGTGACGAGGTGATCGCCCTGGAGCCGTACTACGACTCGTACGCGGCCTCCATCGCCATGGCGGGCGGCACGCGCGTGCCCGTGACCCTGCGCCCCGACGACGCGGCGGCGCCCGCCGGCACCCCGGGCGGCGGCGCGCACCGCCGGTTCCGCCTCGACCTCGACGAACTGCGCGACGCGGTCACCGACCGGACCCGGCTGCTGCTGCTCAACACCCCGCACAACCCGACGGGCACCGTCCTGACCCGGGCGGAGCTGACGGAGATCGCCCGGCTCGCCGTCGAGCGGGACCTGCTCGTGGTGACCGACGAGGTCTACGAGCACCTGGTCTTCGACGACGCCGAGCACGTCCCCCTGGCCACCCTGCCCGGCATGCGCGAGCGGACGGTCACCATCGGCAGCGCGGGCAAGACGTTCTCCTTCACCGGCTGGAAGGTGGGCTGGGTGACCGCGCCGCCGGCCCTGGTCAGCGCCGTACGGTCGGCGAAGCAGTTCCTGACGTACGTGGCGTCGGGCCCCTTCCAGTACGCCGTCGCGGAGGCGCTCGCGCTGCCGGACGCCTACTTCGACGGGTTCCGCGCGGACATGCTGCGCAAGCGGGACGTGCTGGCGGCGGGGCTCACCGACGCGGGCTTCTCGGTGTTCCGGCCGCAGGGCACGTACTTCATCACGACCGACATCCGGCCGCTCGGCGAGTCGGACGGCTTCGCGTTCTGCCGCGCGCTGCCCGAGCGGGCCGGGGTCGTCGCGATCCCGAACGCGGTCTTCTACGACCACCGGGAGGCGGGCGCGCCCTTCGTGCGGTTCGCGTTCTGCAAGCGGACGGACGTGCTGGAGGAGGCCTCGCGGCGGCTGAAGGCGGCCTGGTAGCCCGGCCTGCACGAACGCACCCCTAGCACCGGCGGACGTCTCCGTCCGCGCGGCACGCCGGTGGGCGGGCATCCGTACCCGCACGGGTGCTCCCGGCTCGCGAACACCCCGCAAGGATCGCACAGTTCGGGTGTGACCCGCCCGAACGCCCTCGCCCGCCCCGCCGTTGCGGAACCCGCCGGCCGGACCGTCCGCCCCTCCAGCGTCGCGCGCGCCGGGCGGTCCCCCATGCTGACCGCGCTCGGGCTGTTCGCCGCCGCGCGCATGACGGGCGTCCTCGTGCTCGCCGCGACCGCGTGGGCCACCGGCAGGCATCCGGCGACGCTGCTCGCGCGGTCCTGGGACTCGCTCTGGTACCTGAGGATCGCGGCCCACGGCTACGGCCGCACCCTGCACTTCCGTCCCGGGGTCGTCTACAGCGACCTGGCGTTCTTCCCGCTGTACCCGGGGCTCGTCCGCGGCCTCACCGCGCTGACACCGCTGAACGCGAGCACCGCGGCCCTGTTCGTCTCCTGGTTCGCGGCGGCGGCCGCCGCGTGCGGGGTCTACGCGGTCGGGGCGCGGCTGCGCGGCCGGGCGGTCGGCACCGCGCTGGTGCTGCTGTGGGGGCTGCTGCCGCACTCGGTGGTGCTGTCGATGGCGTACACCGAGCCCCTCCTGACGGCCTTCGCCGCCTGGTCGCTGTACTCGGTCCTCGACGGACACTGGGTCCGGGCCGGCTCGCTGGCCGCGCTCGCGGGGCTGACCCGGCCGAACGGCCTCGCGGTGGCCGCGGCGGTCCTCGTGGCGGCGGTGTGCGAGCTCGTGCGCCACCGCGGCAGGGTTTCCCACAGGCTGTGGACGGGCGCCGCGCTCGCGCCGCTCGGCTGGGCCGGCTACGTGCTGTGGGTCGGCCACCGCAGGGGCGACCTGCTCGGCGGCTACTTCGCGGTGCAGCGGCGCTGGGGCTCGCGCTTCGACCTCGGCGCGGGGGCCCTCCGCTTCGTCCGGCACCTGCTGCTGCACGGCGGCCGGTTCGTGTTCCCCATGACGATGGTGATCGTCGCGGCGGCCGTGCTGCTGTACGCCCTGCTGATCGCGGAGCGGGCGCCGCTGCCGCTGCTGGTGCACAGCGGGGTCCTGCTGCTGATCGCGCTGGGCGGCTCGGGGTTCTTCGCGTCGAAGCCGCGCTTCCTGCTGCCCGCGTTCCCGCTGCTGCTGCCGCTCGCCTCGGCCCTGGTCAGGACGGCGAGAGCCCGCCCCTGGCACGCGACCCTGATGGTCGGCGCCCTGGCCGGGCTCTCGTTCGCCTACGGCGCGTATCTCGTCGTGGTCGCGCACACCCCGCTCTAGAGCGTGTCCACGAGGGTGCGCGAGGGGTGCGCCGCCGCGAGGAGGAGAACTACTCCCCGTCGTCCTCGGGCTTGTCCGTCTCGTTGATCTCCTGCTCCAGGCCGAGCTGCTCGACGAGCCACTTGTCGAACTCGATGGCGGCGCGGACCCAGCTGACCGTGGAGGACACGAAGTGCTCCAGGCTGACGCCGGTGCCGATCAGCATCTGCGCCTCGCCGATCAGGCGGACGGTGCCGTCGTCGTGCGTGTGGCTGTAGACCTTCGGCCACAGGGTGCGGCGGTTCCAGTCGTCGATCGACTCCAGCAGCGCGGGCTTCTCCTCGAGCTGGTGCGGCCGGTCGTAGAACGTCCGCACCGAGAAGACCTGCTGGTCACCCTCGCCGCGGAACATGAAGTACGTACGGAACTCCTCCCACGGCGCCGCGAGGTCACCCTCGTCGTCGACGACGTACTTCAGCTCCATCTGCTCCAGGAGCTGCTTCACGAGGTCCTGATCCGGGACCACGGGGCCCGCGGGGCCGCCGGGCTGCGGCTCGGGCTGGCCCCCGAAGTTCGGAATCGAGGACGGGTCGATGCTCACCGTGTATTTCCCTTCGTACGGATCCTGCCATCCTCCCCCATGCGGGGCGGGGGGTGGCAACCCCTGGCCGGGCCTGTCCGCCGGGGGCTGACAAGATCCGGTCACATCGGGACATCGGGCCAGGTGGGAATGGGCCGCGGGGGTATGCGGGGCGTCGCGACGGAGACGACGGGATGAACATGCACATGTCGGTCCCCGAGGGGGCCGGACGCTCGGCCCCGTTTCCGGCCGCCGAGGGTGCCGGACGCTCGGCTCGGCTCCGTTCCGGCTGCCGAGGGTGCCGGACGCTCGGCCCGGCTCCGTTCCGGCCGCCGAGGGTGCCGACCGGCTCCCGACACGCCGAGGGCCCGCGACGACGGAGCCGCGGGCCCTGGCCGGAACATGCGCTCCGGACTACAGCGTCTTGCCGGTGGCCGGTCCCACGATCAGGCCGTCGCCGAACGCGTCCACCCGGACCGTGTCGCCGTCCTTGACCTCGCCGGCCAGGATCTCCTTGGCCAGCCGGTCACCGATGGCGGTCTGGACGAGGCGCCGCAGCGGGCGCGCTCCGTACGCCGGGTCGTTCCCCTCCTCGGCGAGCCAGGCCAGGGCCGCGTCACTGACCTCCAGGGTGAGCCGGCGCTCGGCGAGCCGCTTGGCCAGCCGGTCGATCTGGAGGCGGGCGATGCGCTCCAGCTCCGCCCGGTCGAGCGCGGAGAAGACCACGAGGTCGTCCAGCCGGTTCAGGAACTCCGGCTTGAACGAGGCCCGGACGACCTCCAGGACCTGCCGCTTCCTGTCCTCCTCGGAGCTGAGCGGATCGGCGAGGCTCTGTCCGCCGAGGAACTGGCTGCCCAGGTTCGAGGTGAGGATCAGGATGGTGTTGCGGAAGTCGACCGTCCGCCCCTGACCGTCCGTCAGCCGCCCGTCGTCCAGCACCTGGAGCAGCACGTCGAAGACCTCGGGGTGCGCCTTCTCCACCTCGTCGAGCAGGATCACGCTGTACGGGCGGCGGCGCACCGCCTCGGTGAGCTGGCCGCCCTCCTCGTATCCCACGTATCCGGGCGGCGCGCCCACCAGCCGGGACACGCTGTGCTTCTCGCCGTACTCCGACATGTCGATGCGGACCATCGCCCGCTCGTCGTCGAAGAGGAAGTCGGCGAGAGCCTTGGCGAGTTCGGTCTTGCCGACGCCCGTCGGGCCGAGGAACAGGAAGGAACCGGTGGGGCGGTCCGGGTCGGCGATGCCGGCGCGGGTGCGGCGCACGGCGTCGGAGACGGCGCCCACCGCCTCGGTCTGACCGATCAGGCGGCGGCCCAACTCCTCCTCCATACGGAGGAGTTTCTGCGTCTCGCCCTCCAGGAGGCGCCCGGCGGGGATGCCGGTCCAGGCGCCCACGACGTCGGCGATGTCGTCGGGTCCCACCTCCTCCTTGACCATGGTGTCCCGGCCCGCCTCCTCCTCGGCCTCCGACGCCTCCTCCAAGTCCCTTTCCAGGGTGGGGATCTCGCCGTACAGCAGCTTGGAGGCGGTGTCGAAGTCACCGTCGCGCTGCGCGCGTTCGGCCTGGCCACGCAGCCCGTCGAGCTTCTCCTTCAGCTCACCGACGCGGTTGAGGGACTGCTTCTCCTTCTCCCAGCGGGCAGTGAGCCCGCGCAGCTCCTCCTCCTTGTCGGCGAGGTCGCGGCGCAGTTTGTCCAGCCGCTCCCTGCTGGCCGCGTCCGTCTCCTTGCCGATCGCGAGCTCCTCCATCTTCAGCCGGTCGACGACCCGCTGGAGCTCGTCGATCTCGACGGGGGACGAGTCGATCTCCATGCGCAGCCGCGAGGCGGCCTCGTCGACGAGGTCGATGGCCTTGTCGGGCAGGAAGCGGGAGGTGATGTAGCGGTCGGAGAGGCTCGCGGCGGCCACCAGCGCGCGGTCGGCGATCTGGACCTTGTGGTGGGCCTCGTACCGGCCCTTGAGTCCGCGCAGGATGGCGATGGTGTCCTCGACGGTCGGCTCGGCGACCAGCACCTGCTGGAAGCGCCGCTCCAGCGCCGGGTCCTTCTCGATCCGCTCGCGGTACTCGTCGAGGGTGGTGGCGCCGACCATGCGCAGCTCACCGCGGGCGAGCATGGGCTTCAGCATGTTGCCGGCGTCCATGGCGGAGTCGCCGCCCGCGCCGGCCCCGACGACCGTGTGCAGCTCGTCGATGAAGGTGATGACCTGCCCGTCGGAGTCCTTGATCTCCGCGAGCACGGTCTTCAGCCGCTCCTCGAACTCGCCGCGGTACTTCGCGCCGGCGACCATGGCGCCGAGGTCGAGGGAGACGAGGCGCTTGTTCTTGAGCGACTCGGGCACGTCGCCCTTCACGATCCGCTGGGCGAGCCCCTCGACGACGGCGGTCTTGCCGACGCCGGGCTCGCCGATGAGGACCGGGTTGTTCTTGGTGCGGCGGGACAGAACCTGCACCACCCGGCGGATCTCCTGGTCCCGGCCGATGACCGGGTCGAGCTTGCCCTCACGCGCGGCGGCGGTGAAGTCCGTACCGAACTTTTCGAGTGCCTTGTACTGGCCCTCGGGATCCGGGGTCGTCACCCGGCGCCCTCCCCTGGTCTTCTGGAACGCCTCCAGCAGCTTTTTCGCACCGGCGCCCTGCTGGGAGAGTACGTCGCCGCTCCGGCCGCCCTTCGCGGCGATGCCGACGAGGAGGTGTTCGGTGGAGATGAACTCGTCACCCAGCTCCTTGGCGCGCTCGGCGGCGTCGGCGATGACGGCGAGCAGTTCGCGGTCGGGCTGCGGGGGCGCGACGGTGGAACCGGCCACGCTGGGCAGGCCGGCGAGCACGCGCTCGGCGCCGGCCCGTACGGAGGCCTGGTCGGCCTCCACCGCTGTCAGCAGGTCGATGATGTTCTCGTTGTCCTGCCCCTCCAGCAGAGCGAGCAGCAGGTGGGCGGGGGTGAGGTCCGGGTGCCCCTCCGTCACGGCGCGGCTGCCGGCCGCGTTGATCGCGTCCCGGCTCCTGTTGGTCAGCTCGGCGTCCACGTTCGCGTTCTCCTCCTCCTGGTGTCCGACCGTTGCCTGACACGGGCAACGTACACAAACTTGAGTCTATTCCACTCAAGGCTGGAACGGGACAGGAACGGGCGGGCCGGAGCGTAGATTCAGGCCTCATGGCTTCCCTTCCGGTGGACCCGCGGCAGCCCGACGCCGCCTACCTGCGCTTCTGGCGCGAGCGCCACCTCTGCACCCTGACCACCCTCCGGCGCGACGGCACCCCGCACGTGGTGCCCGTCGGCGTCACCTACGACCCCGAGGCCGGACTCGCCCGGATCATCACCGGCGGAGCCACCGCGAAGGCGGCGCACGTGCGGGCGGCGGGGCCGGACGGGGCGCGGGTGGCGGTCTGCCAGGTGGACGGGCGGCGCTGGGCGACGCTGGAGGGGCTGGCCCGGGTGTCCACGGACCCGGAGCGCGTCGCGGACGCGGTGCGCCGCTACACGGAGCGGTACGAGCGGGTGCCGTCCCCGAACCCGGCCCGCGTGGTCATCGAGATCGAGCTGACGAGGGCGCTGGGCCACGGCTGAGAGCGGGACGGCCGGGAAGGCGGCGCGCCGCGTCGCCTACGGCTGGTTTCAGCCCTTGCCAGGATCGGCGGAAACCCGGAGATTTCCGGGAAAACTGCAGCGGCGTCACCGTGTTCAGGTCACGGTGACGCCGCTGCGGGGGGAAGTACCTGCGCGATCTACTACGACGGGGGAATCGCGTCAGGCACTGCGGGGGGTGGCTGCGATGGTCTCTACGTCGGGGATGTCGGGTCCGGTCAGGCGGTGGTCGCGCTGATCGAGGTTCACGAAGATCATTCCGTACCGGATGGCGCACCGTACTGGCTGCGGCGCCCCCCGAGGCCGCCGCAGACACCGATAGGCCCGTACGTCCTCGTCGTCGTCGCGGGTGACGACGACGGGCTCACCGAAGACGGTCACCATCAGCGAGTCACCGTTGTGGGGGATGGCGGTGACCAGGTCGATGAAGTGCCAGCCGGAGCGGTACGCGGTGGCCATCTCCCGCCGGAACGAACGGTCGTCGGGTGGTGTAGTCATGAGTCCACTGAAGCCTTCGTGACGTCACTCGAAGCACTGCCGGCCGGAGCCACGAAACCCCAGCCGCTGTCAGCCAGCACGATCGTCTTCGCGTTGCCCCAGCCGCTGTCGGCCAGGTCCGTCCGTACGTTGCCCCAGCCGCTGTCGCCAGGCAGCGCCTTCACCGCGTTGCCCCAGCCGCTGTCCGCGGGCTGCGCCTTCGCCACGTTGCCCCAGCCACTGTCCAGAGCGAGCGCCGCGGGCCCGTTGCCCCAGCCACTGTCCAGAGCGAGCGCCGCAGGCCCGTTGCCCCAGCCACTGTCCAGGGAGAGAACCGCGGGTGCACTGCCCCAGCCACTGTCCGGTGGCGCCGAGGTGGTCGCCGAACCCCCCGCCGCGAGACCCACGGCACTCAGGGCCCCGACAGCCACAACCGCGGAGAAAGCGGTGGCAAGTACCGAGCGAAGCATTCTCCTGTACATAGTCGGCTTCGTCCTCACTTGATCGGATCCTCTCCCCCGGTAATGAAGACGATGTCTCATTCAGGCACGTCACCACCACCGACACGATGCATCATGTTCCTGCATGTTCAGGACCCTGGGGGGTGGCGATTTGCCCATAGAACACACAAACCAGACACATCCCCATCCCGTCACGGAACTTTGTGACGAAGGGGCACGCTTGTACACGAGCGCTTTGAGCACCGGACGGATCGCCCGGGCCGAAGCGGCGGCAGCCCCATGCCTGCTGGAGTTCGCCCTGCTGCGCCCGGATCCCGACGACTCCAACTGGCTGCGCCCGGTGCCGCCGTCCGTCGCGCTCACCCAGCGCCTCCACCCTATTGAGCGCGAGATCCAGGAGCGCAGGCGGCGCACCATCGAACTGACCGAATCATTCGAGCCGTTCATGATGGTCAGCGCGATGGCACCCGCTCCCACCCACGCCATCACCGTGCTGGAGGGCATCGACCGGATCAACGCCGCGCTCGACATCGCGACCTCCGAGTGCCACACGGAGATGCTCACCATCCAGCCCGGCGGCCGCCGCAGCGAGCACATCCTGAACCAGGCCCTCGAACGGGACCGCCCGCTCACCGACCGCGGCGTCCGCATCCGAACGCTCTACCAGCACACGGTCCGCTACAGCCAGGGCACCGCCGCCTACATGGACCGCATAGCCAGCGGAAAGATCGAGATCCGCACGCTGGAGGAGCTGATCGAGCGGCTCATCATCTGCGACGGAACGGTCGCCTTCATCCCCGCGAGCGACGACAACCAGTTCGCCCTCGAACTGCGCCACCCCGGCCTCGTCCGCTATCTGACCAGGGTCTTCGAGCAGCTCTGGCGGCGCGCCACCCCGCTGCGCGAGGAAGTCACCTACGAGTCCACCCCGGACGGCATCACGGGCGTCCAGCGCTCCATAGCCAAGCTCCTCATCGAGGGCCACGTGGACGAGGCCATCGCCCGCAGACTCGGGATGAACGTCCGCACCTGCCGCGCCCACATCGCGAAGCTGGCGGCCTCCCTGGGCAGCGGCAGCCGGGCCCAACTCGGCTTCCTGATCGCCCAGTCGGGCATCCTGGAGCAGGACCACTGAGGAGCCGGGCGCTCAGCGCTGGGCGGGCGAGCCCTGACCGGGCAGCCCCTGGACGCCGGCCGCGCCCGGACCGGCCGCGGAAGGGCCTGTGGCGGCCGTAGCCGCGCCCTGACGGGGGACGGTGACGGGGGACGGCTCCGGCGAGCGCGGCGGCCCGTCCAGCCCCGCCTGCGCGATCCGCACGCCCAACTGCGTACGGCTGGCCGCCCCCAGCGTCTCCGAGAGGCGGGCGATGTGGGCCCGGCAGGTGCGGACACTGATGCCGAGGCGCTCCGCGACCACCGCGTCCTGATGCCCCTCCGCCAGCAGCGCGGCGATCGAGCGCTCGCGGTGGGTGATCCCCTCGATGCCCGTGGACGGCAGCGGCGAGGCCAGCGGGATCGCGAGACGCCACAACCGCTCGAACACCGTGACCAGGTAGTCGATCAGCGCGGGATGGCGCAGTTCCAGCGCGATCGTGCGGTCGGAGTTCGCGGGGATGAAGGCGACCTTGCGGTCGAAGAGGATGAGCCGTTCCACGACCTCGTCGAGAGTCCGGGCCTCGGCCGCGTCCCCCATCAACTCCATGTAGTTCAGCAGGCCCTGGCCGTGCCGGGCCACATGCGTGTACAGGTCGCGCATGCGCACCCCGCGCCGGCGCATCTCCAGCGCCCGGTGCAGCCCCTCCACCAGTTCGTCCTCGCGCCGGATGCCACCGGGCTGGACCGTCAGGACCTCGCTCGCGCACTCCTCGGTCGCCTTGTCCATGGCGGCCCGGATGCGTGGCAGTCCGTCCAGGACGCGGATCGCGGCGCCCTCCGCGGGTGCCTGGACGTGGCCGCCGAGCCCGGCGTACCACTCGAACGCGGACACCGCGTCGCCCACCCGCGCCTGGCTGGCGCTGACTTCCTCGTACACCCCGCGCAGCAGCCGGGTCATGACCTCCTGCGGGGAGGTCGGCACCAGCCAGCCCATGTCGTCGGGGTCGGGGTGCAGCAGCGCCAGCTCCAGCAGGCACGGCACCGTGCCGGCGTCGTCGCGGGGCACCCGGCCGCGCCGCACGGCCCGCGAGTACACCCGGTCGCCGGCCTCGCACAGTCGGTCAGCGCCGTGCGGATGCCCGTCCGTCCCGTGCCCGGCCATCTCCCACCTCTGGCTGCAGCTCCGACCCCTGGCGTGAGCACCGCGTCAGGGCGTCCTACGCAGCGCAACTATGCGCGGACGCGTCCGGCACCGCAACACGGCTGTGCCGCCCCCGGGAGCCGGTTCGCCCCTTCTGGTCACCATAAATCCGCACCTCCGCCCCGCCCGTTGCAACAAGCTGCAAGCAGCGGCCCCCGGACGCCCGGGACTTCGCGGAAAGGGCCCTCGCCGGACCTCCGGCGCACCGCTCGGGCTTGGCCGGATATCTCCCTCGTCGGCGGGCGTCCGGCGGGGAGCGGGCCCCGGAGCGCGTCGAGGGCCCGGGGTGTGCACCCCGGGCCCTCGATGTCGTGCGCCGTGCCGTGGCCGCCAGGAGGCCCTCGCCGCCACCGGGCGGCCTCCTGGTCGGCTCCGGTCCTACTTGAGCTTCAGAGCGTCACAGGCCGCCTTGTAGGGGGCGGTGCAGATCTGCTTGAGGGTGTAGATGCTGTCCTGCAGGACCGTGTCCTCGATGTTGTCCTTGGTCAGGTCGACCACGGGCACGAGCTGCGCCGGAATGTCCTTGTTCGTCGGGCTGGTCACCTTGTCGCGGGTCAGCGCGTCGAACTCGATCGAGCGTCCCTGGACCCGGGCGACCGCCATCTCGGCGGCGGCGTTCGCCTCCTGCGGGTAGGACTTGTAGACGCTCATGAACTGGTCGCCCTTGAGGATCCGCTGCACGGCGACGAGTTCGGCGTCCTGGCCGGTGACCGGCGGCACCTTGCTGACGCCCGCGCTCTTCAGCGTGTCGATGACCGCGCCCGCGATGCCGTCGTTGGCGGCGTACACCCCGGCGATGTTGTCGAGGCCGACCTCCTGGATCGCCTTCTCCATGTTGGCCTTGGCGTTGACCGGGTTCCAGTCCTTGGTGTCGTACGTCTTGGCGACGGTCACCTTGTCCTTGAGCTCGGATTCCGCGCCGGCCTTGAACTGCGCCGCGTTCGGGTCGGTCGTCGCGCCGTTCATCATGATGACCTTCTTCGACGCGGAGTTGCTGCCCAGCGCGCCGACCAGGGCCTTGCCCTGGACCTCGCCGACCAGCTCGTTGTCGAAGGAGATGTACGCGTCGATCGGGCCCTGCGCCAGCCGGTCGTAGGCGATGACCGGGATGCCGGCCTCCTTGGCCTTCTTCACGCCCTTCGCGATCGACTTCGAGTCCACCGCGTCCACGAGGATGACGTCGAGCTTGTCGTCCACCATCTGCTGGAGCTGGGCGAGCTGCTTGCCCGCGTCCTGCTCGGCGTTCTGGTAGACCACCTCACCCTTGTTCTCGGTGAGCTTCTCGACCTGCTCCTTGATGATCGGGTAGTCGAACTTCTCGTAACGGGTGTTCTCCTTCTCCGGAAGGAGGAGGCCCACCTTGATGTCGTCGCCCTTCGTGGGGCTGGCCTTGGCGTCGCTTCCACCGAGCCCGTCGACGACCCCGCAGCCGGCGAGCGAGAGGGCGGCGGCGGACGAGGCCAGGGCTATGACGGTACGACGGAGACCGGTGTTACGAGTGTTCACATCAGGTGCCTTCCGGGCGAGGTTGCAGCATTGCGACCCAGGTGGCTGAAAGCCAACGCGGCGATCACCTCAGCGTCAAGGACTAGCCACTTAACGAGATGGCAACAGCGTTCTGTGTTCCACAAGTGAACACGGTGGGAAGAGGTTACGCCCGAGGTTCCAGCAATCCCCTCAGCTTCACCTTCTGTCATCCACGCGACGCGGGCGGCGCCGCGGACCGCGCGACGCCATCCACCATGCCTTTAAGGGTTGTTGACACTCCGGTAAACGCCGGGACACGGGCCCCGGCACGAGTCCGTGTGCGGCACCGGATCCCGCCACCGCGCGGTGCGGGCGCCCGAACGAATGCGGTCAACCCGGCCATTCCGACCGGACCGTCAAGATCGAGCCACCGCGGATCGCGACCGGTCGAAAACGGTCACGGACTCCGCCGGGTACGCGAGAGGGGGCCCGGAGGAAGAACCTCCGGGCCCCCTCTCGGGTGCTTCGGTCACTGATCGGGCGACCTCTTGGGACGCCAGACCACCAAGGCACTCGTCTGCTGGACCTCCTGGTACGGGACCAGGTCACGCCGGTAGGAGGCGTGCACGGCGGCCTCGCGCTGCTGCATGGCCACCGCGGCGCCGTCGAGGGCCGACTGGAGCTCGGCGGCCCGGGACTGGAGCGCCGCCACCTGGTTCTCCAGCTCGATGATGCGCTTGATGCCGGCCAGGTTGATGCCCTCGTCCTGCGACAACTGCTGGACGGTGCGCAGCAGTTCGATGTCGCGGGCCGAGTAGCGGCGGCCCCGGCCGGCCGTGCGGTCGGGAGAGACCAGGCCGAGCCGGTCGTACTGACGCAGGGTCTGCGGGTGCAGTCCGGAGAGCTGGGCCGCCACCGAGATGACGTAGACCGGCGTCTCCTCGGTCAGTTCGTACGGGTTGCGCCGCCGACCGGTGGTGTCCATGGCTCCGTCATGCTCCCTTCGCGGCCTGGAACAGCTCCGCCCGCGGATCCTCACCCGCGGTCGCCTCGCGATACGCCTCCAGCGCGTCCCGAGCCTTGCCCGACACGTCCTGCGGAACGGCCACCTCGACGGTGACGAGCAGGTCGCCCCGTGTGCCGTCCTTGCGGACCGCACCCTTGCCCCGGGCACGCATGGTGCGTCCGTTGGGCGTGCCCGGCGGCAGCTTCAGTGTCACCGCGGGTCCGCCCAGGGTGGGCACCTTCACCTCGCCGCCGAGCGCCGCCTCCGTGAAGGTGACGGGCACCGTGACGGTGAGGTTGTCGCCCTTGCGGCCGAAGACCGGGTGGGCGTCGACGTGGACGGTGACGTACAGGTCGCCGGAGGGGCCCCCGCGTTCACCGGGAGCGCCCTTGCCGCGCAGCCTGATCCGCTGGCTGTCGCTGACGCCGGCGGGGATCCGCACCTGCATGGTCCGGGACGACTTGGCCCGGCCGCTGCCCTTGCAGACCTCGCAGGGGTTCTCCGAGATCAGCCCGCGGCCCTTGCAGTCCGGGCACGGGTCGGTGAGCGAGAAGCCACCGCCCGAACCGCGGGCGACCTGGCCGGTGCCGACACACGTCGGGCACACACGGGGTGTGCCGTTCGCGTCGCCGGTGCCCGAACAGGCCTTGCAGGGGGCCTGCGAGGTCATGCGCAGCGGAACGGTCGCGCCGTCCACCGCCTCGGTGAAGCTCAGCGTCACCTCGGTGTCGATGTCCTGGCCGCGCCGGGGCTGCGTACGGGTTCCCGTACCGGCTCCGCCGCGGTTGAACAGGCCGCCGAAGACGTCGCCGATGCCTCCGCCGAAGCCACCGGCTCCGCCGGCCTGGCCGCCGCCCTGGGGGGCGCCTCCGAAGAGGTCGCCCAGGTCGAAGTTGAAGTTGCCGCCGCCCGCGCCGGGACCCGGCCGGAAGCCGCCGTTGCCGAAGAGGGCGCGTGCCTCGTCGTACTCCTTGCGCTTCTTGGGGTCACCGAGGACGTCGTTCGCCTCGGAGATCTCCTTGAAGCGCTCCTCGGCCTTGACGTTGCCCTTGTTGGCGTCCGGGTGGTTCTCGCGGGCGAGCTTCCGGTACGCCTTCTTGATCTCGGCCTCGGTGGCGTCCTTGGGGACGCCGAGGACCTTGTAGAAGTCCTTCTCGATGAAGTCCTTGGTGCTCATCCCCGACGTCCCTCCTTTCCTCGTTCAAGCTCAGCCCTCGTCCGGGCCACCGCTCTCCTTGTCCGTGGCGGTCTCGGCCGCCTCGGCCGACTCCTCGGCCTTGACCGTCTGCGCCCCGGGCTGCGGCTCGGCGACCGCCACCCGCGCGGGGCGGATGGTGCGCTCGCCGAAGCGATACCCCGGCTGCAGAATCGCCACGCACGTCGTCTCCGTGACGTCCGGCGCGTACGAGTGCATCAGTGCCTCGTGGATCGTCGGGTCGAAGGGCTCGCCCTCCTTGCCGAACTGCTGGAGCCCCATCTTGGCCGCGACGGTCTCCAGCGACTCGGCGACGGACTTGAATCCGCCCACGAGTTCGCCGTGCTCCCGCGCGCGGCCGATGTCGTCGAGCACGGGCAGGAGCTCGGTCAGGAGGTTCGCCACGGCGACCTCCTTGACCGCGATCCGGTCACGCTCGACGCGGCGGCGGTAGTTCTGGAACTCGGCCTGGAGACGCTGGAGGTCCGCGGTGCGCTCGGTGAGACCCGTGCGTGCCTGGTCCAGCTGCGCCGTCAGGCCGGCCAACTGTGCACTGTCGTCCCCGTCCGGGGCCGCCGCCCCCTCCGCAGAGGGGGTGGCGGACTGCGGATCGGCGTCGTCGGAGGTGGCGCCGGAGGGGACGTCAGGCTGCTCTTCGAAGCCCGGGGTCTCCTCCGTCACGCGGCACCGTCCTTGCGGTCCTCGTCGACGATCTCGGCGTCGACGACGTCCTCGTCGGAACCGTCGGCCTTCGGAGCCTCGGCACCCGGGGCGTCGCCGCCCGCGGCCTGCGCGGCCTGGGCGTCGGCGTACATGGCCTGGCCCAGCTTCTGCGAGACGGCGGCGACCTTCTCGGTGGCCGTACGGATCTCGGCGGTGTTGTCGCCCCCGGCGGCCTCGCCCTTGAGCGCGGCCTTCAGCTCCTCGACGGAGGCCTCGACCTCGGTCTTGACGTCACCGGGGACCTTGTCCTCGTTGTCCTTGAGGAACTTCTCCGTCTGGTAGACGAGCTGCTCGCCCTGGTTGCGGGTCTCGGCGGCCTCGCGGCGGGCGTGGTCCTCGTCCGCGTACTTCTCGGCCTCCTGGCGCATCCGGTCGACCTCGTCACGCGGCAGCGAGGAGCCGCCGGTGACGGTCATCTTCTGCTCCTTGCCCGTGCCCAGGTCCTTCGCGGTCACGTGCATGATGCCGTTGGCGTCGATGTCGAAGGCGACCTCGATCTGCGGGACGCCACGCGGGGCCGGCGGCAGACCGGTCAGCTCGAACATCCCGAGCTTCTTGTTGTACGCCGCGATCTCGCGCTCGCCCTGGTAGACCTGGATCTGCACGGACGGCTGGTTGTCCTCGGCCGTCGTGAAGATCTCGGACCGCTTGGTCGGGATCGTGGTGTTGCGCTCGATGAGCTTGGTCATGATCCCTCCCTTGGTCTCGATACCGAGGGACAGCGGGGTCACGTCGAGGAGCAGGACGTCCTTGACCTCGCCCTTGAGGACACCGGCCTGGAGGGCGGCGCCGATGGCGACGACCTCGTCCGGGTTCACGCCCTTGTTGGCCTCGTTGCCACCGGTCAGCTCCTTGACGAGCTCGGCGACGGCGGGCATACGGGTCGAGCCGCCCACGAGAACGACGTGGTCGATCTCGGAGAGGTTGATGCCGGCGTCCTTGATGACGTTGTGGAACGGCGTCTTGCAGCGCTCCAGCAGGTCGGCCGTCAGCTGCTGGAACTGGGCGCGCGTGAGCTTCTCGTCCAGGTGCAGCGGGCCCTCGGCGGACGCCGTGATGTAGGGCAGGTTGATCGAGGTCTCGGTGGACGAGGACAGCTCGATCTTGGCCTTCTCGGCGGCCTCGCGGAGGCGCTGGAGGGCCATCTTGTCCTTGGACAGGTCCACGCCGTGACCGGACTGGAACTGCTTGACCAGGTAGTCCATGACCCGCTGGTCCCAGTCGTCACCACCGAGGTGGTTGTCGCCGTTGGTGGCCTTCACCTCGACGACGCCGTCACCGATCTCCAGGAGGGACACGTCGAACGTGCCGCCACCGAGGTCGAAGACGAGGATCGTCTGGTCGTCCTTGTCGAGGCCGTACGCCAGGGCGGCGGCGGTCGGCTCGTTCACGATGCGCAGGACGTTCAGGCCCGCGATCTCGCCGGCCTCCTTCGTCGCCTGACGCTCGGAGTCGTTGAAGTACGCCGGGACGGTGATGACCGCGTCGGCCACCTTCTCGCCCAGGTACGCCTCGGCGTCGCGCTTCAGCTTCTGCAGGATGAAGGCGCTCATCTGCTGCGGGTTGAAGCTCTTGCCGTCGAGCTCGATCTTCCAGTCCGTGCCCATGTGACGCTTCACCGAACGGATGGTCCGGTCCACGTTCGTGACCGCCTGGCGCTTGGCGACCTCGCCGACGAGCACCTCACCGTTCTTCGCGAAGGCGACGACGGACGGCGTGGTCCTGGCGCCTTCGGCGTTGGTGATGACGGTGGGCTCGCCGCCTTCAAGAACGCTGACGACTGAGTTAGTCGTGCCCAGGTCGATGCCGACCGCACGTGCCATTTCGATTCCTCCAACGATGACTTGAGTGGAACAGGCTCAAGTGTGCACGACGTCCGCCGCTCGGTCAACAGACCTGAGTCGTGGGGGCTCAACTCTTATCCGTTCCTTACGCGCAGGAAGCTCTTGACCTGCGCCTTTCACACGGAGCTAGGGGACTTTTACCCCACCGTTCGCCACATCCGCCGGGCGACGGAGGAGACCTGCGGGCCGATTCACGGTCCCGGTGACGGGTCCCCCGGGAGCGGGGATCGCATGCGGACGGGATCGGGGCCGGGGGCCGGGGCGGCGCGGGCGGCGTCCGGGGCGCAGGGCGCCCGCGGCGGCGACGATCAGCACGGCCCCGGCCACCCACCAGGCCGCGGCGGCCCCGAGCCGGCCGAGATCGATGGACAGCCCGACGAGCGCACCCGCGAACGTGGCGAGCCCCATCACGACCATGACGCCCTGCCGGGTCAGCCCGGCCCTGCGCAGCCGGTGCACCAGATGGTCGGGCGCGGACCGCAGCACCGGCCGTCCGGCGCGCCACCGGCACACGAGCACCAGGGCGGCGTCGGCGCTGACCACGGCGGTCAGCGCGAACGCGGCACCGAACCCGGCCCCCGCGGGCCGCTCCGCGTGCACCAGCACGACGGCCGAGGCCAGCACGAACCCGGCGAACTGGGAGCCGCACCGGCCGGCCGCGATCCGGGCCGGTGGCCAGCCGTGCATCAGGAAGCCGGTGAGCGCGGCGGCCAGCACGCTGAGCAGGGCCGCGAGTCCGTCCATGACCTCGGCCGCCGCGCAGCCGCTGAGCGCGAACGCGGTGACGACCCCGACGGTCCCGAGCACCCCGTCGGACTGGTCGAGCGAGCGGAAGGCGTGGGTGACGAGGACGATCCAGCAGGCCGCGAGCACCCCTCCGGGCACGCCGAGCGCGTCGTAGGGCACGGCGAGGACGGCGGCACCGGCGACGGCGGTCAGCCGCAGGAGGGGCGGCACGGGCAGCAGGTCGGCGGCGAGGCCGGCCAGGGCGACGACGAGGCCGGCGACCAGCAGCCGGCTGGTCTCCGGGCCGAGCGGGGCGACGCCGGTCCAGTCACCGGCGCAGCCGACGAGGGCCGTCGCACCCGCCACGGCGATCCCGCCGAGCACGGGGACGCGTCTTTCCCGGCCCGGCGGACGGGGCCGGGAACGGCCGGCGAGGAGCCCCGGCCCGCCGGCCGCACCGAGGCGCAGGGCGAGCGACCGCAGCAGCGCGGCGAGCGCGGCGGTCAGGAGCAGAGCGGCGGTGGCAGCCGCGATTCCGTACAGCACATCGCTAATTTAGGGGTAATTGTCACAGTATTGTGCGAATAACACGATCGGGTTTACGTGTCCTTGCGCCAGAACGCCCCCGATCGCGAAAAGGACCGCCTGCCCGCCCGCGACGCACCCACTCAGGTTTGCCTCAGCGACGCAGATCACCGCACCTCTGGCTACAGTGCGGCGGAAGAAGTGGGTAGTCTCAGACGGACTGCATAAGTTACCGCTTAGTAATCACTTCGAGGTCGCTCTCGAAGAACACCTCGCAGGCCCGAGGAGCCCCCGAATGCAACTCGCCGCGATCGTTGTGTCGCTGGTCCTGACCGTGGTCGGCGTCGCGCTGATCACCCGGGCCGTCGCACAGATCTACCGGTTCATCAAGCTCGGCCAGCCCGTCCCCGCCGGCAGCCGCACCGACGACTGGAAGGCCCGCACCGTCACGCTGGCCAAGGAGTTCGTCGGCCACACCCGGATGAACCGGTGGGGCATCATCGGCGTCGCGCACTGGTTCGTCGCCGTCGGCTTCCTGACCCTGGGCCTGACGATCGTCACCGCCTACGGCCAGCTCTTCAAGGCCGACTGGACCCTCCCCGTGCTCGGCGGCTGGCTCCCCTACGAGCTGTACACCGAGTTCATCGCGCTGTTCACGACCCTCGGCATCCTGGTGCTGATCGCGGTCCGGCAGCTGAACCGGCCGTCCAGGCCCGGCCGCAAGTCGCGCTTCGCGGGTTCCAAGACGGGCCAGGCCTACTTCGTCGAGGCCGTGATCCTCGTCATCGGCCTCGCCATCATGACCCTGCGCGGCCTGGAGGGCGCCCTGCACGGCGTCGACCACTACGAGGCCGCCTACTGGGCCTCGTACCCCCTGGTCGCCGCCTTCAAGGGCCTGAGCCTCGACACCCTGCAGACGCTGGTCTACCTGACCGCCATGATCAAGCTCGGCGTCACCATGGGCTGGGCGATCACCGTCGGCCTGAACACCAACATGGGTGTCGCCTGGCACCGCTTCCTCGCCTTCCCCAACATCTGGTTCAAGCGCGACGCCAAGGGCGCGACCGCCCTCGGCGAGCTGCTGCCGATGACCAGCGGCGGCCAGGCCATCGACTTCACCGACCCCGGTGAGGACGACGTCTTCGGCGTCTCCCAGGTCGAGCAGTTCTCCTGGAAGGGCCTGCTCGACTTCTCCACCTGCACCGAGTGCGGCCGCTGCCAGTCGCAGTGCCCCGCCTGGAACACCGGCAAGCCGCTCTCCCCCAAGCTCCTCATCATGTCGCTGCGCGACCACGCGCACGCCAAGGCCCCGTACCTGCTGGCCGGCGGCGGCAAGACCATGGAGGGCGAGGAGAAGGCGTCCGCGGAGCAGCTCAAGGACGTCCCCGCGGCCGCTCTCGCCGAGGCCGAGCGCCCCCTCATCGGCACCGCCGAGGAGAACGGCGTCATCGACCCGGACGTCCTGTGGTCCTGCACCACCTGCGGCGCCTGCGTCGAGCAGTGCCCGGTCGACATCGAGCACATCGACCACATCGTCGACATGCGTCGCTACCAGGTGATGATCGAGAGCGCGTTCCCGTCCGAGGCGGGCACGATGCTCAAGAACCTGGAGAAGAAGGGCAACCCCTGGGGCCTCGCCAAGAAGCAGCGCCTGGAGTGGACCAAGGAGGTCGACTTCGAGATCCCCGTCGTCGGCCGCGACATCGAGGACCTCACCGAGGTCGAGTACCTCTACTGGGTCGGCTGCGCCGGCGCCCTCGAGGACCGCGCCAAGAAGACCACCAAGGCCTTCGCGGAGCTGCTGCACATGGCGGGCGTCAAGTTCGCGATCATGGGCGGCGACGAGAAGTGCACCGGTGACTCCGCCCGCCGCCTCGGCAACGAGCCCCTCTTCCAGGAACTCGGCATGGAGAACGTCGCCGCGCTGAACATGGCGTTCGGCGAGGAGACGGACGACGAGGGCAACAGCACGCCCGAGTCGAAGAAGCCGAGGTCGGCGAAGAAGATCGTCGCCACCTGCCCGCACTGCCTCAACACCATCGGCAACGAGTACCCGCAGCTCGGCGGCGACTACGAGGTCATCCACCACACCCAGCTGCTCCAGCACCTCATCGACGACGGCAAGCTGCTCCCGGTGACCCCGGTCGAGGGCCTCATCACCTACCACGACCCGTGCTACCTGGGCCGGCACAACAAGATCTACACGCCCCCGCGCGAGATCATGTCCGCCGTCCCGGGCCTGCGCCAGCAGGAGATGCACCGCCACAAGGAGCGCGGCTTCTGCTGCGGTGCCGGTGGCGCGCGGATGTGGATGGAGGAGCGGATCGGCAAGCGCATCAACAACGAGCGCGTCGACGAGGCCCTGTCGCTGAACCCCGACATCGTCTCCACCGCCTGCCCGTTCTGCCTCGTCATGCTGACCGACTCGGTCAACGGCAAGAAGAACGACGGCAAGGCCAAGGAGTCCATCCAGGTCGTCGACGTGGCCCAGCTCCTCCTCGACTCGGTCAAGACCCCGCTCGACGACACCGACGGCGACGACGAGCCCCCGGCGGGCGCGGCGGAGTCGGAGAACGAGCCCGAGCCGGAGCCGGTGAAGTAGCGCTTCCGACGGCCCGGTTCACCCCGGTCGGCACCATCGACACCCCCGTGTTCTCAGGAACACGGGGGTGTCGGCGTGTCCGCACGCGGCCCGCCGGGTCCGCCGCCTCCGGCCGCGCGGCGTCCGGACGCCGCCCCACCCGCCACGACCGCCACGACCGCCACGAAAATTATCCGAACTCACGTACAACCCTCACCCCCCACCAGCGGTCTCCTGTTCGCCGATCACCCAGTGAACCGCCGGACGACTCATGGACAACCACCGGCAAACACGGGCAGTCGGAACCCCATTGACAGTGGATGTCCGCCAGACATCCCCGCATGCCGCAGGAGAATCCCGCATGCACAAGCGTCACCCGCACTCCGTGCGTATCGCCCTCGCGACGGCCACCGCTGCCGCGCTGACGGGCGGACTGCTCACCTTCTCGGCCGCGACCGCGACCGCCGCCGACTCCGCGCACGTCCCGCAGGCCGACTTCAACGGCGACGGCATCGGCGACGTGGTCTTCTCGGCGCACGCCGCGTACGTCGGCGGCCACAAGGCGGCCGGCCAGATCGTCGCCCTCTACGGCACCGCCACCGGCGTCTCGTCCGCCAAGCGCTCCACGATCAGCCAGGACACCTCGGGCGTCCCGGGCACCGCCGAGGCCGGCGACGGCTTCGGCGGCGAGACCGCCTACGCCGACTTCAACAAGGACGGTTTCGACGACCTCGCCGTCGCCGCCCCGTGGGAGAAGGTCGGGAGCGACACCGGCGGCGGCACCGTCGCCATCCTGTGGGGCTCCGCCGCGGGCCTCACCGGCAAGGGCGTCACCATCGCCGACCCCTCCCCCTCCTCGCACGACTACTGGGGCAAGGACCTGGCCGCCGGCGACTTCGACGGCGACGGCAGGGCCGACCTCGCCGTCGGCAGCTCGACCAGCACGATCTACGTCTACAAGGGCGGCTTCAGCACCTCCGGCACGCCCGGCGGCCGGTACACCATCAAGCCCCCGATCCAGTCGGGCTCCAACGACTTCCCGTACGGGCCGCTGAGCCTGACCGCGGGCGACGTGAACGGCGACAAGCGCACCGACCTCATCGTCGACGGCTTCGAGAACGGCACCGGCTGGAACACGAACTACTTCGTGCCCGGCACGGCGAGCGGCCTCAGCGTCGCCTCCGCCGAGGCGCTCAAGGCCGGTCAGATCACCGGCGTCGGCGACATCAACGGCGACGGCTACGGCGACATCGTCAGCGGCGCCGGCTGGGACCACCACACCGAAGAGGGCGAGACCATCCCGGACTCCTCCGACGGCGGCCAGGCGAACATCACCTACGGCTCCGCCTCCGGACCCGCCGGCACCACCGGGATCAACCAGAACACCGGCAGCGTCCCCGGCAGCTCGGAGAAGGGCGACAGCTTCGGCTGGGACCTCGACATGGGCGACGTGAACGGTGACGGCTTCCAGGACCTCGTCGTCTCCGCCCCGAACGAGGACATCGACGGTGTCACCGACACCGGCATGGTCACCGTCCTCTACGGATCGTCGAGCGGCGTGAACGTCTCCTCCGGCACGCAGTCCTTCGCCCAGAGCACCGCGGGCGTCCCCGGCAGCGACGAGGCGAACGACCTGTTCGGTGCCGACATCAAGCTCGACGACGTCACCGGCGACGGCAGGGCGGACCTGCTCGTCGGCTCGTACGAGAACGCCGGCAACGGCGCGGTCACCTACCTGCCCTCCAACGGCACGACGATCACCACGGCCGGCTCCCGCACCCTGTCCCCGAGCACCTCGGGCGTCTCGACGACGGGGTCGCCGCAGTTCGGCGCCCTGTTCGCCGACTAGCCCACACCCGGCGACCCTTCCGCTCGCCCCGGGCCGGCCCTCGGGCCGGCCGCTCCACGCACCACCCGGGGCGCTCGTCCGCGAGCGCCCCGCTCCCGACACGCCGGGCCCGCACCGCTCACGGGCCCGGCGTGTCTCTCCCTGCGGTGTCCCCTCCCGCCTTCTGCCACCCCGGAGCCCCACGTTGCGCAACCGCACCCTCCTCCTGGCCGCGACCCTCACCACCGGCCTGCTCACCGCCCTGCCCGTCACCCCGGCGACCGCCGCGCCCTCCGGGCTCTCCGGTGACTTCAACGGCGACGGCCACCGCGACCTGGCGATCGCCGCTCCCCTCGCCAAGGTCTCCGGCAAGTCCGGCGCCGGCTACGTCGCCGTGGTCTACGGCACCGCGAGCGGCCTCGACACCTCCAAGCGGCAGATCATCAGCCAGGCCACCACGGGCATCCCGGGCACCCCGGAGTCGTACGACTACTTCGGCGACCGCGTGACCACGGGTGACATGGACGGTGACGGCTACACGGACATCGTCGTGGGCGTGCACAGCGAGCGGATCGGCTCCACCGACTCCTACGGCACCCTGACGGTGCTGTGGGGCGGCGCGAGCGGGGTGAAGTCCGGCACCGACATAGCCTCACCGCTGCCGCAGTACCTCAACGAGCTGGGCTGGGAGGTCGCGGCCGGCGACTTCGACGGCGACGGCCACACCGACCTGGCCGCCGCGAACAACGCGACGCCCGCGCTGAACATCTTCAAGGGCCCCATCTCCCGTACCGGCAAGGCCGCTTCACGCATCGGCGTCGACACGATCGCCCAGAGCACCATCTACCCGGACCAGCTCGTCGCGGGCGAGGTCAACGGCGACGGCAGGACCGATCTCCTGGTCATGGGCCAGGAGGAGACCAGCGGCGGCGACTACCGCACCCGCAGCGTCCTCTACACCGGCTCCGCCACCGGCCCGAAGCTCGGCAAGAAGCTCGCGGGCGGCTACGCGGGCACGATCGCCGACGTCGACAAGGACGGCTACGGCGACATCGTCACCGGCAACTTCATGGAGAAGTCGTCGACCGAGCCGGACGGCGGACTCGGCGGCGCGATCACCGTGACGTACGGCGCCGCCGGCGGCCTCAGCACCCGTACGCCGAAGCGGATCACGCAGGACACGGCGAGTGTGCCGGGCACCGGCGAGAAGAACGACGGCTTCGGCTGGAGCCTGTCGTCGGGGGACACCGACGGAGACGGATACGCCGACGTCGCGATCGGCTCGGACAGCGAGTACATCGGGTCGGTGAAGCACGCCGGCCAGGTCAGCGTCCTGCGCGGCTCCGCCTCCGGCCTGACCGGCACCGGTTCCACGTCCTTCTCCCAGAACACCTCCGGAGTCCCGGGCACCGCCGAGGCCCAGGACTACTTCGGCGACGCGGTCCGGCTCACCGACGCGAACGGGGACGGCCGCGCCGAGCTGATCGTCGGCGCGCTCGGCGAGAACAGTGCCGACGGCGCGGTCTGGTACTTCAAGGCCGGTGCCTCCGGCATCACCGCCACCGGCTCGAAGTCCTTCAACGGCACCACCCTGGGCGGCCCCTCGGGCGACGCCTACTTCGGCAACGTCCTGGCGGGCTGACCTGCCCCGAGGCCCCCTTCGGTACCCGTAGGGGGCCACCTCACCTCCCCCGTAGGGGATGTCACAGCTCGGCAGCAAAGCCGGGCCGGATGCCCCGGGCCCGGCACGTCACTCTCCGGGACCAGGTACGTTCGATAACGTGGCTGGATTCAGGATCGGACGCGGCGGCCGGGACAACCGTGCTTCGCAGGCGCGACCGCAACAACGACCGTCGTACGGACAGCAGGCCCCCCAGGGAGGCGGCCGGCAGCCGTACGGTTATCCGAACGCGCCTTCGCAGCCGCAGTACGGGGCACAGCCGCCGTACGGCGGCTCGCAGGGCGGCGGGCAGCCCTACCGCGGCAACGCGCAGGGCGGCTGGCCCCAGACCGGCGGCGGACAGGGCGAGCCGGAGTACTTCGGCGACGGCCACCCGCAGCAGGGCCCCGACCCGTACGCGGCGAACAGCCCCGGACACACTCAGGCCTTCTCGATCGACGAGGACCCGTACAGCCAGGGCGGGACGTACCGCGCCGGCCAGGCGGCGGCTCCGCCGGTCGGACCACGGCTGCACTGGAAGGACCTGCTCAAGGGCGTCGTGACCGCCCCGAACAGGACCTTCCTCCAGATGCGCGACTACGCGATGTGGGGCCCGGCCCTGGTCGTGACGTTCATCTACGGCCTGCTGGCGGTCTTCGGCTTCGACGGCGCCCGCGAGGACGCGATCAACGCGACCCTCTCCAACGCGATCCCGATCGTCCTGACGACCGCCGTCGCCATCGTCCTCAGCACATTCATCCTCGGCGTGGTCACCCACACCCTGGCCCGCCAGCTCGGCGGCGACGGCGCCTGGCAGCCCACGGTCGGCCTCTCGATGCTGATCATGTCCATCACGGACACCCCGCGTCTGCTGGTCGCCATGTTCCTCGGCGGCGACGCGTCGTTCGTGAAGCTCCTCGGCTGGGCGACGTGGGTCGCCGCGGGCGCGCTGCTGACCCTGATGGTCGGCAAGTCCCACGACCTCCCCTGGCCGAAGGCGCTCGCCGCGTCATCCATCCAGCTCATCGCGATCCTGTCGATCATCAAGCTGGGCACGTTCTGACGCCCACCGCACCAAGGACACACAAGAGGGGCTCCCGGCACACCACCGGGAGCCCCTCTCACGTCACGACCGCGAGCCGCCCTGGCCACAGGCGCTCGCCTACGGGATCATCACGCGTGAAACTGGGGGAGGACATGACAGACACCGAGGAAGATCGATGGTGGCCGCAGGGGATCGGCTGCACGGCCGCGGCGGTCTGGGCCGGCGTCCGCGCGGTGGGTGGAAGCCAGCCGCCGTTGATTCGGTGGGGCCTGGGCACAGGGGCGGTCTGCTTCCTCATCGCGCTCGCGTGGCCCGTCATCGACCGCATCCGCGCAGCCGGGCGGAGCCGCAAGACCTCAGCGGTCGACCCTGACACGGGCGAGCGGCGAGAGCCCTCACGCCGGAAGGTACGGGAGCCGGCCACACCGCCCACTGATGTCTGACATCAACGGCTGACACCGGCCCCGGACGACCAACCGTCGAACGAACCTCGGGTGGTTCGGGGTCGTCAGGGCGCTGAATCGCTCGCGGCCAGCCGCCGACCGATCTCCTTCAGCTCCACCCGGGCTGCCGGCGTACCCGCGGGCGTCTCCCAAAAAGGATGCGCCGCGATACGCCGGGACAACGCGAGCAAGCGCCGTCGGTGGCCGGCGGCGCCCGTGTCCTGCACCGACACGAGGCGCTCGTAGGTCACGTACCAAGCCGTCTGCGCAGCCAAAAGATCATCTGGGATCCGGTGCCTGTCCATACTCATTATTAGATCGTACGTTCGATTTTTGCATCAAGCCGACTCCCCCGGGACGCGGTCAACCGTGTACGACGCCGACCGCGACGCGACAGGGCCCCCGGCTCACACCGAGGGCCCTGATCTTCGTCAGTGAGAAGCTGCCGCGACGTGTCCGCGGCTCAGAGCGCTTCCCTGTTCTTCTTGGCCGCCTCGCCGGACTTGTGTACCGGAGGCAGGACACTCCACGGAAAGTTGATCCACTCGTCCGTGCGCTTCCAGACGTACTCGCATTTCACGAGCGACTGGGTCTTCTCGTAGATCACCGCGCTGCGGACCTCGGCCACGGCGCCGACGCAGAAGTCGTGGACGAGCTTGAGCGTCTTGCCGGTGTCGGCGACGTCGTCCGTGATCAGGATCTTCTTGTCGGAGAAGTCGATCGCGTTGGGGACGGGGGCGAGCATCACCGGCATCTCCAGCGTTGTCCCCACCCCCGTGTAGAACTCCACGTTCACCAGGTGGATGTTCTTGCAGTCGAGGGCGTAGGCGAGCCCGCCCGCGACGAAGACGCCGCCCCGGGCGATCGACAGCACGATGTCGGGCTCGTAGCCGTCGTCGGCGATGGTCTGGGCGAGTTCGCGTACGGCGACGCCGAACCCCTCGTAGGTGAGGTTCTCGCGCTCGGAGGACACGGTCACCGCCTCACACCTGGGTCCGGTGGAAGTTCAGGAAGGACCGGGAGGCCGTCGGTCCGCGCTGGCCCTGGTAGCGGGACCCGTACCGGTCGCTCCCGTAGGGGAACTCGGCCGGCGAGCTGAGCTGGAACATGCACAGCTGCCCGATCTTCATGCCCGGCCAGAGCTTGATCGGCAGCGTCGCGAGGTTCGACAGCTCCAGGGTCACGTGCCCGGAGAAACCGGGGTCGATGAACCCGGCGGTGGAGTGGGTGACCAGACCGAGGCGACCGAGCGAGCTCTTGCCCTCGAGGCGCGAGGCGAGGTCGTCTGGCAGCGAGATGACCTCGTACGTACTGGCGAGGACGAACTCACCGGGGTGCAGGATGAACGGCTCGTCCCCCTCCGGCTCGACGAGCCGCGTGAGGTCCGCCTGCTCGACCGAGGGGTCGATGTGAGGGTAGCGGTGGTTCTCGAACACCCGGAAATAGCGGTCGAGCCGCACGTCGACGCTCGACGGCTGCACCATGGATTCGTCGTAGGGATCGATCCGGACCCGCCCGGCGTCGATCTCGGCCCGGATGTCCTTGTCTGAGAGAAGCACGCCCTGAGGATACGCAAGGGGCGCGGAGCCATCACCATCGCGACGGCACCACGCACCCGCAGACCGGCGATGCGACGCCCCGGCACCGGAGCGTCACGTCACCGGCTCACCGCGTCAACGCTTCTCCATGGTCACCGGCACCACACTGCGGAGCCGGGCGCAGCGTGGGCACCGGACCAGCCGTCCGGGGCCGAGCCGCTCGGCCTGCTGCATCGGGAACGACGCGGTGTTGAACACGTGCCCCTCGGCACAACGGACGACGGTGCGCTCCATCACGTCCCAGAGTCCCTTCCCCAAGAGCTGTGTCAGGCTGATGCCCTGACAACGAAAGCCACATTACGGGATCAAAGGGAAGGCACTCCAGGCGGCACTCCGGTACCGTCCGGACCCGCTCGAAGGCCCTCACCGTACGCCTCAACTCCGCGCCGCCGCAGCCTCATCCACCCCCTGGAACACGGGCGGCCCCCGCGGCTTCGACGCCGGCTGCCGGGCATGAGGTAGAGTGAGCGAGCATTCGACACCGGTTCAACCGGCGTCTTACGCGGGTGTAGTTTAGTGGTAGAACATCAGCTTCCCAAGCTGAGAGTGCGAGTTCGATTCTCGTCACCCGCTCCATAGAAACGGATAAACCCCCAGGTCCATGACCCGGGGGTTCTTTGTTGTGGTGCGCGGGGTCGTCGTCGTGGCGCTTCGCCCGCCCGGCGCGCACCATGCCGGCGAGCCCGGCCGCCACGTCCCGTCTTCACCGCTCCTCGTCGGAGCGGACTCTCCTCTGCAGCCGGTACCGGACGACACCGGTGACCGCGAGGCCCATGGCCAAGTAGAACCAGCGCAGTTCGGACGTGTCGTTCTGAGCGGACAGCGAGAAGGCGGTGGTGCCCGCCACGGCTGCGACGTGAGGCACCCACGCGGGACGGCACGGCCTCCGCATCCCCTGGCGAGCGCGGATACGCACCATCAGTGCCCATGCGCCGAGGGCCAGGGCGAGTCCGATGAGGGGGTCCGTCAGGCCTGGCCCGCCGTTGCTGCCGAGCGTCCGCGCCCCCTGGCCACCCCGAACCGTCGAAGTCCTCCTGCTCCAACCCCGGCCGAACCGTCTCCACTGTCCCTGAACTCCCCCGGGATTGTCCGTGATCGGTAACGGGTGCATCCCCCGGTGCGCATCTCTCGTCCTGCCAAGTGGTCGCATCGCGACCGGGGATCGACGGGGCACTGGGCGAGAGCGGGGCGGACATGGCGCGGCACGGCGGAACGCGGGGCTGGTACGGCAAGGTGGTCGGGGCGGCACTCGGGGTGACGCTGTTCGCGGTCGGGGCCTCGGTGTGGACCGCGCAGGCCGACGCCGTGGGCGGCCCGTCGTCCAAGGCGACCGCGCCGGCCAGGCCGGGCAGCGACGTGAAGACGGTCGCGATGACCATCGCGCACGCCTCGGACAAGGGGGCGCACGGGGTCAACATCACCATCGACGACGGCCCCGACCCCATATGGACGCCCCAAGTACTGGACGTGTTGCGGGAGTACGGAGTGAAGGCCACGTTCTGCATGGTGGGGACGCAGGCGCAGGCCCACCCCGACCTCGTGAAGAAGGTGGTCGCGGCCGGGCACCGGCTCTGCGACCACACGGTGTCGCACGACACCGCCATGGACAAGAAGTCCCCCGCCTACCGCTCCCAGCAGATACTCGACGCCGAACGCATGATCACCAAGGCGTCCGGAGGCGTGCGGCCGATGTACTACCGGGCCCCCGGCGGTGCCTTCACCCCCGACAGCCGCAAGCTCGCCGCGTCCCGGGGCATGCGCCCGCTGGGCTGGAACGTGGACACCAAGGACTTCGAGCGGCCGGGCACGGACGCCATCGTCACCACCGTCCAGCAGGAGCTTCCCAACGGGCCGACGCTCCTCTTCCACGACGCCGGAGGCGACCGTTCGCAGACCGTCGAAGCGCTGCGGCGGGTCCTGCCCTGGCTCAAGCAGCAGGGCTACTCGTTCGGCTTCCCCGTGCGCTGAGCCACCGCATCCGCCCGTGCCCACCCGTGTCACCCGAGCCACCGGCCCCGGCCGGTGGCTCCTTGCGTGGTCCCGGCGCCGGCCGGGCGCGCGGGCACCGCGCGCCGGGTGCGCCCGTGCCTCACGCGCAGCTCGCGTCCGCGGCACGGCGGCGCGTCGCCGAACCGCCCTCCACAGCCGAAGTGTTGCCGTGTCACGACGCTGCCACGGCGGTGTCCGGAAGGGACGACGGGCGTGACCCGCGGGCTCTCGGACCCCTCATAGTCGGCACAGAGCGAGAGACCGGCGGAGAACGCCGGCTCCCCGTCGTCCCGCCGGAAGGAACTCCCGTGATGAACCGCCACCTGCGCAAGGCCGTCTTCGCCACCGCCGCGATCACCGCCGGGCTGCTGATGACGGCGTGCCAGAACGGCGCCGACTCCGACTCGTCCGGCAAGAGCGGAACGGGTACGTCGGCCGTCGCGGAAAAGGCCTCGGACTCCAAGAAGTCCGCGCACTCCAAGGGCGTCAACGGCTCGTTCGAGAACGGCAAGGTCACCTACCTCGCCCCGGGCAAGTACATCGTGTCCGTGCCGGGCAAGCAGGGCCAGGAGTTCTTCGTCGCCGACGACACCGAGGTCTACGGCACCGGCACGATCTGCGGCGAGGCGGGAGCCAAGGTCGACGCGCCTTGCACGCTGGACCAGTTGGAGGCGGCGACGAAGAAGGGCGCCGTCAACGCCGACGTCCGGATGAAGAACGGCATCGCGACCCTGGTGAACGAGCGGCGCGCCGCCCAGCAGGGCTCGGGCTCCGACTCCGGCTCCGACACGGGTTCCGGCTCCGACTCCGGCTCCGATTCCCGCGACACCGCCGTCGAGGGCATCAACAAGGGCAAGGGCGTCAACGGCACCTGGTTCGGCAACGTCTCCTTCCTGGCTCCGGGCAAGTACACGGTCTCCGACATGAAGGGCAGCGAGCAGGAGTTCCTCGTCGCCGAGGACACCCGGATCGTGGGCTACGACGACATCTGCGGTGACGCGGCCCGAGCCGGCCAGGACGGCACCAAGTGCACCGAGGACGAGCTGGAGACGGCCGCCAAGAAGGGCTTCGGCGCCGAGGTCGTGATCAGCAACGGCATCGCGACCAGCGTCCGCGACGACCACTGAAGCGTCGCTCCACTGACAGAGGAGGCCCCGGTCATCGACCGGGGCCCTTTCCCTGTCCGCTTCCTTGTCCGCTTCCCTGTCCGCCGCGACCGTTCACGGAGGGCCGGACAGGGACGAGAGCTTCGCCACATGGCTCGTCCCGGGCGGGAAACCGTGGATCCGGAGTCCCCCGGTGGCACGGGACGAGGGCGTCGGCCACGTCCGGGACCATCACGACAACCCGTGGACCGGCGCGGGCGCCACTGGCATCCCTATCGGGCGTCCCTCGGGCCCCGGTGACGAGCTGAGAAAGAACGAGGAAACGCTGCGACCCGGGCGAGCCAATATCTGTGACCGCCACATGAGAAATGGGCGTCGGACGCGATCAGGATTTCTTGATCCGCTTGGGGTGTGGCGTTATCCACCGCACACGGACGATCTCGTCGTGCTACTGTCGACAACAGTTGCAGTTGTGGTTCCCAAAAACTTGTGAGCTTCCACCCTATTTTTGTGGTGGAGTTCTTTTGTGTCTCCGGTCTTTTTCCGGCGGGGTAATCATCACGGCGACGCGGAATCCGCGCACTGCGGACTCCGAGCACCGTCCCGAAGGAGAATTGACATGGCTACTGGCACCGTGAAGTGGTTCAACGCTGAAAAGGGCTTCGGCTTCATCGAGCAGGACGGCGGCGGCGCTGACGTCTTCGCCCACTACTCGAACATCGCCGCGCAGGGCTTCCGCGAGCTGCAGGAGGGCCAGAAGGTCTCCTTCGACATCGCGCAGGGCCAGAAGGGCCCGACGGCGGAGAACATCGTTCCCGCCTGACACCCACACGCACAGCGCAGCTGGGGCCCGCACCTTGGGGTGCGGGCCCCAGCTCGCCGCTTTCCCGGGTACGGAGACGGGCACCGGCCGACGCGACAGGCGTCGCCCACCGCCCCGCCCCGAGAACCCCTCACCCGGACCGCCGTACGAGAGTGGCCGACCCGAACGCGGGTATGAATCCCCTCGGGACCGCCCGCGAAAGTCCTGGTTCCGCCGGTGGCTCCGCCCCGGCTCCCCCTCTTCGCTTCTCGGCACCGCCGCCGGTTTCGTCCACGGTTGCATCGCCCCCTGGTTCCGCCGCCCGGCAACGCCGCCGTTTCGGACTCATCGCTTTCGGGACAGTGCCGGATTCCCGGCCCCACGTCCCGCTCGAATTCTTCACCGCCCCGGACCGATATCGGTCCGATCCCTTTCGGTGTCGTATTTCATTCGGCTCGTTCTCGCGATTCTCTGCGCTGCACATTCGCTGCGGGAATTCCTTGATACGCGCCCGTTCAAGGAAGGTTCCGCATGAACCGCACGCGCACGAACGATCGTTTCGCCCGTACCCGATCCGAGGGCGCCGGCCCCAAGAGGAGCGGTGGCAGCCGCTTCGGGTCCGCGTCCTCGGGCCGTTCCGGCGGCCCCAGCAGGTCGAAGGGCTACGGACGCCAGCAGAACTCCCTGCAGGGCGAGTTCGCCCTCCCGGTGACGGTGACGCCCGCCCTGCCGGCCGTGGAGGCGTTCGCCGACCTCGCCCTGCCGGCGCCGCTGCTGACCGCGCTCGGGCACGAGGGCGTCAGCGTCCCCTTCCCGATCCAGGCCGCGACCCTGCCGAACTCCCTCGCGGGACGTGACGTACTCGGCCGCGGCCGCACCGGCTCCGGCAAGACGCTGGCCTTCGGCCTCGCGCTGCTGACCCGGACCGCCGGCCGGCGCGCCGAGCCGCGTCAGCCGCTGGCCCTGATCCTCGTGCCGACCCGCGAGCTGGCCCAGCAGGTCACCGACGCGCTCACCCCGTACGCCCGCTCCCTGCGGCTGCGGCTCGCCACCGTCGTCGGCGGCATGTCGATCGGCCGCCAGGCCGGCGCGCTGCGCAGCGGCGCGGAGGTCGTCGTCGCCACGCCGGGCCGCCTCAAGGACCTCATCGAGCGCGGCGACTGCGCCCTCGGCGACGTCGCCATCACCGTCCTCGACGAGGCCGACCAGATGGCCGACATGGGCTTCATGCCGCAGGTGACGGAGCTGCTCGACCAGGTGCGCCCGGAGGGGCAGCGGATGCTCTTCTCCGCCACCCTCGACCGCAACGTCGACCTGCTGGTCCGCCGCTACCTGAGCGACCCGGTCGTCCACTCCGTCGACCCGTCCGCGGGCGCCGTCACCACGATGGAGCACCACGTCCTGCACGTGCAGGGCGCGGACAAGAACCGTACGACCACCGAGATCGCGGCGCGGGACGGCCGGGTGCTCATGTTCCTGGACACCAAGCACGCGGTGGACCGGCTGACCGAGCACCTGCTGAACAGCGGCGTGCGGGCCGCGGCCCTGCACGGCGGCAAGTCGCAGCCGCAGCGCACGCGGACCCTGGCCCAGTTCAAGACCGGGCACGTGACGGTCCTGGTGGCGACCAACGTCGCGGCGCGCGGTATCCACGTCGACCAGCTCGACCTGGTGGTGAACGTCGATCCGCCGAGCGACCCCAAGGACTACCTGCACCGTGGTGGCCGTACGGCCCGCGCCGGTGAGTCGGGCAGCGTCGTGACGCTGGTGACGCCGAACCAGCGCCGCGACATGAGCCGCCTGATGGCAGCCGCCGGGATCACCCCGCAGACCAGTCAAGTGCGGTCCGGAGAGGCCGAGTTGACTCGCATCACGGGCGCCCAGGCGCCTTCGGGCGTGCCGGTCGTCATCCGCGCGCCCGTGTCGGACCGCCCGCGGCGCGGGGCCTCCGGTTCCTCCCGCGGACGCCGTGGCCGCTCCGGTCAGGGCGGTGGCCGCCCCACCGGTACGGGCGCGCACCGCACGTCCGAGGCGGGCGGGCGGCGTACCGCCGAGGCCGCCGCGCGCCCCACGGCCGAGCGCTAGGCCGGACCCGGCCACGCCCCGCGTCGCACGTCGGACGTCCGGTCCCGCCGCTCCCCTTTTCGGGTGAGCGGCGCGGGCCGGACTCCGGTGCGGCGCACGGCCCGCTCCGCTCCGCCCCGTACGTCCTCTCCGCAACCACGCCGCAGGAGGCACCTTTGACGATCATTCAGCTTCCGTCGAGGCAGCAGGGCCAGCAGCCGCGGACGCGTTCCGCCGGAGCTGTCCCCGGAGTTCTCGTCGACCTGGAGGACCTCTCCGGGCCGCGGGTGGGGGCCGACATGACCGTCGAGGTGGCGCTGTCCGTCATGGCGGGCGCCGGTGTCACGTACCTGCTCGTCTGCGACGAGGACGACCAGTGCACGGGCTCGGTCACCGCGGCGCAGCTCGCCGTCGTCCGCGGCGGCTCCGCCTACACGGACCGCGTCCGCGTCGGGGACGTCCTCACCCACCGCCGTTCCCAGGGCGCGCTCGCCCTGTCCTGCTGAGCGTCCCGCACGGCCGCCCGCGCGTCCCCCGTACGCTGGGCGACACGCCCGGCCGCACTCCCCGCTTGCTTCTCCCCGTTCCCGCTTCCTCCCGTCACCTGTGAGGCACCATGCGCTGCGTCATCGCCCGCTTCCCGTTCGATCTCACCAAGAGCGGTGTGCTGGACTCGATGAAGGGCGTCAAGCCCGAACCCATCACGGGGGAATCCGTGATCATCGGCCGCTGCCACTACCCCGTCAAGCAGGTGGGTGAGGTCATCACCCGCCAGGACCGCCGCGACTTCACCAGCGGTGAGGTCACCCGCGCGATGGCCCGCCTCGGCTTCACCTGCCGTACGCCGGAGGTGGCCCCCGTACCGCGCGCGCTCAGCCCGCTGCAGAACGCGTCCGCGCTGCTCGGGAGCCCCGCCCCGCTCGAGCCCTGAGGGCGCCCCACACCACCGGGACGGACCCGTCGGGTCCGGACCGCCAGAGCAGGCCGCAGTCATGAGGGCCCCGCCGACACCCGTCGGCGGGGCCCTCATGACGTTCCGGCCCATAAGCCGGGACCGCTGCGTCCGTACGCCCTCACGGCCGCCGCCGGTGGGCCTCAGTGGTCGGAGTAGCTGAAGTCACCCACCGTCCAGGCCCCCACGTCCCTGATCGCGACGCGGTACATGCCGCCGGTCTCGGGGATCCCGACGCTGCCCTGGAGGATGCGGGCGAGGTGGAAGTGCAGGTGGGTCGGTGCCGGGGCGTTCTCGGAGCGGGCCGCCGCCCGGCCGGTGTCGAAGATGTCGGAGAACGGGCCCAGGCGGTCCGAGTCCCTGAGGACCTCCGACACCCGCTCCCGCCACACCGCTTCGGGGGCCAGCCGGCCGGTGATGACGGCGCCGCCGACGACGACCGTCAACGACATCTGCGTGCTGTGCCCGGACTCCACCATGGCGGAGATGTCAACGAGGAGCTCGTCAGGGTTCGACATGGGAGCCGATTCTATTCAGCAGCCCCGCCCGGCGCTCCGGTGCCCGCGCATCCCAGTATTCCTGTGACCCGAGCGAACCAAAATCTATTGTTGTCACGGTAGACATCGGGCGGTCGCATGATTAGGGTTTCTCTTGTAGACATCGTGGCCGCCGGAGTTCCGGGCAGGCCCGACTTGAGATTCGTCCAGAGGAAGGACTGAGGAAGCAGACGCCATCAGGATCGCCCCGTCCGAGAGGGATTCGGACGCGGGTACCGCAAGACCAGGATTGGAAGGTGGTCCCCGGTCACGCAATCGCGATCCCCGCTCACCCGCCCGACGCCCGGGCCCGGGAGCGGAAACAGACGGTCGGCTCCGCAGTAGAGCCGGCAGATGGTGTTCAATTTCCTTCGGGGCCCTGGTGCCGTACGGCATCGGGGCCCCTCGACGCGTGCCACAACGAGGTGAAATGACAGCGGACACTCCACTCAGTGGTCGTCTCGACGACGACGACTACCCCGCGTACACGATGGGCAGGGCGGCTGAGATGCTCGGCGCCACGCCGGGCTTCCTGCGGGCGATCGGCGAGGCCCGCCTGATCACCCCGCTCCGCTCGGAGGGCGGCCACCGGCGCTACTCCCGCTACCAGCTGCGGATCGCCGCCCGTGCGCGCGAACTCGTCGACAAGGGGACCCCGATCGATGCGGCGTGCCGCATCGTCATCCTCGAGGACCAGCTGGAGGAGGCCCAGCGCATCAACGCCGAGTACCGGCGCGCGGCCGCGACCTCGGACTGATCCGGCGCCGCCGCCGGCCGAACCCGTCCGAGGGACGGAGACCTCGTTGACACGGGCAGTCACCCGGCGTTGACTGACAGCCCGGTGCACAGCCGGCCCACGCCTCTCCGACGACCGTGGCAGCCGTGGTCACCGACGTGACCGGCACAGCGGCCCGCGAAGTGATCACCGAGGTGATCGTCGCCGCGACGGCAGCCCACGCGGGCGGGTCCTCGACCGTACCGACCGATCGCGCCCGCGCGCCCGGCCGGTACGACGTACAGGAAGTGGCCCACGATGATGTACGACCAGACACGCGCCCAGCAGCCCCCGGACCGGCAGCCCGGGTCCTCCGGGCGTCGCTCGGCAGGCCCGGAGCCACTGCTCGGGCCGGACGAGCGGGGCGAACTCACCCAGCGGCTCAACCGCGCGCTCAACACCTTCGCGCACAACCCGCGCGAGGCACTCGGAGAGGCCGAGACCGCGTTCGACGAAGCGGCCGCCCACCTCATGAGCGCCCTCACCGAACGGCGCGCCGCCCTCCACGACGGCTGGCAGGACCGGGACCCCGAGACCCAGGGCGACGAACTCCGCCAGGCACTGCGGGAGTACCGCGAGATCACCCAGCGACTGCTGCGCATGTGAGCCCGCCGGCCCCGCGAGGTCTTACGGAGCCGTGACATGTCGGGCGCGGTGCCACCGTGCGACGGGGTGCCGGTCCTAGCGTTCAGGGCATGCGTGTACTGGTAACCGGCGGGGCCGGGTTCATCGGAAGTCATGTCGTCGAGGCGCTGCGGGCGCGCGGGCACGAACCCGTCGTGTTCGACCTGCGGGACGGACAGGACGTACGGGACGCCGAGGCGGTCGCGGGCGCGCTCGCCGGCGTCGACGCCGTCTGCCACCAGGCCGCGATGGTGGGCCTCGGCGTGGGGTTCGGCGACGCGGTCGAGTACGTGTCGCGCAACGACCTCGGAACGGCCGTGCTGCTGGCCGCCATGGCGGACGCGGGGGTACGGCGGCTGGTGCTCGCCGGATCGATGGTCGTGTACGGGGAGGGGCGCTACGCGTGCGAGTGGCACGGGGTGGTGCGCCCGGGGCCGCGGGCCGTCGCCGACCTGGACGCCGGGCGGTTCGAGCCGCGGTGCCCGCGCTGCGGCGAGGAGTTGACGCCGGGGCTGGTGGAGGAGGACGCGCCCGTCGACCCGCGCAACGTGTACGCGACGACCAAACTGGCGCAGGAGCACCTCGCGGCCGCGTGGGCCCGTTCGACGGACGGTTCCGCCGTGTCGCTGCGCTATCACAACGTCTACGGCCCCGGGATGCCCCGGGACACCCCGTACGCCGGTGTCGCCTCCTTCTTCCGTTCCGCGCTCGCCCGCGGTGAGGCGCCGCGTGTCTTCGAGGACGGCGGGCAGCGGCGGGACTTCGTCCACGTGGGCGATGTCGCCGCCGCCAACGTGGCCGCCTTGGAGGCGGGTTCGGCGCCCGGCGCGCTCGCCGTCTACAACACCGGCAGCGGTGACCCCCGTACCGTCGGCGAGATGGCGCACGCGCTGGCCGCCGCGTACGGAGGCCCAGAGCCGGTCGTGACCGGCGAGTACCGTCTCGGCGACGTCCGCCACATCACCGCCGACTCGGCCCGGCTGCGCGCCGAGCTCGGCTGGAAGGCGGAGATCGGATTCACCGAGGGGATGCGGGAGTTCGCGGGCGCGAGGCTGCGGGGGGAGTAGGCGACGGAAGCCGGGCCGGGGCGCGGTGGCGCCCCGGCCGGCGGCAGGTGTGAAGCCGACGTGCGGCTGGTGTCGTCAGACTCCTGCCACCATCGGCAGGGTCACTTCGAAGCGGCAGCCGCCGGGGACGTTCCGGACGGCCGCCCGGCCACTGTGGGCCTCGACGATGCCGCGGACGATGGCGAGGCCGAGGCCGGCTCCGGCCGGCGGGGTCCGGGCGTGGGTGCCGCGCCAGCCGGTGTCGAAGACGCGCGGCAGGTCCTCCTCCGGGATGCCGCCGCAGCCGTCGGTGACGGACAGGACGACGCCCACGTCGGACCGTTCGGCGGTGACCGCGACGGTGCCGTCGGCAGGTGTCCGGCGGATCGCGTTGACCAGCAGGTTGCCGAGGACCCGGCTCATCTCCTTGCCGTCCACCTCGACCGGCACCTGCTCGATGCGGTCGCCGACCAGGCGCACGCCGTGCTCGCGGGCCAGCGGGTCCGCCCCCGCGAGGGCGTCGCCGACGAGGTCGTAGACGGAGACGCGGGAGGGGGACAGGGCGAGGGCGCCCGCGTGGATGCGGGACAGTTCGAAGAGGTCGCCGACCATGTCGTTGAGGCGCTCGACCTCCGTGCGGATCTGGCGGAGATAGCGGTGCGGGTCAGCCGCGACCCCGTCCTCCAGGGCCTCGGACATGGCGCGCAGTCCGGCCAGCGGGGTGCGCAGGTCGTGCGAGATCCAGGCGACGAGCTCGCGCCGCGAGGTCTCCAGCGCACGCTCGCGGTCACGGGACTCCGCCAGTTTGCGGCTGGTGGCGGCCAGCTCCCGGCTGAGTGCCGACAGTTCCGCCGTCGCCGGGCCGGTCGGGGCCGCGAAGTCGCCGCCGTCACCGAAGGAACGGGTGGCCAGCGTCAGCGCCCTGCTGCGGGCCACCACCCACCGGCCGAGCAGCAGCGCGGTGGCGAGGGAGACCACGGCGGCCATGGCGACGACCGTGGTGACCACGTACAGGTCGTGCGAGGAGAGGAACATCGCCCACGCGACCACCAGCGTGCCCGCGAGCATCGCGCAGACGGCCACCGCGGCCACGACCGCGAGCGAGGCGGTCAGCGAGCGGCGCCGGATCAGCCACAGGACACCCGCCCCGCCCAGGCCCGCCACGGCGGCGCCCAGAAAGGCGTACAGGGCCATCGCCACTATCGCGTTCACGGGCGGGCCTCTTCCTGGCGGGTGGCGGGGGACTCGTCCGGGTGGGACGGCACGGTCCGGTCGGCCGGGTCCATCTGGTCGGCGCTTGCGGGCGCGTCGCCCTCGGGGTCGGCGAAGCGGTAGCCGACCCCCCACACCGTCTGGATCAGGCGGGGGCGCGCCGGGTCGTCCTCGACCTTGCCACGCAGCCGGCGCACATGGACGGTGACCGTCGACAGGTCACCGAAGTCCCACCCCCACACCTCCCGCATCAGGTCCTCCCGCGCGTACGCCCGTCCGGGATGCCGGAGGAAGAAGGCGAGGAGGTCGAACTCCCGCAGGGTCAGGGCGAGTTCGACACCGTTCTTGGCGGCGCGACGGGACGACGGGTCGACGGTGAGCCCGGCGGCGTCCAGGGGACGCGCGGCCGGGGCGGGGCGGGCCCTGCGCAGCACCGACTCGACGCGCAGGACGAGTTCCCGGGGGCTGAACGGCTTGGTGACGTAGTCGTCGGCGCCTACCTCCAGGCCGAGGATCCGGTCGTCCTCGTCGCCGCGCGCGGTGAGCATGATCACCGGTACCGGGCCCTGCGCACGCAGCCGTCGGCACACCTCCAGGCCGTCCATGCCCGGCAGCATCAGGTCGAGGACCACCAGGTCGGGGCGGTGCGCGGCGGCCCGGGCGAGCGCGGCGGGACCGTCGGCGGCCCGGTCCACGAGGTGGCCGGCGCGGTCGAGGTACCCGGAGACCACCTCGGCGACGGTCGGATCGTCGTCCACGACGAGGACCCTGCTGGCCGCCACGCCGGGAGCGGGCTCCTTCCTCGCAGCGGAACCCGAGCCCGTACGGGCGTCGGCGCCCACGCCGGGACGCGGGCCCTCGTCGGCGCCGGTACCTGGGGATTCGTGCGGTCGATGCATGCCTTCAGCGTCCCACCCGGCCGGGCACGGCGCGGCTTCCCACCGTCGACGTCCGAGTTTCGTAAGGTCCCGAAGTCCGGTATATCCCTTTCGTGTTCGTAGGGTGAGGCCGTGACGACCTTTCCCGTACCGAACCCGGACGTCGACGTGGTCCTGCCCTGCCTCGACGAGGCCGGCGCCCTGCCCTGGGTCCTGTCCCGCATTCCGCCCGGCTGGCGGGCGCTGGTCGTGGACAACGGCTCCACGGACGGCTCGGCCGAACTGGCCCGTGAACTCGGCGCGACCGTCGTGCGGGAGGAGCGCCGCGGGTTCGGCGCCGCCTGCCACGCCGGCCTGACCGCGGCCACGGCGGACATCGTCTGCTTCTGCGACTGCGACGGCTCCCTCGACCCGGCCCTGCTCCAGCCGTTCGTCGCCGAGGTCCTGGCGGGCGACGCCGACCTCGTGCTCGGCAGACGTCGCCCGCAGGAACGCGGTGCCTGGCCGCCGCACGCCCGCGCGGGCAACATCGCGCTGGCCCGGATGCTCCGGCGGCGGACCGGCCTGCGGCTGCACGACCTCGGGCCGTTGCGTGCCGCCCGTCGTGAGGCGCTGCTCGGGCTGGGGCTCACCGACCGGCGCAGCGGCTACCCCCTGCAGATGGTCGTCCGCGCCGCCGACGCCGGCTGGCGCGTCACCGAGCACGACGTGCCGTACCTGCCGCGCACCGGTGTCTCCAAGGTCACCGGGACCTGGCGCGGCACCTGGCAGGCGGTCCGGGACATGAGCCATGTGCTGGCCGAACCGCCGGTGTCCACCTCCGGTGCCGAGGCCGTCCGGTCCACCGTCGGCGTGCCCTCCCAGGCCGTGCTCGGAGCCGAGGCTGCGGGCCGGACTCCGGCGCACGCCTCGGCCACCGCTCCCCCACCGGCGCCGGCCCGCGTGTCCGCGCCGGCGCCCGCATCGCCCCGAGGAGGATCCGTCCAGTGAGCCCCGCAAGCCCCGCTGATCCCGTGGACCCTGCGTGTCCCGAGCGCCCCCGGCACCCCCAGGGTCCTGAGGGCGTCACCCTGCTCGTCATCGCCAAGGAACCGCGGCCCGGCCGGGTGAAGACCCGGCTCACGCCTCCGTTCACCCCCGAGGAGGCGGCGGCACTCGCCGAGGCGGCCCTCGTCGACACCCTGCACGCGGTCGCGGCGACGCCCGCCCGGCGCCGGGTGCTGGTCCTGGACGGAGCGCCCGGCGCCTGGCTGCCGGACGGCTTCGACGTCGTACGTCAGTGCGCGGGCACGCTGGACGAACGGCTGGCGGCGGCCTTCGCGGGCTGCGACGGGCCCGCGCTGCTCGTCGGCATGGACACCCCGCAGGTGACGCCCGAACTCCTCACCGTGGACTTCGCGGACTGCGACGCCTACTTCGGGCCGGCGGAGGACGGGGGCTTCTGGGCGCTCGGCCTGGCCGAACCCGATCCGGCCCTGCTGCGGGGCGTACCGATGTCGACGCACACCACGGGTGCCGTGCAGCGGGCACGGCTCGTCGAGGCCGGACTGCGGGTCCGGGATCTGCCCCGGCTGCGGGACGTCGACACGGCTCCGGACGCGACGGCGGCGGCAGCGGCGGCACCGGGCGGGGCCTTCGCCGCGGAACTGACGCGCCTGCGAGGCCCGGTGCCGTCCTCCCCGCCGACCCCGGTGCCTGCTCCGCTCCCGGGTCCGGTCCCGGCGCAGGCCGCGGGCCAGGATGCGGCGCGGGCGACCGCCGGACGGGGTACCGCCCGATGAGCGCGGCCCGCGGGACGACCCCGCCCGGCGTGACGGGCCCCCGAAGGCCCCGACCGACCCCGGAGAGCACCACGCCGGAGGCGGAGCCGGGAGCCGAGGCCTGGTCCGGGTCCGAGTCCGGGACAGGCGCACAGGCCGTGCCCCGGACGAAAGCCGGGTCCGGGCCGGACTCCCGGGCGGCGGCGGTGCTCCCGTCCGGGAGGAAGGCCCGGCCGGAATCAGGACACCCCGCCGGGATGGAGGCCAGGTCCGGCGCAGGAGTCCGTGCCGGGTCCGAAGCCCGTCCCCGGGCCGGGGCCCGGGTCGGGGGAGAAGCCACCGGCGGTGAAGGTGCCCGGTGCGGTGGACGGTCCTGGGCTGCCGACCCCTATGCGGACGCGCTCGGTGCCGAACGGGGACCGCTGTTCCTGCGCCGCACCGACGGCTGGCTTCTCCCGCTGGAGGTGGAGCGCTGGTGCGCCCGCGCCGACGCGGTGGACCTCCAGGTGCTGGCCCACTGCGAGGGCACCGTGCTCGACGTGGGATGCGGGCCGGGCCGGCTCGTCGCGGAACTCGCCGCCCTCGGACGGCCCGCGCTCGGTATCGACGTCAGCGAGGCCGCCGTCGCCCGCACCGTGCGCCTCGGCGGCCAGGCCCTGCGCCGGTCGGTCTTCGAGCCGCTCCCCGGCGAGGGGCGCTGGGGCACCGCCCTGCTCGTCGACGGCAACATCGGCATCGGCGGCGACCCGGCCGCTCTCCTGCGCCGCACGGCCCAACTGCTCGCCCCCGGCGGGCTGCTGATCGCCGAGACGGTGGCGGGCGCGGACGTCGACGAACGCGTCGACGTCCGGATCGTGAGCGCCGCGCACCCCGGCGACGCCGTGGACGACACGGCCGGCGAGGGCGCCGACGCGCGGGAGGGCGGCCCGTCCGCCGACCGGGCCGCCTTCCCCTGGGCACGGGTCGGCACCCCTGCCCTGCTGCGCCACGCGGTCCGGGCCGGCTGGCGCACGGACGCTCAGTGGGAGGCCGGCGGCCGCTCCTTCGTGGCCCTGCGCAGCGGCCCCGGACGCGACGGCCGCAGGGACCGCAGGACGAGCAGCAGCGCGGACCCCGCGAACAGCGCCGCCGTGATCAGCAGCCAGTGGGCCAGGAAACTGTCGCCGGGCAGGGCGGTGGCCGACCGGTAGTGGTCGGCCACCTGGCCGCTGATGAGCGGGTACCAGATCAGCAGCAGGAGCCCCGAGAAGGCCGCCGGAACACGGACGTACATCGTCAGGTTCCGGTGGCCCGTCGCCTTCAGCGTCTCCGACACGGCCCGGTCCGCGCCCGCGTACAACGGCACGAAGACCAGGTCGTGCAGGACGGCGGCGCCGACGAACCAGAGCGCCACCTGGAACCAGTCGCCCTGGAGGAGCCGCACCGCCGCGTAAGCGGCGAGCGCGAACGTGCAAGCCAGCATGCAGAGTTGGAAGGGGCTGCCGATCAGGGCCCGGGCGGAGACCGGGCGCCTCTCCGGCAGCCGCGCCTCGATCCGCCGCCGCTGCGTCGCCGCACGCTGTCGCAGCGCGTCGAGGCGCCGCCGCATCGGGGGCCGGCGGCGCGCCCCGCTCTCTTCTCCCACGTCGGGCCTCCGTCGCGTCATCACAGGGCCCCGAACGTCATCCGGGAGACCCACTTGGTGTTCAGCACACCCGGCGCGGCCGGGACGATGATCCGCGCCGGGTAGCCGTGGTCGGGGGTCAGATCCGCCCCGTTGACGGACAGGGCGAGCAGGGAGAGCGGATCGCGGACCTGGTTGTAGCGCAGGGCCGCCACCCGGAACGCCCCGGCCCGCTGCAGCGACTCCACGACGACGTCCGGGGCCGCGTCGGCCTCGTAGCCGACGAGCACCGCGAGGTCCCGCAGCCGTACGCCCCGCCACGCCTGGTCGGACGTCGACCAGCCCTCCACGCAGGCGATGGGCAACGCCGAGCCGTGCAGGGGGAGTTCCTGGAGCTGGGCGCGGCTCAGCCGGACCGTCCGTCCGTTGCCGGCGACGACCAGGCTCCATGCCTCCGCGCCGGTCTCCTTCGGGTCGATGCCCCGCGACGCGGCGGTCTTGTTGATCTGGAAGGCGCCCGGTCCGGAGCCCGGTTCGGGGCCACCGTGCGGGGCGAGCAGTGCCGTCTCGCGCACCGGCGCGTCGAAGCTGTGACCCACCGTGGTGGCGGCCAGAAGCAGGGACCCGCCGCCGACGAACGCGATGGCCCCGCGGCGCGAGACCGTGGGCGGCAGCGGGTCGGGGGAGATCAACTCGTCCTCGGACCGCGCTGGTTCACCCGCTTCCGGCGCCGGGACGGACGGCCTCGGCACCCGGTCCCGGCCACCCCGCTGCCCCTCCGGAGCACTCGCGGGCCCCGGGGGCGCCCCCGGTCCGCCCGCGACACCCGCGCCGCCGGACGCCCTGCCCGCGCCGTCCCGGTCACGGCCCGCGTCGTCGGGCAGAGGGGCCGACCGGTCGGCCGCAGGGCCGGAGTGATCGGGCGCGGCGCCCGGCACACCGGGTTCCGGGTCCGGTCCGCCGGGCGAGGTGCTCGGCCGCCCGGACGCCGAACCCGGCCCGTCCGGTGCCGAGTCCGAGCCGTCGGAGGCCGAGCCCGGCCGGTCGGAGGCCGGACCCGGGCCGTCGGCCGTCGTGCCGGGCGCGCCCGGCGCCGCGCCCGCCGCCTCGGACGGTCCCGCGCCCGCCCCGTCGGAGGGTTCGCCCGAGCGGTCGGGCCACCCGCCCGGTCGGCGCATCTCGCTCAGGTTGCGCAGGGCGATCGGCACGCGCAGGACCGCGTGGGTCACGAAGGCGGCGATGAACACCCAGGCGCCGTAGAAGTGCAGCGTGTAGAAGGAGCCCGGGAAGATGTAGTCGAGCTGGATGTTGAGCACGCCGGTGGTGAACTCGAAGAGGGCACCCCCGACGAGCAAAAGCAGCGAGAGCCGTTCCAGGGCGTGCGCGAGCGAGCGGGCCGGCGGCAGCGCGAACAGCTTCGGGACCACCGACCACAGCTTCGCCAGCAGCACGGGGATCAGCGTGATGCCGAGCGTGACGTGCACGCCCTGCGTGAGGCGGTACAGCCAGACCGGGTGGGTCGGCCAGGAGAACAGGTAGAACCCGAGGATCCCCTTGTCGGGGGTCTTGTCGTTCACCGCCGCGAGGTTCGGGTTGTACGCGGCGTAGGACAGCAGCCCGGTCACGAACATCACCGTGATGCCGACGAGCAGCACCACGCCGAGCAAGGAGGTGAACCAGGGACCGCGCAGCGGGCTGCGCCAGAACGCGGGTGAGGAGGGGGACCGTGACATGCCCCGACCGTAGGCCGCGGGGACCCCCCGAACGGGTTCTCAAACCATGACGAAACTCTGACGTCCACCCCTGTCACGGCTCTGTCGAGGGCTGTCCGGCCTAGTGTGCGAGCGTGAACCGCGATCTTCCCCGCGACATCCCCGGCGACCTCCCACGCGATCTGCTCGACGACCGCCCCGGAGGCGCGTCCCGCGCCCCGTCCCCGGTCCCCTCCCCGGTCCCCTCCCCGGCCCCGGCCAGGTCCCGGGGCGTGTCACAGGTCCTGGCCGTGGCCGGTTCCCGGGTCCGCGCGCGGGCCCGCTCCCGCGAACTCTCCGGCGCGCTCCTCGGCGACCGGCCGCGGGAGGTCCGCCGCGACCTGGCGGTCGCCGTCGCCGCGGCGCTGCTCGTCGCGACGGCGGCAGTCGTCGGGTACGCCATCGAGCACAGCGACGGCACCCTGTTCGTCAGCGCGGCCCCGCTGTACGGGCGCTGGGGACCCCACGTCGGACCCGGCACCGCGGCCGCGATCGCCCTGGCCGCCGCCGTCGTCACGTACGGACCGTCCCTCGCGGCCCGGCTGCCCTGGCGGTGGCTGCTGCCCGCCACGTGGGGCACCGGGACGGCGTGGACGTTCTCCCTCGCGCTGATCGACGGCTGGCAGCGGGGTGTGGCCGGACGTCTCACCGCACGGTACGAGTACCTCCAGGTCATCTCCCCGGTGAACCGTTTCCACGACATCCCGGCCACCCTGCGGGACTTCACCCATCACATCCTGATCCACTCCCCCGGCCACTGGCCCGCGCACATCGCCGGGCACCCGCCGGCCGCCACGCTCACCTTCGTGTACCTCGACCGGATCGGTCTGGGCGGCGGGGCCTGGGCGGGCGTCTGGTGCGTGACCGTCGGCGCGACGGCGGCGACGGCGGTACTGGTCTCCGTCCGCGTACTGGCGGGCGAGGCACTCGCCCGGCGGGCCGCGCCCTTCCTCGTCCTCGCCCCGGCGGCCGTCTGGATGGGCACCTCCGCGGACGGCTACTTCGCCGCGGTCGCCGCCTGGGCCGTCGCCCTGCTCTCCCTCGCGGTCACCGGCCACCGGCCCAGGACGGCCGGCCTCGCCTCCGGGCTCCTCTTCGGCCTCACCGCGTATCTCTCGTACGGGCTGACCCTGTTCGCCGTGATCGCGGGCGCGGCGGTGCTGCTCGGCTCGCGGCCTCGGCTCCGGCCGCTCCCCTTCGTGCTGGCCGGACTCACCGTCGTACCACTGGTGTTCACACTGCTCGGCTTCAACTGGTGGGAGGCGTATCGTCTGTTGGTCACCCGCTACTACGAAGGCGCGGGCGGCGTAAGGCCGTACGGCTACTGGGTCTGGGCGAACCTCGCCTGCACGGTGCTGATCGCGGGCCCGGCGACGGTCGCGGGCCTGCGCCGGGCGGGAGTGACGACGGTACGCCTGGCCGCGACGGCCCCCCGCACCCCGGCGCCCCTCACGCCGCTGCCCGCCCCCGCCCGCCGGCCCGGCTCCACCGACGCCACCGTCACCGTCACCGGCACCGGCACCGGCTCAGCCGCTCCCCGGCTCGCCGTTCTCGTCGTCGCCGCGCTGATCGCGCTGCTCGCCGCCGACCTCTCCGGGATGAGCAAGGCGGAGACCGAACGCATCTGGCTGCCGTTCGTCCTGTGGATGCTCCCGGCGGCCGCGTTCCTCCCCCGCCCCCGCGCCTGGCTGATCGCCCAGGCGACCCTGGCCCTGCTCCTCAACCACCTGCTGATGACGGGCTGGTGACCGTCCGGGCCGGGGAACGCGCGGAGGAACGGGAACGGGCCGGCCCCGGACATCCAGGACCGGCCCGACAGGGGGAACGTCAGGTCACGTCGACGAAGTCGCTGGTGGACGTGGCCGTGCCCGTGGTGGAGGTGCCGCCGAAGCTCCAGCGCCAGTAGCCGTCGGCGTTCGCCGTGACGGTGGTCCTCAGCGCTCCGGTGGATCCCGACTTCACCGTCTTCACGGTGGAGTACGCGGAGCCGCCCTTCGGACGGAACTGGAGCTTCGCCGACTGTCCGGCGTAGCCCGCGTACGTGTGCTTCACCCAGTCGGCCCGGGTCAGGCTGCCCGTGACCGTGATCGTCCTGCCCTTGGCGACCGGCTCCGGGGAGGCGTTCACGGTGGCCTTCGCCCAGCGCCTGACGGAGACGCCGCCCGGGGCCGTCTTGTACTCCTCGGCCTTCAGCGAACCGCTGGACTTGAACAGGCGCAGCGCCAGACCGATCTTCCAGGTCGTGGCGTCGCCGTTGGAGTCGAGGTCGTAGCGCGGACCGATGTACAGCTCGCCCTCGCACGTCTCCTTGCGCGCGCTCTCCTGGTAGCAGGTGTAACTGCCCATGTAGAGGCCCCCGCCGTCGGCACCCGCCGCGGCGCTGGTGCCGTGGTACAGGAAGGGTTCGGCCTCCCAGTCGAACGGGTCGTCCGTCGAGTAGCCGGACGGCAGGCTGACGGTGAAGGTGACCGGAGGTTCCTTCTCGTCCGAGGTGCCGACCACGATCGGCAGGCCCTTGTTGACGACCACGTTCGACACGGTGATGCCGGTGGTCGCCGCCTGTGCCTCCGGGACGGTCAGCACGGAGAGCGCCACGGCCCCCACGATCGCCGCCACGACACCGGTTCGTCTGCCAGGGTTCATTCGCACCTCTTCGCTGCGCTCTGCGGAACCGCCCGAACGTATGAACGTTCAACCAGCGGGAGGTGGAGGCTATCAAGCCATGATCACCACGTCATCCGCCGCGGAAAGCCTGTCTTCGGAGCGACGCCGGCCCAGCCGGCCCGGGCCGGCCGCTGACCGTATCGGGCGGCCCCGTCGACCACGAGGCGCTCTTCCCGCGCCGACTGGGCGGCCCCGGTGCCCCGGGGCCCCGTTGAAGTGAACCGGACGGACCTCCCGTGCGTCCCCGTACCGGTCGCGCGCAATCGCCGCGACCGGTCGCGGGTGGACGGGGAGCACCGGATGAGCGGGCGAAGCAGGATCAGGGGAACCGCCGGCGTCGCGGCGGCGAGTGTCGCGGCACTCGTGGCGATCCCGGGAGCGGCGGTCCAGGGTGCGACGGCGGCCGGGGTGTCGGATGCCGGGCGGACGCACACGGCCGGGCGGACGACGGAGTGTGTCGGCACCCGCCCGGCGGGCAGCCTGCCCGGGCCGGGGCCCTCGCTGTTCCGCGTGCTGGACTACGTACAGAAGCGCGGCGACACCCGATTCCGAAACGTCTTCACCGGCCTGTCCGTCGACGAGGGACGGCGGACCGCCGACGTCTACCGCATCCCCTCACGGGCGTTCGACGCGGACGTCTGCGCCAACGCGGAGCAGGGCGTACGGGTGCGCCTGCACGCCACGGACGTCAGCGGGGCCAGGCTCGACGCCCTGGTCGAGCGGGTCGGCGACGACATGGACCGCTGGGACGGGCGGTTCGAGCTGCGCGAGGTGGGTCCGGACCACCGGGGTTTCGTGTTCTTCGGCGTCGACGACCCGGCCGCGGCCGAACCGGTCCTGCGCAAGGCCTTCGGCCCGTTCTGGGCGCGGCACATCAGGGTGCGGCACGCGGAGCGGGCCTCGGCTCTCTGACCCCGCTCCGACCTGTTCGAACGGGCCGTCGGACCTGCCGGGGCCCGGCTTGCAGGGGCATGGACCACCTGCCTATGGTCGCGCGTATGCAGTCCTACACCATCGGCCAGGCCGCCCGGCTTCTCGGGGTGAGTCCCGACACCGCCCGGCGCTGGGCGGATGCCGGGCGGGTGACCACGCATCGCGACGAGGGCGGCCGGCGGCTCATCGACGGCCGCGACCTCGCCGCGTTCTCCGTGGAGTTGGCCGGAACCGGCGGCGAGGACGGCGTCCCCTCCTACACCTCCGTGCGCAACGCCTTCCCCGGCATCGTCACCGCCGTCAAGCTCGGGGACGTCGCGGCCCAGGTGGAGATCCAGGCGGGACCGCACCGGCTGGTCTCCCTGCTGACCCGCGAGGCCGTCGAGGAACTGGGCCTGGAGGTCGGCATGGAGGCCACGGCCCGGGTCAAGTCGACCAACGTGCACATCGACCGGGCCTGAGCCGCATCCGGGTCGGCCGGGCCCGGGCTCGGGAGGTCCGGCTCAGGTCGTGGGCGTGATCGCGGTCGCAGGTGTGCTCGTCGAGTACGAGTGGGCTCCCGTGCCCGCGAGCGCGCCCCCGTCGACGATCAGGTACTCGTCGCGGATCGGCGTGCCGTCCAGCCAGGACTCCAGGATCTCCCGGGTGCCCGCCGCGTAGCGGGTCTGCGCGGAGAGCGAGGAACCCGAGATGTGCGGGGTCATCCCGTGGTGCGGCATGGTCCGCCACGGGTGGTCGGCGGGGGCCGGCTGCGGATACCAGACGTCACCCGCGTAACCCGCCAACTGCCCGCCGCGCAGGGCCCGGTCGACCGCGTCCCGGTCCACGATCCGGGCGCGCGCCGTGTTGATCAGGTAGGCCCCGCGCTTCATCGCGCCGAGCAGTTCGTCGCCGAACAGTCCCTCGGTCTCCGGGTGCAGCGGGGCGTTGACGGTGATGACGTCGCAGTGCGGCGCCATGTCCGCGGCGGACGCGTGGAAGGTGAGCCCGAGTTCCCGCTCGACCTCCTCCGGCAGCCGGTGCCGGTCGGTGTAGTGCAGCTTCACGTCGAAGGGCGCGAGCCGTCGCAGCACCGCGAGCCCGATGCGCCCGGCGGCGACGGTCCCGACGTGCATGCCCTCCAGGTCGTACGAACGGGCCACGCAGTCCGCGATGTTCCAGCCGCCGTCGAGCACCACCTGGTGCGAGGGAAGGTAGTTGCGGACCAGGGAGAGCGTCATCATCACCACGTGCTCGGCGACGCTGATGCTGTTGCAGTACGTCACCTCGGCGACGGTCACGCCGTGCTCGATGGCCGCGTCGAGGTCGACGTGGTCGGAGCCGATGCCGGCGGTGACCGCGAGCTTCAGGTTCTTGGCCGCGGCGATGCGCTCGGGGGTGAGGTAGGCGGGCCAGAACGGCTGTGAGATCACGACGTCCGCGTCCGCGAGTTCACGGTCGAAGACCGAGTCGGCGCCGTCCTTGTCGGAGGTGACGACGAGGGTGTGACCGCGCTCCTCCAGGAAGCGCCGCAGGCCGAGTTCGCCGGTCACGCTGCCGAGAAGCGTCCCCGGGGCGAAGTCGGTGCCCTTGGGGGTGGGCGTGGTCTGGCCGCCGGGGTAGTGGTCGATGACGGGCAGGTCGTCCCGGGCGTACGTCGTGGGGTATCCGTCGGTCGGGTCGTCGTACAGCACGCAGAGCACCTTGGCCATGACGCGGCTCTCCTCAACTCCGTTGTTCGGAAGGTGTTTTCCACCATCCTCGGGGCCGAAGGCGCTGGTCAAAGCGAACCTCGCTATGTGCCGATAGCCGGCGGCTATGAGTGGGCCCGGCCCAGGTGCTCGTTCAGCAGCGCGTCGAGCGCGTCCCGCACGCCCGCCTCCCTCGCCACCGCCAACAGGGCCTGGGCCAGCACCGACTGAGGCTCGTGCCGGGCGACCACGAGGCCGACCCTGGGGCCGTGCGCGGGACCCTCCAGCGGCACCACCCGCATCCCCTCCGGCACCCCGAACATGTGCAGCCAGGCATGCGAGATGACACTCGACCAACGGCCCCCCGGGAGGTGGGCGTACAGCCCGGCGACGCTGTCCGACTCGATCGACGGGTTCGCCCGGGCGCCGTCGGCGGCGAAGCACTCGTCGATGATCCGCCGGTTGCGCATACGCGGGCTCAGCAGACACAGCGGCAGGACCGCGGCCCGCGCCCAGCGGGCCGTCGTCGCACCGGCGAGGGGTCCGTCCACCGGGGTGAGGAGGACGTACCGCTCCTCGTACAGCGGGAAGCGCCGTACGTGCCGCAGGTCCTCGTCGTCGAGGTACGTCATCGCCGCGTCGAGTTCGAACTCGGCGAGCCCGTGCTGGATGTCCGCCGACGACAGTGACTCCAGGCTGACCCGGGCCGCCGTGTGCCGCTCACAGAACGGATTGGTGAGCAGGGACGCGGCGGGCAGCGCGGTGGGCACGATGCCCAGGCGCAGCGTGCCGGTCAGTCCGCCGCGCAGCGCCGACAACTCCTGGTGCAGGGCGTCGCGTTCGGCGAGGATCCGGTGCGCCCAGGCGAGCACCACCTCGCCCTCCGGGGTGAGGCCCTCGTAGCGCCGGCCGCGTCGCACGATCGGCACGGCCAGTTCGTGTTCGAGACGGCGGACGGCGGCGGACAGCGAGGGCTGCGACACGAAGCAGGCCGCCGCCGCGCGCGCGAAGTGCCGTTCCCTGGCGAGCGCGACCAGATACTCCAGCTGACGCAGCAGCATGCGCCCCCTCCCGTCGGCGGGCCAGCGTCGCAGACACCGGACACCCCTGTCACGGTCACGGCCGCGCCGGCCGGCGCGGGCGGCAGACACCCGGGACCGGGTCCGGCTGGCCCTGCACCGGGCCGCGCGGGGCGGTCAGCCCGCCGCGGCCGGGGGCCAGGCCGGGTAACAGCCGTCCACCCGGATGGCGTTGATGCCGCTGATGTGCCGGGCCCCGCACCGGTCCTGCGGCAGGACCAACTGCGGGCCCGCCCGGTCGAGCGGCGTGCCGTCGATGCCCACCGCGAGCAGGACGGGGGCGTCCGCGAAGTCCGGGTCGATCTCGGCCCAGGTGAGCAGGGCGTGGTGACCGTCCGCGCCCGCCACCGCGATCAGGAAGCGCAGCCGGTCCTTGCGCCGGGCCGGATCGAAGCGCGGTCCGGCGTCCCTCAGCACGTCGTGCAGCAGGGGTCCCGCGAAACCGTGGTGCTGCACCCCGCTGGTCGCGCAGTCGAAGCCGACCCTGACGCGGTGCTGGGGCCAGGCGAGCAGGTCGGGCACCGTCAGCCGCACCGGCCGGGCGAGATCGCCGCTCAGCGCGAGTTCGGCGAGCGACGGCGCGGGCGGAGTCGGCTGTGTCAGGGGCTGGCTCACGGGGCAGCACCTCCCGCAGAACGGTACCCGGCGAGGGACCCCGTACAAACGCACATGCGTACATCCCAAGCACTAACCCACAGCTCATGCGATGCAACAGGAGACTTCCCACTTGCATCTGCGTCACTATGATCTGGGCATGCTGAAGAGAGCTCAGGACTGAAGAGCACGACGGAGGCTTCAGCGACAGCGAGCCGCAGAGTTTTCCGTCTTTCGTTTTCCGAGGGAGTAGATCCGTGATGACCCGATCCGCGCGCCGGACCCGCCGCACCACCCGGAGCCTTCAGGTGGCCGGCGTCAGTGCCGCCGCGCTGCTGGCCCTGAGCGCCTGCTCCTCGTCCGACGACACGTCGGACTCCTCGTCGACGCCCACGTCCTCGGCCTCCTCCTCGCCGAAGCCCACCGGCACGGTGACCGTCTTCGCCGCCGCCTCGCTGAAGGAGAGCTTCACCTCCCTCGGCAAGGAGTTCGAGCAGGCCCACCCGGGCACGAAGGTCACCTTCAACTTCGGCGGCAGCGACACCCTCGCCGCGAGCATCACGGGCGGCGCCCCCGCGGACGTCTTCGCGGCGGCCAGCCCGAAGACCATGGCGGTCGTGACCGACAAGAAGGACGCGGCGACCGCCCCCGCCACCTTCGTGCGCAACCAGCTGGAGATCGCCACCCTGCCCGGCAACCCGGACAAGGTCGCCTCCCTGAAGGACCTCACCAAGTCCGGCCTGAAGGTCGTGCTCTGCGACAAGACGGTGCCGTGCGGCGCCGCCGCGCAGAAGGCACTGGACGCGAGCCACCTCAAGCTCACCCCGGTCTCCTACGAGCAGGACGTCAAGAGCGCCCTGACCAAGGTGGAGCTGAAGGAGGCCGACGCGGCGGTCGTGTACAAGACCGACGTGAAGGCCGCGGGTGACAAGGTGGAGGGCGTGGAGTTCCCCGAGTCCGCCGACGCCATCAACGACTACCCGATCGCCCTGCTCAAGGACGCGCCCAACGCGGAGGCGGCCAAGGCGTTCATCGCCCTGGTGCAGTCCCCGGAGGGCCAGAAGGTGCTGACGGCGGCCGGGTTCCTGAAGCCCGCCGCCTGACCGGACCGCTCCACCCGTCACGGCACGCGTCGTCCGGCGCGTGCCGCCCGGTACGGCCCTCTTGCCGCCCAAGTCCCCCAGCCCGTCTCCTGAAGACATGAGTGATCCCGTGCCCGCGCTCGACAAGTCCGACGCCCCGGCCGACACCCTGACGGGTGGGCCGCGGCGCGGACGTGTCGGGAAGCGGGCCGGATCGGGCGGCGGCCGGCTCCGGGGCGGGGCGCCGCTGCCCCTGCTGCTGCCGGCCCTCGTCGGGCTGGCGTTCCTGCTCCTGCCGCTGCTCGCGCTGATCGTGCGGGCACCCTGGCGCAGCCTCCCGGACCAGCTGGCCAAACCCGAGGTGTGGCAGGCCCTCCAGCTGTCCCTCTTCTCGGCCACGGCGGCCACCGCGGTCAGCCTGGTGCTCGGTGTGCCCCTCGCCTGGCTGCTGGCCCGCACCGAATTCCCCGGACGCGGCCTCGTCCGGGCCCTGGTCACCCTGCCGCTCGTACTGCCCCCGGTGGTCGGCGGCGTGGCCCTGCTGCTCGCCCTCGGCCGCAACGGCGTGGTCGGCAAGCTCCTCGACTCCTGGTTCGGGATCACGCTGCCCTTCACCACGGCCGGAGTCGTCGTGGCCGAGGCGTTCGTGGCGATGCCGTTCCTCGTCATCAGCGTCGAAGGCACCCTGCGGGCCGCCGACCCGCGCTACGAGGAGGCCGCCATGACGCTCGGCGCCTCCCGCTTCACCGCGTTCCGCCGGGTCACCCTGCCGCTGATCGCCCCGGGCATCGCCGCCGGTGCCGTCCTCGCCTGGGCCCGCGCGCTCGGCGAGTTCGGCGCGACGATCACCTTCGCGGGCAACTTCCCGGGCCGCACCCAGACCATGCCGCTCGCCGTCTACCTCGCCCTGCAGAGCGACCCCGACGCGGCGATCGCGCTGAGCCTCGTGCTGCTCGCGGTGTCGATCGCGGTGCTCGCCGGACTGCGGGACCGCTGGATCACGGCGTCATGACCGGCGTCCACGCGAGGGAGAACACGCGATGACCGAGACGACCCCGGACGGCGTGGCCGCGCCGTCCGGCACGGGGCTGGACGCCCGGCTCGTCGTCCGGCGCGGAGCGTTCCACCTCGACGTCGGGCTGAGCGCCGCCCCCGGTGACGTCGTCGCCCTCCTCGGCCCGAACGGCGCCGGCAAGACCACGGCCCTGCGCGCACTGGCCGGACTCACCCCGCTGTCCCAGGGCGGCCGGCTGCGGCTCGACGGCGCCTCCCTGGACCGGACGCCCCCCGAGTCCCGCCCGGTCGGCGTCGTCTTCCAGGACTACCTGCTCTTCCCGCACCTCTCCGCCCTCGACAACGTCGCCTTCGGGCCGCGTTGTCAGGGGGTGCCGAAGGCGGAGGCCCGCGCGCAGGCCGCCGCCTGGCTGGAGCGCATGGGCCTGGCCGAGCACGCGGGGGCCAAGCCGCGCCGGCTGTCCGGCGGCCAGGCGCAACGCGTCGCCGTCGCCCGCGCCCTCGCCACCCGCCCCCGGCTGCTGCTGCTCGACGAGCCGCTCGCCGCGCTGGACGCCCGCACCCGCCTGGAGGTCAGGTCCCAACTGCGGCAGCATCTGGCCGAGTTCGAGGCGGTCGCCGTCCTCGTCACGCACGATCCGCTGGACGCGATGGTGCTGGCCGACCGGCTCGTCGTCATCGAGGACGGCCACGTGGTCCAGGAGGGCGGCCCCGCGGAGATCGCCCGCCGGCCGCGCACCGACTACATCGCCCAGCTCGTCGGACTCAACCTCTACCGGGGCGAGGCCGCGGGCCACACCGTACGGCTGGACGCGGGCCCGGAGATCACCACGACCGAGGACCTCCAGGGGCCCGTCTTCGTGGCCTTCGCGCCGAGCGCCGTCACACTGCACCGCGACCGCCCCACCGGCTCCAGCGCCCGCAACGTGTGGCAGTGCGGCGTGCGTGGTCTGGAGACCCACGGCGACCAGATCCGCGCGGACCTCACGGGTGAACTCCCCCTCGCGGCCGACCTGACGACGGTCGCCGCGGCCGAACTCGACCTGCGCCCGGGCGCCCCGGTCTGGGCGACCGTCAAGGCGGCCCAGACCCACGCCTATCCGGCCTAGCCCCCCCCCAGTCCCTCCCGGGCGCCCCGGCACCGGCACGGCTGTACGGGACACGCCCCAGGGGGCCGCCGCCCGCGCCCCGCGCTAGTCGTTGCCCGGGGCCGCCGCCGCGCGCACCATCACGCAGTCGAACTCGACCACCCGGCCCGTCGCCTCTTCCCGCGTGACGGGGTACATGCCGGTGATCTCGAAGCCGTTCTCCTCGTAGAGCGCGATCGCCTCGTCCATCCGCGGACTGCCCTCGTACAACCGCAGCGCCGCGACCTCCGACTGCATCCCGACGAACTGGCCGACGCGGTCCCCGGCGCCCGCGAACACCTCCAGGTCGTATCCCTGGGTGTCCATCTTCAGGTAGGGGCGGGGCTCGGTGATCCCGTCGAGCGCCTTGTCCATCATCCCGTCGAGCCGGCGTACCTCGATCTCCTCCGTCCGCGACGTGGCGAAGCGCTTGTAGCGGCCCTTGCCGTAGTCGCTGGGCGGGAGAAGGGAGTTCATGGACTTCCAGTCGACGTGGATGGACAGGCTCGTGTCCTCCCGTCCCAGGCCCATCTGGAAGACGAGCCAGTCGGGGTCGCCCTCGGCCGCCTTGCGGAGTCTGCCGAAGGTCTCCGTGGTCGGCTCGAAGGAGACGATCCGCCCGGTGTAGCCGAGACGGCGCAACTGCCGGGCGTACTGACCGGAGTTGGCACCCACGTCGAAGACGCAGTTCACCGCGTACCGGTCGAGCAGGGCGGTGACGTGCTGCCCGCACAGATAGGAGGCGGCCGCCAGCTGGAACCTTCGCTCGTCCGCCGCGGTCCGCCTCTCGTCGAGCAGGAGCCGGGCGCCGCTGTCCCCGAGGGGCACGTGCCGGTAGGCGGCGGTCCGCCCGCTCAGCACCAGATCGGCGCCCCGGCCGAGCGCGACGCGTCGGCGCACTCCGCGCCGGTAGACCAGCGCGGTACCCGATCCGAGATCCAGCACCTGCACCCCGATGCGAGGCAGCAGACCGAGCAGCTTTCGGTGAAGGGTCGCCATGTCCCCCACCCTGGCAGACTCCAACCCGAGTCCACCGGGCGTTTGTTGAACCCCTACCGGCCCGCGTGGTACATGAGGGGGTGACCTCTCCTGACACCGGGATCCCGGACCTGGCCGCCGCCCTCGACATGCGACCGCACCCGGAGGGCGGCTGGTTCGTCGAGACCTGGACGGCGCCGCAGGCCTTCCGGCCCGACGGCTACCCCGGCCCCCGAGCCGCCGCCTCCGCCATCTACTTCCTCCTCACCCCCGGCGACACCTCCGCCTGGCACACCGTCCGATCCGACGAACTGTGGCTCTGGCACCGCGGTGGCCCCCTGGATCTGATGCTCGGCGGTGAGGGCCCCACTCCCGAGTCGCCTCCGAAGGTCGTCCGTCTCGGCCCCCGTGTCGAGGCGGGCGAACACCCCCAACTCCTCGTGCCTGGTGGCGTCTGGCAGTCGGCGCGCCCGGCCGGCGACGAGGAGGTGCTGGTCAGCTGTGTGGTGGCCCCGGGCTTCGACTACGAGGACTTCCGGCTGCTGGACTGACGACTTCGGTGGGCGATCCGGCCGCAGACCCGGCAAGTGAGGGTGCTGCGGCGGCCCCGGGACGTCTTTGTGACGTACGTCGTTGGTTGCGGATCATCCGGGTGGGGCATCACCCGTGGGCAGGACCGGCCGCGCACCGTTCGGCGCGGGGTCCCGGCCGACGGGGACGGAGCCGTCGGGCGGGTGCTGGATGTCCTGGGAGGGGGAAGAGAGGTGTCAGTCATGCGTGCGCACCAGCGCACCGTCCGGCCGACCGCCCGCGTGGAGTACACACTGCCGCGTACGGCCGTCTCGGCGGGCAGGGCCCGCAAGCTGACGACGGCGTTCCTGACCCGGCCACGGCCACTTCTCGCGTCACCGACCGCCGACCAGGTGGACGACGCGACGCTGATCGCCTCCGAGCTGGTCGCCAACGCCGTGCGGTACGGACGTACCGGCTGCCGGCTGAGGCTCCAGCTGGGGCACGGAGTGGTGACGGTCGAGGTCCACGACGACAGTCCGGGGCAGCCGAAGGTCGGCGTCCTGGACACCGAATCGGAGAGCGGCCGGGGGCTGGCGATGGTCCAGCAGCTCGCTCACAGCCTGGAGGTCGTCAGCACGAGCTTCGGCGGCAAGACCGTCCGGGCCGTCCTGGCGATGTGACGACCGCACGTCACCGCCGGTGGCGTGCTCACGATGCGCCCCGACCGAACCGATGATCCGCGTTTGGCTTCACGGGAAACGGGAAGAGGCCGCCGAAAATGTCGTCGGAAATTCATTGAGCGCCGCAGCGCCGCAGCGCTCCAACGCGCGAGCGCAAAAAGCAGATGGCCGGGGCCCGCACCTTACGGTGCGAACCCCGGCCATCCGGTGTCCCAGACTAGGCGGGGACGATGTTCTCCGCCTGCGGGCCCTTCTGGCCCTGCGTGACGTCGAAGGTCACCTTCTGGCCTTCCTGGAGCTCACGGAAGCCAGAGGTGGCGATGTTCGAGTAGTGAGCGAAGACGTCGGCGCCGCCGCCATCCTGCTCGATGAAGCCGAAGCCCTTTTCCGCGTTGAACCACTTCACGGTGCCAGTAGCCATGTCAAATCTCCTTCGGGGCAAAGCTCGAAGGCCCACACTGTGTGGACCTGCGTCGCCGCAATGATTGCCCCAACCGGAATGCACCGGAAAAACTTTGGGAACCACAACTGCAACTGAAATCGACAGTAGCACGCCACGAGCCTCGAAGGGCGCGCACTATCTCACCCCGGCGTGGGGAATATCAAAACCTCGCGGGATCGCTGCCCAATTTCTGTAACGGCCGAAGCAGATATCCCGGCCCGGTGAAGAAACGCCCACCGAGCGCGCCCAGCAGCCGCACGGCCCGTACGGTCCTACCGCCCTCACGCGTCCTGCGGGCTGGTGCCCCGCAGTTCCGCGTTGATCCGCAGGGCCTCGTCGAGGCTGTCCTCCAGCGAGACGATGCGGCAGGCGGCCTCGACGGGCGTGCCCTGGTCGACGAGGTCGCGGGCGCGGGCCGCGGCACGGAGCTGGTTGCGGGAGTAGCGGCGGTGGCCGCCGTCGGAGCGCAGCGGGGTGATCAGTCCGGCCTCCCCGACGGCCCGCAGGAAGGCGGGGGTGGCGCCGATCAGCTCGGCGGCACGGCCCATCGTGTAGGCGGGGTACTCGTCGTCGTCGAACCGGTCGGTGGCGTTCATGGTGCTTCCCTGGAGCGCGTGCATCACCTTCCACTCTGGCAGATCCGGGCCCGCGGCGGCCGGAATCCGCGGGGGCGGACGGAGCGGGGGCGGCAGGGGCGCGCGCTCACCCGGACGGCCCGGTGCGCTGGTGGGGGACCGTCGCCGGTGGTGGCGTGGGAGGACACACGCCCGACCTCGGGACCGTCCTCGGGAGGCCTCCGCATGAACCGTTCGTCCTGTCTCCTCGCGTCCGCCCTCACCGCGGGGATGCTGCTGTCGACGGCAGCCTGCTCCAGCGACGACGGCAACGCCTCCGGCCGTACGGACCGCTCGGCGTCGCCCGCCGCCGCTTCGGCCTCCCCCGCCGCCGCCTCGCCCGTGGCGGACGAGCCGCGCGCCGCGGCTTCCTCCGCCTCCGCCTCGCCGGCCGTCCGCGGGCTGACCAAGGACGAGGCGCACACGGCACTGATCACCAACACGGACCTGGGTTCGCAGTGGACGGCCTCGGAGGGGGCGGCGACCTGGCGCGACGCGCTGCTGAAGAGCAAGGTCGACGCGTCGCAGTTCGTGACGGACAAGGGGAACGCGGCCGACTGCCAGAAGCTGCTGGACGGGCTGTACGCCGAGGACCTGCTGGGCGAGCCGAAGGGCGAGAGCGCCGACACCGGCTTCGACGACAGCGACAACGAGGCGCAGATGCGCTACGAGGTCGCCGCCTACGGCAGGCAGGCGCTGGACGATCGGTTCACGTGGCTCGACTCGCTGCCGGACAAGTGCGACCAGTTCACGGCCGTCAGCCCCAAGGGCGGCCGGCAGACGGTCCAGGTCATCCACACGGACCTGGACGACGCGGGTGACGCCCGCAAGGGCCTCCAGATCAAGATGACCGGCGATCTGGACGACAACCCCGACACCCTGACGCTCGACTTCGCCGCGGTCCGCGTCGGCGACAGCGCCCTCTCCCTCACGAACGGCGGCCTCTCGGGAGCCGAGCACGACTCCACGACCCAGGCCACCGAGGCGGGTGCCGACCGACTGAAGGACGTCCTGAACGGAAAGTCCCCGAAGCCCACACAGGGCTGAGAAGAGGGGGACACCGCCTCCACCGCGTCACCGATCGGGGCCCGCGGAACGGGCCCCGCGGGCCCCGGGAGCAATCGGGACGATCCGATGCCGGTGATCGGCAGTGGGGGATAAGGTTCCCCCGATGCGCAGGGTGTGGGGCGCGTCACACACGGCAATGGGAAACAGGCCGCTGCGGCACGCTCGCGCGGCTGTGCATCTGGGGGGCCTCATGCACGAGATGATCAAGGGTGCCAACGTCGGTCTGACGTCGTTGAGCACGGACGTCGGCTCGGTGATGGTGAGCCTGGGCTGGAGCAGTCCGACGGGGGAGGGCGACGCGGACGTCTCCGTACTGCTGCTCACCGCCGACGGCAAGGTTCGCAGCGACGCGGACTTCTACTTCTACAACAACCCCGTGGCGCCGGACGGCAGCGTGCAGCTGCTGGGCAAGGCTCCGACGGCCGGCGGGAGCGAGGACCGCATCACCTTCGACCTGTCCGCGATCCCGTCGCAGGTCGAGCGGATCGTCGTCGCCGCGAGCCGTCACGAGGGCGCCGGGTTCGAGGAACTCGACGACCTGCGGATGAGCGTCGCGGACGCCTCGGGCGAAGGGTTGCTGCGGTTTGCCATCGAGGAGGCGGGAGCGGTCGGCGCGCTGCTCTTCGGCGAGTTCTACCGCCGGTCCGGTGACTGGAAGTTCCGCGCGATCGGTCAGGGCTACGGGTCGGGCCTCGCCGGTCTGGCCACCGACTTCGGCGTCGACATCGACGACGCGGCGGAGACCGAGCCGGAGGGGACCGTCGAGCAGGCGGTCGTCGAGGCCGCCGCGGCGGTGGTCGAACAGGCGGTGCCCGAACCGGCGGCGGCCGTCCCGCCCCGGGCCGAACCCCGTCCTCGTACGGCGAAGAAGAAGGTCACGCTGCCCAAGGTGGCGAAGAAGTCGCTCGCCGAGAACGACGCGTGGCGCACGGCCCGGCTCTTCCCCGCCTCGGCGCTGAAGAGCGACCGCGAACGGGAGACCCGGGCGACCTCGGTCCTGCTGTCGGTGATGGCGCAGGTACCGGAGTTCGGCCGCCGGCTCACCGCCGGTTTCGGCGCACCGGCCGGGCGGACGGAGACGTTCACCGAGGTCACGCTGCCCAACGGCGACTCCCCGAGGCGCCCGGACGGGGTCATCCGCGTCGAGCGGGCGGGGAAGCTGTGGACCGCGCTCGTCGAGACGAAGACGAACGGCAATTCGCTCAGGCAGGAGCAGGTGCAGGCATACGCCGACATCGCGGCCCGGCGCGGGTACGAGGCCGTGATCACGCTGTCGAACGACGTCGAACTGGACGGCAGCCCCCTGATCGAGGTCAGGACGGACGGCCGGCGCAAGAACAAGGTGGCGCTCTGGCATCTGTCCTGGGCCGAGGTGACCCACCAGGCGCAGATGCTGATCCGCCACGAGGGCGTCGCCAACGGGGCGCACGCCTGGCTGCTCCAGGAGCTGCTGCACTACCTCCAGCACGAGAACTCCGGCTGTCACGGGTTCCAGAACATGGGACCGGCCTGGGTGCCCGTGCGCAAGGGGATCGATGACGAGACCCTGTGCCAGGGCGACGCGCGCGCCGTGGACGTCGTGGAGAGCTGGGAGCGGCTCGTGCGGCAGGTGTGTCTGCGGCTCGGCGGCGAGCTCGGGCAGAAGGTGCTTCCCGTCCAGCGGGCCAGGCGGGGAGCGGAGCCGCATGCCCGGCGCGCCGCGCTCGCGGACCGGCTGTGCCGTGACGGAAAGCTGGACGCCGAGCTGCGCATCGAGGGCACACCCGGTGTCCTCGCGCTCTGCGCGGACCTGCGGACGGGCAAGCTGCGGACGTCCATCGAGATCCCGGCACCGGAGCAGGGGTATCCGCTCACCTGGGCCAAGCGGCTCGTGCGGCAGCTGGACGAGGCACCGGCCGACGTGCACGTGGAGACGCTGGTCGCCGGGGACCTGGGTGGGCCGCGGGGGACCCTGGAGCGGCTGCGGCCCGAACCGGCGGACATGCTGCCCAGGAACGGCGCTCAGATCACCGGATTCCGGCTGTCGCTCTTCCGGGGCATGGGAAACACCCGGGGCAACGCCGAGTCGGGCTTCATCCGAAGCGTCGACGACTCCGTCGACCGCTTCCACACGTATGTCGTGGAAAACCTCGACCGCCGCGCACCGCGGCCCCGGCAGCCGGTGGTGGGGGCTGCCGCGGGCTGAGGTGGCGGGCCGAGGTGATGTCAGGGAATGTGCGTCAGAGCCGGTCCATCCGGGTGTAGGGACTCAGGACGCGGACCTGGCGAGCGCCGAAGTCGACGAGCATCGCAATGCCCTCTTCGACGCCGACGATCGTGCCCAGGCCGTACTGGTCGTGGGAGACACGGTCTCCGAGGCTGAACTCCTTGGCCACGGGGACGACCGGGGCGGCGAAGGGGCTGGTGGGCAGGTGGCGCCGGGGCGCGGAGGGTTTCGTCATCGTGTTGCCAGTATGGGCCCTATTCCGGCGCGCGGTAGGGCTTGATGGTCTCGATCCCGCTCCGACTCCGTGTCCCGGGGCGCCCCGGGAGACGGGTGGGCCGGGAGCCCGGCCCGGCGTCCCGGCCGGTCCCGCCACGCGTTCGCTGAGGTCAGCCGCGGGGGTCGGCCCCGGTGATCATCCTGGCGCGCGGACCGGTCCGCCGGGCGAGCATGTCGCGCACGCCACGGAGATCTCCGTGGCGGGTCCGGGGCCGGGCGGACCCGGGATCGCGGGTGCCCTGCGGGGCGGTGCTCCGGGGGCGTACGCCCGCGCGTCGGGGGCCGCGGGTGATGCCGGACGCGGTGGCCGTGGTGGTCCCCGGGGCCTGCGGCGCAGGGCGCTCCGACCCCGCCGACGGGTTTCCGGCCGGCCTCCGGCAGCCGGCCGCCCGGGCCCGTCCTCGCCCGGGGACGCGACCGGTCGGGGCGCCGGACTTGTCGCACTTGGATTCGAGGAAGCGGACGATCCCCCGCCGCGCGGGCGCCGGGACGTCTCGCGGCGCGGGGTGGACCGGGCGGGATCAGCCGACGAGCAGCTCGCCGCACAGGTCGCGCAGTTCCTCGGAGTCGATGTGCAGGCCCTTCCGCAGGTACGAACCGAAGTCGCCGTACGTGGAGCGGACCTCGTCGAAGCCGGAGTTGAGGTACTCGGCGCGGACGTCCATCAGCGGCTTGTAGACGGCCGCCTGGGCCGGGGGCATGGAGGCGAGCGCGGCGGCGTTGGCGGCGGCGCGGTAGGTGTTGCTGGCGAGGTAGTCGTTCATCACGGTGTCGCGCGGGACGCCGAGGGCGGTGAGCAGGGCGGCGCTGGACCAGCCGGTGCGGTCCTTGCCGGCGGTGCAGTGGTAGAGCACCCCGTCGCCGTCCGCGGCACCGGCGTAGACCGTGCTGAACGCGGCCCGCGCGGAGTCGCCGCTGACCATGAACTTCTCGCCGTCCACCATCATCTTGACGGCCTCGGTCTCGGTGGTCGGCATCGCCGAGTAGGCCGGGGATCCGGCGAGCACGTCGGCGACCGTGTAGATGGCGCCCGACGGCACGCGGTCGGGGGCGGTCGAGCGCTCCGACTCCATCCGCAGGTCGTACACGGCGTGTATGCCGAGCCTCTTCAGCTTCGCGAGGTCGGCGGCGGTGAGCTTGTCCAGGGCGTCGGAGCGGTAGATCTCGCCCATCTTCACCCAGTGGCCGTCGCCGGTGCGGTAGCCGCCCGCGTCCCGGAAGGTGACCGCGCCGTCGAGCTTGATCAGGCGGTCGGCGAGGCGCAGGGAGCCGCCGCGCCCGGGGACCAGGTCGAACCACCGCCGGTCGGCGGCGGGCAGGCCGCGCACGGTGACGTCCCCCGTGGCGCCGCCGCGGGCGACGACCCGCCCGGCCGCCCGCACGACCACCTGGCGCACGCCGGGGGCCTTCCACACGATGCGGTACGAACCGTCGTCACCGGCGGTGACGGTCGCGCCGGTGAACGGGATGCGCTGCGAGGCCGCGTGGTGGGCCGAGCCGTGGCGGGCCGGCGCGTGGAGCGGAGCGGCGGAGGCGGCCGGGGCGGTCACGGTGACGGCCGTCAGAGCGAGCACGACGCCGGTGAGGGAAGCGATCTTCATGACCTGGATAGTTGGCCGTTGAAACAAACTGTCGGTGTACACGGCAGGGCACCACCAGGACCCCGAGATGTCGGACCGGCGGCCGGATCCGGCCACGGGTGGGGACGGGTCGGCCGCCGGTCCGGGAACCCCCAGGTCACGTCAGTCGAGCGCGCTCGACGTCCGCCACTGGTTCCAGGTCAGGTTCCAGTCGCCGTAGCCGTTGCCGACGGCGACCGTGTCGCGGGAGCCGACGACCTTGATGACGTCGCCGGGGACGACCTCGTCATAGAAGCGCTTCGCGGTGCCGTCGGTGGCGAGTCCGACGCAGCCGTGGGTGACGTTCTGGCGGCCGCCGTAGGTGTTCGCCTTCGGGTTCTGGTGGAGGTAGGTGCCCGAGGTGGTCAGGTGGACGGCGTAGGCGTAGTAGCCCGCGTAGGCGTCGCCGTAGCCGACGGTCCGCGAGTTCATGAAGACGCGGGTCGCCTTGTCGGAGACGACCATGGTGCCGTTCCAGGTGTCCATCCCCGGTGCGCCCGCGGTGATCGGGACACGGCGCGAGGAGCCGTCCTTCTCCACCGTCATGACGTGGGTGCGGACATCGACCGTGGCGACGAGGGAGCGGCCGACGGTGAAGTGCCGGGTGATGCCCGCGCCGGCGCGGACGGTGACCGCCGTGCCGGGCTTCCAGTAGGCGCGGGGCCGGAAGTCGACGCGCTGCCCGTCGAGGAGGTTGCGGTCCTTCACCCAGCCCCAGGACCCCTCGACGTCGGCCTTCACCTTCAACCGCCGCTCCACATCGGCCCGTTCACCGGCCGGCACCGGGCGGTCGAAGGTCACCGATATCGGCATGCCGACACCCACGGTCTGTCCCTCGGTGATGTTGATGTGCGCGCCGGGCAGCGGACCGAGCGGTGTGGCCAACGCTTTCGGACGGGTGCCGCCCGACGGGTCGCCGGTCCCGGTGGCCGTGGCGGCGGGCCGCTCCTCCGTCCCGCTCCCGCCGCCGTCGGCCACCGCCCGCGCCGAGCATCCGGTGAGCGCGAGCGCGCACACGGCGGCCGCACCCCAGGCGCGGGCGAACCGGCCCCGGCCGAGGCTGAGTTCCGTGGTCATGGTGATCCCCCTGTGATGTGTTTCGATGTGCGACGTACGGGACCTGTACGCACGGCACCGACGGCCGGGTTGCACGCGGCCGGGAGAAATCCGCACCATCCGGCGGGGGGCATGACCGAGGAAGAGTTCGACGCGTTCTACGCGTCCGCGTTCCCCCGGCTGACCGGCCAGCTCTACGCGTTCACCGGGGACCACGGCGAGGCGCAGGACGTCGTCCAGGAGGCGTTCGTCCGCGCCTGGGACCGGCGGCGGGAGTTCCTCGCCGAAGGCGCGCCCGAGGCGTGGATACGGACGGTCGCGATACGGCTCGCGGTGAGCCGCTGGCGCCGTGCGCGCCGCTGGCTGGAGCTCGTACGCCGCACTGCGCCGCCCGAGCACACCCCGGGCCCGGGGCCCGAACGGGCCGCGCTGGTCGCCGCGTTGCGCTCACTGCCCGAGGCGCAGCGGATGGCGGTCGTTCTGCACCATCTGTGCGACCTCAGCGTCGAGCAGGTAGCCTCCGAAACCGGTGCCCCCGTCGGCACGGTCAAGGCCCGGCTGTCCCGGGGCCGGGCGGCGCTGGCACGGGTGCTCTCGGAGGAAGCGGCCGACCCTGCCGGTTCCGCGCGTCCACCGGACGGCGCGGGCCCGTCGGACGAGGGGGAGAGGGAGGACGACCGTGTCCGATGAACTCACCTCCGGACTGCGGGAGCTGGCCGCCGAGGGCGAGACGTCTCCGTCGCTCACCGGCGCGGAGATCCGGGGCCGGGCGGGACGCCGCCGGCGCCGCCGCCGTACGGCACTGGCCGCTGCCGGAGCCTCCGCCGCGGGCGCGCTCGCCCTGGTCGTCGTGGTGAGCCTGGGCGGCGGGACGGACCACGGCACGCCCCCGGCCGCGAGCCCCGCCGGCACACCGGGCGTGCCGGTCACGCCGAACGCCACGGTCGACCTGTCCCGGCGCGCGCTCTCGGCGTCCGGCCGCACCATGCCGCTCACCGCGGGGACCGCGAAGACCCCCACGCCGACGGGCCGGATGACGGTCACCGCCAAGGAGACGGTCAGACGGATGGTCGCCGAGGACGTCGGGCTCGGGGAGAAGTACGACGTCAAGATCCCGTGGGTGATCGAGCTCACCGGCTCCGACGGCACGAAGAGCTTCGTCGCGGCCCTGACCTACGACCCGAAGGCGCCGGGAAACTACGACCGGACCAACGGCTGGATCGGGTTGCGCCCGCACGACGCGCAGTGGCTGTACGCGCGGCTCGACGTGGGCGCGGTGGTCGACATCGAGGCGTCGGCCGGCTCGACGTCGTCCCCTCCCGCGAACGGGGCCGGCGGCGAGAGCGGGGCCTCGGGCGGCTGACTCCGGGCGCCGGTTCCCGAGCGCGCGGCGCGAACCCCCTGGCCGCGCCGGCCTCGGTCATCCGGCGGACGTGCTCTTGCTGTCGGCGAGCGCGGCGAGGTGGGTGTCGAGCGCGGCGAACGTCTCGGCGGGCCGCTCGATCTGGGGCAGGTGGCCGGCCTCGGCGATCGTCTCGAACCGGGCCTGCGCGAAAGCGGCCGCGAAGGCCCGCCCGTAGGCCGGTGTGACGACGCGGTCGCTCTCGCCCCACAGCACGAGGGCCGGGATCCGCACCCGGCCGAGCCGGTTCAGCAGCTTCGGGTCGTGCATGTACGGGTCACCGGCGAGGATCCGCATGGTGGCCATGTTGGCGCGCTGGGCGGCGATCCGCTCCTCGCCGAGGGCGGCGGGGTCCACGGCGAAACGGGCCGGGTCGTGGAACGAGTACGCGGCGAGCTCTTCCGGCCGGAGCCCGAAGACGTCACGGACCGGCTCCCCCGGGACGGCCACGCCCGCGGCGTCGATCAGCACCAGTGAGCCGATGACCGCGCCGTCGTCGCGGAAGGCCATCTCGGCGCCCGTCCAGCCGCCGAGCGAGGAGCCGACGACGAGGACGTCACGGTGGCCCTCGTCCTTCAGCCAGTGCAGATACGCGAGGGCCAGGTCGTCGACGCCGGTGAACCAGTCGGGGCGCTCTGTCCCGTTCCAGCCCGGGTGCGTGGGGACGACCGCGCGCATACCGTGCCGGTCGGCCAGGTGCGCGGCGACGCCCTGGACGGTGGCGGGCCCGCCACCGCCGTGCAGGACGAGGGCGAGCGGGCCGTCGGCGGGGCCGCTCTCGGTGAGGTGCAGGGGGAGGTCGGGGCGCGGGAAGACGGTACGGGTACGGGTCGCGATCTCTGTTCCGGTCATGCGCCCCACGGTATCTACGCATACGTATATACGCAAGCTTAGATACTCGATTAGGATGCGGTCATGACCGCGAACCATGAGGAAGCGGGGGCCGCGGACGCCGGGTCCCGTCCCCGCCCCGTCGATCTCGAAGAGCTGGGCCGCGCCGTGAAGGAGGCGCAGTACCGGCACCACCGCACGCTCGACACCCGGCTCGCCGGGGTCGGCACGACTCTGGCCCAGTGGGACGCGCTGCGGGCGATCGCCCGGACGCCCGGCGCGTCCGCGCACGAGCTGGCGGTCGCCACCTTCCAGGGCGACCAGGCCTTCGGCACCCTGGCGTCACGTCTGGCGGCGCAGCACCTCGTCGAGCGCCACCCGGGTCACGGCCGCCGGATCGAGCACCATCTGACGGAGGCCGGCGAACGCGTCCTCGCCGCGGGCCGCACCGTCGCCCGCGAGATCCTCGCCACGTCCTTCGGTCCCCTGACCGAGCCCGAACGGGCCACGCTGCTCGCCCTGTTGCGCCGCGTGGGCTCTCCGGGCGAGGCACCCTAAGATCCGTGACCATGGAAATATGGGGTCTTTTTCTCACCGCGCTGATGATCGCGAGCTTCGCCGGTCTCGAAGCCCGACTCGGGCGCACCCACCGGAAGGTCGCCCGCGTCGAGCGGCAACTCGACCTGATCCTCGGTCACCTCGGCATCCACGAGGAGGAACCGTCGCTGCCGCGGGTCACCGAGCTGCTGCGGGACGGCAAGAAGATCGAAGCGATCAAGGCGTACCGCCAGGCCACGGGCGCGGGGCTCCTGGAGGCGAAGGAGGCCGTGGAGCGCATGGACTGACGGCCCTCCCGCCGTTCCCCGCTCCCACGCCCCGGCCCGGGAGCTGCCCGGCTCGCTGTCCCGCCGCCTCTCACAGTCCCGGCGGACGGCTTCGCGGGCCCCTCGTCGCCCCACCCGTACGTCCGCCGCTCCCGGGTTCTCCGCCCGGCGGCCGTCGCATACAGGGGAGCGCCCGGCGCCGTCAGAGCGGGGGTTGCGCCGGGGCCGGGCCCAGGGTCGTGGTGCCGGGGGCCGTGCGGTGACCGAGGCCTGTGCGGTAGGCGTCCAGGGCCGCCTCCACGCGGCCCGTGCGGCGCAGCAGGTCGCCCAGCAGCCTGCACAGGTCGGCCAGGTCACCGGCCGCGCCGGCCCGCTCCAGGAGGCTCATCGCCCGGACGTAGTGCTCCTCCGCGGCCTCCGTGTCGCGGGCGTCCTCCGCGATGATGCCGAGCAGTCGGTGCGCGGCGGCGGAGTGGATGGCACCCCGCTCGGAGTTCAGATCCCCGAGCACCTGGCGCAACAGGGCGCCGGCCTCGTCGGACTTGCCCCGCCGGTGCAGCACGTCGGCCAGTTCCACCGCGACCTGGCTCGTGTAGAGCGCGGCCCGCTTGGCGGAGAGCATGGCCTGCGCCTCGCGCAACTCCGTCTCCGCCCGCTCCAGTTCACCGTTCTGCGCGTACAGGTACCCGCGCATCCAGTGACAGTTGGCGAGTTCGGTACGGATCTGGAGCTGCCGGTACAGCTCGGCGGCCTTGCCGAGGGACACGTCGGCCTCGGCCATCCGTCCCTCGGCGATCATCGTCCGTGCCACCGACCGGTGCATGCGTGCCACCAGGGCCGGGTCGCCGACCTGCGGCGCGAGGGCGAGGGCGAACTCGGCGGCCTGCGCTGCCCGGGCGTGCGCGCCCATGTCCATGTAGGGCGCTATGACGCCCGTGTAGAGGAGGAGGAGAGCGTCGGGGTCGTGCAGGCCGGTCCGGTTCAGCTCGTCGAGCGTGGACTCGAACAGGTAGCAGGCGTACCGGAGTTCACCGGCGAGATAGTGGGAGGTCGCCCGGCCGCGCACCGCCGGCACCCGCTGCGGCAGCGGGGCGTCCCCGAGCCGCTGCTCCGACTCCTCGAAGCGCCGCCGCGCCGTCTCCAGGTCCCCGGTGTCCAGGGCGCATTCGCCGAGCCCGAGGAGCGCCGCCGCCTCCTCGGCCTCCAGCCCGTGCGCGACCGCCTCCGCGAGCAGCGCGGTGTACGCCTCGGCGGCGACCTCGGCCTCGCCGGTGGCGAGCGTGCGCTGCGCGTCGGTCAGCCGCAGCCGCAGGCCGGTGGCGAGGTGGGCGGGGCGCCCGGTCGCCAGCTCCTCGTAGGCGATGCCGAGCCGCTCCGCGATGTGCCGCAGCGCGGGCTCGGAGGCCCGCACGCGTCCCGCCTCCAGGGTGGAGATGTACGCCGGGGTATAGGCGGGTTCCGCCAACTGTTTCTGCGTCAGACCGCGTTTCGTCCGCAACTGCTGCACCCTGCGCCCGATGATCTCCGGGCCGTCCCGCTCCGCCATGGGTTAAGCATGCCATTAAGCCGAGTTAAGTCGGTCCGGCTTTTGACTATTGTCCAACTCCCTTGGCCCCCTTGCGAGATGAGCCCGGAAGCCTCTACGTTAAGCGGCGGATTAAGCATGCTTAATACGCCGCTGTTGTTGTGAGGTCACCGTGCTCCGACGTATTTCCGCGCGCTACTCCAGAGGGTTTCTCGCCGCGCTCCTCGCGGTCGCCGCGCTGGTGACGGTGGCGAACGTCGGCCCGGCGAGAGCGACCGTACCGAGCGGTGCCGCGCGCACGTCCGAGCAGGGAGCCCTGCCCGCCGGACGGTGACCGGGCCCGCGCCGGACCCGTCGACCCTCCGCCGGCCGGCGCCGTCCGCGCGTCCTCTCCCGCCCGGACGGCGCCCACCGCGCCGCTCCCTGCCCACGGCACGAGGCGCGGCATACGCTGACCAGGTGACCTCAGCCGCAGCCCGCACCGCACTGGACCTCACCGCCGACCTCCCGGTCCCCGCCCTGGAGGACTTCTACCGGGACCTGCACCGGCATCCCGAACTCTCGCTCCACGAACACCGCACGGCCGCCGCCCTCGCGCAGCGGCTGCGCACGTCCGGGTACGAGACGACCGAGGGCGTGGGCGGTACGGGCGTGGTGGGCGTCCTGCGCAACGGGGACGGGCCCACCGTCCTGCTGCGCGCCGACATGGACGCGCTGCCCGTTCCCGAGCAGACCGGCCTGTCGTACGTCTCGGAGACCGACGGGGTCATGCACGCCTGCGGTCACGACCTGCACGTCACCTGGCTGGCCGGGGCCGCCGACGCGCTCGCCGCCGGACGCGACACCTGGTCCGGCACGCTCGTCCTGGTCGGACAGCCCGCCGAGGAGACCGGCGAGGGCGCGGCCCGCATGGTCGGGGACGGCCTCCACGAACGCTTCCCGCGTCCCGACGTGCTGCTCGGCCAGCACGTGGCGCCCGGTCCCGCCGGCCTGTACGCGCACTCCCCGGGGCTCATCATGTCCGCCTCGACCGACATCGACATCGTGGTGCACGGCCGGGGCGGTCACGGTTCGCGGCCCGAGTCGACCGTCGACCCGGTGGTGACGGCCGCGTACATCGTGACGCGGCTCCAGACGGTCGTCAGCCGGGAGATCGCGGCCCGTGAGTCCGCCGTGCTGACGGTCGGGCGTATCGAGGCGGGCACCCGGCACAACATCATCCCGTCCGAGGCCCGGATCTCCCTCAACCTGCGGACCCAGTCGCCGGGTGTGCGTGAGCGGATGATCGCCGCCGTGCGGCGGGTGGCGGCGGGCGAGTGCGCGGCGGCCGGCTGCCCGAGCGAACCCGACGTGATCGTCGGCAACGACTTCCCCGTGACGGTCAACGACTTCGAGACCGACCGGCGGATCGCCGCCGTGCACGGCGAGGTCTTCGGTGCCGGGACGATCCTCGACCCCGGCCCGGCGATGGGAAGCGAGGACTTCTCCCGGCTCGCGGCCGGCGGACTCCCCTACTCCTTCTGGTTCGTGACCAGCACCCCGGCCGACGTCTGGAACGCGGCCCCCGGGGGCGACGACCTCATGGCGCGGCTGGAGGCGGTGCCCAGCAACCACAGTCCGCACTTCGCCCCGGACCTCTCCACGGTCGCGCCGGGCGTACGGACCCTGGTGTCGGGGGCACTGGCCTCACTGTCCGCCTGAACCGTCCGCCCGAGCCGTACGACTGCGCCGTCCGCCCGAGCCGTACGACTGCGCCGTCCACCCATCCGTACGGCCGACCTGTCGTCCTCCATCACTCAGGCCTGCGTCTGCAACTGGCGCAACTGCTGCCGGACATGGTCCAGCGCGCCCTCCCGGCGTCCGGGCACCCGGAGTCTCAAGGCGGCCAGTTCCGCGCCGAGTTCGCGGGCCCGCGCCGGTGCGTCGACACGGCCCCACTGGTGGTGCGCCCGGTCCACGGCCGACTCCACCTCCGCTGCGTCCGGGGCCTGCCCCGAGTCCAGCCGGGCCGTCGCCACCGCCAGCCAGGTACGGCAGCTGTGCTCCGGGTCCCCCGCGAACATCGCCAGGTCGGCCCGTACTTCCATCCAGTGCAGCACCTGCTCGGAACGGGGCCCGTGCACCCGTGTCGCCTCCTCCTCCCACGTCCCCGCCAGAGCGAGCGCCTCGCCGTGCCGGCCCGCCTGCACGGCGGTGGTGATCGTCTCGTGGGGGTCGAGGGGGGCCGAACTCCGCTGCTGGGACTGGCCGGGAAGCGCCACGGGGGCCGCACCGGCAGGTCGCTCCGCCCGGGAAACCGGTGCCGGTGACGGCGGGGTCGCCTGCGCGGCCGGGGCCGTACGCGGCTCACCGCCGGGCGGCGTGAGGGGCGGCGGCGGTGCGGTGGGGAGCGACGCGGTGACGAGGGAGGCTGCACGGTCGGTGCGGCCGGACGCCGGTGGAGCGTGCGGGGGCAGCGGGGTCACCGGCGTGAACTCGGGTGCGGGGGGCCAGGGTTGTCCGGCCCAGGACTGGCCGGGGGCGGCCTGGAACGCGGGTGCGCCGGCCTCCGGGACCGCCGCGGCCGAAAGGGTCGCGGCCGGAATCACCGCGGCCACGACCGGAGCGGCCGGACCGCTCCGCCCGGGTGCGAACACGAGGTCCGCCGGTCCCGGCCGGCCCGTCTCCTCGCCCGACGTCCTCGTCAGGGCCTGCTGGTGCAGTTGGGGCAGCGGCGGGCGGTGGCCGCTGCGCAGCAGGGTGGCGACGGCCTTCATGTATGTCGGGTGAGCCACCGTACGACGCGGGGGCGGCGGGGCGACCCTGCCGTACAGCGCGGTCGACGGACCCGCGGTGAGCGGGCGGCCGGAGAGCAGGGACCAGGTCGCCGCGTCCGCGTGGAGATCGACGAAGATGCTGGTCAGGCCCGGTGGACGCAGCCGCAGCTCCTCGGTGACCCAGTGCCAGGGGAAGGCGGTGTAGCGGACCGTCGCCGGAGTGGTGCGGGCCAGCGCGAGATGGGGGAGCCGCTGCCGGCGGTCCAGCTGGAGCTGTCCGGTCACGAACATCGTCAGCGGTCCCGGCGCCGTCGCCGCGGCCCGCAACCGGGTCAGCACGGCCTGCGGCTCCAACGGATCGGCCAGCTCCACCACGTTCGCGGTCTCGGTGCCCGACAGCACCGCCGGGGCGACGGCCGCGAGTACGGGGAGCACGGACGCGGCGTCCACCAGACACCCCTTGCCCACCGGCGAGGCCGCGAGAAGCAGCACGGTTCCGGGCATCGGTTCCCTCCCCCATCGATCACGTACGTCAGCACCGTAACCGCTGCGCATGCAAAGGGGGGACGTGACGGCCGGGAACCCCCACCCTCGCCACGGCTCCCGGCCACCCGGGATGCGCCCCCTAGATGACGTCGTTCAGGTCGCCCGCGTACCCGTGCGCCCGGCGTCGTACGGCGAAGATCGTCGTGTCGTCGCTGAGACGGCCCGCCGAGTGCTCCAGCGTTCCGTCGCGCACGAGTTGGACGAGGAGCGCCGGTTCGGCGACGGCCGGGTCCCGGGCCACGGCGGCGGTGACCGCGTCGCGGAGCGGGAAGAACTCGCCCGACGCGTCACGGGCCTCGGTCACCCCGTCGGTGACCAGCAGCAGCGTCTCACCGGCGGCGAGCGGGACGCGGAGCACCGGCGGCGGCTCGGTCGCCAACTCGCTCAGGCCCAGCGGCAGGCCGTCACCGGGCGGCAGGCTCCGCACCCCCGCCGGCCCGACCACGAGGGGCGGTTCGTGGCCGAAGTTGATGACCTCGACGGTGGCCGGGGTGTCCTCGGGGAAGGCGACGAGGACACCGGTCGCGAACCGGTCGCCCTCGTCACGGCCGAGCGCGGCGCAGTAGCCGACGTGCCGCAGCATCCGCACCTCCAGGCGTCCGGCGACCGTCTCCAGAAGCGGCTCGTGGTACGCCGTCTCGCGGAACGTGCCGAGGAGCGCGGCCGCCGCCTCCACCGCGCCGAGCCCCTTGCCCTGGACGTCGCCGAGGAGCAGCCGGGTGCCGTGCAGTCCCGGCTGGATGTCGTAGAAGTCGCCGCCGACGCGGGCTTCGCTGTCGGCGGTCAGGTAGACGGCCGCGTGGTCCAGGCCGCCCCAGCCCGGCGCCATCGGGCGCAGCACCGTACGCCGGGTCGTCTCGGCGACGTCCTGCATGTGCAGCATGCGCCGCACCCCGCGCACCCGCACCGAGCAGGCGAGCACCGCGAGCACACCGCCGGCCAGCACGAGGATGAAGTCGGGCAGGCCGGTCTGGAGCTGGTGCGGCCAGGAGCTGTCGACGACGACGTAGGTGAGCAGGGACAGCAGCGCGAGGGCCGCCGTGCCCCACACCCCGCAGAGCGCGGCGGCGATCGCGGGCACCAGCGCTACCCAGGAGATGATACGGAACCGGCCGGAGGTGTTCGCGTCGAGCAGCGCGATGCCGATGAGCAGCAGGACCGGGGGCATCCAGGCGACACTGCGCCCGCGCAGCAGCAGCGGCTTCTGCCGCTGGACGGCGTCCCGCCGCCCGGCGCGCGGGAGTCGGTCGAGCAGGGATCTCCGGGCGGCCACCGTGCCGTACCGCCTCTTCCTCCAGGGCCGGGCGTCGCGGACCCGGGCTGATCCGGGCGACACCCCCCGGCTCGCTCAGTACGCCACCGACATCCGGGCGTGCGGGTGGACGGGCATCTCCAACTGGTCGACGAACGCCATCGCGTAGTCCTCGGCGCTGATCCGGCTGTTGCCCTCGGCGTCGAAGAGCATGCGGTCGCCGCCGATCCTGAACTCGCCCGTCCGTTCACCCGGACCGATCTCGGCCGCGGGCGAGACGTACGTCCAGTCGAGGTCGTCGACGTCGCTCCGGTAGAAGGCGAGGGTGTCGCGGTGGGCGAGCGCTTCGGGGAGGTGGGCGTCGGGGAAGTCGGGCTGTTCGCAGGCGGCCTGACCGGGCGCGACCTCCAGGGTGCCGGCGCCGCCGACGATCACGAGCCGCCGCACCCCCGCCGCCCGGACCCCGTCCACCAGGGACTGGTTGAGGGCGAGGAAGGGTTCACGCGGGTCCGAGCCGTCCCGGGGCGGCACACACGCCGACGCCACCGCGTCCGCGTCGGCCACCAGCTCGGCGACCTTCGACGGGTCCGAGGCGTCGGCCGCCGTCGCGGCGATACCGGGCACGGGGGACTGCCCGGACCGGCTCACCGCGACGACCTGGTGTCCGCGCGCCGAGGCCTCCGTGGCGATACGGCTGCCGACCATGCCGGTGGCGCCGAAGAGTACGAGCTTCATGGACCTCAGCGAAGCACGCGACCATGATCACCGCATCCCGGCATGCGGCCGGAAGGAGCACGGCCGCACCTCCGGCAGCGTCCTGGGTGAGTGGGGAGCGTCCCGCCGAAGGAGTGGCCGCGGGGCGTTCCCGTCCCGAGTTGCCGGGGGCTCGGGCGGGGTGTGACCTGGAACGCGGGGGCCAGAAGAGAGGAGTCCTCCCATGGCGCATGCCGCACCCGTGTCAGGGACACCGCGCACCTCGGGACCGATCGACGTGTTCGGGCCCCGCACGCACAGCATCGGCAAGTGGTCGGTGCCCGTCGCCACCGGTCTCGTCTACGGCTTCTGGGCCGCCAACATCAACCGGGACGCCGGCGCCTTCACGGGCTGGAACGTGCTGTTCGGCTTCGTGTCCGCGATCGTCTTCGCGGCCGCCTTCTACGCCGTCCTCACGCTGACGAGGGCGACGCACCCCGCCCTGCACGCCCTGGCCTGGACCGTGTTCGCGGGCTGCGCTTTCGGGTTCATCTACAGCCAGACGGACACGACGATCCTGCGGTCCGTGTTCATGTCCCTGGGGGTCTCCGTGGGCGTATTCGCCACGACCTTCTACCACTACTACACGCACGAGGACGCGCTGGGAAAGACGCGGTGACGGCGACGCCGTAACGCGTGCACGCACGAGGCCCCGGCGGACCGCCGGGGCCTCGTGCGTTCCCTCGACTCACTCACCCACTCACCCGCCACCCGGGACCCAGTCCCAGGAGTCCGAGGAGGAACCGGAGACGGTCCAGGTCCACGAACTGGAGACGCTGAAGGTCCAGGAGGAGCCGTTCGAGCTCCAGCCGGGGTCCTGGCTCAGGTCCCGGTCGTTGTGGTCCCAGTGCGCGTTGTGCCACACACCGTCCTTCTCCCCGGGGCACGGGTCCGAACAGCTCGGCACCCGGTGGCCGCCGGTGTCGACGAAGGCGGCGCTGGCCCAGGCGTGCGCGCCCACGAGCCAGTACCAGCTCGTGTCGCCGAGGACGCTCTGCCCGCTCACCGCGCACTGGACGCGGTCCTGGCTGCCCGGTGAGAGCGCCGCGACGACCGGTGAGGTCGTGCTGGGCTGGAGCCGGACGTTCAGTTCTCCGCCGGAGACGACGGTTCCCCGGACGGGGCCGTCCGAGCCGCCACCGCCGTTGGCGGGCGCCGACGGGGCCGCCGCCATGGAGGTGCCGGCGGCGGCGACGGTGAGGACACCGCCGCTGAGCAGGGCCGCGGCCAGAGTCCGCAGGGCCGGGGTGGTGCGCATATCGGCCTCCTTCTCCCCAGTTTTCCCGGATCCAGGTAACACCCGTTCGAGTGAGGCCTCCACCGGAGGGCGCGGAGGCCTTGGGGCCACTGGGGCGCGGGGGGCCGGGCCGGGCGCCGGAAGGCCTCCGGAGCCCGCCGGCCGCGCCGAGGGGACCCGTGGGCCCCGGATGCCGCGGGCCCCGTTCGGCTGGTCGTCTGCGCCCATTTGCAGTCAACCGGCTCGCGGGCGGCGGTGCGGAGGCCTTGCCTGGAGAGGTGTCCCCTCGTCTCCGGAGCGTCCTGTCGGCGGTGCTGATCGTCCTCGCCTGCCTCCTCGCGCCGCTCGGCGCGCTGTCGACGTGGGCGATGTACGGACTCGGCGACTCCGGCCGGTACGAGGCCACCGTGGCGCCGCTCGCCGCCGACGCCGACGTCCGTGACGCGGTCGCCGCCGGTGTCACCGACGGCATCCTGCGCGAGGTCCACGTACGCCCGAGGCTCCAGGGGCCCGTCAACCACTTCGTCCGTGACGCCGTGCGCTCGTTCACCGAGACCGAGGCGTACCGAACGGCGTGGGAGACCGCCAACATGGCCGCCCACGACGCGGTGATGCGGGCGCTGCGCGACGACCGCGAGGGCGCGGTGACCGTCGACCTCGCGCCCGTCACCGAGCGGGTCAAACTCCGGCTCGCCGCCGACCACATGCCGCTGGCCGACCGGATCCCCGTCGAGCACACCGAGATCACCGTGCTCGGGGCCGAGGACCTGGCCCGGCTCCGGAAGGGGTTCCACGTGCTCGAAGTCGCCGGTTTCTGGCTGCCTGTGGCGTCGGTCGTCTTCGCGGCGGCCGGGATCGTCCTCGCCCTGTGCCGCCGCCGTGCGGTCCTCGCCACGGGCATCGGCACCGCGCTGGGCGCCGCGCTGCTCGGCGTGGCGGTCGCCGTCGGCCGCGGTCTCACCCTCTCCGGCCTGCCGGACGGCGTGTCCCGCACGGCCGCCGGCGCGGTCTACGACGCGCTCACCGAGACCCTCCGGTTCGTCTCCTGGCTTCTGCTGGCCGTCGGTGTGACGGTCGCTCTGGGCGCCGCGCTCACCGGCGCGTACGCCCGCTACCGGCGGCCCGCCGCCACACCCCGGCAGACCCCCGCGGAACCGCCCACGCGGGTCGGCGCCTGATCCGGCCCCGGAGCCGTCCGCCGGGGGACCGGCACCGGACGGGCGACGCGACGGCGGCGCACCGGCCACGCGCTGCGTGAGCCGTCCCCCCTGTGACCGGCGGGACGCCCCGGCCGCGCTCCCCGCGTCCCGCCACCCGGGCAACCCTCCCCCCGCGCACCCCGTCTTCGGGGGAGGATGCGGACATCCCACGCGGACGAGCGGAAGGCGGGGAGTTGGACACTGCGGCGGCTGACTGGCGGGGCGCGGAGGAACCCGCGTACCGCGAGCCGAGGAAGCGGCGCGGCGGCCGCACCGTCGCGGCCTGGCTCGCCGGACTGCTACTCGCCGGGGTGAGCGTCGTCACCGGCTGCCGCGTCGCCGACATCGACGGGATCACGCCCGTGCCGCAGCTGCTCGCCTTCCTGCCGTGGCTGCTCGTGCCGACCGCGATCGCGCTGCTGCTCGCCCTGCTCGCCCGGTGGCGGACCGGCCTTGTGTGGGGAGTCGTCGTCCTCGGCTTCCTCGCCTGGTACATCGAGCCCTACGGCAGGACCGGCGGGCCGGGCGGCCCGGCGCTCGCCGAACTGCGGGTGATGACGTCCAACGTGGAGTTCGGGCAGGGGACCGGCTCCCTCATCGACACCGTCCGGCGGCGCAAGCCCGACATCCTGTTCGTCGAGGAGTGCGAGTACGGCTGCTCGCGGGCCCTGGAGGACGCCTTCGGAGGCAACGGCGGCACCTATCCGTACCGGGAGGCCGTCGAGGGGGCCGGGTCCGGCGGATCGGTCGTGCTGAGCCGCTTCCCGCTGCGGGGCGCGGACGGAGTGCACGGCACCATGGGCATGCCGGGCGCGGTCGCCGACGTACGCGGCCACAGTGTCGGGCTGCAGCTCGCCCACCCGATGCCCCCGCTCCCGGGGCAGGTCGGCGTCTGGCGGCGGGAGCTCGGCGCGCTGCGCCACTACGCGGCGAACAGCCGCGGGCCGACGATCGTCGCCGGGGACTTCAACGCCTCCCAGGACCACGCCGCCTTCCGCCGCATCCTCGACACCGGGCTGCGCGACAGCGCGCGGCTCTCCGGTTCACCGCGGACCCCGAGCTGGCCCGCCAGGACCACGCCGGAGTTCGGCGCGCAGATCGACCACGTCCTCGTCTCCGCCGACTTCTCCGCCCGACGGGCCGCCTTCCTGCGGATCAGCGACACCGACCACCGCGCCCTCGTCGTCGATCTGACGCTCCACCAGCGGGGATGACCGCCCTACGGCCCTGACGAGCCACCGAAACCCGCATACTTGGGACATGCCCCGCGCCTTCCCCGTCGGCCTCACCCCACCCGACTGGCTGGTCAGGAACCTCACCCCGCAGCGGGCCCCGGTCAACCGGCCCGCCGTCGCCCGCGCCGCCGTCGCCATGGCGCTGCCGCTCGCCGTCGGCCTCGCCTGCGGACAGCCCGCGTACGGCGCCCTCGCCTCCATGGGCGCGCTGTCCGGAGTCATCGGCGACACGGCCGACGCGTACCGCATGCGGATCTTCAACATCGCCGTGCCGCAGCTCTTCGGCGCGGTCGGCGTCACGATCGGCGCCCTGGTCTTCGGCCACGGCTGGGTCGCCGTCGCCGCCGTGACCGGGGTCGCCCTCGTCTCCGGGATGACGTCCTCGATCGGCGCCGTCGCCTCCGTCGCCGGGCTGCTGCTCCTCCTCAACTGCGTGATCGGCGCCGGACTTCCGCTGCCCGGTTCCTGGTGGCTCGCTCCGCTCCTGATGACCGGCGGCGGGCTGCTCGTCCTCCTGCTGGCGCTGCTGGCCTGGCCACTGCGGTCGGGGATGCCGGAACGGACCGCCGTCGCCGACACCTACCGGAAGGTCGGCGACCTGCTCGCCGCGAGCGGCACCGGCGACTACGAGGACCTCCGCCTCACCGTCACCCGCTCCCTCAACGAGTCCTACGACGTCGTCCTCGCCCGCCGTGTCTTCCACCACGGCCGCAGCCCCGAACTGGTCCGGCTGCTCGCCCAGCTGAACGCCGTCACCCCGGTCGTCGAGTCCGCCCCCGCCGCCCACCAGCGGGGCGAACCGCTGCCCGCCGCGATCCCCGCCACCGTGCACCTGCTCGCCGAGGCCGTCGAGACCGGCTCCACCACCCCCGTCGAACTGCGACTGCCCGCACCCGCCGACGAGACCGCCCGCGCCGTCGACCACGCCGTACGGCACGCGGCGGGCGTCGTCACGGACGTGTCGCCCGACCCCCTCGACGACCGTCTCGGCCGGCCCGCCACCCTCCGCGTCCGCGCCGCGCGCGCCACCCGCGGCGTCCTGATGTCCGCCGCCTCCTGGCGCTACGGCATCCGACTCGCCCTGTGCATCGGCCTCGCCCAGGTCCTGGTCTCGACCGTCGCCGTGCCGCGCTCCTACTGGGTCGCGCTCACCATCACCTTCGTCATGAAGCCCGACTTCGGGTCCGTGTTCTCCCGGGCGCTGCTGCGCGCGCTCGGCACGGTCGCCGGTCTTCTCGTCGCGGCGGCGGTGCTGACCGTGGTGCCGCGCGGCTGGGCGGACGTCGGCGTGATCCTGCTGCTCGCCCCGCTCATCCCGGCTCTGACACCCCGCGGTTACGGCTACCAGACGGCGGCGATCACCCCGGTGATCCTCCTGCTGTCCGACATCCTCAACCACCAGGGCACCGGCCTGGTCGTCCCCCGTCTCATCGACTCCCTCGTGGGCTGCGCGATCGCCCTGGTGGCGGGGTATCTGCTGTGGCCGGAGAGCTGGCACGCCCGGGTCGGCGACCGGCTCGCGGACGCGGTCGCGGACACCGCCGAGTACGTCGAGCTGGCGTTCGGCGACCGCGCCGAGCCCGCGGCCCGCGCGCGCAGCAGGCGCCGCCTGTACCGCGACCTGTCCTCCATCCGTACGGAGTTCCAGCGCGCCCTGACCGAACCGCCGCCCAACGGGCGCCGGGCCGCCGCCTGGATGCCGCTGGTCGTCGCCGTCGAACGGATCGTGGACGCGACGACCGCCGCACGGGTCCGCGTCCGAGAGGGAGCGGCCGAACCGTCGGCCGCCGAGATCACCACCATCGCGCGCCAGCTTCGGGAGCTTTCGGACGGACTCCGCGCATCGGACGTCCTCGTCGCCGTCCGCACGGATCTGACCGGCCCGTCGGGCAGCGTGCTCGAACCTCTGCGCCAGGAGGTCGCGGCGGCCCGCACCATCGCTTCACCGCACTGAGGGCGAACGCAGAGTGAACGAGGCTGGCCCACAAGGGGGGTTGACCGGCCTTCTGACCAGCGGGCCGCCCCTGCCGAAGATCACCTTCTGTGGCCGCTAACCTTACGTGTCCGTCCTGGCCAGGGATTGACGGGATCAACTCACGCGAAGGGTTGCGCACATGGGCATTCTCACTCTCCTGCGGAATGCGTTCGGCCGCTCACGCAAGGGTCGTGACGCCGACGCGGAGACCTCGCGAGAGGCAACGCCGACGGTTCCGGCTCCTTCTCAGGAGGCCGAGCCGACTCCGGCCCCCACTCCGGAGACCGACCCGGTCTCCACCCGGCTCCCTGACCCCGGGCCGAAGATCCCGTCCCCCTCGACCGAGCCGGACCCCTCCGCCGTCGACGACCTCGTCTCCGCGGCCTTCGACAACGTGACGGTCCCGAAGCAGACGTCCTCCCCCAAGGAGGAGTCCCCGTCGGCCCCGGAGCCGGCTGCCGAGGTCGCCCCGGTCGCCGAGGCCGAGCCCGAGGCGGAGCCCGTAGCGGACGCCGGACCGGTGGTCGAGGCCGAGCACGTCGTCGTCGCCGAGGCGGGCCCCGTCGCGGTGATCGAGCCCGAGCCGACAGCGGAGCCCGACGCCGTGGTCGAACCGGTCGAGGTCACCGAGCCCGAGGCGGCCATCGAGCCGGCGACGGTGATCGAGCCCGAGGCGGCGCCTGTCGCTGCGGCCGAGCCGGTCGTCGAGCCCGAGCCGGCGCCTGTGGCAGAGGTCGAGCCCGTCGTCGAGCCCGCGGCCGTGATCGAGCCCGAGCCGGCGCCTGTCGCTGCGGCCGAGCCCGCACCCGTGGCTGCGCCCGAGCCGGCCGTCGAGCCCGAGCCCGTAGTTGAGCCCGAGCCGGCGCCTGTGGCAGCGGTCGAGCCCGTCGTCGAGGCGGAGCCGGAGACGCCGGTCACGGCGGAGGCCACCCCGGTGGCCCCCTTGGCCGCCGCAGCCCCGGGAGCCCCGGCGGTCCCCCTGACCAGGGTCAAGTCGAAGGCCCCGGCGCTGGCAACGGCGTACAAGGAGGCGGGTACCGCGCTGGACAAGCGGGACCTGACAGGCACCCGCGCCAAGATCTACCTCGTCCTCGACCGCTCCTCGTCGATGCGCGCGTACTACAAGGACGGCTCCGCCCAGGCCCTGGGCGAGCAGGCCCTCGCCCTCGCCGCCCACCTGGACCCGGAGGCGGCCGTCCACGTCGTCTTCTTCTCCACGGAGCTGGACGGCACCGGCACCCTCACCCTCGCCGAGTTCGAGAACAAGGTCGACGACCTGCACGCCGGCCTCGGCCGCATGGGCCGTACGAGCTATCACGCAGCGGTCGAGGAAGTCGTTACGCACTACCAGAAGTCGGACGCCACGGGCCCGGCCCTGGTGATCTTCCAGGTGGACGGCGCCCCCGACGCCAAGACCCCGGCCACCCAGTCCCTCGCGGACGCGGCCAAGGACCACCCCGGCGTCTTCTTCTCCTTCGTCGCGTTCGGCGAGCCGGAGAACAAGGCCTTCGACTACCTCCGCAGGCTGAAGACCGGGAACACGGCCTTCTTCCACGCGGGCCCGACCCCGCGCGAACTGACGGACGTCGAGGTCTACGACGGCGTGCTGGAGAACTGGCGCCCGTAGCTCAACCGACCACCCCGCAGCGCAGCACCCGGCCGCCCCCTTCCCACCCTGCAGAACGGGAAGCGGGCGGCCCGCGCGTGTCGGCTACGATTTCAAGGTTCACCGATGACGACGCGCCGGCCGGGGAACCGAGGCGGTCGTCACCCCACGTAGCGACTTGGGAGCAGCCCGCGATGGCTCGACACCTCATCACCAGCGCCCTTCCGTACATCAACGGGATCAAGCACCTGGGCAACATGGTGGGGTCCATGCTCCCGGCGGACGTGTACTCCCGGTACCTCCGCCAGCGCGGTCACGACGTCCTCTACATCTGCGCGACGGACGAGCACGGCACCCCCGCCGAACTGGCGGCCAAGGAGCGGGGTCTGCCCGTCGACGTGTTCTGCGCGCAGGCGCACGACGCGCAGAAGGCGGTGTACGACGGCTTCGAGCTGGCCTTCGACTACTTCGGCCGCAGCTCCAGCGCGCAGAACCGCGAGATCACGCAGCACTTCGCGCGCCGACTGAACGAGAACGGCTTCATCGAGGAGCGCGCGATCCGTCAGGTGTACTCGCCGACGGACGGCCGGTTCCTCCCGGACCGTTATGTGGAGGGCACCTGCCCGCACTGCGGTTACGACAAGGCCCGCGGCGACCAGTGCGAGAACTGCACGCGCGTCCTCGACCCCACGGACCTGATCAACCCGCGTTCGGCGATCTCCGGCTCGACGGACCTGGAGGTCCGCGAGACGAAGCACCTCTTCCTCCTCCAGTCGAAGCTCCAGCACGAGGTGGAGGAGTGGGTGGCCCGTCACGAGTCCGAGTGGCCGCAGCTGGCCTCCTCCATCGCCCGCAAGTGGCTGACCGAGGGCCTGCACGACCGCGCGATCACCCGTGACCTGGAGTGGGGTGTCCCGGTCCCGGCCGACACCTGGCCGGAGCTGGCCGCCGAGGGCAAGGTCTTCTACGTCTGGTTCGACGCCCCGATCGAGTACATCGGCGCGACGAACGAGTGGTCCGACCTGGACCCGGAGAACCGCGACTGGAAGTCCTGGTGGTACGACGCGGACTCCGGCGAGAACCCGGTCCGCTACACGCAGTTCATGGCGAAGGACAACGTGCCCTTCCACACCGTCATGTTCCCCGCCACCGAGCTGGGCGTGCGCGAGCCGTGGAAGAAGGTCGACTACGTCAAGGCCTTCAACTGGCTGACGTACTACGGCGGGAAGTTCTCCACGTCCCAGAAGCGCGGTGTCTTCACCGACCAGGCCCTGGACATCCTGCCCGCCGACTACTGGCGCTACTTCCTCATCGCCAACGCCCCCGAGTCGGACGACTCGTCGTTCACCTGGGAGCACTTCACGGCCACGGTGAACAAGGACCTGGCCGACACCCTCGGCAACTTCGTCAACCGCGTGCTGTCCTTCTCCAAGAAGCGCTTCGGCGAGGAGGTCCCGGCGGGCGCGGAGGCCGGTGAGGCCGAGACCCGGCTGGGCGAGGAGATCGCGGGCCTGCTCGGCGAGTACGAGACCCAGATGGAGGCCCTCCAGTTCCGCAAGGCGGCCTCAGCGCTGCGCGCCCTGTGGTCGGCCGGCAACTCCTACCTGGAGGAGAAGGCCCCCTGGCTGGAGATCAAGACCAGCCCCGAGGGCGCGGCGCTGACCCTCCGCACCGCGATGAACCTGATCCACCTCTACTCGGTGGTCTCCGAGCCCTTCATCCCGTCGTCCGCCCGCGCCATGCGCTCGGCCTTCGCGCTGGCCGAGGACACGGCGACGTGGGTCACGCAGGACGAGGTCCGCGCCCTGTCCTCGGTGCCCTCCGGCACCCCGTTCACGGTTCCCCCGGTCCTCTTCGCGAAGATCACGGACGAGGACCTGGAGTCGTACAAGGAGCGCTTCGGAGGTACGTCCGAGTAACGGCGACCGGTCGGCAGGAGCCCGGGAACGATCGGTTCCCGGGCTCTTCGCGTGCCGGGAGCGATGCCGTACAGAACTCCCTCGTGCTCTGTCCGTACCCCGGCCCGGACGGTATACATGGCCAAGATCAGGTGAAGCCTCCGGCTTCCTGGGACACGAGTGGACGGACGAGTCCACCGAGTGGGGGGATCATCCATGGCACTCTTCGGAAACGCGCACACCGTCGACCCGGCCGCGGCACAACAGGACTTCGCTCGCCTGCTGGGCCAGAACGAGCAGATCCACGCGGCGTACCAACTGATACGTGACACCATCCTGTTCACCGACCGGCGCCTCATCCTGGTCGACAAGCAGGGCATCACCGGTAAGAAGGTGGAGTACCACTCCGTCCCGTACCGCAGCATCACGCACTTCGCGGTGGAGACCGCCGGCACCTTCGACCTCGACGCCGAGCTCAAGATCTGGGTCTCCGGCACCGCGCTCCCCATCCAGAAGACCTTCACCAAGGGCGTCGACATCTACGAGGTCCAGGCGATCCTCACGCAGTACGTGGCGAAGTAGCCCCACTCGCCGCAGCCCGGCCCGACCCGGCTCAGCCGCGGCACCCCTCTCCGTCGGGGCACTGGTCAAGCCCTGGTAAAGTCCGCTCACTTGTACGAGGGCGGAAGCCCTCACGGGGAGGGACAACGCACGTGGGCAGACACGCCCCGAGACGGCGCGGCCTTGCCGCGGCCGTCTCCTCGTTCGCGGTCGTCATGGCGGCCGCGGCCATCGCCGTTCTACCTCAGAACGGCGCCTCGGCGGACCCGGCCGCACCGGCCGCGAACGCCTCCGAGATCACCCTGACCGACCCCGCCGACACCCGACCGCGCGCCGACCGCCCGCTGGTGGCCGGCGCGAGCGGCTTCCTGCACCGGCAGACCGGGGTCACCGGACTGCTGTGGACGGACTACGACGACGGCACCAGCACGGTCGTCAGGACCGCGGACGGTGTGTACGCGCCCACGGGCGCCTGCGCGAGCATCGGTTCGTCGACCTGCCCGACCGGCTGGTACGGCAGCGACGGCGACCTGGTCGCACTGCCGTCGGCGGGCTCCGTCGCCCTGTGGGACCCGGCGACCCGGACGACGTCCACGTTCACCTCGGACGAGGCGTACCGGGGGCTGGCCGGACGGACGGTCCTCACCGAGTGGTCGGTGCACGACCTCGTCGACGGCACCTGGCGCTCCCGCGCCATCACGCCCGACCGGATGCGGATCACCTCGGGCGCCGTCACGGCCGCCGACGCACATGGCGTGCTGTTCAAGGTCGACAGCTACCTGTACTACCTCGACCTGGCCACGGCCACCGCCACCCAGGTCTTCTCCGGCATGGACGCGCGGCCGTACACCGTCCTCAGCGACGACCGGATCGGCTGGTACGACTCTGCCGGCGGCAACCTGCACGTCAGGCCGCGCACGGACCCGGGCGCCCCGGAGCAGGTGATCGACCTGCCCGCGCCCGGTGCCCAGCTCGACGGCGCCCCGGTGCTCTCGGGCGACTGGCTGCTGCTGCCGCTGCACACCGGCACCGGCACCAGCGAGCTGCGGGCCGACTCCCTGAAGGACATCTCCTCACGCACCCTGGCGGCCAAGGCGGGGGCGTACGTGCTCAGCGCGCCCGGCGACACCGCCCTCGTCACCGGCGGCCCCGCCGCGAGCGACTGGTGGGTGCGGCGGTTCGCCCGGGCCGCGGACGGCACGCCCGGCCTGGAGCAGCTCGCCCTGATCCCGGCGACGGAGAACGCCAAGACCGGCCTGGCCCTCAGCCGCGGCAGTCTGCGCGTCGCCGAGGACGACCCGAGCGGCACCACGGACACCACCTCGCTGCGCACGCTCGCCGTGGTCGGCGGACAGCTCACCGCCTCAGCGCCCGAGGCCGGGGACAAGGTGCTCACCCGGTGCCCGTACACGGGCGCGACCTGCTCGATGCTCTGGGGCAACCTCGGCAACAACCCCCGAGACGCGTTCCTCGGCACCACCGGCACCGGCCTGACCGGCAAGGACCGGCTGGTCGCCCTGCTGGACGGCTCCTCGGACTGGACTCTGGAGTTCGGCACCACGGGCGGTCACATCGTCGACGTCTCGGACAACTACGCGGTCTACGACTCCGGGGGCACCTCCCCCGAGCAGTACATCGGCGAGTTCGGTCAGGGCCAGAAGCTGAAGCGGTCCGTGCGCGCCGCCGCGCTGAACGGCTCGACCCTCTGGAGCGCCTCGACGACCGGCAAGCTCACCTCGTACAGCCTGACCGAGGACAAGACCCTCGCGACGGTGACCGTTCCGGGCATGTCCTGCGTGCCGGGCGAACTCCAGGCGGCTGGCCGCTGGGTGTACTGGACGTGCGGCGGCTCGGCCGGCGTGTACGACACGAAGAGTGCCGTCTCCCGTGCGATGAGCGGCGGCGACGTGCTGCTCGGCGACGGCTTCACCGTCCGCCACGACCACGCCGCGGGCACGCTGGTGCTGACGGACGCGGCGACCGGCACGAGCCGGGTGCTCGCCACCGATGTCGCCGACACCGGCCTCGCCATGGACCGCCGCTTCAAGTGGACCGTCGACGAGTACACGGGCCTGGTGGCCTGGACCGACCTGTACGAGCGGACGCACCTCGCCAGGACCGGTGTCACGCCGTCGGCCGTCACCGCCTTCACGTCCGAGGCGTCGGACTTCGTCGGCTCCGGCACTCCCTTCCACGGCTCCTGGCTGCTGTCCCGCCCGGTCACCTCCTGGTCGGTGACCTTCGCCTCCGTCCAGAGCGGCGCGCGGGGCAAGGCGACCCGCACGGTCACCGGGGGCGCGTCCACCGTGTCGGTGGGGACGGACTGGTACGGCACGACGGTCGACAACGCCCGTTTCCCCAACGGGCAGTTCACCTGGACCCTCAAGGCCACCGGCACCGGCACCGCCTCGGCGGTCACCGTGGCGACCGGCAAGGGCTATCTGGAGGGAGGCGCGCCGGTTCGGCACGACTTCACCAGCCCGGAGGGGCCGGACGGCCGCGGCGACCTCCTCACCCTGAACGCGTCGGGCGGCCTGACCTTCCAGTCGGGCACCGGCAACGGCACGTTCGGCGAGAAGATCAGCGGCTCCGGCTGGGCCACCACCGTCAAGGCGGTGCCGTTCGGCGATCTCAACGGCGACCGCTGCAACGACGTCCTCGTCCGCCTGAGCACCGGAGCCCTGCGGCTGTACAAGCCGGGCTGCGGCGCCGCCGTCAAGCCGACGACGTCGTACACGACGCTCGCGACGAGCGGCTGGACGCAGTACGACGTCCTGACCTCGCCCGGCGATGTGAGCGGGGACGGCCGCCCCGACCTGATCGCGCGCGTCGCGTCCAGCGGGACCGTCTACCTCTACAAGGGAACGAGCACGGGCACGCTGTCCGCGCGCGTGAAGCTCTACGACGGCTGGAAGGGCTACAAGAAGATCGTGGGCGCCGGTGACCTCGACGGCGACGGCGTCGGCGACCTGCTCGCCCAGGACACGTCCAACACCCTCTACCGCTACAACGGCAAGGGGGACGGAACCTTCGCCGCGCGAGTGAAGGTGTTCGGCGACTGGGGCAGCTCCTACAACGTGGTCGTCGGCGTCGGTGACATCACCGACGACGGCAGGGCCGACCTGGTCTCCCGGGACACCGGCGGCAACCTGTACCGCAACAGCGGGGACGGCAAGGGATCGTTCGGATCCCGTACGAGGATCGCCACCGGCTGGAGCGGATACCGGTCACTCTCCTGAGGCTCCGCGCCTGGGAAAAGGGGGTACGGGACCATACGTCCGTACCCCCTTTCGCCATCTCAGGGCCGCACCCGCCGAAGCCACCGCCGGGACGCCGAATACCTGGTCGAGACCGGCTGAGTCCCCGTGAAGGCCCGGTGGAGAGCCGGAAAAACGCCTTCTGTCCGGTCCCTCCGATCCGGAGTGGACCCCGGCGCCATAAGGTCCCCGTACACCCGTATGGTTTCCGCCATGGCAGTCCCCGAGGTCATTCCGATCGCCTACGAACCGAAGCGCCGCACCGAGACCATCGGCCGGTACGCGGACGGTCAGTTCCTGGCGTCGATCACGTACGCCTTCCCCGAAGGGTTCCGTCCCGACGACGGCTGGGAAGAGCACAAACGGCTCTACACCGTGCTCCACACCTTCGACTCCGAGGGGCGCTACCGCGACTCGGAGATCTGGTGCGCCGGCACATGGGCCGAGCAGCAGAACGACCCGCACGGCGACACCTCCGTGCTCTCGCGCGCCCGCGTCCACCTGGCCAAGCTGCTGCGCAGCCTGCCCCGGCGCTCGTACACGGACATCGCGATCCGCCCGTTCCAACTCACGGTCGACGGCGTGCTGTTCGGCCTGCTGAGCGGAGTCGACGAGGGCGAGCCCTGGGCGGAGCTCTACCCCGACCGCCTCGGCTTCACCGAACCGTGGGACGGCACGTACGACACCTGAGTCAAACGCCCCGTACGATGCGGCCGTTGAGGCACACGGGACGGCCGCGTCACGTGTGACCGTCGGGCTGGGGGCTCGGATGCGGGTGCGGAAGAACGGGTGGCTGCTGCTTGCAGGCGCCGCGCTGACGGCGTGGGGGCTCACCGCGTGCGCGGGCACGGGCGGGGAGACGTCCGCCGCCCCGGCGTCGGGTGGCACCGCACCCCCAGGACGACCGCGTCCACCACGGCCGCGCCGCAACCGCCTCTCTCCGCGCAGACCTTGAAGGCGGTCGCCCTCACCGAGGACGACGTGCCGGGAAACCTCGGGGTCTCGGCGGACGAGCGGCACCCTGCCGACACGGGGAGCACCTTCCCGCCGGCCTCGGACGCCTCCTGCCAGAAGCTGCTCGACGCCCTCGCCGCCCACGGCGCGACGGCCGTCGTCGACCAGGTCTTCAACTGGAAGGGCAGTGTCTGGGCGGGCGGCGGCACCCTCGCCTCCTACGAGGGCACCGCCGCCGAGAAGGCGTTCGGCCAGGTCCGTACGTCCCTGACGACCTGCTCCGACTTCACGGGCTTCGGTTTCACGGGAAAGCACACCGAGCATGTCGCCCGGGAGAAGATCCCCCGTCTCGGCGACGAGTCGATCGCTCTCAGGTTCACCGTTGCGCTCAAACAACCGGCCGGCCTCCGTAGCGGCAAGCGGGTGTCCATCCGGAGCGAACAGAACGTCCTGGTCCGCGTCGGCAACGTCACCGCGCTCTTCACGATGCTGAACATGGACCGCGACGACCACTTCCCGCTCGCCCTCATCCGCAAGGAACTCGCCCGCATAGCGAAGGCCCAACAACCCTGAGAGCGAGGGCCGACCCGGTCGGCACCGTCGGACAGTGGCGGTCCGAGCCCTCAGGCGCGGGGAGTCAGGCCCCCGACGGAGACGCCGACGGTTCGGCCGACGGCTGGGATTCCGTGGTGTCATGGGTTTCTGTCGGGGTCACGCCCATCGTGAGGTGGGCGTGGACGCCACGAGCGATGTGCTTTCGGTCGTAGGTGAGGTACAGGAGACCGCCCTCGTGGCCGTTGTCCGGGTAGATCGTGTCCTCGTCCAGCGTGGTGCGGGTGGTGGTGTTCGTGGAGTACGGGGCGACCTCCGCCGATGCCAGGACCGCCTTCTCGGCGAAGAAGAGCTGACCCGTGTGGCAGGTGTGGCCGCCCTCGTAGCCCGCGTCGGTCCAGGTGCCGTCCACGTGCACCTTCACGTGGATGTGGACGCAACGGCCCTGGTACCAGCCGGGGAAGACCGTCCTGAAGGCGACGTGGCCGTGCTTGTCCGTCCGCCACGTACCGCGCAGGTACCGCTCGTCGTCGGTCGGTTCGGCGTGACCGCCACCGCCGCCGCCCGGGCCGCCGGGTCCACCGGTCGGGGGCTCGCCGGTCGGCGTGCCGGTCGGAGGTTCGCCCGTCGGGGGAGTTCCGCCACCACCGTTGCTCATGGACTCGTAGCCGGAGTACACGCCCAGCGCCGAGCAGTGCCAGATGTCCACCGCTGCGTTCCGGACCGGTCTGCACGTCTCCGCGTCGATCACCGTGAGCGCGAGGGCCAGCGGGATGCCCTCCTCGTCCTCGGTGATGTCCTGGCGGATCTTGTCCGCGTCGATGTAGTAGGGGCCCTCGGTGGTCTCCGAGGTCAGTCGGTAGCAGGTCTCCGCGCTCGACGCGGGCGACGGCGTGCCGGCCGCCCGGTCGTCGGCGAACGCGGTCGCGGCGACGCCGCCGCCCACGCCCACGGCCGCCACAGCCGCTCCGCCTGCGACGACGAACGTGCGCCGGGTCATGTTCCGTTGGTGCGCCGGTTCTTGGGGCTCAGTCATGCGGCGGAACGTAGGGATTCCACCTGTCAGCAGCATGGGTGCGGGCTGTGGTTTCCCCAGGTACGCGAAAGTGGCCCGGAACCGTCGTCGGTTCCGAGCCACTCTGCTGTGCCGGGCCCGCTGCCGGGCCGGCCCCACCGCTGTGTCGCGCCTACTTCGGCTGCGGCTTGCGCACCGTGAGGTGCAGTTCGCGCAGACGGGTCTCGTCCAGCTCCGTCGGGGCGCCCATCATCAGGTCCTGGGCGTTGCCGTTCAGCGGGAACGCGATCGTCTCGCGGATGTTCGGCTCGTCCGCGAGCAGCATGACGATGCGGTCGACGCCCGGGGCGATCCCGCCGTGCGGCGGGGCGCCGAAGCGGAAGGCGCGCAGCATGCCGGCGAACTGCTCCTCGACGGTCTCCCGGTCGTAGCCCGCGATCTCGAAGGCCTTGAGCATGATCTCGGGCTCGTGGTTCCGGATCGCGCCGGAGGACAGCTCGACGCCGTTGCAGACGATGTCGTACTGCCAGCCGAGGATGTCCAGCGGGTCCTGGGTCTCCAGGGCCTCCAGACCGCCCTGCGGCATCGAGAACGGGTTGTGCGAGAAGTCGAGCTTCCCGGTCTCCTCGTCCTTCTCGTACATCGGGAAGTCGACGATCCAGCAGAACCGGAAGACGTTCTCCTCGAAGTTGCCCGAGCGCTTGGCGGCCTCGACCCGCACCGCGCCCATGATCTTCGAGACCTCGTCGAACTCGCCCGCGCCGAAGAACACCGCGTGGCCCGGCGCCAGGGAGAGGCGCTTGGTCAGCTCGGCGACGTTCGCCTCGGTGAGGAACTTGGCGATCGGACCGGACAGCGCACCGTCCTCGCCGACCCGCACCCAGGCCAGGCCCTTGGCGCCCTGCTCGACCGCGTAGTCACCGAGGCCGTCGAAGAACTTGCGGGACTGACCGGACACGTCCGGCACCGGCAGGGCGCGCACGTGCTTGCCGGCGAACGCCTTGAACTCGGAGCCCTCGAAGACGTCGGTGATGTCGACGAGCTCCAGCTGGGCCCGCAGGTCCGGCTTGTCGGAGCCGTACTTCAGCATCGACTCGCGGAACGGGATGCGCGGGAACGGCGAGGTGACGTGACGGTCACCGCCGAACTCCTCGAACAGCTCAGTCATGAGCTTCTCGATGGGCTGGAAGACGTCCTCCTGCTCGACGAAGGACATCTCGACGTCGAGCTGGTAGAACTCGCCCGGCGAACGGTCCGCGCGGGCGTCCTCGTCGCGGAAGCAGGGCGCGATCTGGAAGTACCGGTCGAAGCCGGAGATCATCAGCAGCTGCTTGAACTGCTGGGGCGCCTGCGGCAGCGCGTAGAACCTGCCCGGGTTCAGCCGGGAGGGGACCACGAAGTCGCGCGCGCCCTCGGGGGAGGTGGCGCTGAGGATCGGGGTCGCCATCTCGTTGAAGCCCAGCGCCGTCATCTTGTGACGGATCGCGGAGATCACGGCCGTACGCAGCAGGATGTTGCGGTGCATGCGCTCGCGGCGCAGGTCGAGGAAGCGGTACTCCAGACGCCGCTCCTCGTTGACCCCGTCCTCGGCGTTGATCGTGAAGGGCAGCGGCTGGGCGGCACCGAGCAGCTCGACCTCACCGACCTCGACCTCGATCTCGCCGGTCGGCAGCTCCGCGTTCACGTTCTCCGTGCCGCGGGAGACGACCTTGCCGTCGATGCGGACGGTCGACTCCTTGGAGACCTTGTCGAGGGCCTCGTAGGCAGGCGTGCCGGGGCGCGCGACGAGCTGCGTGATGCCGTAGTGGTCGCGCAGATCGATGAAGAGGATGCCACCCAGGTCTCGGCGATTGTGCAGCCAGCCGCTCAGCCGGACGTCGGTGCCGACGTCAGAGGCGCGGAGCTCGCCGCAGGTGTGGGACCTGTACCGATGCATCGTCGTTCATCCAGTCTTCGCGGATCGGGGGCGTGTTTCACGTGAAACACCCCCAGGGTACCGGGCAGCCCACGATCACCTCCCCACCATTTACGGCTCGACGCCCCCGACGGCCCGGTGACCCCGAGCCGGACGACGTCGTGGCCCGGACAAGGGCGGCAACCCGGGCCGCTCGGTGTCCCGCGCAGCCCTTGCCCCGGACGGCTTCGGTGGCAGGCTCCGATCACCTGTTCCTACAGTGGGCCCATGCGCACTGGTGAGCCCCTGCCCGCTGTGGGGGACGTCCTGGCCACTCTGGCGACCGGCCTGTGGCGCTGGGACAACGCCGCGGGCCTCGTCACCTTCGACGCGGAGGCAGCCCGTCTCATCGGCCTGCCCGCGGAGCAGACGACCCTCACCGAGGCGGGTGTGCGCTCCCACGTGCACCCCGTCGACTGGAACGAGATGGACGGGGTGGTCCAGCTCGCCGTGGCCGAGGGCACGCTCGCCGAGGCCCGGATGCGCATCATGGACGGGCACGGGCGGGTGCTGCGCACGGTCCGCAGCCGCTCCAGACCCACGGTCGACCCCGAGACGGGCCACTACCTCCTGGTGGGCACCCTCCAGGAGGTCACCGAGCAGCCTCCGGGCGCCGCAGCCCGCACTCCGGTCACCGGGGACTGGCGCCGCTCGCGGGAGGCGTTCCTGCTGGACGCGGGACGGGCGCTGGCCGAGGCCCGCTCCACAGCGGAGGTGCTGCGCGTCGCGGCCGGGCTGTCCATGCCCGGCTTCTCCCCGGACGGACTCGCCGTCTTCGGCGCGGAGGGCGACCGGCTGACGATCATCGGTCACCACGGACACCAGCCGGGTGACGAGGGTCCCTTCACGCACATGTCGCTGGCCACGGACTACCCGGCCGCCGAGGTGGTCCGCACGGGCCGGGCGGTCTATCTCTCCTCCCCGGAGGCCTACAAGGAGCGCTACCCGGCCTCCTGGCCGCTCGCGCAGCACTTCGGGCGGCAGTCCTGGGCGTTCCTGCCGCTCACCGTCGCGGGCAGCACCATGGGTGCCTGGATGGCGGCCTTCACGTATCCCGTCTCCTTCACGCCCGACGAACGCTCGGTCCTCACGACCGTGGCCCGCATGCTCGCCCAGGCACTCTCCCGCGCCGGCGCCGCCGAGACCGAGCGGGAGCTGACGGACGGTCTGCAGCGCTCGATGATGCCGACGCTGGGCCCGCAGATGCCGGGCATGAGCGTCGCGGCGCGCTATGTGCCGACCGGCGGCGGGCTCCAGGTCGGCGGCGACTGGTACGACGTGATCCCCCTGCCGACCGGCCGCTTCGCGCTCGTCATCGGCGACGTCCAGGGCCACGACGTCCGTGCGGCGGGTCTGATGGGCCAGCTCCGGATAGCGCTGCGCGCGTACGCCTCCGAGGGCCACCGCCCGGACGCGGTGCTGTCCCGGGCCTCCCGGTTCCTCTACGGGGTCATGGACTCGGTGACGTACGGGTCGAGCGGCGGTGCCGACGACGGCGACGGGGAGCCCGGGGACCTGCGCTTCGCGACCTGCCTCTACGTCGAGGTCGACCCGGCCACCGGCACGCTCGACATCGCCCGCGCCGGGCACCCCGACCCCGCGATACGCATGGCGGACGGGACGGTGCTGATGCGGTCCACCGCGGGCGGACTGCCGCTCGGCATCGACCCGGACGCCGACTACCCGACCACCCGGCTCGTCCTGGAGCCGGGCGAGACGATGCTGGTCTGCACCGACGGGCTCATCGAGACCGGCGGCCACGACCTGGACACCGGCTGGCGCCGGATCCGCCGGACGCTCGAGTCCCACGACGGTGACATGGAGGCCCTCGCGGACGCCCTCGTGCAGGCCGTGCACGGGCCCTCCTCGCACCACACCACCGGCCCGCTGGCGGACCGCCGCGAGGACGACATCGCGGTGCTGCTGCTGTCCCGGGAGGCGGAGCGCGGGTACGGCGGCGCGACGCCGACCGTGCGGCCGACGGTGCGCCGCACGATGCTGACCGTGGCGCAGGCAGAGCCCGAGCGGATCGCGAGTGCCCGCCAGCAACTGCGCGAGCTGCTGCACGACTGGGCCTCCGCCGACCAGCTCGACTCCGCGGTCCTCCTCGTCTCCGAGATGATCACGAACGTCCTGGTGCACACCGACGCCGACGCGCTGCTCGCGGCCGCGGTGACGGGTGAGCCGGGGAAGCGGCGGATGCGGATCGAGGTCACCGACGGCAGCGACGACCTGCCGCACCGGCGTGATCCCGGGGAACTGGCCTCGTCCGGACGGGGGCTGGTCCTCGTGGAACTGCTCGCGGACGCCTGGGGGGTGGACCCGAGGGGCGAGGGGAAGAGCATCTGGTTCGAGTTCTCGGAGGAACAGGACCCGGAGGCCGCCAGGGCGGAGACCTCCCGGGACGCCGCCATGCTGGAGGCCCTGGAGGCGTTCGGCGACGCGGCCGACTTCGGGGACGCGGCCGACTTCGGGGAGACCACGCGGCTCAGGGAGACCGGCGCTCCCGGGAACACGGGCGGTCCGGGGCAGACCCCGGGCGCCCCGGACGCGGGTGACCTCGGAAAGGCGGCGGAGGCCGACCTCGGCGGGCCCGCCGGCTACGGCTCCTCCGAGGGTCCCGGTACGCCGGGCACCCCGGGTGTTACCGGCCCACCGGGCCCGTAGAGTTCCCGGAGTTCGTGGACGACCCCGAAGACCGCCGCGGTCAGCGGAACGGCGAGCAGCATGCCCAGGATCCCGGCGACGGACGCGCCCGCGGTGATCGCCAGCAGCACCACCGCCGGATGCATCTGCACCGTCCGGCTCTGGATCATCGGCTGGAGGACGTGCCCCTCCAGGACCTGCACGGCGAGGACGACCCCGAGCGCCCACAGGGCGATGACGAACCCGCGGTCCGCGAGCGCGACCAGCACGGCGACCGTGCCGGAGATGAACGCGCCGAGGTAGGGCAGGAAGGCGCCCACGAAGACGAGCGCGCCGAGCCCCACCGCGCCCGGGACCCGCAGGATCAGCAGTCCGACGGTGATGCACAGGGCGTCGATGAGCGCGATCAGGGTGGTTCCGCGCATGAACCCCTCGACGGCCCCGAAGGCCCGCCGGGCCATGGCCTCGACGAGGTCGGCGGTCCCCCGGGGCGCCAGCATGCGCAGGGCCCCGGCCACGCGGTCCGAGTCCCGCAGGAAGAAGAAGACGAGCAGCAGGGCGAGGACGGCCATGGCGAGGGTCTCGCCCACGACACTGACCCCGCTGATGACGTTGGCCGCGGCCGTGCCGCCGAACTTGGCCAGCAGTTCCTTGGAGTGGGCGGCGAGATCGTCGAGCGAGGTGCCCGCCGCGCCGAAGTGCTCGGCGACGGAACGGGCCGCCTGTCGGAGCGAGGTGACGATCTGTCCGCCGGTGTGGATCAGCGCGGCGACGACGATGTACACGGCGCCGCCCACCACCACGGCCACCGCGACACAGGTGAGCGCAGCGGCCAGCGACTGGTTGACCCGCATCCTCAGCATCCGGCGGTACAGCGGCCCGAGCAGGGCGGTGCCGAGGAGGGCGAGCAGCACCGGGACCACCGCCGTGCGGAACTCCCCGCACAGGAGGATTCCGACCCATCCCACCCCGGCCGCGAGCAGGATCACGACACACCAGGCCGCCAACCGCCGGGCGCCTTCGGGGAGTAGCTGCACTTCCTCACCTGACCATGCGTCAGCCCGGCTGGCGCTCCGGGGCGGCCGAACGAGGGAGGCGAGGGAGGCGGGGGAGGGGCGGAGCGACGGGCGCACGAGGAACCCCGTCCGCCGTGGCGGACGGGGCTTCCCGTGTTCAACGCTCGCGAGCGGCGGCGCCCGGCCCGCGGGCCGCTCGCTCCGGAGGACCCGGCCTCGCTCAGAGGCCGCCCTCCGACATGCCGTGCACCGCGGGGACCGTCCCGAGGCGGCCCTTCTGGAAGTCCTCGAAGGCCTGCTGCAGCTCGTCGCGGGTGTTCATGACGAACGGGCCGTAGTGGGCCATCGGCTCGCGGATCGGCTGCCCGCCGAGGAGGACGACCTCCAGGTCGGGGGTGTTGGAGTCCTGCTGCTCGTCCGCGCGCACGGTCAGCGAGGAGCCCGCGCCGAAGACGGCGGTCTGGCCGGTGTGCACCGGCCGGCGGTCCGCTCCCACGCTGCCGCGTCCGGCGAGGACGTACGCGAGGCCGTTGAAGTCCTCGCGCCACGGCAGGGTGAGCTCGGCGCCCGGCCGCACCGTGGCGTGGACCATGCTGATCGGCGTGTGCGTGATGCCCGGGCCCTGGTGACCGTCGAGCTCACCGGCGATGACGCGCAGCAGCGCGCCGCCGTCCGGGGTGCTCAGGAGCTGCACCGTGCCACCGCGGATGTCCTGGTAGCGCGGGGCCATCATCTTGTCCTTGGCGGGGAGGTTCACCCACAGCTGGAGGCCGTGGAAGAGACCGCCGGACATGACGAGAGACTCCGGGGGCGCCTCGATGTGCAGCAGGCCTGAGCCCGCCGTCATCCACTGGGTGTCACCGTTGGTGATGGTGCCGCCGCCACCGTTGGAGTCCTGGTGGTCGAAGACGCCGTCGATGATGTAGGTCACGGTCTCGAAGCCGCGGTGGGGGTGCCAGGGGGTGCCCTTCGGCTCGCCCGGCGCGTACTCCACCTCGCCCATCTGGTCCATCATGATGAACGGGTCGAGGTGCTTGTAGTTGATCCCGGCGAACGCGCGGCGGACCGGGAAACCCTCGCCCTCGAAGCCACTGGGCGCGGTCGTCACGGTCAGCACGGGACGGTCCACGGCGTCGGCCGGCGCAGCCACTCGGGGCAGGGCCAGCGGGTTCTCGACGGTCACTGCAGGCATGTCGGTACCTCCTTGTGCTTCGAGTTTAGTTGAGCGTTGAACTTTCTGCCACCCGTAACGACGAACGCCCGGAGGGCATTCCCTCCGGGCGTCCCTGTCCGGGTGAGGCACGTCGGCATCACGGGGCACCGGCCTCGGGCCGGGCGCGCGGCGACACGCCAGTCGTACGGCGGCCACACGCCGGCGGTACGGCGTCGAGACGTCAGCCGTACGGCGTCCGCACGTCAGCCGTACGGCGTCGGCGCGTCAGCCGTACGGCGTCGGCGCGTCAGCCGTACATACGGCGCATCGCGAAGTCCACCATCTGCTCCACGGCCTTCGCGTCGAAGACCATCCGGTGCTCGCCCTCCATGTCGATCACGAAGCCGTAGCCGGTGGGCAGCAGGTCGATGACCTCGGCGCCGGTGATCACGAAGTACTTGGACTCCTTGCCGGCGTAGCGGCGCAGCTCCTTGAGCGAGGTGAACATCGGGATGACCGGCTGCTGCGTGTTGTGCAGCGCCAGGAACCCCGGGTTGTCGCCGCGCGGGCAGTACACCTTGGACGTCGCGAAGACCTGCTGGAAGTCCTCGGCGGCCATCGAGCCCGTGGTGAACGCGCGGACCGCGTCCGCGAGGGACGGCGGGGACGGCTCGGGATACAGCGGCGGCTGCTGTCCGTACCCGCCGGGCATCTGCCCGCCCGGCATCTGCCCGGGCATCTGCTGCTGCGGCGGGACGTACCCCTGCTGGGCGCCTGCGCTCTGCTCGTAGCCGTACATGCGTCAAAGAGTAGTGGGCCACATATGGCCCATCCGGGGTTGCTTCTTATTACTGACGGGTAGCATCATCGTAGCTACTTGCTGGTACGTGAATCTAGGCGCGAGGAGTCAGTGCCTCGCCGATCCCTTAACGGAGCCGTCGCCATGGGGCACTACAAGTCGAATCTCCGCGACATCGAGTTCAACCTCTTCGAGGTACTCGGGCGCGACAAGCTGTACGGCACCGGCCCGTTCGCGGAGATGGACACGGACACCGCCAAGAGCATCCTGGAGGAGCTGACACGCCTCTCGGAGAACGAGCTGGCCGAGTCCTTCACGGAGGCCGACCGCAACCCTCCCGTCTTCGACCCCGAGACCAACACCGCCCCGGTCCCGGCTTCCTTCAAGAAGTCGTACCAGGCGTTCATGGACTCCGAGTACTGGCGTCTGGGCCTGCCCGAGGAGATCGGCGGCTCCACCGCCCCCCGCTCCCTCATCTGGGCCTACGCGGAGCTGGTGCTCGGCGCCAACCCGGCCGTGTGGATGTACTCCTCGGGCCCGGCGTTCGCCGGGATCCTCTTCGAGGAGGGCAACGACGTCCAGAAGCACATCGCGAAGATCGCCGTCGACAAGCAGTGGGGCTCCACCATGGTCCTCACCGAGCCCGACGCGGGCTCGGACGTCGGCGCCGGCCGCACCAAGGCCGTCCAGCAGGACGACGGCTCCTGGCACATCGAGGGCGTGAAGCGCTTCATCACGTCCGGTGAGCACGACATGTCGGAGAACATCCTCCACTACGTGCTCGCCCGCCCCGAGGGCGCCGGACCGGGCACCAAGGGCCTGTCCCTCTTCCTCGTCCCGAAGTACGAGTTCGACTTCGAGACCGGCGAGCTGGGCGCGCGCAACGGCGCGTACGCGACGAACGTCGAGCACAAGATGGGCCTCAAGGCGTCCAACACGTGCGAGATGACCTTCGGCGACCGCCACCCCGCCAAGGGCTGGCTGATCGGCGACAAGCACGACGGCATCCGCCAGATGTTCCGCATCATCGAGTTCGCCCGCATGATGGTCGGCACGAAGGCGATCTCCACCCTCTCGACGGGCTACCTGAACGCCCTGGAGTACGCCAAGGAGCGCGTCCAGGGTCCCGACCTGGCGAACTTCATGGACAAGACCGCGCCCAAGGTCACCATCACGCACCACCCCGACGTGCGCCGCTCGCTGATGACGCAGAAGGCCTACGCCGAGGGCATGCGCGCCCTGGTCCTGCACACCGCCGCGATCCAGGACGAGATCCAGGTCAAGGAGACCACCGGCGAGGACACCGCCGCGTTGGAGGCCCTCAACGACCTGCTCCTGCCGATCGTGAAGGGCTACGGCTCCGAGAAGGGCTACGAGCAGCTCGCCCAGTCGCTCCAGACGTTCGGCGGCTCCGGCTTCCTGCAGGAGTACCCGATCGAGCAGTACATCCGCGACGCCAAGATCGACACCCTGTACGAGGGCACCACCGCGATCCAGGGCCAGGACTTCTTCTTCCGGAAGATCGTCCGCAACCAGGGCACCGCGCTGAACTCCCTCGCCGAGGACATCAAGAAGTTCCTGGCGCTCGGCACCGGCGGCGAGGACCTCTCCGCCGCCCGTGAGCAGCTCGCCAAGGCGGCCGTCGAGCTGGAGGCCATCGTCGGCCTGATGCTCACCGACCTCGCGGCCACCGAGCAGGACGTCAAGAACATCTACAAGGTGGGCCTCAACACCACCCGCCTGCTGCTCGCCTCCGGCGACGTCGTCGTCGCCTACCTGCTGCTGCGCGGTGCCGCCGTCGCCGCCGAGAAGCTGGAGACGGCCGCCGCCAAGGACAAGGCCTTCTACACCGGCAAGATCGCGGCCGCGAAGTTCTTCGCCGCCAATGTCCTGCCGGGCGTCACCGGCGCCCGCAAGCTCGCCGAGGGCGTCGACCTGGACCTGATGCAGCTGGACGAGGCCGCCTTCTAGAGGCGCCGGCCCCTCGGGCGCCAGGCGGTCCACCGAACCGGAACCTGTCCATCCAGTCAGGTGCCCCAAGGTGTCCGCCCTTCACATCCCCCTTACGAGGGCCCGCTCCCATCCCCGGGAGCGGGCCCTCGTGCGTCGTTAAGGTGAACCCATGAGTGCACCCACCCGCTTCGACCGCGGCCACACCGACGACCTCATGTCCTTCCTCGCGGCCGGCCCGACGCCGTACCACGCCGTGGCGACCGCCGCCGAGCGGCTCGAGAAGGCCGGATTCCGTCAGGTCGCCGAGACCGACGCGTGGGACGCCACAAGCGGCGGCAAGTACGTGCTGCGCGGCGGCGCGATCGTCGCCTGGTACGTGCCGGAGGGGGCCGAGCCCCACACGCCGTTCCGGATCGTGGGTGCACACACCGACTCCCCCAACCTGCGCGTCAAGCCGCTGCCGGACACCGGCGCGCACGGCTGGCGCCAGGTGGCCGTCGAGATCTACGGCGGACCCCTGCTGAACTCCTGGCTCGACCGCGACCTGGGCCTCGCCGGACGCCTCTCCCTGCGCGACGGCTCCAGCCGTCTGGTCAACATCGACCGGCCCCTGCTGCGCGTACCGCAGCTCGCCATCCACCTCGACCGGTCGGTCAGCACCGACGGCCTCAAGCTCGACAAGCAGCGCCACCTCCAGCCGATCTGGGGCCTCGGCGACCCCCGCGAGGGCGACCTGATCGCCTTCCTGGAGGACGAGGCGGGGCTGCCCGAAGGCGAGGTCACCGGCTGGGACCTGATGACCCACTCCGTCGAGAGACCCGCCTACCTCGGCCGCGACAAGGAGCTGGTCGCGGGCCCACGGATGGACAACCTGCTGTCCGTGCACGCCGGCACCGCCGCCCTGGCCGCCGTCGCCGCCGCCGACACCGGACTGTCGTACATCCCCGTCCTCGCCGCCTTCGACCACGAGGAGAACGGCTCGCAGAGCGACACCGGCGCCGACGGACCACTGCTCGGCGGCGTACTGGAACGCTCGGTCTTCGCCCGCGGCGGCTCCTACGAGGACCGGGCACGCGCCTTCGCCGGCACCGTCTGCCTGTCCTCCGACACCGGTCACGCGGTGCACCCCAACTACGCCGAGCGGCACGACCCGACGCACCACCCGCGCGCCAACGGCGGGCCCATCCTCAAGGTGAACGTCAACAATCGTTACGCCACCGACGGTTCGGGCCGTGCCGTGTTCGCCGCCGCCTGCGAGAAGGCCGGCGTGCCCTTCCAGTCCTTCGTGTCCAACAACTCCATGCCCTGCGGCACGACGATCGGTCCCATCACGGCCGCCCGGCACGGCATCAGGACGGTCGACATCGGCGTGGCCATCCTCTCCATGCACAGCGCCCGCGAACTCTGCGGCGCCGACGACCCGTTCCTCCTGACGAACGCGCTGGTGGCGTTCCTGGAGGGATAGCCCCCGCCCCAGGTCACAGGCCGCCGCCCCGCGTCCGGGACCGGCGGCCTGTGACGTGAGCGCTCGCCTCCGCATGGCTCGCGGGGTCCCGGGTACCCGGAACAAGCCCCGAATGACTCCGAGTTGCTACTTCAAGGAGGCGGACACCCATGGGCCTGGGCGGATGCATCATCCTGATCGCCGCAGGTGCGATCCTCACGTTCGCGACCGACTGGCACATGGCGGGGGTCAACCTCCACGTGGTCGGCGTGATCCTCATGATCGTCGGTCTGATCGGCGTGGCCACCTTCAGCAGCGTCGCCCGTCGGCGCCGCGTGGTCATGGAGCCGACCACCACGGTGGTGGAGGAGCGTCACCACCGCGGCGACGGCTACCACGACGGCTACGGCGTCTGACCGCGAGCGGACGTCCACGGGCGTCCGGCCCGGTCCGACACCCACGGGCGGCCGGTCCGAACCGGACGGCTCCGACGAGCCGATGCCGCTCCGTGCGGCTTCGTCGAGCCGATCCGAAGCCGTCCGACGACGACGGCCGGGCGATTCTCCGAGCCCGCGCCGGCCGTACAGCCGCCGCTGCTGAACCGGACCGCTCCTGGTCCGGTTCAGCAGGGCCGGGCGAACTCAGCCGTTCACCGTCGGTCAGCTGTCTCTCGGCCGCCCTCAGCCGTCCATGCCGGCGAGCACCAGGGGCAGCCGGTCCGCACCGCCTTCGACGAGCCGGACCGGAACGCCCCAGTCCTGCTGGTGGACATGGCACGCGGGGTACTCGTTCGCCGGGTCGTCGTCGCAGGAAGCGGCCATCGCCGAGACGTGCAGCACACCCTCCTCCACGGCCGGGTTCAGCTCCACGGACCGCGCGAGATCCGTCCCCGCGCCCTCACCCGTGAGCAGCAGCTCCGGCGGCGTCGCGGAGACGAGCAGGCGCGTGGACGGTCCGTACCGGGTGTCCAGCTTCTGCCCGGCCGGAGCCTGGAAGATGACGTCCAGCCGGACCGCGCCCGGGGTGACCTCGGTCGCCGCGCGCTGGGTGCGGTGGGCGACCGACTCCACCCGCACCGCCTCCTCGGGGAGCCGCAGCCGGGTCAGCCGGTGCCGGGCCGACTCCACCACCACGATGTCGGCCCCGACCAGCACGGCGTCGCTCGGCTCCCGCAGATCCGTGGCCAGCGTCGTCACCTCACCGGTCGCCGGGTCGTACCGGCGCAGCGCGTGGTTGTACGTGTCGCTGACCGCGACCGAGCCGTCCGGCAGCGCGGTCACGCCCAGCGGATGCTGGAGAAGGGCCTGGTCCGCGGCACCGTCACGGTGGCCGAAGTCGAAGAGCCCCGTACCGACGGCCGTGTGCACCGCGCCGTCCCGGTCGACCCAGCGCAGTGCCGAGGTCTCGGAGTCCGCCAGCCACAGCCGCTCCTCGGTGGCGGCGAGGCCGGACGGCTGCGCGAACCACGCCTCGGGGCCCGGTCCGTCCACCAGACCCTCGTTCGTCGTGCCCGCGACGACCCCGACCGTCTCCGTCGCCGGGTCGTACGCCCACAGCTGGTGGACGCCGGCCATGGCGATCCAGACCTTGCCGCCGAAGAGGGCGACGTCCCACGGCGAGGACAGGTCGACCTCGGGCGCGGGTCCGGAGGTCGGCGACCCCTGCCACCACTGGCGGCCCGTGCCCGCGAGCGTGCCGACCTCGCCGGAGGCCAGATCGACCCGGCGCAGGGCGTGGTTCACCGTGTCCGCGACGACGACCGTGCCCTCGTCGAGCAGCGCGAGACCCTGCGGCTCGCTGAATCCGGCCGTGTCCGCCGGGCCGTCCACGAAGCCCCGGACGCCGGATCCGATGCGCCGCACGACCGTCTCGCCGTCCTCCGCCAGCTCCACCAGCTGATGCCGGGTGGTGTCGCTGACCAGCAGGTTTCCGCTCGGCAGGGCCAGCGCCTTGCCGGGGAAGCGCAGCACGGTCGGCTCTGGCTCCGGCGCCACGTACGGCCCGTCGCCGCGCCGCAGCGTGCCCTTCGCCCCGTGCTCGGCCTCCAGCTCCTCCACCAGCCGCTCGATCGCGTGGGCGTGCCCCTCACCGGCGTGCTGCGCGACGACGTACCCCTCGGGGTCGATCACGACGAGCGTCGGCCAGGCCCGCACGGCGTACTGCTTCCACGTCGCGAGCTCCGGGTCGTCGAGCACCGGGTGCTCCACCCCGTACCGCTCGACGGCGTCGACGACGGCCTGATGCTCCGCCTCGTGCACGAACTTCGGCGAGTGCACCCCGATGATCACCACGGTGTCCCGGTGCTTCTCCTCCAGCTCCCGCAGCTCGTCCAGGACATGCAGGCAGTTGATGCAGCAGAAGGTCCAGAAATCCAGTACGACGATCCGACCACGCAGGTCGGCGAGGGTGTACTGCTGACCACCCGTGTTCAGCCAGCCACCCGCGCCGATCAGCTCGGGGGCACGGACACGGGCACGGCGGGAGGTGGGCGTCGGGGCCGACGTCGGGGCGGAGTCGTTCATGGATCAAGGGTGCCACCTGCCACGGACATCGCGTCGAGCGCCCGCCTCCGGCCGGCCCCGACCTCGTCCTCCGGCCCCCGCGGCCCCCGCCCTCTCAGTCCGTCGGCCTACCGGCGGCGTTTCCGGGTGTCCGTCGGGGAACCGGTGAGGACATGAGATACCTCGTACGCGACCGGCTGCTCGGCTTCGGTGACGACTACTGGATCGAGGACGACCACGGCAACAAGGTCTTCCTCGTCGACGGCAAGGCGATGCGGCTGCGGGACACCTTCGAGCTGAAGGACACCCGCGGACGCGTCCTGATCGACATCCACCAGAAGATGCTCGCGCTGCGCGACACGATGATCATCGAGCGGGACGGCGAACCGCTGGCGACCATCAAGCGCAAGCGTCTGTCCCTGCTCCGCAACCACTACCGGGTCTCCCTGGTCGACGGCACCGAACTCGACGTCAGCGGCAAGATCCTCGACCGCGAGTTCGCCATCGACTACGACAACGAGCTGCTGGCGCAGATCTCCCGACGCTGGCTGCACGTCCGCGACACGTACGGCGTGGACGTCGTCCGGGAGGACGCGGACCAGGCGCTGCTCATCGCGGTGGCGGTGTGCGTGATCCACCTGGCGGAGAAGGAGCGGGGGGACGACTGACGGCGCCGGAACGCGACGACGGGCCGGTCCGGGCGCCCGGGTCAGCGGCGGGGAGGCTCCAGGCCCAGCATCCGGTCCTTGAGCGCCGGGAACTGCTCCCGGGTCGTCGCGACCTTCGCCGGGTCGAACTCCACCGTGAGGATCTCCTCGCCGGAACCCGCCTCGGCGAGGACCTCTCCCCACGGGTCGACGACGATCGAGTGTCCGGCCTGGGGAACTCCCGCGTGCGTACCGGCCGTTCCACAGGCGAGGACGTACGACTGGTTCTCGACGGCGCGCGCCTGGGCGAGCAGGGTCCAGTGGGCGCGGCGCCGCTCGGGCCAGCCGGCCGGGACGACGAGGATCTCCGCCCCCGCGTCGACCAGGCCGCGGAACAGCTCGGGGAAGCGGAGGTCGTAGCAGGTGGCGACGCCGATGACGGTCTGCGGGAGCCCGACCGTCACCAGTCCGTCGCCCGCCGCCATGAGGACGGCTTCGCCCTTGTCGAAGCCGAAGCGGTGGATCTTCCGGTAGGAAGCGACGCGTTCTCCGGAGGGGGAGAAGACGAGGGAGGTGTTGTAGAGGGGGGCCTCGGAGGGGGAGCCGTCGGAGGGCGCCCGCTCGGGGATCGAGCCCGCGTGCAGCCAGACGCCCGCGTCGCTCGCCGCCTTGGCCATCGCCTCGTGGGTCGGGCCGTCGAGCGGTTCGGCCTCGGCCGCGAACTCCTCGTAGGCGAAGGCGCCGGTGGTCCACAGCTCGGGGAGCACGACGAGATCGACTCCGGCCTGATCTCGTACCAGATCCGCCACACGGCGCCGGCGCGCGGCGACCGATTCGTCGTCGTTTACGTCGATCTGGAGGAGAGAGGCGCGCACAGTACCACCGTCCTGGCATTCGAGCCGTCGATACGGGCCTACGATCGTCACACGAAAGCACTGCCGGGGTGCCACACAGCAGCGTAACTTAGCGTCCCAAGACACCCGCTGCCTGTGCACTGCCCGCGTCCAACCGCCCGAGGGGTCCCGTTCCGTGAGTCTGCATCCCAGCCTTCAGTCCTACGCCGACGCCTGGACCCACTCGATCGACGCGATATCCGAGCTGGTGCAGCCGCTTGTGGAGGGTGAGTGGAACCGGCGGACTCCCTGCCCGGGATGGTCGGTTCGTGACATCGTCTCGCATGTCATCGGACTGGACTGCGAGATGCTCGGCGACCCGCGGCCGATCCACACACTCCCCCGCGACCTCTACCACGTGTCGAACGAGCACCAGCGGTACATGGAGATGCAGGTCGACGTGCGCCGTCACCACACGGCGCCGGAGATGACCTCCGAGCTGGAGTACACGGTGATCCGCCGCAACCGCCAGCTGCGGAACGAGACGCGCCAGCCCGACGCCAAGGTGCGCGGCCCCCTCGGCACCGAGGTCACCCTCGAACAGGCCATGCGCAACCGCGCGTTCGACGTGTGGGTGCACGAGCAGGATCTGCGCGTCACCTTGGGACAGCCGGGGAATCTCGACTCCCCCGGTTCGCTGATCGTGCGGGACGACCTGCTGGCCGCTCTGCCGAAGGTGGTCGCGAAGGACGCGGGGGCGCCGGCGAACTCCGCGGTCGTCTTCGACGTGCACGGGCCCGTGGAGTTCCTCCGTACGGTCCGGATCGACGCGGACGGGCGCGGTTCGATAGACGGCGCGCCCTCCCTCGGTCCCGCCGCGAGCCTGTCGCTGGACTGGGAGACCTATGTCCGTCTCGCCTGCGGCCGGGTGACCGCGGATTCCGTGGCCGACCGGATCAAGACCGAGGGCGACCCGGACCTGACGACGGCGATCCTGCGCAACTTCACGGTCACGCCGTAGCCCTTCGGCCCACGAGGCTGTCCGTCCGGGTGGGCGGGCGGGCGGGACGGCACGGGCGGGCCCCGCGCCGGGAGGCGGCACAGGGCCCCGGCGGCGTCCGGCGGTCACGCGGGGACGTGCACCGTCTCCACCCTGCTCGCCACCAGCCGTTCCCGCTCGCGACGGTCCGCCTGGCCGCGCAGCCGGAAGATCTGGCTGAGGCCGAGCGCCTGCAGGACGAACACCGCGGCGAAGGCGATGCGGTAGTTGTCGCCGGTGGCGTCGAGCAGGACGCCGATGGCCAGCAGCGTGGTCATCGAGGCGACGAAACCGCCCATGTTGGTGATCCCGGAGGCGGTTCCCTGACGTTCCGGCGGGTTCGCGGGGCGGGCGAAGTCGAAGCCGAGCATCGAGGCGGGTCCGCAGGCCCCGAGGACGGTGCAGAGCACGATCAGGGTCCACATCGGCGCGTGTTCGCCGGGGTACACCAGCACCGTCGCCCACACGACCGCCGTCGCCGCGACGGTGCCGAGGGCCAGCGGGAGCCGCGCCTGGTGGTGCCGGGCGACGACCTGGCCGTAGACGAGTCCGACGACCATGTTGGACAGGACGACGAGGGTGAGCAGTTCACCGGCCGTGGCCCGGGAGAGCCCCTGCGCCTGGACGAGGAACGGCAGCCCCCACAGCAGCAGGAACACCATCGCGGGGAACTGCGTGGTGAAGTGCACCCACATACCGAGCCGGGTGCCGGGTTCCCGCCAGGAAGCGGCGATCTGCCGGCGGACGTAGGCGGCGCCGCGGTGCGGGAACGGCTCGGGCTCGTGCCCCTCGGGGTGGTCCTTCAGGAAGAGCAGCAGCAGGACGAGGACGACGACACCGGCGGCGGCGCTGCCGGCGAACGCGGCGGTCCAGCCCACTCCGTGCAGCAGGCGGGCGATGACGAGCGTCGACACGAGGTTGCCGGCCATGCCGACCAGGCCCGCGAGCTGCGCGACGAGGGGCCCGCGGCGGGCGGGGAACCACCGGGTGCCGAGCCGCAGCACGCTGATGAAGGTCATCGCGTCACCGCAGCCGAGCAACGCGCGCGAGGCGAGCGCCATGCCGTACGAGGAGGAGAACGCGAAACCCAGCTGTCCGGCCGTGAACAGCAGGACGCCGATGGTCAGCACCTTCTTGGTGCCGAGCCGGTCGACGAGGAGCCCGACCGGTATCTGCATGCCCGCGTAGACGAGCAGCTGGAGGATGGAGAAGGTGGACAGGGCGGAGGCGCCCACGTGGAACCGGTCCGCCGCGTCGAGCCCGGCCACGCCGAGGGACGTACGGAAGATGACGGCGACGAAGTAGACCGCGACGCCGACGCCCCAGACGGCGACGGCGCGCCGGCCGCCGGGCGGGTCGCCGGGCAGCGTGGCCGAGGAGCTCATCGGACCTCGCCCCGGGCCAGGTTGGAGAACCAGCTGACGTGTCCGTGGATGAGGCCGACCACCGCGTCGGCGTCGCCGGAGCGCAGGGCCTGCAGGATCTGCTCGTGCTCGGTGAGGGTCTTGGTGATCCGGTCGGGGTGGGCGTGCATCACGGCGACTCCCATCCTCAACTGGCGGTCGCGGAGCTGGTCGTAGAGCCGGGAGAGGATCTCGTTCCCGCCGCTGCGGACGATCTCGGCGTGGAAGCAGCGGTCGGTGACCGCGGCGGCGGCCAGGTCCCCCGCGGCGGCCTGCTCCTTCTGCTGGGCGAGCAGTTCCTCGAGGCGGGCGATGAGCCGCGGCGACGCCGGTACGGCCTTGCGGGCGGCGTGCTCCTCGACGAGCTGGCGGGTCTCGACCACGTCCGCGATCTCCTGGGCGGAGACGGGCAGGACGAGCGCGCCCTTCTTCGGGTAGAGCCTGATGAGGCCTTCGGCCTCCAGACGCAGCAGTGCCTCGCGGACCGGGGTGCGCGAGACGCCCACCGCGTCGGCGAGTTCGCCCTCGGTGAGCAGCGTCCCGCCCTCGTAACGGCGTTCCAGGACACCCTGCTTGACGTGTGCGTAGACGCGGTCGGCGGCGGGCGGCTGCTTCACGGGCTGTCGCGCCGGGGCAGGTGGGGCTGAAGGCATGCGCACATCATAGATACAACACGTACGCATGCCGGGCGGAGTTCCAGCATGCGGACCCCGTCGGGTACTTGATGTAACGCAGGTCACATAAACTTCACCGTTTCGCCGTACATCCCTTTGCCGTTCTGGGGAGTCGGTACACCAGACGGCATTGTCATGTGCCGTTCTCCCAGGGGCATTTCGCGCATACGGAGCGTTCATTTTGATTACCGGCATTAAGGGCACGCGTTTCCGCAGGGCCGCCGCTGTGACCGTCACCACCGGCGCCGTTCTGGCCGCCGGAGCCTTCGGCGCCGCACCCGCCGGCGCCGTCGCCACGCCCACGATCGCCGCCAAGGGCGGCTACGTGATGAACAACGGCACCGGCTCGACCCTCTACACCAAGGCGGCGGACACCCGGCGTTCCACGGGCTCCACGACCAAGATCATGACGGCCAAGGTGGTGCTGGCCCAGTCGAACCTGAACCTGGACGCCAAGGTCACCATCCAGAAGGCCTACAGCGACTACGTCGTCGCCAACAACGCCTCGCAGGCGCACCTGATCGTCGGCGACAAGGTCACCGTCCGCCAGCTCCTGTACGGGCTGATGCTGCCGTCGGGCTGCGACGCGGCCTACGCGCTGGCCGACAAGTTCGGATCGGGTTCGACCCGTGCCGCCCGCGTGAAGTCGTTCATCGGCAAGATGAACTCCGCCGCGTCGAGCCTGCACCTGACGAACACGCACTTCGACTCGTTCGATGGCATCGGCAACGGCTCCAACTACTCGACGCCGCGCGACCTGACGAAGATCGCCAGCAGTGCGATGAAGAGCTCCACGTTCAAGTCGATCGTGAAGACGAAGTCGTACTCCGCGAAGACCGTCACGAAGACCGGCACCACCCGCAACATGGCCGCGTGGACCAACACCAACGGTCTGCTCAGCAGCTACAGCGGCACCATCGGCGTGAAGACCGGCTCCGGCCCCGAGGCGAAGTACTGCCTCGTCTTCGCCGCCACCCGCAACGGCAAGACCGTCATCGGTACGGTCCTCGCCTCGACGTCCATCCCGGCCCGTGAGTCGGACGCGAAGAAGATCATGAGCTACGCCTTCGCCAAGTAGTCACGCGTGCGGGGGCCGATCAGCCCCGCGCACGGGAAGGGGCCTGCCGCGCCATCGCGCGGCAGGCCCCTTCCGTTCGTCCCTCGGGCTTACGCCCAGGTGATCAGCCGCTTGGGCTGCTCCAGGATCGCGGCCGTGTCGGCCAGCACCCGGGAGCCCAGCTCGCCGTCGACCATGCGGTGGTCGAACGAGAGCGCCAGCGTGGTGACCTGACGAGGCTTCACCTTGCCCTTGTGCACCCAGGGCTGCGGCTTGATCGCGCCGACCGCGAGGATCGCGGACTCGCCGGGGTTCAGGATCGGCGTGCCCGTGTCGACGCCGAAGACGCCGACGTTGGTGATCGTCACGGTGCCGCCCTGCATCGCGGCGGGAGACGTCCTGCCCTCACGGGCGGTCGCCACCAGGGCGCCCAGCTCCTCCGCCAGCTGCGGCAGCGTCTTGTCGTGCGCGTCCTTGATGTTCGGCACGATCAGACCGCGGGGCGTGGCGGCGGCGATGCCCAGGTTCACGTAGTGCTTCTGGACGATCTCGGCGTTTCCCTCGTGCCCCTCGTCCCAGGACACGTTGATCCCGGGGTTGCGCTTGATCGCGACCAGCAGGGCCTTGGCGATGAGCAGCAGCGGGTTCACCCGCAGCCCCTGCATCTCCTTGTCCTGCTTGAGTTCCTCGACCAGGCGCATCGTGCGCGTCACGTCGAGCGTCACGAACTCGGTGACGTGCGGCGCGGTGAACGCCGAGCCGACCATCGCGGCGGCCGTCGCCTTGCGCACGCCCTTGACCGGGACGCGGGTCTCCCGCGCGCCGTCGTACGACGCGGCCGGAGCCGGGGCCTGGACGCGGACCGGGGTCTCCTGCGTTGCCTGCGGAGCCGGCACGGCGGCCGGAGCCGGTGCCTGCGCCGGGGCCACCGCCGCGTGCACGTCCTCCCGCGTGATGATGCCGTCCGGGCCCGATGGGGTGATCGTCGCCAGGTCCACCCCGAGGTCCTTGGCGAGCTTGCGGACCGGGGGCTTGGCCAGGGGACGCTGCGCGGGGGCGGCGCCGTGGCCGTTCAGCTCGGACTGGAGCGCGGTGGCCGCGTAGAGCGTCTCGCCCTGCTGGGCCGGGACCTCGACGCCCCTGCGGGCGCGGCGCTTGGTGGAGGACACCGCCACGCCGTACCCGACGAGGACGGGCGTGCGGCCCTCGGGCTTGGCCTCCGCAGCGGGAGCGGGCTCCGCGGCCGGCGCGGCCACGGGTTCCGCGGCGGGAGCCGCGGGTGCGGCGGCTCCGCCGGACACGTCCACCGCGATGATCACCTGGCCGACGTCCACCGTGGTGCCCTCGGGGAAGTGCAGTGCGTGCACCACACCGTCGAACGGGATCGGCAGTTCGACCGCGGCCTTCGCGGTCTCGACCTCGCAGACGACCTGGCCGTCGGTGACGGTGTCACCGGGCTGGACGTACCACTTGAGGATCTCCGCCTCGGTGAGTCCCTCGCCCACATCGGGCATCTTGAACTCGCGGAGTCCCGACGCTTTCTCAGTCATCGTCGTCACGACCCTCTCCTCAGTACGCCAGCGAGCGGTCGACGGCGTCGAGCACCCGGTCCAGGCCCGGAAGGTACTCCTCTTCCAGGCGTGCCGGCGGGTACGGGACGTGATAGCCGCCGACGCGCAGGACGGGCGCCTCCAGGTGGTAGAAGCACCGCTCGGTGATGCGGGCCGCGATCTCCGCGCCCGTGCCCAGGAACACCGGGGCCTCGTGCACCACGACCAGGTGCCGGGTCTTCTCGACGGAGGCCTGGACGGAGTCGAAGTCGATGGGGGACATCGAGCGCAGGTCCAGGACCTCGATCGACTTGCCCTCCTCCTGGGCGGCCGCGGCGGCCTCCAGGCAGACCTTCACCATCGGGCCGTACGCGACGAGGGTCAGGTCGCTGCCCTCGCGCACCACGGTGGCCTTGTGGAGCGGCCCGGGGATGGCGTCGTCCGCGTCGGAGCCACTGGTGGACCAGGTGACCTCGCCCTTGTCCCAGTAGCGCCGCTTCGGCTCGAAGAAGATCACCGGGTCGTCGCTCAGGATGGCCTGCTGCATCATCCAGAAGGCGTCCGAGGCGTTCGACGGCGAGACGACCTTGAGGCCGGCGACGTGCGCGAACAGCGCCTCGGGGGACTCCGAGTGGTGCTCGACGGCGCCGATGCCGCCGCCGTACGGGATGCGGACGACGACGGGGAGCTTGATCTTGCCCAGCGCCCGCGCGTGCATCTTGGCGAGCTGCGTGACGATCTGGTCGTAGGCCGGGAAGACGAAGCCGTCGAACTGGATCTCCACGACCGGGCGGTACCCGCGCAGGGCCAGGCCGATCGCGGTGCCGACGATGCCCGACTCGGCGAGCGGGGTGTCGATGACCCGCTCCTCGCCGAAGTCCTTCTGGAGCCCGTCGGTGACACGGAAGACGCCGCCGAGCTTGCCGACGTCCTCGCCCATGATCAGGACCTTGGGGTCGGACTCCATGGCCCTGCGCAACGACTCGTTGATCGCCTTGGCGAGCGCAACCTTTTCCGCGGCCATGTCAGTTACCCCCCTCGTCCACGAACGACGCCTGGTAGGCGGCGAACTGGGCTCGCTCCTCGTCGACGAGCGCGTGCCCGTCCGCGTACGCGTGCTCGAAGATGGCGAGGCTGTCCGGGTCGGGCATGGCCCGCACGGCTTCGCGTACTCGTTTGCCCAACGTCTCGCTCTCGGCTTCGAGTTCCGCGAAGAATCCCTCGTCCGCGTGGTTTGCGGCCTCCAGGTACGTGCGCAGGCGCAGGATCGGGTCCTTCGCCTCCCATGCCTCGCGCTCCTCGTCGGCCCGGTACTTCGTCGGGTCGTCGGAGGTGGTGTGCGCGCCCATGCGGTAGGTGAAGGCCTCGACGAGGGTGGGGCCCTCGCCCGAACGGGCCCGCTCCAGCGCCCAGCGGGTCACGGCGAGGCTGGCGAGCACGTCGTTGCCGTCCACGCGCACGCCGGGGAAGCCGAAGCCCTGCGCGCGCTGGTACAGCGGCACGCGCATCTGGCGCTCGGTCGGCTCGGAGATCGCCCACTGGTTGTTCTGGCAGAAGAAGACGACGGGCGCGTTGTAGACCGCCCCGAAGTTGAAGGCCTCCAGGACGTCGCCCTGGCTGGAGGCGCCGTCACCGAAGTACGCGATCACGGCCGAGTCCGCGCCGTCCTTGGCGACGCCCATGGCGTAGCCGGTGGCGTGCAGCGTCTGCGAGCCGATGACGATCGTGTACAGGTGGAAGTTGTTGCTGTTGGGGTCCCAGCCGCCGTTGTTCACGCCGCGGAACATGCCGAGCAGGTTCGTCGGGTCGACCCCGCGGCACCAGGCGACGCCGTGCTCGCGGTAGGTCGGGAAGACGTAGTCGTCGTCGCGGGTGGCGCGGCCCGAACCGATCTGGGCGGCCTCCTGGCCGAGCATCGAGGCCCACAGGCCCAGCTCGCCCTGACGCTGCAGGGACGTCGCCTCCGCGTCGAAGCGGCGGCTCAGGACCATGTCCCGGTACAGGCCGCGCAGCTCCTCGGAGGTGATGTCGGCGACGTACGGGTCGTACGTGGCGTCCTGGACGCGCTCGCCCTCAGGGGTCAGCAGCTGGACGAGCTCCGGCTCGCCGCCCGTCGCCCCCGGGGACTTCTTGGCGGCCGCGCCGGCGCGCTTGCTCGCGGCGCTCTTGGTACCGGTCGTACTGGCGCTCGCGGCGCTCTTCGTACCGGCGCTGCGTCGCGGCTTGCGCGCGGCAGTGCTCTCCACGGTCACGTGTGCTCCTCCGTCGGTCCGGCCCCCGGGATTGCCGGAAGGCTGGGGTCCCCCTCGCCCGCTTTTTGGGCTCGGGGAATCGGCTCACCTGTTCCGGCACCCGTGCACGGGGTGGGTGCCACTCGGCCGGGAACAGGCGTGACAGGTGCCCCGGCGAGCGCCCTGCACAAGTCACGTTACCCAGTGCTTCACAATTCTGTGAAACCTCTCCTGACCTGCGATTTTGATAGGAAATCCAACTACTTCGAAACGTGGATTTCCTACTAAACCGAGCCGGTCGGGAACAGTCGCTGGTCACAGCACTGGTTACAGCCTTGCAGGGGGCCGGAACACCGGCACGTTATCCCGGCCACCCCGGGCACGGGAAGAGCTCACCCGAGGGCAATGGCCATGATCGTGTGTGACACTGACACCGTGCCGCAAACCGGGAAAATCAGTGTATTTCTCCTCGATGACCATGAGGTGGTCCGCCGCGGGGTCCACGAACTGCTCTCGGTCGAGGACGACATCGAGGTGGTCGGCGAGGCGGGAACGGCGGCCGACGCACTGGCCCGTATCCCGGCGACCCGTCCGGACGTGGCCGTCCTCGACGTCCGCCTTCCCGACGGCAGCGGCGTGGAGGTATGCCGCGAGATCCGTTCCGCGCACGAGGACATCAAGTGCCTGATGCTGACCTCGTTCTCCGACGACGAGGCCCTGTTCGACGCGATCATGGCGGGTGCCTCGGGCTATGTCCTCAAGGACATCCGCGGCAATGAGCTGCTCGCGGCCGTCCGGGACGTGGCGGCCGGAAAGTCCCTGCTCGACCCGGTGGCCACGGCCCGCGTCCTGGAGCGGCTGCGGGACGGAGGGGCTCCCAAGGGCGACGGGAAACTCGAGCGGCTCACGGACCAGGAACGCAGGATTCTCGACCTGATCGGCGAGGGGCTCACCAATCGCGCGATCGGGGAGCGACTGCACCTCGCCGAGAAAACGATCAAGAATTACGTGTCCAGCCTGTTGTCCAAGCTGGGAATGGAACGCCGCTCCCAGGCTGCCGCCTATGTGGCGCGCATGCAGGCGGAACAACAGCACCGCTGATCGATGAGGAACGTGACCGACCAGGGACTTAAGGCCCCTCTTCGGAGGGCGGGTGCCCCTTTTCCCCGCCTCGCTCGTCCCGGACATTGGGGGCATGCCCACCGACGAACGTCCGGCCCTCCAGCGGCCCGCCGACGTGCAGCTCGCCGTGGAACTGATCGCCCGCTCCGACTACGGCCGGGTGGCCACCAGCATGCGCGCGATGCCCTTCCTCGCGCTCGCCCGCCACATCGTCGTGGACGGGCGCGTCCTGCTGCGCATGCCCCTGAACTGCGGTTACCACCTCGCGTGCGCCGGCAGCGTCGTCGCGTACGGCACCGACAACCTGAGCCGCGCGCGGCGCGGCGAGAGTCTGTGGTCCGTGCAGATCGTGGGCCGGTGCGAGCCGGTCGAGCCGACCGCCGCCGAACGGGAGCTGTTCGGCCCCGCCCCGGCGCTCGTCGACGGCGCTCCCTACGAGCCCGTCTACCTCGGCATCGAGCCCCGGTTCGCCAGCGTGAACTCGGCGGGGGACGACCTGGAACGGCACCGGAAGCGGGTCCCGTGACGGGCGGCTGCCTCGTCCTGTGACTCTGAGACCTTGTGACACAGACACGCGCGCGTGGAGCCCCTTCTCGGGCTCCACGCGCGCGTCTGTCGTCTCAGGGCCGTCCGGACACCGTCCGGCCGTCGTGGGCTCCGATCAGAGCCCGCCCACTCCGTCTGTCGTCACTCCGCCGTCGCCGCCGTCGCCCGGGTCCTCCGACTGCGTCGGGGTCGTGGTGGGCGTCACCGGGTCCTCCGACGGCTTCTCGGTCGGCTTGGTCGGCTTGTCCGTCGGCTTGTCCGTCGGCTTGTCCGTCGGCTCGTCGGTCGGCTCGTCGCTCGCGGACGGCGTCTCCGAGGGCGTGTAGTCCGGGGTGTCGCCCGTGCCCGTCGAGTTGTCGCCCGAGGTGTCGTCCGTCGACTGGTCCGTCGTGTCGTCGCTGGGCGTCTGGTCGGACTCGTTGTCCTTGGTGGAGTGCGTGCTGGTCGGCTTCTCCGACGTGCCCGTCCCTCCGCCTCCTCCGCCGCCGCCGGTGTTGAGCGCCAGCGCGACACCCGCCGCGATCGCGATCACGGCGAACACCGCGAGGATCCACAGCTTTCCGCGGCCGCCGCCCTTGTTGCCGCGTCCCTCGAAGCCGCCGTCGTCACCGCCGCCGTAGGGCGGGATCATCGGCGCCGGGATCTGCGCGGTCCCGGAGTCGCCGGGGTGCGGCATCGCGGCCGTCCCCGCGAAGCCGGCCGCGGGGGTGTTCAGCCCGTCGTGGACGGTGACCGGGCCGGTGTTCCAGGTGCCGGTGTGGCTGCCCTGGTCGTACAGCATCTGCAGCCCGTACTGGACCAGACCGCGCATCTCCTCGGCGGTCTGGAACCGGTCGTCCGGCTCCTTCGCGAGGGCACGCATGACGAGCCCGTCGAGCTCCGGCGGCGCCGCGTTCGACACCTGCGACGGGGGTACCGGGGTGTCCTGGACGTGCTGGTAGACCACCGAGAGCGGCGTCTCGCCGGTGAACGGGGGCCGCAGCGCGAGGAGTTCGTACAGCAGACAGCCGGTGGCGTACAGGTCGGAGCGGTGGTCGACGGCCTTGCCGAGCGCCTGCTCCGGGGAGAGGTACTGCGGCGTGCCCATGACCATGCCGGTCTGGGTCATCGTCGACTGCGCGCCGTGCAGGGCGCGCGCGATGCCGAAGTCCATGACCTTGACCGCGCCGGTCTCCGTGATGATCACGTTCGCCGGCTTGATGTCGCGGTGCACGATGCCGTGCTGGTGCGAGTAGGCGAGCGCCTCCAGGACACCGGACACGATGATCAGCGCCTGCTCGGGCCCGGGGGCCTCGGCGTTGATCAGCAGGTCGCGGATCGTGTGACCCTCGACGATCTCCATCACGATGTACGGGACGACGCCGTGCCCGACCACGTCCTCGCCGGAGTCGTACACGGCGACGACGGCGTGGTGGTTGAGCCCCGCGACCGACTGGGCCTCGCGCGTGAAGCGCGCCTTGGACACGGGGTCCTCGGCCAGATCGGACCGGAGCAGCTTGACCGCGACGGTCCGCCCGAGGCGCACGTCCTCGGCGGCGAACACCTCGGCCATGCCGCCCCGGCCGAGTCTGCGTGTCAGCCGATATCGGCCGTCGCCGACCAGCCCGCCGTTACCCCACAACTCCGGCGCATCTGACATACCGCCGCCAGTCGCCTCGGGGTCGGACGGGCCCTGAGCGCGCTGCTGCTGTGCCATCAGTCCTCGCCGTCGTTTCTGCCCGCGGTCTGCGCGGTGGTTGTTACGGTCTCCGTCGGGCCACGCTACAGGCTCCGTGCAAGGCTCCGGCCCGAGATGAAAGTGAGATGGACGGGCCATCCAACCCGTCCCAGGTCCGTGCGTGCAAATTCTGTGTACCGGCCGCGCGGCACCTGTAACGCTTCCGCGACGCTTCTTTCGCAGACGGTCACGGAACGGGCACCGCGCTTGACGTGTCAGTGCCCTCGGGCAGACTTGGCCCGGAATAAGCCAATCGATCACGGCCGCGGGGGACGCAGAAGATGAGCCAGGACGGCGCACAGGGCCGGTATGCGGGGCGTGCGGTCGCCGGCGGCCGCTACCAGCTGCGCGATCTGCTCGGCGAGGGCGGCATGGCCTCGGTGCACCTCGCGTACGACTCGGTGCTCGACCGGCAGGTCGCGATCAAGACGCTGCACACCGAGCTCGGCCGTGAGCAGGCGTTCCGCGAGCGCTTCCGCCGCGAGGCCCAGTCGGTGGCCAAGCTCACGCACACGAACATCGTCTCGGTCTTCGACACCGGCGAGGACGACCTCGACGGCATGACGACGCCGTACATCGTCATGGAGTACATCGAGGGCAAGCCGCTCGGCTCGGTCCTCGACGCGGACATCCAGCAGTACGGCGCGATGCCCGCCGACAAGGCCCTGAAGATCACCGCGGACGTGCTGGCGGCGCTGGAGATCAGCCACGAGATGGGCCTGGTCCACCGGGACATCAAGCCGGGCAACGTGATGATGAACAAGCGCAACGTCGTCAAGGTCATGGACTTCGGCATCGCCCGCGCCATGCAGTCCGGCGTCACGTCCATGACCCAGACCGGCATGGTCGTCGGCACCCCGCAGTACCTCTCCCCCGAGCAGGCGCTCGGCCGGGGCGTCGACGCCCGTTCCGACCTGTACTCGGTCGGCATCATGCTGTTCCAACTGGTCACCGGGCGGCTGCCGTTCGAGGCGGACTCCCCGCTGGCCATCGCGTACGCGCACGTCCAGGAGGAGCCGGTCGCGCCTTCTTCGGTGAACCGCTCGCTGCCTCCCGGGGTGGACGCGCTGGTCGCCCGCGCGCTGAAGAAGAACCCGAACGAGCGTTTCCCGAGCGCCGAGGCCATGCGGGACGAGTGCCTGCGAGTCGCCCAGTCCTTCCACGCGGCCCCGCCGAGCATCGTGCCGGGCGCCCAGACGCCGAGCGGTGCGGGCGTCGCCTCCGCCGTCTTCCCGCCGGTCGAGCAGGGCACCCCCGCGCCGGGCCCCGTACAGACCCCGTACCAGCCGGGCCCGTACGGCACACCCGCCCCCGCCTACGGCTACCCGCAGCAGGGCGGCTACCAGACGCCGGCGCAGCAGACCTCCGCCTACGCCCCGCAGCACGGCACGACGACCCCGCCGCCGTACAACCTCACTCCGCAGCACCCGGCGCCCGCGTCGGGCGGCTCGGGCGGCGGAAAGAGCAACAGGGGTGTGGTGATCGGGGCGATCGTCGTCGCACTCCTCGCGATCGGCGGCCTGGTCGCCGCTCTCACCCTGAGCGGCGGCGGCAACGACGACACCAAGGGCGGTGACGACACGACCAGCGCGTCGCCCTCCGTGGTCGCCGGCCACAAGGGTCCGGACACGTCGAAGACCATCGACACCGACACGTGCACCGACGCGCAGGAGTCCTACGACGACCCCGACAAGATCCAGGTCCCGGACTTCCACTTCAAGAACCTCACCTCGGTGAAGTCCTGCTTCCAGGCCGCCGGCTGGCAGATGAAGGTCACCCGCGTCGACGAGAACACGTACGGCGAGGACACGATCATGGATCAGTTCCCGTCGGCGGGCACGGACGTCGATCCCAGGAAGATGCCGGAGATCGAGCTGAAGGTGTCCTCGGGCGACCCGTCCTGAGCCACCCCGCACCCGCACCGACGTGAACGGGCCCGGCACCTCGGTGCCGGGCCCGTCTCGTTCGGGGTGACGTGGGCGAATCAGGTGTCCGGGAGTACCCGGTGATCCCTCCGGCTACAGGTACGGTCCGCCCGAGCGGCCCCCTGTACGGGGGTCCTCGTCGCCCTCCGCGCCGCCGACTCCCGGCGGAAGCGCACGGCGCATCTGCTCCAGCTGTGCCCTCGCCGCCATCTGCTGGGCGAAGAGGGTCGTCTGGATCCCGTGGAAGAGTCCCTCGAGCCAGCCCACCAACTGGGCCTGCGCGATCCGCAGTTCCGCGTCGCTGGGCGTCGTCTCGTCGGCGAAGGGCAGGGAGAGCCGCTCCAGCTCGTCGACGAGCTCGGGGGCCAGACCGTCCTCCAGCTCCTTCACGGAACTGGCGTGGATCTCCTTGAGCCGGGCCCTGCTCGCCTCGTCCAGAGGTGCCGCGCGCACCTCCTCCAGCAGCTGCTTGATCATGCTGCCGATACGCATCACCTTGGCGGGCTGTTCCACCATCTCTGTGACCGGGACCTCGCGGGAGTCCTCGTCTCCGGTGCCACCGAGAGCCATACCGTCCTGGCCGACAACCAGGATCTGGGGGTTCTCCGGCGACCTTTCGTTCCTCGGCATCTCCATGCCGCCATTCTCTCGCACCCGTGCACTTCATCACGGTGGCGCCCCCTCCACACGGTGATCCACCAGGTACGAGGGCGGCCGTTCCCCGCCGGGAGCCGCGCAGACGGTCCGCGGGCGCTCGCGGAGCGTCACTTTCCGCCGGGATGCCGGGAACGGCCCGTCATGTGAGGCTTGTCCCGTCGATCACGGCACGTCTTGGCGAACCGCACCGGGAGGGGGTCACCGGCGTGACTCCATGGCTCCGCGTACTGCCCACGGCCGGACTCCTCGCGGCCGCACTGCTGTGCGGCCCCGGCCCCTCGGCGAGCGCCGCCCCGCCGGACGCCCGCACCCTCGCGTCCACCGGTTCCCTCGGACAGCCCGGACCCGGTGTCCCCGAACCCGGACGGGCCATCCCGACGCCGGACGCCTCGCGCGCCGGCAGCCTCGCCGGCGAGGGCCGCGTGCGTCCGGGGCGCCCCGACGAGGACCCCCCGGAACCCGAGGACTCGGACCCCGGCACGGACATCGGCAGCGACATCGGCGACGGACTCAGCCAGGTGGGTGACGTCCCCGACGCGTCGGGGCAGGAAACGGCTCCCGTGCAGCAGAGCGTCGTGGGCCCCGGGTCCACCACCGAGCCGGTGTGGCAGATGCTGCCGCTGGGCGGCGGCCTGATCCTCGTCGGCCTCGGCCTGGGTCTGGCCTTCGTGGGCCTGCGTGTCCGCCGCGGCTGAGGCGCACCGCGAGGGACACGGTGCGCCTCGAAGCCGGGAGGGGTCAGCTCTGCGGGGCGACCAGCAGGACCTTGCCGATGTGACCGCTCTCCTCCAGCACCCGGTGCGCCTCGCCCGCCTCGCTCATCGGCAGCTCACGGTCGACGACCGGACGGACGTGACCGCCGTCGATCAACGGCCACACGTGCTCGCGTACGGCCGCAACGATCGCCTTCTTCTCACTGAGCGGCCGGGCGCGCAACGAGGTGGCGGTGACGGCGGCGCGCTTGTTCAGGAGGGTGGCGATGTTCAGTTCGCCCTTGATCCCGCCCTGCATGCCGATGATGGCGAGCCGCCCGTTCACCGCGAGGGCACGCACGTTCCGGTCGAGGTACTTGGCGCCCATGTTGTCGAGGATGACGTCGGCGCCCGCCCCGTCCGTCGCCCGCTCGATCTCCTCGACGAAGTCCTGCTCGCGGTAGTTGATCAGGATGTCCGCGCCCAGCTCGGCGCAGAAGTCGAGCTTCTCCTTCGTGCCGGCCGTGACGGCGACCTTCGCGCCGACGGCCTTGGCCAGCTGGATCGCCATGGTGCCGATGCCGCTGGAGCCGCCGTGCACGAGCAGCGTCTCACCCGGGAGCAGGTGGGCGACCATGAAGACGTTCGACCAGACGGTGCACGTCACCTCGGGCAGCGCCGCCGCCTGCAGCAGGTTCAGACCCTTGGGCACGGGCAGCAGCTGTCCCGCCGGTACGGCGACCTTCTGGGCGTATCCGCCGCCCGCGAGCAGCGCGCACACCTCGTCGCCGACGGCCCAGCCCGAGACGCCGGTACCGACCTCGACGACGCGTCCCGAGCATTCGAGCCCGGGGTAGGCGGAGGCTCCGGGCGGCGGGTTGTACATGCCCTGCCGCTGGAGCAGATCGGCGCGGTTGACGGCGCTGGCCACCACCTCGACCAGCACTTCGCCCTCGCCCGGCACCGGATCGGGGACCTCGTCCCACACCAACGCCTCGGGCCCACCAGGTTCAGGAATCGTGATCGCGTACATGGGGACGACGCTACTCCTGGGCGGTGGCTCCCTAGTCCTGCGGGCGGAGCCGGTTCCCCGGTGTCACCTGGGTGCCCGGGGTGGCCCGCGCGATCGTGATGAGCCGGTCCGTCAACTGGAGTGTGCCGACGGCCGGATCGTCGTACCCGAGGACGCGATGCCCGCGGACGACGCTGACCACCAGGTCGGGGGTCTCGCGGACCCCCTTGCCCACCTCTGCCTTTATGACGGGCCGTTCGACCATGTCGAGCCCGCTGCCCTGATGGATCAGGTCCTCCATCACCATGCCGGCGGCGGGGCTGAGGACGGAGAGGCCGAGCAGTCGTCCGGCCGCGCTCGCACTGGTGATGACCGCGTCGGCGCCGGACTGCTTGAGCAGCGGCGCGTTCTCCTCCTCGCGCACGGCGGCGACGATCTTCGCCCCGCGGTTGAGCTGCCGGGCCGTCAGGGTCACGAGCACGGCCGTGTCGTCGCGCTGGGTGGCGATGATGATCTGGCGGGCCCGGTGGAGCTCGGCGCGCATCAGGACATCGCTGCGCGTGGCGTCGCCGATCACCCCCGCGTATCCCTCGGCGGTCGCCGCGTCGACCACCCTGGGGCTCGGGTCGACGACCACGACCTGCTCCTTCTTCAGCCCGGTCGCGCAGACGGTCTCGACGGCCGACCGGCCCTTGGTCCCGAAGCCGACAACGACGGTGTGATCCCTCAAGGCCGCCCTCCAGCGGTTCAGGCGCCATTCCTCACGGGTGCGTTCCGTGAGGACCTCCAGCGTGGTGCCGACCAGGATGATCAGGAACAGCACCCGCAGTGGCGTGATGAGCAGGATGTTGATGAGCCGGGCGCCGTCGCTGGTCGGGGTGACGTCGCCGTAGCCGGTGGTCGAGAGGGTCACCGTCGCGTAGTAGAAGGAGTCGAGCAGGTCGACGCTTCCGTCCGAGTTGTCGGTGTAGCCGTCGCGGTCGAACCAGACGATCAGCGCGGTGGCGACCAGCACCAGCAAGGCCATCGCCAGCCGTTTGGCGACCTGCCGCATCGGACGCTCGACGACCTTCCGCGGCAGTTTCACCTGGTGGGTCACGAGATGCTCGCCCGCCTGGCGGGCGATCGCATCATGGCCCGGAAGTTTCACGTGAAACACACCCCGTTCGGATTCATGCCGCTCCCACCCTGGACGTCACGCCGCCACCGCCCCGCCGTCACGCCGCTTCCTCCGTCGTCCCGCTCCCGTCCCCGCCCGGCACCGCCTCAGACGAAGCACGCGTCGATCCCCGCGGACGCCCACGGCAGGTCGATGAGTTCAAGCTCCTGACCCGCCCGCGCGCCGGCCGGCGGTACGACGGCGAGGGCATCGGACGCGGCGATGCCCCGCAGCATCGCCGGGCCGTTGTAGTGCAGTGGCACGGCACGCTCGCCGCGCAAAGAGACGGGGACGAGCCGGGTGTCGTACGGATGCCCCTGCACGGCCTCCCTGCACGGCAGCGTGTACGGCTCCGGGGCCACGCGGCCGGCCAGCGTGCGCAGCAGCGGCTCGGCGAGCGTCAGGAGGCCGGACACGGCCGCGAGCGGGTTGCCGGGCAGGCCGACGAGGTGCTGGCCCTCCTGGGTACGGGCCAGCAGCATCGGATGCCCCGGCCGCACCTTGACGCCGTCCACCAGCAGCTCGGCGCCGAGCCGGCGCAGTATCGGGTGGACATGGTCGACGGGGCCGGACGCGGTGCCCCCGGTGGTGACGATCAGGTCGGCCCGGGAGCCGGTGATCGCCTTGTGCAGCGCCGCGGCGTCGTCGCCGAGGCGGCGTACCGCGACGACCTCGGCGCCGAGCGCCCGCAGCCACGGCGGCAGCATCGGGCCGAGCGCGTCCCGGATGAGGCCTTCGCGGGGCAGTCCCTCGGTGAGCAACTCGTCGCCGAGGACCAGCACTTCGACGCGCGGGCGGGGGATCACGGTGAGGGTGTCGTAGCCGGCCGCGGCGGCGAGGCCCAGCACGGCGGGGGTGACGAGGGCGCCGAGCGGCAGCAGTTGGTCTCCGCTGCGGCACTCCTGCCCGCGTGGACGGATGTCCTGTCCGTGCGCCACGTCCAGGGTTCCGGCCTGTCGGGCGGGGCCGTGGCCCTGTGCGTGACGGGCGTGCAGGCGTCCCTTGTCGTCGATGCGTCCGTGTTCGCTGCGCAGGACGGCGGTCGCGTCGCGCGGGACGCGGGCGCCGGTGGCGATGCGGACGGCTTCGCCGTCGGTGAGGCGCTCGGGCGCCGCGTTTCCGGCGAGCACGCCGTCCCCCCGCACCTCCCAGGGCCCGGGGCCGGCGACGGCCCAGCCGTCCATCGCCGAGGTGTCGAAGGAGGGGAGGTCGGTGAGCGCGGCCAGTGGGGCGGCGAGGACGAGGCCGAGCGCCGCGTCGAGGGGGACGGAGATCGGGGCACGTCGGGGCACGGACCGGGCGGCGCGCTCGGCGAGGACGCGGGCCTCGGGCCAGGGGGTGGCCCTGTGCTGGGCCTGCTGGTCCGGGGTGGCTTCCTGCGTTCCGGTGGCCGAGGCCGGGGGGCGGTCGCTTCCGCGAGGTGCCCCCGCGGGGGCGCTCTCCGCGCGGATCTGCTCGGCCGTCGGGCGCGGTCCTGGGTCCTTGACCAGGGCGAGCGCCTCCTCGACGTCGAACTCGTCGGCGTCCTGGCCGTCCCGGGTGGAGCGGGCGGCGGTCATCCGGCGTCCGACTCGGTGGCGGCGGTGGGCGAGGTGCCCTTGGCGGCATCCGGGGCGGCGTCCGGGGCGTCTTCTTCGGCCCAGCGCAGCGCGAGCGCCGTGGCCTTCCGGGACGCCTCGGCCACCGCTTCGGGTCCGCCGCCCGCCCGGGCGGCCGCGTACCCCACGAGGAACGTGGTCAGCGGCGCGGCCGGCCTGGCCACTCCGTGCGCGGCGTCGCGGGCCAGGTCGAGCAGCACGCCGGTGTCGACGTCCAGGTCGATGCCCAGTTCGTCCTTGACTGCGGTCATCCATTCATCCAACACGTGCCCATGCTCCCTGATGCGTGCCCGAGCGGCGGCGATGTCGTCCCAGGTGTCGCAGTCGAAGGACGCGACGGGGTCGGAGAGGCGAAGAAGGTCGAGCGCGGCGACGAGCCGTCGCAGCGGCAGTCCGCCGAGTCCGCCGTGGGCGGCTGCCAGCGCGGCCAGTTCACGGCGCAGTGCGTCGGTCCGGTAGGCGGCCACGAGGGGCTGGTCGCGCCCGTCGGGGTCGGCGAGGAGGACGCCGTCCGGACGCGTGTCGTCGGCGGTGGCGCGCTTGTCCTCGGCGCGCGGGGAGGTGCCTTCGGCGGTTCGGGGTCCCCGATCGGGCGGGGTGGCCACGTCGGTGGGAACGCCCGGGGGCGTCGGACCAGCCGCCTCGGCCGGGGTGCCGGAGGAAACCGGGGTGGCGCTCTCGCTCGGAGGGGCGGCGGGGGCGGCAGCGCCCTCGTTCCGGCGGTCGGCAAAGGCGGGGGTGGCCCGTACGGGGGGCGCGAGGCTTCCAGGGAATCCCCGGGAGGCACTCGGCGGGGTCACGAGACCGGCTGAGCCGTCTTGAGAGGCTTCCGGAGCGGTGTGGGCAACCGTGGAGCGCGCAGGCCCGGCGAGGGCGTCCAGCAGGCGCCGCACGGTCTTCTCGTCCAGGAACGGCAGGTCGGCCGAGAGCACGACGACGTACGGCGCCGTGGTGTGCCGCAGGCCGGCGTCGAGCGCGGCGAGGGGTCCGCCGCCCGGCGGGTCCTCGCGAGCCCACCGCACGGGGCGGGCGGTGGCCCGGGATTCCGCCACGACCACGGTGACGGCCGCGTCGGCGCACGCCGCGAGCACCCGGTCAAGCAGTGCCCGGCCGCCCACCCGCACGCCGGGCTTGTCCGCTCCGCCGAGCCGCCGCGCGGAGCCGCCCGCGAGCACGACGGCGTCGTACGCGACGGCGTCGCCGGAGACACCGGGCACACCGGGTCCGCCCGGTCGCCCGATCGCATCCGACCGCCCAGGCGCATCCGGTCGCTCGTTCGCGGTCATCCCCCGAGTATGGGCGCCCGAAGGATCATTGCCACCCCCGTACACAGCATGTGGACGGGGAGGACCGGCCCGGCGGTGCTACAGCGTGCGCAGCAGCACCGCCGGCTGTTCCACGCAGTCCGCCACATACCGCAGGAAGCCGCCCGCCGTACCCCCGTCGCACACCCGGTGGTCGAAGGTGAGCGAGAGCTGGACGACCTGGCGTACCGCCAACTCGCCCTGGTGCACCCAGGGCTTGGGGATGATGCGGCCGATACCGAGCATGGCCGCCTCAGGGTGGTTGATGATCGGTGTGGAGCCGTCGACGCCGAACACCCCGTAGTTGTTCAGGGTGAAGGTGCCGCCGGTGAGGTCCGCGGGCGTCAGCGTCCCGGTGCGGGCCGCCTCCGTCAGCCGGGCGAACTCGGCACCGAGTGCCTCGGCGTCCCGCCCGTCCGCTTCCCGCACGACCGGGACCACGAGCCCCCGTTCGGTCTGGGCGGCGAACCCCAGGTGCACCCGGTCGAGCCGGACGATCTCACGGGCTTCCAGGTCGACCGTCGAGTTGAGCTCGGGGAACCGGGCCAGCGCCGCGGTGCAGATCCGGGCCAGCAGAGCGAGCAACGAGATCTTCGCGCCGCCCGCCGCGTTCATCGCCGTGCGGGCCCGCATCAGCTCCGTCGCGTCGGCGTCCACCCAGCAGGTCGCGTCGGGGATCTCCCGCCGGCTGCGGGAGAGCTTGTCGGCGACGGCTCCGCGCACGCCCCGCAGGGGAACACGGACTCCGTTCGGAGCGGCCCCCCGGGAGACGCCGGACGCGCCGGGCACGACCGCCGTGATGTCCGCGTACGAGGAGGCGGCGTTGCGTGTCGGCTCCTGCGAGGGCGCGTCGGTGTACGCGTCCGGGCCGGTCGCGGTCGCCGGGACGCCGAGCGGTTCCATGAGGGAGGAGGGACGCGTCCGGCCGCCCGCCGCAGCGCGCAGCGCGTACTCCACGTCGGCCCGAAGGATCAGGCCGTCGGGGCCGGAGCCCTCCAGCTCCCGCAGGTCCACGCCGTTCTCCCGGGCGAGCCGACGCACGAGGGGCGAGATGACCGGCACGGGGCCTTCCCCCCGCGCGGCTCCGTTCCGGGAGGTCCGCGTGTCCGCCTGCGGGGAGGACCGGCTCGTGTCTGGCTGCTCCTGCGATCCCGGCTCACGCGAACCGGCCACCGCGCCTGGAGCCGCCGGGACGGCCGCACCGGTCCGGTCCGCCGTGCCCGCACGCGCCGGTGCGCCGGCCGGGGACGCTGCGCCCGCCGGGCCATGGCCGCCGGCAGCCTGGCCGCCCGGGGCACGCTGCCCGCCGGCCGCCGGACCGCCCGCGGGCCGCACCCTCCGGCGCCGCGCCGGAGGCGCTCCCGTGCCGTAGCCCACCAGCACGTTCCCGGAGCCCTCGTCGTCCTGGGGGTCCTTCTCGTCCTCGCCGGAGGCCGGCGTGCCCACGGCGACGGTCAGCAGCGGTGCGCCGACGGGCAGCTCCGTGCCCTCCTCGCCGAAGCGGGCGGTGACCACGCCTCCGTAGGGGCAGGGCACCTCGACCATCGCCTTGGCCGTCTCGACCTCGACGACGGGCTGGTCGACGGCGACGACGTCGCCGATCTCCACCAGCCAGCGGACGATCTCCGCCTCGGTGAGCCCCTCCCCGAGGTCGGGGAGCTTGAACTCCAGCACCTGCGCCATCAGTTCACCGCCTCCCACTGAAGACGCCCCACGGCGTCCAGGATCCGGTCGACACCGGGCAGGTGGTGCCGCTCCAGCATGGGCGGCGGGTACGGGATGTCGAATCCCGCGACGCGCAGCACCGGCGCCTCCAGGTGGTGGAAGCAGCGCTCGGTGACGCGGGCCGCGATCTCCCCGCCCGGACCGCCGAAGCCGCCCGACTCGTGCACGACGACCGCGCGTCCGGTCCGCCGGACCGACGCCGCCACCGTCTCGTCGTCGAACGGCACCAGGGAGCGCAGGTCGAGGACTTCGAGGTCCCAGCCCTCGGCCCGAGCCGCCTCGGCGGCTTCGAGGCAGACAGGCACGGACGGCCCGTACGTGATGAGGGTGGCGCTCCGGCCCGAGCGCCGCACCACCGCGCGGCCTATCGGTTCAACGGCCGGCGGCTCGTCGGCGTTCCAGGAATCCTTCGACCAGTACAGCCGCTTGGGTTCCAGGAAGACGACCGGGTCGTCGGAGGCGATGGCCTCGCGCAGCAGCCCGTAGGCGTCGGGGACGGTCGCCGGTGTGACGACATGGAGACCCGGGGTCGCCATGTAGTACGCCTCGGAGGAGTCGCTGTGGTGCTCGACGCCCCCGATGCCGCCGCCGTAGGGGACGCGGATCGTGATGGGCAGCGGCATGGCACCGCGGGTGCGGTTGCGCATCTTCGCCACGTGCGAGACGAGCTGCTCGAACGCCGGGTAGGCGAACGCGTCGAACTGCATCTCCACGACCGGGCGCAGGCCGTACATGGCCATGCCGACGGCCGCGCCGAGGATGCCCGCCTCGGCGAGCGGGGTGTCCGTGCAGCGGTCCTCGCCGAACTCCTTGGCGAGCCCGTCGGTGACCCGGAAGACACCGCCGAGGGTCCCGACGTCCTCGCCCATGACGTGGACGGTCGGGTCGGCCGCCATGGCGTCGCGCAGGGCTCGTCCGAGCGCCTGCGCCATGGTGGCCGGCTTGAGGGCAACCGTGGTCATCGCCCGGCTCCTTCCGGGCCGTGCGGGCCCGCTCCGTGCGAACCGTCCGCCTCCGCCTCCAGCTCCGCCCGCAACTGTGCTTGCTGCTCCAGCAGTTGCGGGGTGGGCCGGGCGTACACGTGGGCGAAGAGGTCCATGGGGTCGATCACCGGATCCTGGTTCATGCGCTCGCGCAGGTCGGCGGCCATCACCTCGGCGTCGTCGCGCACCGCCTTGAGGGCGGCCCCGTCGAGCAGACCGCGCTCGGTCAGCTCCCGTTCGAGGAGGGTGACGGGGTCGTGCCCGCGCCAGGTCTCGACCTCGGAGTCGCCGCGGTAGCGGGTGGCGTCGTCGGCGTTGGTGTGGGCGTCGATGCGGTAGGTCACGGCCTCGACGAGGGTGGGACCGCCGCCCGCGCGCGCGTGGGCGATGGCCTCGCCGAGGACCTGGTGCACTGCCAGCGCGTCGTTGCCGTCGACCAGGCGGCCCGGCATCCCGTAGCCGACGGCCTTGTGGGCCAGCGACGGGGCGGCGGTCTGCTTGGCGAGCGGCACCGAGATGGCGAAGCCGTTGTTCTGGACGAGGAAGACGACCGGGGCCTGCCACACGGCGGCGAAGTTCAGCGCCTCGTGGAAGTCGCCCTCGCTGGTGCCGCCGTCGCCGACCAGGGCGAGCGCGACCACGTCGTCGCCCTTGAGGCGGGCGGCGTGCGCGAGGCCCACGGCGTGCGGGAGCTGGGTCGCGAGAGGGGTGCTGAGGGGCGCGACGCGGTGCTCGCGCGGGTCGTAGCCGGTGTGCCAGTCGCCGCGCAGCAGCGTGAGGGCCTGGACGGGGTCGAGGCCGCGGGCGACGGCGGCGAGGGTGTCGCGGTAGCTCGGGAAGAGCCAGTCGCGGTCCTCCAGGACGAGCGCGGCGGCGACCTCGCAGGCCTCCTGTCCGGTGCTGGAGGGGTACACGGCAAGACGGCCCTGCTTGGTCAGCGCGGTGGCCTGCGTGTTGTAGCGGCGGCCGCGGACCAGCTCCTTGTGCAGGCGGCGCAGCAGCTCCGGGTCGGCCTGCGCGGCCGCCTCGGTGCCGAGCACGCGGTGGGGCAGCGCGTCGGGCAGCAGCGGCGCGGGGTCGGTGCGGGGCTGCCAGGCGGGCGGCGGCGTGGGCCGGTAGGCCCCTCGCTGCTCCATGACCGTCATGACGGCACCTCCTCGTGGGAGCGGCTTCAGGCGCGTCACGGGTGTGATGCGCCTCACCTACCGATTGTTCGGTCGTCGGCACATTTTGGCTACAGGCGGCGCCAGGCTGTGGACAAACGGTTCTGCACAGCCTGAGATGGACGCAGTACGTCCATGGTAGGGAGGCGGGGGGACATGGCACCTGAACAAATGGCCGAGCCGCCGGAGCCCGGCCCCGTCGAACCGCCCGCCCGGCCCCTCGACGCGATCGACCGGGACATCCTCCGCATGCTCCAGGCGGACGGCCGCGCCTCGATACGGTCCGTGGCCGAACGTGTCCATGTGTCCCGGGCCAACGCCTACGCGCGGATCAACCGCCTCATCGAGGACGGCGTGATCCGCGGCTTCGGCGCCCGCGTCGACCACGAACGAGCTGGTCAGGGCACCTCGGCGTACATCACCCTCAAGATCGTGCAGAACTCCTGGCGCACGGTGCGCGAGCAGCTGAGGGTGCTCCCCGGGGCCTCCCACATCGCCCTGGTGGGCGGGGACTTCGATGTCCTGCTCCTGGTGCACACGCCGGACAACCGTGCGCTGCGCGAGCTGGTGCTCACCCGCCTCCAGGCCATCCCGGAGGTGCTCAGCAGCAGGACGCTTCTCGTCTTCGAGGAGGAGGACCTGGAACCGGAGAACTGACCCCGGGGCTCCCGTGATCTCACGGCGGTCCCAGGTCCTCACCCGTTCGGGTCATCGCCGTCCCGGACCGGGCGGCCGCGAGGCTCTCATGCCTCCTTCCGGAGCCCTCCGAAGACCAGCAGCACCACGGCGTCGGCGACCTCGGGCACCCCCATGCCGCGCGCGTCCGGCCGGAACCACTCCACGAGCGAGTTGATCATTCCGAAGACCAGCCGGGTCGCGAGCCTGACCTCCACGTCACCGCGTACGTCCCCGTCGGCCGCCGCGGCCTTCAGGAGCTCGGCGACCTGGTGGTCGAACTCGCGGCGCCGCTCCAGCGCCCACCGCTCGGTGTCCGTGTTGCCGCGCACGCGCAGCAGCAGCGTCACGTAGGGCAGCTCCGAGGTGAGGACCTCGACCATGCGCCGAACGACGTACTCCAGGCGCTCCACGGCACGCCCCACGCGCGCGTCCTCCTCGTCGAGGATCCCGAAGAGGCCTTCCAGCGCCCGGCTCACGGCGCGGCGCAGCAGCTCCTCCTTGCCCGCGACGTGGTGGTAGATCGAGGACTTGGAGATGCCGGCCGCCTTGGAGAGGTGCTCCATGGAGGTGCCGTCGTAGCCGCGGTCGTTGAAGACCTGGACGGCGACGGACAGGAGCGTCTCCGGGGTGTACGTGTCGCGCTTGGCCGTGGTCATGGGGTGCCCTCGCGCTTCTCGGTGGCGTACGCGTGACGGTAGAGCGCCAGGGACGGCGCGTAGCGCCCGGAGGGGTCGCGTACGTGCAGCTCGTCCAGGAGGTCGTACGACCAGTTCGTGCCGAGCCTTCGGCTCCATTCGAAGGGGCCCAGGGGGTAGTTGACGCCGAGGCGCATCGCGGTGTCGATGTCCTCCTCGGTCGCGACGCCCTTGGCGACGGCGTCGTGCGCGAGGTCGATGATCCGGGCGACCGTGCGGGCCACGATCATGCCGGGGCAGTCCCCGATGACACTGACGTCCTTGCCGAGCGCCTGGAAGAGCCCGACGGCCTCGGACAACGTCCGGGCGGCGGTGTCCTGGGACGCCGACAGGGCGATGCGGGTCGCCTTGCGGTAGTCGAGCGCCAGGTCGAAGTAGACGACGTCGCGGAACTCGACCGAGGTCTGGCCGTCGGCGAGGACGAGCTGGCCGCCCCCGGGCAGAACCAGGCGGGTGCCGTGGTCCTCCTCCTCGACGCGGACCGGGATGCCCGCCTCGCGGATGACGTCGAGGAGGTCGGCGGCGGGTCCCAGGTCCCCCTCGGCGACGACGTACGCGGGCGGCTGGGCCTTCTCCGCGGTGTGCGGCTCGGCGGCCTCGGCCTCGTCCCCGTAGTCGTACCAGCCGTGGCCGGCCTTGCGGCCGAGCCGGCCCGATTCGACGAGCCGCCGCTGGGCGAGCGAGGGCGTGAACCGCACGTCCTGGAAGAACGACTGCCACACGGAGTGGGTGACCGACTCGTTGACGTCCTGGCCGATCAGGTCGGTGAGCTCGAAGGCGCCCATCCGGAAGCCGCCGGACTCGCGCAGTACCGCGTCGACGGTGGCGGGGTCGGCGGCCTGCGACTCGTGGACCGCGAAGGCCTCGGCGTAGAAGGGGCGCGCGATGCGGTTGACGATGAAGCCGGGCGTGTCCGCGCAGGCGACGGGGGTCTTGCCCCAGGCGCGCGCCATCTCGTACGCGCGCGTGGCCGACGTGACGTCGGTCGCGTACCCGGAGACGACCTCGACGAGGGGGAGCAGCGGAGCCGGGTTGAAGAAGTGCAGTCCGACCAGGCGGCCCGGATTGCGCAGCGCGCCGCCGATGGCCGTGACGGACAACGACGAGGTGTTGGTGGCGAGCAGGCAGTCGTCCCCGACGATGTCCTCGAGGTCGCTGAACAGCTGCTGCTTGGCTTCGAGTTGTTCGAGCACCGCCTCGATGACGAGCATGCAGTCCGCGAGGTCGGTCAGAGCGGCGGCAGGATGGAGCCGGGCGCGGGCGGCGTCCCGGTCGGCGCCGGAGAGCCGGTCCTTGGCGACGAGCCGGTCGAGCCGGGCGCTGATCGCCTCGGTCGCCGCCTCGGCACGCCCGGGGGCCGCGTCGTAGAGCCGCACGGGGTGGCCCGCCACCAGCGCGACCTGGGCGATGCCCTGGCCCATGGTGCCGGTTCCGACGACTGCCACGGGGCTGCTGAGGTCGAGTGCTGTCATGTGCGCGATCCTCCCGCACGGCGTTTTCCACAGATGCGGCGGACCCCCTTGTCCCGACCGATCGTTCGGTTACTCTAACCCTGACTGTCCCTTCCTGCCCAGCTCGCGAGCTCGACGAAGAGTTCCTGAGACGAGGAGTTGGTCCCTGATGGCCGCCGAACTCACCGCGCACCAGCTGATCGCCCAGCACCGGCCCACCCTGGACCAGGCGCTGGAAGCGATCCGCACGCGCGCGTACTGGTCCCCGCACCCCGAGCATCCCAAGGCGTACGGCGAGCACGGCAGCCTGGGCATGGCCGAGGGCAAGGCCGCCTTCGACGCCCTGCTGGGCACCCGCCTCGACCTGGGGCAGCCCGGCACGGACGACTGGGTCGGCGGCGAGATCTCGCCGTACGGCATCGAGCTGGGCGTGACCTACCCGCACGCGGACATCGACGCGCTGCTGCCCGCCATGCGCGCCGGGCAGCGCGCCTGGCGGGACGCGGGCGCCGAGATGCGTGCCGTCGTGTGCCTGGAGATCCTCAAGCGGATCAGCGACCGCACCCACGAATTCGCGCACGCGGTCATGCACACCAGCGGCCAGGCCTTCATGATGGCGTTCCAGGCGGGCGGACCGCACGCGCAGGACCGCGGCATGGAGGCGGTGGCGTACGCGTACGTGGAGCAGGTCCGCACCCCCGACACCGCGGAGTGGACCAAGCCCCAGGGCAAGCGCGACCCGCTCGCGCTGACCAAGGACTTCGTGCCCGTCCCGCGCGGCATCGCGCTGGTGATCGGCTGCAACACCTTCCCGACGTGGAACGGCTATCCGGGCCTGTTCGCCTCCCTGGCCACCGGCAACGCGGTCCTGGTGAAGCCCCACCCGCGCGCGGTGCTTCCGCTCGCACTCACCGTGCAGGTCGCGCGCGAGGTGCTCGCCGAGGCGGGCTTCGACCCGAACCTGGTGGCGCTGGCCGCCGAGCGCCCCGGCGAGGGCATCGCGAAGACGCTGGCCACCCGTCCCGAGATCCGGATCATCGACTACACCGGCTCCACCGCGTTCGGCGACTGGCTGGAGACCCACGCCCGTCAGGCGCAGGTCTACACGGAGAAGGCCGGCGTCAACACGGTGGTCGTGGAATCGACCGGCGACTACAAGGGGATGCTGTCCAACCTGGCGTTCTCCCTGTCGCTCTACAGCGGCCAGATGTGCACCACCCCGCAGAACCTGCTGATCCCCCGCGACGGCATCCGCACGGACGAGGGCCCCAAGTCGTACGACGTAGTGGTCACCGACCTCGCGAAGTCGGTCGGCGGTCTGCTCGGCGACGACGCCCGGGCGAACGCACTGCTGGGCGCCATCGTGAACCCGGACGTGAAGGCCCGCCTGGAGGCGGCCGCCGGTTTGGGTGAGGTCGCCCTGCCCTCGCGGCAGATCGAGAACCCCGAGTTCCCGGACGCCGTCGTGCGGACCCCCGTGATCGTGAAGCTCGACGGTGCGCGCAAGTACTGGGAGGGCGCCGAGAGCGCCGACGAGGCCGCCTTCATGAGCGAGTGCTTCGGCCCGGTCTCCTTCGCCGTCGCGGTCGACTCGGCGGCGGACGCCGTGGAGCTGCTGCGGCGCACGATCCGGGACAAGGGCGCGATGACCGTCGGCGCGTACACCACCGACGAGGAGGTCGAGCGCGAGGTGCGGGAGGCCTGCCTCGAGGAGTGCGCCCAGCTCTCCCTGAACCTGACGGGCGGGGTCTACGTCAACCAGACGGCCGCGTTCTCGGACTTCCACGGCTCGGGCGGGAACGGCGCGGCCAACGCGGCCCTGTGCGACGGCGCGTTCGTCGCGAACCGCTTCCGGGTGGTCGAGGTGCGCCGGGAGGCGTGAGCCGACCGGCGGCACAGTGATCGGCTGCCCCTAGGCGGGTGCGCCCCCGGTCGCGCTCCAGTGGAACAGCGTCATGGCCACACTGGTCGCGAGGTTGTAGCTGGAGACCTGGGGGCGCATCGGCAGGGCCAGCAAGCGGTCGGCCCGGGTGCGCAGGCCGGCGGACAGCCCGCTGCGCTCCGAGCCGAAGGCGAGCACCGCGTCGTCGGGGATCTTCGATCCGCGGATGTCCTCACCTTCCGGGTCGAGCGCGAAGACCGGGCCCGGCGGCAGTTCGTCCACCGTCACGCGTTCCACGGCGGTCGCGAAGTGCAGTCCGGCCCCGCCGCGGACGACCGTGGGGTGCCACGGGTCCAGCGTGCCCGTGGTGACCACGCCGGTCGCGCCGAATCCCGCCGCCAGCCGGATCACCGCGCCGGCGTTGCCCAGGTTGCGCGGGTCGTCGAGGACGACGACGGGTGCGGTGCGGGGTGTGCGGGCCAGCGTCTCCAGGTTGGCGGCCCGGGAGGGGCGGACGGCGAGAGCGGCCACCGAGGTGGGGTGCGGACGCGCCACGAGGTTCGTGAACGTCGCTTCCGGGACCTCGGCCAGCAGGCCGTCGAGGGTCGCGCGGACGTCGGGGGCGAGTTCCGCGGCCAGATCCAGCGTCGCCCGCCGGTCGGTGGTGACGGCGACCGGGATGTCGGCCCCGAAGCGCACCGCGTGCTTGAGGGCGTGGAAGCCGTCGAGCAGGACGCAATCGTCGGCGAGCCGTCGCCAGACACGTACCGGGTCGTTCATGCCGTGAAGCCTACGTGCGTCGGCTCGGCCCCCTCCGGAACGCCCGGCTCGGGCTTCCGCGGGCCCGGTACCGCACGCCCGCCGACGGCGGACAGGCGTCCACGCGTGCGTGCCGTCCATCCGCCGAGGCGGCGCAGGAACGACGTCGGCAGGAACACCGCGTCCGCGGCGATCATCGCGAGCGAGAAGAACGGCAGGCCGAGGACCACGGCGATCACCGCGTGCTCGGTCATCATCGCCACCAGCAGGACGTTCTTGACCCTCCGGTTGAACAGCGTGAACGGGAAGGCGACCTGCATGATCACCGTGCCGTAGGTGACCAGCATGACGAGGGTGCCGTGCGCGGACAGCACGCCGGACAGGGCGGACCAGGGCGAGAAGTAGTCGAGGTGCAGCGGGTAGTAGACGGCGGTGCCGTCCTGCCAGCGCGAACCCTGGACCTTGTACCAGCCGGCGGTCGCGTAGATCAGGCACGCCTCGGCCATGATGATCAACAGGGCGGCGTTGTGCACGAGGTTGGCGACGACGTCCAGCAGGACCCGCGGCTCCGCGGTCCGCGCGAACCGGCAGACCGCCCACCACAGTGCCTGGACCGCCCACAGCCCCCAGAACACCGTGAGCCAGCCGCCGAGCCAGCCGCCTTCGATCCGTCCGGCGCCCGTCGCCGTCGCCAGCAGGACACCGAGCGCCGCCCACAGCCCGGGCCCCACACGGTCCGGCCCGGTCCACTCGCCCCGCGCGCGTGCCTGGTGGGCGAGGCGCTCGCGGCGTGCGTCCAGGGACCACACCCGGCCGCAGCGGGTGAGCACCAGATAGATCGACATCAGGTGGAGGACGTTGTCGCCGCCGTCTCCCATGAAGACGCTGCGGTTCTGCAGGGACAGCACGCCGATCATGAAGAGGACGGACGTCGTCCGGGTCCGCCAGCCCGCCAGCAGGAGGACGCCGGACAGGACGGCGAGGGCGTAGACGATCTCGAACCACACCTGGCTGTCGGACCAGAGCAGGGCCGTGAAGGCGTGGTTGCTCGCGACGAGCCGCTGCGCGAGATCCCAGCTCCAGGGCCCGTCGGGCCCGTACATCTCCTGCCGGTTCGGGTACTCGCGCAGCAGGAACAGCAGCCAGGTGGCGGCGAAGCCGATGCGGATCGCGGCGCTCTGGTACGGCCCGAGGGCCGACTCCGTGACGCGGGCGATGCCGCGCGAGACCGTCGGAGCGAATCGGTTCACCGGGCGCTCGCCTCCGTCAGGCCGCCCGCGCGGTCGGTCGCGGGGACCGGCCACCAGGGCAGTTCCCGTACGACAGGCCGGCCGGACACCTTCTCGTCGCTCCATCGGGGCGGTTGCACGTCGGTCGTACGGGAGCGGAACTGGACGCGTTCGACGGCCGCCCCCGTGCCGCCCGCGTGCTCGCGGTCGAGACGCAGCACGGCGATGCGGCGCAGGTAACGCTCGGAGAGGTCGCCGCGCAGCCCGGCCGGACGGTTCTCGGCGTCGTGCGTGCCGACGTAGAAGTCCCAGGCTCGGCGCAGTTCGTTCTGCTGGGTGTGGCTCGGCAGCGGATTCCCGTCGATGGCGCGCCCGTCGAGCGCCGACAGGTCGTACCAGCCGGTCTCGCCGCTGGTGCCGTCCGCGGACCGGACCAGGGCGCGGACCTGGACCCCGATGTTCTGCTGGAGCGGGTTGGGCGCGAAGAGCTTCCAGTTCTGCTCGAACTCGGGGTAGATCCACTCGTCGATCGCGCTGCCGTGCTGCTTGGTCACCGTGTTCGAGGGCGCGACGTGCAGGAACACCATGCCGAGGTGCACGCAGGCGGCGACGACCACCACGGCGAGGGTGAAGGCGGCGGCGACCTGATAGCGGAGCGAGAGGGCCGCCAGGCCCGCGGGTCTCGGCTCGTCGTCCCGGCCCGCGAGCCCCTCCTCGTCGTCCCGGTCCGGGGGAGCGGGCTCGTCGGGCCCGGCGTCGTCCGCCGTCGACAGATCCGGGAAGGGCATCCTGGCGTCGCGGCCGGGCGCACCCGGGTCGGGCACGGCTCCACCGGGCGCGCCACCGTCCGACGAGGAACGGCGGGAACCGGGGATCTCAGGATCGGTCGCAGCGCTGTCGGGCAGGTCGCCGCCGGGCACGGCCGGGTCGGGAGCCGCGTGATCCGGGCCCGCGTGATCGGGCGACACTCGATCGGGCATCGCGTGATCGGGCGCGTCCGGGCCGGGCCCGGTCGTGGAGCCCTCGTCGTTCGCGTCCATTCCGCCCCGATTCACGATCCCGAATCCGACTGCCGGCCGCCGGGCCGCGGGCGTCGTACCGCCACATCGCACCTCACCACGGCGTTTCGCAAGCGAACCGTACTCAGCACCGGCCGCCCGGCACAGCCCCGTGCGTCACAACGGTCACGCGGACGCCCACGACGTCATCCACAGCGGTTGACACCTTACGGCGCGCGGCCGACCATGGTTGCGAGCGGACCGAACGATCGGTCGGTCGGGAGCGAGAGGTCGAGGGGGACCGCATGGCGACGGCAGCAGCGCACCACACGGCCCGCACACAGGCGGGCCAAGCCGCCGAGGAGGCGGCCGGCACAGCGGCGTACGAGGCGGTCTTCGACGCCGCGGTGGCGGCGGACGACCGCATCGAGCCCCGCGACTGGATGCCCGACGCCTATCGGTCGACCCTGGTCCGCCAGATCGCGCAGCACGCGCACTCCGAGATCATCGGCATGCAGCCCGAGGCCAACTGGATCACGCGCGCGCCCTCGCTGCGCCGCAAGGCGATCCTGATGGCGAAGGTCCAGGACGAGGCGGGCCACGGCCTGTATCTCTACAGCGCCGCGGAGACCCTCGGCACGAGCCGCGACGAGCTGCTGGACAAGCTCCACTCCGGCCGCCAGAAGTACTCGTCGATCTTCAACTACCCGACGCTGACCTGGGCCGACGTCGGCGCCGTCGGCTGGCTGGTGGACGGCGCCGCGATCACCAACCAGGTCCCCCTGTGCCGCTGCTCCTACGGCCCGTACGCGCGCGCCATGGTCCGCGTGTGCAAGGAGGAGTCCTTCCACCAGCGCCAGGGGTACGAGCTGCTGCTGGCCCTCAGCCGGGGCACCGCCGAGCAGCACGCGATGGCGCAGGACGCGGTGGACCGCTGGTGGTGGCCCTCCCTGATGATGTTCGGCCCGCCCGACGACGAGTCCTCGCACTCCGCGCAGTCGATGGCCTGGAAGATCAAACGCCACTCGAACGACGAGCTGCGCCAGCGTTTCGTCGACATCTGCGTACCGCAGGCCGCGTCCCTCGGCCTGACCCTGCCCGACCCGGACCTCGTCTGGAACGAGGAGCGCGGACAGCACGACTTCGGCGCCATCGACTGGACGGAGTTCCGCGAGGTCCTCAAGGGCAACGGCCCCTGCAACGAACAGCGGATCTCCCAGCGCCGGACCGCCCACGAGGAAGGCGCCTGGGTCCGGGAGGCGGCCACGGCGTACGCGAAGAAGCACACGAGCGGAACCGGCGGCGCCGCGAGCACGGCCGGTGAGACAGGAGCGACCCGAGCATGACGAACACCGACTGGCCCCTGTGGGAGGTCTTCGTGCGCTCGCGCCGCGGGCTCTCGCACACGCACGCCGGCAGCCTGCACGCGCCGGACGCCCAGCTGGCGCTGCGCAACGCACGCGACCTGTACACGCGCCGCGGAGAGGGAGTCTCGATCTGGGTCGTCCCGTCCGCGGCCGTCACGGCCTCCTCGCCCGACGAGAAGGACCCGTTCTTCGAGCCCTCCGCGGACAAGCCCTACCGCCACCCGACGTTCTACGAGATCCCGGAAGGGGTGAAGCACCTGTGACGACCACCGTGAACACCACGGCCGCCCTGGCCCTCGGCGACGACGCCCTGGTGCTCTCGCACCGCCTGGGGGAGTGGGCGGGCCACGCACCCGTCCTCGAAGAGGAAGTCGCCCTGGCCAACATCGCGCTGGACCTGCTCGGCCAGGCCCGGGTGCTGCTGTCCCTCGCCGGCGACGAGGACGAGCTGGCGTATCTCCGCGAGGAACGCGCCTTCCGCAACCTCCAGCTGGTCGAGCAGCCGAACGGCGACTTCGCCCACACGATCGCCCGCCAGCTCTACTTCTCCACCTACCAGCGGCTCCTCTACGCCCAGCTCGCCTCCGGGGACGGAGAGTTCGCGCCCCTCGCCGCGAAGGCGGTCAAGGAGGTCGCCTACCACCAGGACCACGCCGAGCAGTGGACGCTGCGCCTCGGCGACGGCACGGACGTCAGCCATGAGCGGATGGACCGGGCCTGCCGGGCGCTGTGGCGGTTCACCGGCGAGATGTTCCAGCCCGTCGAGGGCGTCGGCGTCGACTGGGAGGCCATGCGGGCCGCCTGGCTGGAGTCCGTGAGGGACGTCCTGCGCCGCGCCACCCTCTCCGTCCCCGACGGACCGCAGTCCGGGGCCTGGACCGCGGGCGCCGGACGTCAGGGAGTGCACTCCGAGTCCTTCGGGCGGATGCTCGCCGAGATGCAGCACCTGCACCGCAGCCACCCGGGGGCGTCATGGTGACGGCCACCGCCCTGGAGGAGGAGCTGCGCCGGCTGGCCGGCTCCGTGCCCGACCCCGAGCTTCCCGTCCTCACGCTGGACGAGCTGGGCGTGGTCCGCGCGGTGCACGTCCGCGGTGCGGACTCGGTCGAGGTCGAACTGACCCCGACGTACACGGGCTGCCCGGCCGTCGAGGCCATGTCCACGGACATCGAGCGGGTGCTGCACGAGCGCGGGATACGGGACGTGTCCGTGCGCACCGTGCTCAGTCCCGCCTGGTCCACCGACGACATCTCCGACGAAGGGCGCCGCAAGCTGCGGGAGTTCGGGATCGCGCCGCCCCGGGGCGGCCGCCCCGCGGGACCCGTGACGCTCTCCCTGGGCACCACCCGCACAGTCGCCGAAGCAGGAGCCGAAGCACCGGAGCTGGAGCCCATCCTCTGCCCGACCTGCGGCTCGGCCGAGACCGAGCTGCTCAGCCGTTTCTCGTCCACCGCGTGCAAGGCGCTGCGCCGCTGCCTGTCGTGCCGCGAACCGTTCGACCACTTCAAGGAGTTGTGATGGCCCGCTTCCACCCGCTCCCGGTGGCCGCGGTCGACCGGATCACCGACGACTCCGTGGCCCTGACCTTCGCGGTGCCCGCCGACCTGCGCGAGGACTTCCGGCACGCGGCCGGACAGCATCTCGCCCTGCGCCGCACGCTCGACGGTACGGAGATCCGGCGCACCTACTCGATCTGCTCACCGGCGCCCGCGCCCGACGGCGAGGCACCGCGCATCCTGCGTGTCGGCGTGCGCCTGGTCGACGGCGGGGTGTTCTCGACCCACGCGCTCAAGGAGATCGCCGTGGGGGACGAGATCGAGGTGATGACTCCGGCGGGGCGCTTCACGCTGGAGCCGTCGGCCGGTCTCTACGCGGCGGTGGTGGGCGGCAGCGGGATCACCCCGGTGCTGTCGATCGTCTCCACTCTCCTCGCCCGTCGCCCGGACGCCGGGTTCTGCCTGATCCGCAGCGACCGCACCTCGGCGTCGACGATGTTCCTGGAGGAGGTCGCGGACCTCAAGGACCGCTATCCCCAGCGGTTCCAGCTCGTGACGGTCCTCTCCCGGGAGGAGCAGCAGGCCGGACTCCCGTCCGGACGGCTCGACCAGGAGCGGCTGACCCACCTGCTCCCCGCGATGCTCCCGGTGGACCAGGTCGCGGGATGGTTCCTGTGCGGGCCCATGGGCCTCGTGGAGGGCGCCGAGCAGGCGCTGCGCGGACTGGGGGTGTCCCGGGGGCGCATCCACCAGGAGATCTTCCATGTGGACGCCGGCACGGCGACCGTCTCGGTCATACCCGCGCCCGCGCACAGCACGGTGACGGCACGGCTCGACGGACGCGGCGGAACATGGCCCGTCCAGGACGGCGAGTCCCTGCTGGACACCGTGCTGCGCAACCGGCCGGACGCTCCTTACGCCTGCAAGGGCGGCGTGTGCGGCACCTGCCGCGCCTTCCTGGTCTCGGGCGAGGTGCGGATGGACCGCAACTTCGCCCTGGAACCGGAGGAAACGGAGGCCGGCTATGTCCTGGCCTGCCAGTCCCACCCGTCCACGGAACAGGTGGAGTTGGACTTCGACCGCTGAGCCTGTGGGACCGGCCCTCGGGGCCGGCCCCTCCGGTGACGGTGACGCCCCCTGGCGGGTGATCGCGACGTCGGACGCGGGCGATCGGTGACCGGCGATCACCGGCCGCCGCCCACCGAACACCGAACACCGAACTGCAGTGAGGCGTGTCCACCCCCGACCGTTCCCTTCTCGTAGAACCTGTTCTATCTTGACGCTCCGTCAGATCAGGCGCTCTGTCTGGTCGGTGGTCCGGCGCGTGCGGGAGGACGGGATCGTGGACTTCACCTTCACCGAGGAGCAGCAGGCGGCGGTCGAGGCGGCGCGAGCGGTGTTCGCCGGGGTCGCTCCGGACGGGGTCCCCAGTCCCGCCCTCACCGCGGGCGCCGTCGCCGCGGACTTCGACCGGCAGGTGTGGGCGAAGCTCGCCGACGCGGACCTGCTGAGCCTGCTGCTCGACGAGGAGTACGGCGGGGCGGGCCTCGACGCGGTCGCCCTGTGCCTGGTGCTGCGGGAGTCCGCGAAGGTGCTGGCGCGGGTTCCGCTGCTGGAGAGCAGCGCGGCTGCCCTGGCCGTACAGCGGTACGGCGGGCCCGAGTCGAAGGCCGATCTGCTCGCGCGGGCGGGCCGGGGCGAGCTCGTGCTGACCGTCGCCGCCAGTGGCAGGACCGGACACGAACCGGCCGAACGGGCCGTGACCGCACGGCGGGACGGTGACGCCTGGGTGCTGGACGGCACGCAGACGGCCGTCCCCTGGGCCTACGGCGCCGACATCATCGTCGTCCCCGCGCACACCGACACGGACCGGACCCTCCTCGCGCTGGTCCCCCGTGATCTCGAAGGTGCCGTACTCGCCGAGCAGATCTCCACGACCGGCGAGCGGCTCGGCCAGCTGCGCCTGGACTCCGCGCGGGTCGCCTCACGGGATGTCATCGACGCGGAGGGCGCCTGGGAGTGGCTGCGCGAGCTGCTGGCCACCGGAACCTGCGCCCAGGCGCTGGGCCTCGGCGAGGCGGTGCTCCGGATGACGAGTGAATACACCGGCAAGCGCGAGCAGTTCGGGTTCCCGGTCGCCACGTTCCAGGCGGTCGCCGTGCAGGCCGCCGACCGCTTCATCGACCTGCGGGCGATGGAGGCCACCCTCTGGCAGGCCGCCTGGCGGATCAGCACAGGGGCCGGCGGCGCGCTCCCGACCTCCGGTGACGTGGCCGTCGCCAAGATCTGGGCGTCCGAGGGGGTCCGCAGGGTCGTGCAGACCGCCCAGCACCTGCACGGCGGATTCGGCGCCGACACCGACTACTCCCTCCACCGCTATCACGCCTGGGCCAAGCACCTGGAACTGTCCCTGGGACCGGCGGCTGCGCATGAGGAAGCCCTGGGCGATCTGCTGGCGGCGCATCCACTGGGCTGACGGCCGGCACATCCACCGACCTGACGCGCACATCCGCCGGGCTGCGGCACAGGCCTCGGCGGGGACCCGATTCCGGGCCGCAGCACGAGGCCGACCGCCCACGGCCGCAGCACGGAACCGGTAAGGGCACTCCGACAGCTACAGCTACAGCACGAAGCCGGACTCGCCCTTGTCGTTCACCACGGGGCGGCCCGTGGCCTCCCAGGTGTGCATGCCGCCGTCGACGTTCACCGCGTCGATGCCCTGCTGGACGAGGTACTGCGTGACCTGGGCCGAACGTCCGCCGGAGCGGCAGATCACGTTGACCCGGCCGTCCTGCGGCGCCGCCTCGGTCAATTCGCCGTACCGGGCCACGAATTCGCTCATGGGGATGTGCAGCGCCCCCTCGGCATGACCTGCCTCCCACTCGTCGTCCTCACGGACGTCCAGCAGGAAGTCATCGACGGTGAGATTGTCGACCCCGACGGTGGGCACACCAGCTCCGAAACTCATGCCTCCGACGCTACCCGACCGCGCCGACGACACGGCCCGGGGAGCCTCGCCGGGCCGGAGACTCAGGGAGTCTGGCCGATCAGCTCCGCCAGCTCGGTCTCCCGCTCACCGACCTGCGTCAGCAGCTGTTCGGCGATCTCCTCGAGCAGCTGGTCCGGGTCCTCCGGAGCCATCTTGAGCATGGCGCCGATGGCGCTCTCCTCCAGTTCGCGCGCGACGAAGGTGAGCATCTCCTTGCGCTGGGCGAGCCATTCGAGGCGGGCGTACAGCTCCTCGCTGCGGCTCGGCTTCCACTCCTGGGGCGCGGGTCCGGCGGCCCACTCCTCCGCCAGCTCCCGCAGCAGCTTCTCGTCCCCCCGCGCGTACGCGGCGTTCACACGGGAGATGAACTCGTCCCGGCGCTTGCGCTCGTCCTCGTCCTGCGCGAGGTCGGGGTGCGCCTTGCGGACCAGCTCACGGAAGAACTTGCGGGCCTCCTCGCTGGGACGCACCCGCTGCGGGGGCCGCACGGGCTGCTCCGTGAGCATCGCGACGGCCTCGGGGAACAGGCCGTCCGAGTCCATCCAGCCGTGCAACAGCTCCTCGACGCCGGGCATGGGCATGACCCGCGCCCGTGCCTCCTGCGCCTTGCGCAGATCCTCCGCGTCGCCGGTGCGCGCGGCGCGCGCCTCGGCGATGTCGGCGTCCAGTTCGTCGAGCCGGGAGTACATCGGACCGAGCTTCTGGTGGTGCAGCCGGGAGAAGTTGTCGACCTCGACGCGGAAGGTCTCCACGGCGATCTCGAACTCGATCAACGCCTGCTCGGCGGCCCGCACGGCCCGTTCGAGCCGCGCCTCGGGCCGAGCGTCCTCGCTCGGGACCTCGGCCGTCGCGTCACCCCCAGACCCGGCCTCACCATCGGCCTCGCTCGCGGCGGGGTTCCCGGCAGCCGGGGAGGCCTCCGTGCCCTGCGTGGCCTGGGCGTCCGAGCGACCACCGCCCTCGCCGGGGGTGGCCTGGTGCGTCTCGGCCGCCGGAGCACCGGACTGTTCCCGGCCCCCCTCGATGGTGGGCTCGGACTGGCTCTGATCGGCTTCCGGGGTCGTCACCCGACCAGCCTAGGCCACGCTCCCCCGCGGCTCACGGTCTTCCCCACCTCTCCACCCACCTGACCGGCCACAACGGCCCCAAAGACCCCAACCGCCCCGATCATCCCGACGGCGCCACCATCACCGGGACCACCGACGCGTCCATCGGGTCAGACGCCTGGTTCGGAGGCGATCCGGCCGGTTCTGATGGCCTCGACCAGAGCCGCGTGGTCCGCCTCCGTGCGGTCCGCGTAGGCGACGGCGAAGGAGGCGACGGCCTCGTCCAGCTCCTCCTTCTTTCCGCAGTAGCCGGAGATCAGACGGGGATCGACGCTGTGACTGTGGGCGCGGGCCAGCAGGGCGCCGGTCATGCGGCCGTAGTCGTCCATCTGGTCCGCGGCGAGGGCGGCGGGGTCGACGCTGCCCTTGCGGTTGCGGAACTGGCGCACCTGGAAGGGGAGACCGTCGACCGAGGTCCAGCCGAGCAGGATGTCGCTGACCACCTGCATCCGTTTCTGGCCGAGGACGACCCTGCGGCCCTCGTGCGCCACCTCGGGCATCCGGTGCCCGGCCGTCGCCAGGTGGGGCAGGAGCGCCGAGGCACGGGCCTCCTTCACCTGGAGGACGAGCGCCTCGCCGCGATGGTCGAGCAGCAGCACGACGTACGAGCGGGTGCCGACGCTGCCCGTGCCGACGACGCGGAAGGCGACGTCGTGCACGGCGTAGCGCGCGAGCAGGGGGAGGCGGTCCTCCGAGAGCGTCGTCAGATAGTGCTCCAGCGACGCGGCGACCGCGGCCGCCTCCGCGTCGGGCACCCGTCGCAGCACGGGCGGCGCGTCCACGAACCTGCGGCCGCCGCCCTCCACCGCCTCCGTCGACCGGGCGGCGAACCGCCCGCTGGTGTTGGCCCGCGCCTTCTCGGAGACCCGTTCCAGGGTGCCGAGCAGATCGTGGGCGTCGGCGTGGGAGACGAGTTCCTCGTCGGCGATGGCGTTCCAGGCGTTCAGCACCGGCAGCTTGGCCAGCAGGCGCATGGTGCGGCGGTACGCGCCCACGGTGTCGTACGCGGCGGCACGGCAGGTGTCCTCGTCCGCTCCAGCCTCCCGGCCGGCCAGCACGAGAGAGGTGGCCAGCCGCTTGAGGTCCCACTCCCAGGGGCCGTACACCGTCTCGTCGAAGTCGTTCAGATCGATGACGAGGCCGCCGCGCGCGTCGCCGTACAGACCGAAGTTCGCCGCGTGGGCGTCACCGCAGATCTGGGCGCTGATGCCGGTCATGGGGGTGCGGGCGAGGTCGTAGGCCATGAGGCCCGCGGAACCCCGCAGGAACGCGAAGGGGGTGGCGGCCATTCTGCCGACCCGTATCGGGGTGAGACCGGAGAGCCGGCCGCGATTGGACTCCTCGACCGCGGAGACGGCGTGGGGCCGGTCGGCGTCCGACGTCAGCTCGGCGTGTGCGGAGCGCGGCACCCGCCCGCGCAGAGCCTTCCCCTCCGCCTTGGGCGACCCCTGCACCGGCCAGGCGGCGAAGCCCGGGACACCGAATCCCCGGCTCCCGAAGCCCGCCGCAGCCGGTCGGCGCTCGGACAGGGAGACCACCTTGGGCAGAGGCGCACTCGCGATCGGGGACAGTCCGCTCACACGCTCCGCGGGCTCCCCCGGCTTCACATCGGAGACGGGACGCTCCGCCCGGCCACCGCCGTCCTGCCGCTCGAACTCCGCGGCTCGGACGACCTCGGACCGCCCGTCCGGCACGGCCGCGACCGCCTGCTGCTCCGCCCCCGCTGAACCGACCTCGGTCATCACGACCGCCTCCCCCGCACACGAACATCAACTCGTGCTGACCGTACAGCCGGTCGCGAAAACGCGTCAGACCCTGTGGACAACTCGGCCGGCACCCGGCACGGACCGCCCGGCCCCCGGGCCGACCGATCATCCGCACCGGGCTCGGGAGACGTCGGTCACGCCCCGCCCCGGCCTACTTCCGCAGCTCTCCCGGACAGGGACCGCTCCCCGGCAGATACATCTCCGCCCAGGCACCCAGTTCCTTGAGCGCGGGTTCCAGTGCCGCCCCCGCCTCCGTCAGGCGGTACGCAACCCGCAGCGGAGGCCCCTCGCTGACCTCGCGCACGACCAGGCCGGCCACGGCGAGTTCGGTGAGCCGGTCGGAGAGCATCCGTTCGCTGATTCCGGGGATCGCTCTGCGCAACTCGGCGAAGTGGACGGGATGTTGCAGCAGAACCGCGACGACCAGGCCCGTCCAGCGCTTTCCGAGCAACGTGAAGACACGGGTCATGCCGTCGTCGACCTTCTGGCACGGCCCCGCGTCGTGGCTTCCCGGTTCTGCCATGCCTCCAGAGTACTGCGTCCACACAAGGGGATGAAAAAAAGTAAGTAACTGTGTTATCTCTAGTTAGGTACGAATGAGAAGCCCTCCAGGGCGTCGCGTCGCCGTCCATGCGCCGCCCTGCCCTGGATCCGTTTCCGAAGCCCTGCCCGGGCCCGTCCTCCCAGGTCGACCGGACTCGGCACCAAGAGCCCGCCCGGGCTCCGCCCCACGGCCCTCCCCGGGCCGGCGGGCTCCACCGGTTCACATCGCTCTCCTTGGAGATCCCCATGGCCACCCTCCTTCACATCGACTCGTCCGTCTTCCCGGGCAGCGCCTCCGCCTCCCGGGCCGTGACGGACGCCTTCCGCACCGCCTGGCAGGAGCAGCACCCCGACGGCACGGTGATCTACCGCGACCTCGCCGCCGAGCCCGTGCCGCACATCACCGCCGAGGCCCACACCGCCGGATTCGTCGCCCCGGACACCCACAGCCCCGAGCAGGCCGCGGCCTTCGCCGCGCGCGTGAAGCTCATCGAGGAGATGGAGAACGCGGACGCGATCCTGATCGGCGCCCCGATGTACAACTTCTCGATCCCCTCGACCCTCAAGGCGTGGCTCGACAACGTGGTGCTGATCGGCCGCACGGCGATGGCCGAGGAGTCGAAGATCAAGGGCACCCCCGTGACCGTGGTCGCCAGCCGCGGCGGCTCGTACGCGCCGGGCACCCCTCGCGCGGGCTTCGAGTACGTGCAGAACTACCTGGAGGCCGTGCTGCGCGACATGCTCGAGATGGACCTCGACTTCATCGTCCCGGAGCTCACCATGGCGCCGAGCAACCCGGCGATGTCCGAGCTGGTCCCCCTCTTCGAGGCGTCCCGCGACAAGGCCCTCCAGGACGCGGCCGCCAAGGCGAAGGACGTCGCGCAGCGCCTCGCCGCGTAACCCCACGGCTGGGACGGCAGGCCGCCGGCATCCCGCCGCCCGCCCGTAGGCGACGACACAGAGCCCCGCAGGGCCACGCCCCTCACCCTGCGGGGCTCGGCGCGCTCTCCGGGTGGCTCCGCCCGCTTTTCGCAGGACTTCGCCGGAAAACCGCTCACGGACCGATGACAGGGAAGCCCATTACCGGGCAGCTGAGAGCATCGTCACACTTGCCGAGCGAACAGCAGGGCTCCCGGCTGGGTGACGAGCCGGACCGGCCGTGACGAACCATCACGCGCGCCGTAGCGGCAATCGGCCGGTTCCGGGCCGGATCCGCAAGGGTTCCGGCCGACATACCAACCTGGACCGTCGCGAGCGCTAACGCGGACAACGCAAAAGCCCCGCAGGTCCGAAGACCTGCGGGGCTTTCAACTGTGCGCGAGGGGGGAGTTGAACCCCCACGCCCTTTCGGGCACTGGAACCTGAATCCAGCGCGTCTGCCATTCCGCCACTCGCGCATTGAGTGTGTCGTCCGTCTCCCACCAAGTGGTGCGAGCGCCTGCCGACATCCAGAAGATTAGCACGCTGTCCGGGGTGGATTCACATCCCTTTTCGCAGCCCCCGGCACCCGCCGACCACCTCCCGGCGTGCGTCGTCCCCGGCCCCGGTGCCCGTGTGCCGCCCGGCCTGTACCCCTCGCGGCCTCGCCTCCTGAGCCGGCCGGCTCCGTCACAAGGACACCGTTCCGCCCCACACGTCTCAGACCGAACCGGTTCACGTATCAACCTCGTACCGGTCCTGCCCATCTCCCCAGGAGCCGGACGGGCCGCACAGTCAGGTGCGGGACACTGGTCGCGGGGCGCCTCTACGATCCATGGCAGGAGTAGTGCCGGGAAGAGTTCGAAGAGGGCCCTCTCAGGGAACGTGCGGAGGGGACTTCCGAAGGCGTCGACAACCTGTCGACCGGGCCGACAGGGGGAACCAGCCGATTTCCCGACGCGTGGATACGATCAGTAAGCAGTACCAGCAGCGCCAGCAGGATCAGGTAGACGACAGCAAGCTGTACCAGGACGGCTACGCAGGAGGAGGTGCCCCATGGGAGTCCTGAAGAAGTTCGAGCAGCGTCTCGAAGGTCTGGTCAACGGCACCTTCGCCAAGGTGTTCAAGTCCGAGGTCCAGCCCGTGGAGATCGCCGGAGCGCTGCAGCGCGAGTGCGACAACAACGCCACGATCTGGAACCGGGACAGGACCGTCGTCCCCAACGACTTCATCGTCGAGCTGAGCACGCCGGACTTCGAGCGCCTCAGCCCGTACTCCGGCCAGCTGGGCGACGAGCTCGCCGGCATGGTCCGCGACTACGCCAAGCAGCAGCGCTACACCTTCATGGGACCCATCAAGGTCCACCTGGAGAAGGCCGACGACCTCGACACCGGTCTGTACCGGGTGCGCAGCCGTACGCTCGCCTCCTCCGCCAACCAGCAGTCCCCGGAGCGTGCCCCCGCGGGCCCCGCTCCGGCGGCACCACGCGCAGCTCAGGGTGGCTACGGCTACCCGCCCGCGGCCGCTCCTCCCATGCCGTCCGCGCCGCCGCCCGGCGGCCGTCAGGGCGCGGCACCCGCGGCTGCCCGGCCCCCGGCCGCTGCTGCGGCGGGAGCCCGCATGCGGCACTGGGTGGAGATCAACGGCGCACGCCATCAGATCTCCCGCTCGACGCTGGTGCTGGGCCGCAGCACCGAAGCCGACGTGCGGATCGACGACCCCGGCGTATCGCGCCGGCACTGTGAGATCCGGACCGGAACGCCCCCGACGATCCAGGATCTCGGGTCCACCAACGGCATCGTGGTGGACGGGCAGCACACCACCCGCGCTACGCTCCGCGACGGCTCGCGGATCGTCGTGGGCAGCACCACCATCATTTACCGGCAAGCCGAAGGGTGAAGCGGGGGCAATGTCAGAGCTGACCCTCACGGTCATGCGGCTGGGTTTCCTGGCCGTACTGTGGCTGTTCGTGATCGTGGCCGTGCAGGTCATCCGCAGCGACCTGTTCGGAACGCGCGTCACACAGCGCGGCTCGCGCCGGGAGGCCCAACGGCCTCAGCAGGCCGCGCGACAGGCCGCGCCTCCGCAACAGCGCCAGCAGCAGCCGCCCAGCGGCGGCGGCCGGCAGCGTCGTGGCGCCCCGTCCAAGCTGGTCGTCTCGGAGGGCACCCTCACGGGCACGACAGTCGCCCTCCAGGGGCAGACCATCACTCTGGGCCGTGCGCACGACAGCACCATCGTGCTGGACGACGACTACGCGTCGAGCCGGCATGCCAGGATCTACCCGGACCGGGACGGCCAGTGGATCGTCGAGGATCTCGGCTCCACCAACGGCACGTATCTCGACCGGAACCGACTGACGACCCCCACGCCCGTTCCGCTGGGCGCGCCGATCCGCATCGGCAAGACAGTCATCGAGTTGCGGAAGTAGTGCCACGTCATGAATGAGCGCGAGCGGAGCGAGCACGCGGCGGCGGTCCACGTGGTGGATGCCGGCGCGCTCCCGACCGGAGGGTGGGCACCGTGCGGATGTACCCGGAGCCGACGGGCGAGGTGCGCATGAGTCTGTCACTGCGCTTCGCCGCCGGATCGCACAAAGGCATGATCCGCGAGGGCAACGAGGACTCCGGCTACGCCGGTCCCCGGCTCCTCGCGATCGCCGACGGGATGGGCGGCCAGGCCGCCGGTGAGGTCGCCAGCTCCGAGGTGATCTCCACCATCGTCGCGCTCGACGACGACGTGCCCGGCTCCGACATCCTCACCTCGCTCGGCACCGCCGTGCAGCGCGCCAACGACCAGCTCCGGCTGATGGTCGAGGAGGACCCGCAGCTGGAGGGCATGGGCACCACGCTCACCGCCCTGCTGTGGACGGGCCAGCGCCTCGGCCTCGTCCACGTCGGCGACTCCCGCGCCTACCTGCTGCGCGACGGCGTGCTCACGCAGATCACGCAGGACCACACCTGGGTGCAGCGCCTCGTCGACGAGGGACGCATCACCGAGGAAGAGGCCACCACCCACCCGCAGCGCTCCCTGCTGATGCGCGCGCTGGGCAGCGGCGACCACGTCGAACCGGACCTCTCCATCCGCGAAGTCCGCGCCGGCGACCGCTACTTGATCTGCTCCGACGGCCTCAGCGGCGTCGTCTCCCACCAGACGATGGAAGAGACTCTCGCCAGCTACCAGGGCCCGCAGGAGACGGTCCAGGAGCTCATCCAGCTCGCGCTGCGCGGCGGCGGCCCGGACAACATCACCGTCATCGTGGCCGACGTCCTCGACATCGACTCCGGCGACACCCTCGCCGCCCAGCTCTCCGACACCCCAGTCGTGGTCGGCGCCGTCGCCGAGAACCAGCTCCAGCTCCACGACAACGGCGCGATGCAGACGCCCGCCGGACGGGCCTCCAGCCTCGGCCGGCAGGTCCCCGGACAGGGCGGTGGCGGCGAGTTCGGCCCGCCCGGCAGCGGCGACACCACCGGTTACGTGTCCACGGGCGGCTTCGGCGACTACTCGGACGAGGACTTCGTCAAGCCGCGCAAGGGCCGCAGGTGGCTGAAGAGATCCTTCTACACCGTCCTGGCGCTCGCCGTCATCGGCGGTGGCCTGTACGGCGGTTACCGCTGGACGCAGACGCAGTACTACGTCGGCACCAAGGGCGAGCACGTGGCCCTGTACCGCGGCATCAGCCAGGACCTCGCCTGGGTCTCGCTCTCGAAGGTGGAGAAGGATCACCCCGAGATCGAACTCAAGTACCTGCCGCCGTACCAGCAGAAGCAGGTCAAGGAGACCATCGCCGAAGGCGGGCTCGGCGACGCCAGCTCCAAGGTCGACGAGCTCTCCGTCCAGGCCTCCGCATGCAAGAAGGACTCGCAGCGCCGCGCCGCAGAGAGCGAGAACAACGCGAAGACCGGTGAGGGCGAGGCCGGTGGGACCACGGGAACCACAAAGACCTCCCTGACGTCCAAGGCCACGTCCACCCCGAGCCCGACACCTTCGTCCTCCCCGTCCAAGACCGCACCCACTCCCACACCCGGCCCCAGCCTCTCCGACGAGGAGCAGAAGCTGGTCTCGCTGTGCGGTAAGCAGTAAGAAGCCGTGAGGGGCCCTGTCACACGATGAGCAGTAGTACGAACACGCCGACGCACCACACGTCCACGATCGGATCGATCGGCGCACCGAGCCGACGCAACACCGAACTGGCCTTGCTGGTGTTCGCCGTTGTCATCCCGGTGTTCGCCTACGCCAACGTGGGCCTCGCCATCGACGACCAGGTGCCCGCAGGGCTGCTGAGTTACGGCCTGGGACTCGGCCTGCTGGCCGCCGTCGCCCACCTCGTCGTACGGAAGTTCGCCCCGTACGCGGATCCGCTGCTGCTGCCGGTGGCCACGCTGCTGAACGGGCTGGGTCTGGTCGTCATCTGGCGCCTCGACCAGTCCAAGCTGCTCCAGCAGATCAAGCAGGCAGGCACCGCGGCGCCCCGCCAGCTGATGTACACCGCGCTCGGCATCGCCTTGTTCGTGGTCGTACTGGTGTTCCTGAAGGACCACCGCGTCCTGCAGCGCTACACCTACATCTCCATGGTCGGCGCCCTGGTGCTGCTGCTCCTGCCGCTCGTCCCCGGCCTCGGCGCCAACATCTACGGCGCCAAGATCTGGATTCACGTCGGCAGCTTCTCCATCCAGCCCGGTGAGTTCGCGAAGATCGTCCTGGCGATCTTCTTCGCCGGCTATCTGATGGTGAAGCGCGACGCGCTCGCCCTGGCCAGCCGCCGCTTCATGGGTCTCTACCTGCCGCGCGGCCGCGACCTCGGCCCGATCCTGGTCGTCTGGTTCATCTCGATCCTGATTCTGGTGTTCGAGACGGACCTCGGTACGTCGCTGCTGTTCTTCGGAATGTTCATCATCATGCTGTACGTCGCCACCGAGCGGACCAGCTGGATCGTCTTCGGTCTGCTGATGTCGGCGGCGGGCGCGGTCGGCGTGGCCAGCTTCGAACCCCACGTCCAGCAGCGTGTCCAGGCCTGGCTCAACCCTATGGGGGAGTACAAGCTCAGCCAGTCTGGCGCTCCCGGAATCCACTCCGAGCAGGCCATGCAGGCCCTGTGGGCGTTCGGCTCCGGCGGCACCCTCGGCACCGGCCTCGGGCAGGGCCACTCCGAACTGATCCGGTTCGCCGCCAACTCCGACTTCATCCTCGCCACGTTCGGCGAGGAGATGGGCCTCGCCGGGATCATGGCGATCCTGGTGCTCTACGGCCTGATCGTAGAGCGCGGCGTCCGCACGGCCCTCGCCGCGCGTGACCCGTTCGGCAAGCTCCTCGCGATCGGCCTTTCCGGCGCCTTCGCGCTCCAGGTCTTCGTGGTCGCCGGCGGTGTGATGGGCCTCATCCCGCTGACCGGTATGACGATGCCCTTCCTCGCGTACGGCGGTTCGTCCGTCATCGCCAACTGGGCGCTCATCGGCATCCTGATCCGCATCAGTGACACCGCGCGCAGGCCGGCCCCCGCGCCCGCCCCCAACCCCGACGCCGAGATGACCCAGGTGGTCCGACCGTGAACAAGCCCCTGCGCCGGATCGCGATCTTCTGCGGGCTGCTCGTCCTCGCCCTGCTCATCCGCGACAACTGGCTCCAGTACGTCCAGGCGGACGAGCTGCGCACGGACACGGCCAACCGCCGCGTGAACATCGAGCGGTACGCCACACCGCGCGGCGACATCATCGTGGACGGCAACCCGATCACGGGGTACGTGAAGTCCAAGACGGGCGACTACGAGTACAAGCGCACGTACAAGGACGGCGCGATGTGGGCCCCGATCACGGGCTACGCCTCGCAGGCCTTCGGCGCCAACCAGCTCGAGAAGGTCGACGACGGCATCCTCACCGGCAACGACGACCGGCTCTTCTTCCGGAACACGCTCGACATGATCACGGGCAAGAAGAAGCAGGGGGGCAACGTCGTCACGACCCTCAACGGCGCCGCGCAGAAGGCGGCCTTCGAGGGGCTCGGCGACAAGAAGGGCGCCGTCGCCGCCATCGACCCCAAGACGGGCGCGATCCTGGCGCTGGCCTCGACGCCGTCGTACGACCCGTCGACCTTCGCGGGCAACTCCACGACCACCGACTCCAAGGCGTGGAACGACCTCCAGAAGAAGAACAACCCCGACGACCCGATGCTCAACCGGGCGCTGCGTGAGACCTACCCGCCGGGCTCGACCTTCAAGGTCGTCACCGCCGCGGCCGCGCTGGAGAACGGGCTCGTGCCCGACGCGGACACCGACACGAAGTCCCCGGACCCGTGGACCATGCCGGGCACCACGACCAAGCTGCCCAACGAGGGCAACCTGCCGTGCAAGAACGCCACCCTGCGCACCGCGCTCCGGGTGTCCTGCAACACGGTCTTCGGCAAGGTCGGTTCGGATCTCGGCAACGACAAGATGCTGGAGGAGGCGAAGAAGTTCGGCTTCGGCTCCGAGCAGTTCACGCCGGTCCGCTCCAGTGCCTCGGTCTTCTCCGACGGCATGAACCAGTCGCAGACCGCGCTGTCCTCGATCGGCCAGTACAACACCGCCGCCACCCCGCTCCAGATGGCGATGGTGGCCTCCGCGGTCGCCAACGACGGCACCCTGATGAAGCCGTACATGGTCAGCGAGCTGAGCACCCACAACCTCGACGTCATCGAGCACACGGACCCCGAGAAGCTGAGCCAGCCGCTCAGCGAGAAGAACGCCCAGGTCCTCCAGTCGATGATGGAGACGGTGATCAAGACCGGTACCGGCACCAAGGCCGCGATCCCCGGTTACACGGTCGGCGGCAAGACGGGTACCGCCCAGCACGGCGTCGACAACAGCGAGAAGCCGTACGCCTGGTTCATCTCCTACGCGAAGCTCCCGGACAACAGCTCGCCGGTGGCCGTGGCCGTGGTCGTCGAGGACGGCAGCGCCAACCGCGACGACATCTCCGGTGGCGGTCTCGCCGCTCCCATCGCGAGGGACGTGATGAAGGCAGTCATCGACAGCAAGAAGTGACCCCGATCACGTCCCCTTCACATCGGTGCACGTTGCGATACCGGTCCTGTCACGGGTGACGGTCTTGGCCAGGTCACACAAGGCGATCCGGGTACGGTATGCCCGGACAGCACACCGCCGGACCACACAAAGGTGCGGTCGGGACCGACGGAGAGGGCTGGTAGGTAGCTATGGAAGAGCCGCGTCGCCTCGGCGGCCGGTACGAGCTGAGCCACGTGCTCGGCCGTGGTGGCATGGCGGAGGTCTACCTCGCGCATGACACCCGGCTGGGGCGCACGGTGGCGGTGAAGACGCTGCGAGCTGACCTCGCACGTGACCCGTCGTTCCAGGCTCGGTTCCGCCGGGAGGCCCAGTCGGCCGCCTCGCTCAACCATCCCGCGATCGTCGCCGTGTACGACACGGGTGAGGACTACATCGACAACACCTCCATCCCGTACATCGTGATGGAGTACGTCGACGGGTCCACGCTGCGCGAGCTGCTGCACTCCGGCCGCAGACTGTTGCCCGAGCGGTCGATGGAGATGACCATCGGCATCCTCCAGGCCCTGGAGTACTCGCACCGCGCGGGCATCGTCCACCGTGACATCAAGCCGGCCAACGTCATGCTGACGCGCAACGGCCAGGTCAAGGTCATGGACTTCGGCATCGCCCGCGCCATGGGCGACTCCGGTATGACGATGACGCAGACGGCCGCGGTGATCGGCACCGCCCAGTACCTCTCCCCGGAGCAGGCGAAGGGCGAGCAGGTCGACGCCCGCTCGGACCTCTACTCCACGGGCTGCCTGCTGTACGAGCTGCTGACCGTGCGTCCGCCCTTCGTGGGTGACTCCCCGGTGGCCGTCGCGTACCAGCACGTCCGTGAGGAGCCGCAGGCCCCGTCGGTCTTCGACCCCGAGATCACGCCCGAGATGGACGCGATCGTGCTGAAGGCCCTCGTCAAGGATCCCGACTACCGGTACCAGTCGGCCGACGAGATGCGCGTCGACATCGAGGCCTGCCTCGACGGCCAGCCGGTCGCGGCCTCCGCGGCCATGGGCTCCGTCGGATACGGCGGGTACGGCGACGACCAGGCGACCACGGCCCTGCGCTCCTCGGACGCGCAGGCCACGTCGATGCTGCCGCCGATGAACCCGGACGACGGCGGTTACGGCTACGACGACCGCCCGGACCGCCGTCGCCAGAAGAGCAACAAGAACAACACCTCGACGATCCTCCTGGTCGTCGCGGGTGTCCTGGTGCTGATCGGCGCGATCCTGATCGGTAAGTACCTGGTCGGCGGCAACGGAGCCGGCAGCGACGAATCGTTCGAGGTGCCCAACTTCGTCAGTCAGAAGTACGCGGACGCCCAGAAGATGGCGGACAACCGCGATCTGACGCTCTCCCCCACACGGAAGCCGTGTGAGAAGGAGCCGAAGGGCAACGTCTGCTCGCAGGACCCGGCTGTGGGGGCGACGGTGAAGAAGGGCGACACGATCGACGTGGTCGTGTCCACCGGAGCACCGAAGGTCGCGGTTCCGAACGTCACGGGCGAGACCGTGGACAAGGCCAAGGAGATCCTCGAAGCCGAGAAGTACGAGTTCCAGGTCGACACGAAGTCCAAGGAGTCCACGGAGAAGCCCGGCACCGTCCTGGCCCAGGATCCGGAGCTCGGCGAAGAGGTGCAGAAGGGCTCGACGATCACTCTGACCGTAGCCCGGGAGAAGAAGCAGTCCACGGTCCCCGACGTCTCCGGCAAGAACTGCGACCAGGCCAAGGCGCAGATGACGGCCAGCAACCTCGTGGGCGAGTGCACCGACGTCGAGACCGACGACCAGAACCTGGTCGGCAAGGTCGTCGCCATCACACCTACCGCCGGCAACAAGGCGGACCCCGGCTCCAAGGTGCAGATCCAGATCGGCAAGGCCAAGCAGCAGTCGGCCGTGCCGAGCGTCGTCGGCAAGAAGGTCAACGAGGCGAAGCAGATCCTGCAGCAGGCGGGCTTCAACAACGTCCAGTTCGCCCCGGGCAGTGACGGAAGCGACGGCGCCACGGTGATCCGTCAGGACCCGGGCGGCAACAGTCCGGTCGACAGTCCGGACAACACGACGGTCACGCTCACGACCGTCAACATCGGCGGCAACAACGGCGGGAACGACAACGGCGGTGGCGGGTTCATCGGCGGTAACTAGCCGCTGAACAGGCAAGGCCATCAGGCAGGGGCCCGGTACTCCTCGGAGTACCGGGCCCCTTCGTCATGTCCTACGTGCCCGTGGACTCAGCGCAGTTCCTTCGGCGGCGTCCGGGCGTTGTCGACCTTGTCGACGCGCTCCAGTTCGCCCCAGACCACGTAGCGGTAGCGGGAGGTGTACACCGGGGTGCACGTGGTCAGCGTGATGTAGTGGCCGGGCTTCGTCTTGCCGGACTGCTTCGGGACCGTCTGGAGAACTTGGACGTTGTACTTAGAGGTCTCCGGGAGAGTGCCGAAGACCTTGTAGACGTACCACTTGTCCTTGGTCTCGAAGACGATCGCGTCGCCCTTCTCGACCTTGTCGATGTTGTGGAACTTGGCGCCGTGGCCGTCCCGGTGGGCGGCGAGCGTGAAGTTGCCGTCCTTGCCGGTCGTCGGGAGGGACGACTTGACGGGGTCCGTGTAGTAGCCGGCGACACCGTCGTTGAGGATGGTCGTCGACGTGCCCTTCTCGACGAGGACCTCGCCGTTCCTCATCGACGGGACGTGCAGGAAGCCGATGCCGGCTTTGGTGTCGAGGGCGCCCGGACCGCTGGGGCCTCTGCCCTGCGCCCAGTTGTCGCGCACCTTGTCGCCCTGCTGGTGGGCCGCCCGGTCGGCGACGACGTTCGTCCACCACAGCGAGTAGACGACGAAGAGTCCGAGCACCAGGCCCGTGGTGATCAGCAGTTCACCGAAGACGCTGACGATCATCGCGAACCATCCGATACGGGGGCGGTCCGCGGGCGCTTCAGCGTCCGGTGCGGATCCGGCTTCCGATGCGGCGCGCTCGTCGTGGTCGGTGCTCGCTGCCACTGTTCATCCGCCCCGTCTGGTTCTGTCCCGCTGGTTGTCTCGCGTACGTGTGCCGCGCGAAGCGCGCGTGATGCGTGCGCGCTTGGTGCGTGCGTCCGCGCCCGCTGCCCGGCCTACGCCGTCAGCCGACCAGCGCGTCCGGTTTTCCCTTGCTGCGTGGCCGGTCCTCGACCATCTTGCCCCAGACGATCATCCGGTACTTACTGGTGAACTCCGGTGTGCAGGTGGTCAGTGTGATGTAGCGGCCCGGCGCCGTGAAGCCCGACCCCTTGGGGACCGGGTCGAGCACACTCGTGTTGCTCGGACTCGTGACCGGAAGGATCGACGACATCTTGTAGACGTAGTAGTCGTCCTGCGTCTCGACCACGATCTCGTCGCCCGGCTGGAGCCGGTTGATGTAGCGGAACGGTTCCCCGTGGGTGTTGCGGTGCCCGGCGAGCGCGAAGTTGCCCGTCTTGGCGTCCGGCATCGCCGTCTTGAGATCACCCTCGCCGTAGTGGCCGACCATCCCGCGGTCGAGCACCTGCGTCTTGCTGATTCCTTCGGCGATCGGCGCGACGACGTCCAGCTTCGGGATGTGCAGGATGGCGAAGCCCTGCCCGGGCGAGAACGTCCCCGGGTTCCGCTTGCCCTCCGCCCAGTCCTGCTGAAGGTGGTGAGCGGCGCTGCCCGCCTGCTGGTGCGCCCGCACGTTCGACCACCACAGCTGGTAGGTCACGAACAGCAGCATGAGGACGCCGGTGGTGATGAACACCTCGCCGATCATCCGGCTCATGAGGACGCCCGCGCTGGGCTTGCGCGCCTGAGCCGCCCGTCGGGCCTCCATCCGGCTCAGAGGGGCCTCAGCGGCCCCCTGAGCGGACTCCTGGGGCTCTTGGTGCTCCTGAGTGCCCCCGTGCCGTCCGCGGCGCCTGGCAGCCTTACGGCGGGCCGCACGGCCCCCGGGTACCGCGGCCCCGGCGGACCCGGGCGCGCTTCCGTCGCCCGTTCTCGGCAGATCGGCCAGCCGCAGCGCGACGGTCTCGTCGTCCAAGGGGAGCGCGGCGACCGCTTCCTCGTAGGACGACGGGGAGGGCTGGGAGGTCGGGGCGGTCCGCGCGTGCTGCGGTGCCGGCGGCTGCCCGGAGGACCACTGGAGCGCGAATCCGTCCGGGCCGTACCCCTGGGCACTGCCGTGGGCCTGGGCGTGCCCCTGTGGTGGGGTCTGGCTCTGTGCTTGACCGGGCAAGGGGTCCGTCAGCGGGTCGGCGAACCCTCCGACCGCGGTCTGGAAGGCGTCCGCGCCGCGGAAGGCCTGGGTGCCCGCACCCTCGAACGCGTCGGCGCCCCCGTACGCGGCCCGGCCGCCGTAGGAGGAGCTGTCGCGCTCGGGGCGCAGCGCGGTCACGCCGTGGCCCTGCCCACCACCGGGGCGAGCCCCGCCGACCTCGCCACGGCGACCTTGTCACCGCATTCGTGCAGCCAGTTGGCGAGCATCCGGTGGCCGTGCTCGGTGAGTACCGACTCGGGGTGGAACTGCACACCCTCGACGGGAAGTTCGCGGTGTCTGAGGCCCATGACGATGCCGTCGTGCGTGCGGGCCGTGACCTCCAGTTCGGCCGGGACCGTCTCCGGCTCGGCCGCCAGGGAGTGGTAGCGGGTCGCGGTGAACGGCGACGGCAGACCGGCGAAGACGCCCTTTCCGTGGTGCTCCACGAGTGAGGTCTTGCCGTGCAGCAGCTCGGGGGCCCGGTCGACGACACCGCCGTACGCCACCTGCATCGACTGCATCCCGAGACAGACGCCGAAGACGGGAACCCCGGTGGCTGCGCAGTGCCGGACCATGTCGATGCAGACGCCGGCCTGCTCGGGAGCGCCCGGCCCCGGGGACAGGAGAACGCCGTCGAAGCCGTCCTGTGCGTGCGCGGTCGACACCTCGTCGTTGCGCAGCACCTCGCACTCGGCGCCCAACTGGTAGAGGTACTGGACCAGGTTGAAGACGAAGCTGTCGTAGTTGTCCACGACGAGGATGCGCGTGCTCACTGGTTGTCCACCGTCACATCATTGAAGGGCAGCAGCGGTTCGGCCCAGGGGAAGACGTACTGGAACAGCACGTAGACCACTGCCAGGACGAGCACGAGGGAGACCAGGGCCTTCACCCACACGGTCCCCGGCAGATGCCGCCAGATCCAGCCGTACATGCCGTCCCTTCCGTCGCCGTACGTCAACAGACTAACGGCGCAGAGCCGCCGGTTTCCCTGCCTCCACGGGCTGCGTGGAATCGAGGTGCGCCCAGACGATCAACCGGTGACTGTGACCCCACTCCGGATCGCACGTGGTCAGCGTGAGATAGCGCCCCGGCCGCGTGTACCCGGATTTACGTGGCACAGGGTCGATCACCTCAATGTCCGACGGCACGGTTTTGTAGGGGCCTTTGTCGATCCGATACGTGAACCAGGTCGTCCCGTCGGTGAGCACCACCGCGTCCCCGCGCCGCAGCCTGGGAAAGTCCTTGAAAGGGTCGCCGTACGTGCGCCGGTGGCCGGCGACGGAGAAGTTGCCCTCCTGGCCGAGCTGGGCGGTACCCCGGTAGTGACCGAGCCCCTTCTTCAGGACGTTCGTGGCGGTGCCTTCGAGCACGGGCTTGTTCCACGTGAAACCAAGCCGGGGGATGTACATGACCGCGAAAGGGCCGCCGTACTTGTACGGTCCCGGCTCTTTCGGAGTCGCGGAGGCGGCGCCGGCCTGGGCCCCCGGGGAACCGGCGGATCCGGAGGGCGCCGGGGAGACGGTGGGATCCCCGGGAACGGTCGGATTCCGGGTGACCGCGCCCTTCGACCACTGTTTCTGGAGAACGTCGATCTGGTGGTCCATCGCGCTGTCGGCCTTCACGCCCGTCCAGAAGAGCACGTAGACCACGAACAGCACGATCACGCTGCCCACGGTGATGCACAGCTCACTGATGGTCCTGACGACCACTCGCACCGACACAAGGTCCCCCCGGCGGCAGCTCGCTCAATACGCTTCGCCCTCTGCTCCGCGATGGCGCGCGGTTACTCCACGGGCTTCGCGTAGTGGAGATCCACTGTGCCCGAGTACCCGGGAAGAGTCACCGTCCCGTCCTCGTCGACTTTCCAGCCGAGCCCGTAGACGTTGACGTAGACCATGTAGTTCTGGATCGCCGAGGAAGCGGCGAGCGCGTTCTGCAGCTTCTTCGGATCACCGATCGCGGTGATCTTGTACGGGGGCGAGTAGACGCGGCCCTGGAGGATCAGGGTGTTGCCCACGCAGCGCACGGCGCTCGTGGAGATCAGCCGCTGGTCCATGACCTTGATGCCCTCGGCGCCGCCCTGCCAGAGGGCGTTCACCACGGCTTGGAGGTCCTGCTGGTGGATGACGAGGTAGTCGGGCTGCGGCTCGGGGTAGCCGGGCAGCTTGGCCGTGGCGTTCGGCGGAGCGTCGTTGAGCGTGACCGTGACGGCCTTGCCCTTGAGCTTCTTGGTGCCCGCGTGCTGCTCCAGGGCGGCGAGCTTGGCGTCCTCGGCCTCGCTGCTGCCGTCCTCACGGCCGGCGAGGGAGTCCACGTCGTCACGCAGGGCTCCGTTGGACTCGTCCAGCGTCGCGTTCTTGTGGCTGCGCTCCTGGATCAGGTCGGAGAGCTTCAGCAGGGAGGTGTCCGTCCGGATGTTCGTGCCCTTGGCCGTGTCGAAGCTCGTGAAGAAGATGAGCCCGGCCAGGGCGAAGACGGCCGCCGTGAGTACGCGTACGGGCCGGAAACGGCGCTTTCCGGCAGGACTGGGACCCGTCCCGGGGGAGTCGGCAGAATTGCTCAACGTACCCTTATCTCCTTAGGCGCCGCGGAAGCACTACGCTAACGGACGCCCGGGGGAGCACTCAGTGTCCCCTTGTACGCTGCCCCGGAGCCCGCCCCAGTTCCCTGCGCGGCCACGCAGCGCATCGACAGGAGAGACCCTCGTGCCGAAGTCACGTATCCGCAAGAAGGCCGACTACACGCCGCCCCCGGCGAAGCAGGCGTCCACCATCAAGCTGACCAGCAACACCTGGGTCGCCCCGGTCATGCTGGCCATGTTCCTCATCGGCCTCGCCTGGATCGTCGTTTTCTACGTGACAGACGGCTCGCTGCCGATCGACGCGCTCGACAACTGGAACATCGTGGTCGGCTTCGGCTTCATCGCGGCCGGATTCGGTGTCTCCACGCAGTGGAAGTGACTGCTTCCACTCACAGGTGAGCAGTCGGGCACCAGCTCTGCCCACGGCTATCCACTGAGTTATCCACAGCAGTTGTCCACAGGTGGAAAAGAAAGACGATCTGTGGATAACTCATCAGCGGTTGACGCCGGTGTGACTGACCTACCGGGATCCGTAAACCTGTTCGCCCCCTGTCCGACCTGCGGAAACTCAGGTCAGCGACAGGGGGCACAGCTGTTCCCACACAGCGTGCACAAGATCCGCCACAGTCTGTGGACAACATCACCTCTCACCTGAGCCGAAGCCCTCCTCAGGTGAGCTGAGCGGTCCTCAGCAGCGTCGTCCCCACGACGACGACCAGGAAGAGTGCGCACACCCCGTACTGGACGAGGTTCCTGCGCTCACGCGGTGCGTGCACCATCGCGTACCCGACCACAACACCGGCGACCAGACCACCGATATGCGCCTGCCAGGCGATACCGCTCCAGCCGAAGGTGAAGATCAGGTTGATCACCAGAAGGGCGATGACCGGGCGCATGTCGTAGTTGAGCCGGCGCATCAGGACCGCCGTCGCTCCGAACAGGCCGAAGATCGCCCCCGAGGCACCGAGCGACGGCTGGTTGGGCGCGGCGAGCAAATAACAGAGCGCGCTGCCCGCGAGGCCCGAGATGAAGTAAAGGGCGAGATAGCGAGCGCGGCCGAGGGCAGCCTCCAGGGGGCCGCCGAGCCACCACAGGCTGAGCATGTTGAAGATGATGTGGATCGGGCTGCCGTGCAGGAACATCGACGTCAGCATCCGGTACCACTGGCCTTCGGCCACGCCCTGGATGTCTCCGGCGAGGAAGGCCCGGCCGAAGAGGGTGAAGCGGTCGGTGAAGGTGTCGCCCGCCACCTGTTGGACCACGTACAACGCGACGTTGAGCCCGATCAGAACCTTCGTCGCGAGCCGCGGATCCCGGGCGATCGTGCCGCCCGCGATGGTCCGGGGCTGCGTGGCTGCCGGGGCGTGCCCGGTGCCGGAGCCGCCGCGGATGCAATCGGGGCACTGGAAGCCGACGGAGGCACTGACCATGCACTCCGGGCAGATCGGACGCTCGCAGCGGGTGCAGCGCACCCCGGTCTCGCGGTCCGGGTGCCGGTAGCAGGCGGGCAGGTCGTGGGCGTCCTGCGATCCCTGGTCCCGCGGCCCCTGCGGGTTGCCGGGCGGCTGGTCCATGGGGTCCCCTCAATCTCCGTACGGCGGCTCGCACACGCTCACCACAGGTCCGTGCGCACAACGCGCCGCCCCGTCCATCCTTACGGATGAACGGGGCGTTTGGTTCCCCGCCTGAGCGGTCGAAGCCGGGGCTGCCCTGCCCCGAGTCTTCGCGCCTCGCGGCGCGGGCCAGGCGGGCTCAGCCCTCGCGGGTCTCGACGACGACCGACTCGATGACGACGTCGTTGACCGGGCGGTCGGTGCGCGGGTTGGTCTGCGTGGCGGCGATGGCGTCCACGACCTTCTGGCTGGCCGTGTCCGTGATCTCGCCGAAGATGGTGTGCTTGCGGGTCAGCCAGGCCGTCGGGGAGACGGTGACGAAGAACTGCGAGCCGTTCGTGCCCGGGCCGGCGTTGGCCATGGCGAGCAGGTAGGGCTTGTTGAAGGACAGGTCCGGGTGGAACTCGTCCTCGAACTGGTAGCCGGGGCCGCCGGTGCCGTTGCCGAGAGGGTCGCCGCCCTGGATCATGAAGCCGCTGATCACCCGGTGGAAGACCGTGCCGTCGTACAGCTTGTCGGTCGACTTCGCACCCGTCTCCGGGTTGACCCACTCACGCTCACCCTTGGCGAGCTCGACGAAGTTCCGGACCGTCTTGGGCGCGTGGTTCGGCAGGAGCCGGATCTCGATGTCGCCTTGGTTGGTCTTCAGGGTGGCGTAAAGCTGCTCGGCCACGATCTGCCTTCCGTTGCCTTCTTTTGACTGACCGATCCTCGCACGGCCAAGGACCCCCGGCGCCCGTCCGCCACCGCCGGGCGGGCATCCGCGCATCGGGCTTGCAGAAAACAGGCCGAGTACTTCCGGGACGGGGGCGAGGGGCGGCGATCCGTGGCATTGTCGACGACAAGCTCCCGTTGCCCGTATTTTCCGCTATCTCATGTGATCGACACCTGACCGGCTGAGGTGGGCCCGTCGCCCCGGGACTCAGCACCCCTGACACGGATGCCCGTCCTCACATGCCCCGGCCCCGTCAGACGGGCATGATCCCCGTAGGGGTGGAAAGGTGAACTGTGTGTCTTTGGGGGTACCCGAACCCCCGACGTACGCCACCGAGGAGGAGGAAACCCGTGACCCGCATCGACAGCGTGCGCGCCGCGACCGGCTCGGCGAAGGACAGCGTGCTGCACGCCGCGGAAGTGGTGGCGCCTTACGCCGACACCGCCAAGGACAGGGCTGCTTACTACGCGACCGAAGCACGCGTACGGCTGGCGCCGAAAGTGACGCAGGCCGCCGAGCAGGCCCGCGTGCAGTACGACGCCCATCTCGCGCCGCGCCTTGAGCAAGCCCGCACGCATGTTCCGCCGAAGGTCGACCAGGCCGCGCAAGAAGCGGCCGTGCGCACCCGGAAGGCGGCCCGACAGGCCGCCGTCTATTCCAAGCCGAAGATCGAGCAGGCGGTGGCAGCCGCCCAGCCCGTCGGTGAGGAAGCCGCGTCCCGTGGTGCGGCGGCCATCGCCGCGCTGCGCGGTCAGGTGTCGCCGAAGGAGATCCAGAAGCTGGTCCGCAAGCACGAGCGGCGGGCGAGGGCAGGTCGCCTCGTGAAGGGGCTGGCCGTCCTGGGGATCCTGGCGGGCGGCGCTTTCGCCGCCTGGAAGTGGTGGGACAAGCAGGCCAACCCCGACTGGCTGGTCGAGCCGCCGGCCGCGACCGAGGTGCCCGAGACCGGGCGCCTGACGTCGGTCGACGGCAGTGGCCAGTCCGATCTGGACCCCGAGGTACAGGTCAAGGAAGCACAGGAAGAGGCGGCCGAGCGCGACGACCTGCGCTGAGCCCGACCGACTCACAACATCGCCGCGGGGCAGGAGACTTGAGGGTCTCCTGCCCCGCGGCGATGTTTCACGTGGAACGACGACAGGGTCACCGCGGACCATTTTCACCGGCCCCGATCGCGATGACATTTGCAACGGTCTTCGTGTGCAGCATCCGTGGAGATGTTGTTGACGGGCTGCACCCGGACGGCTACGCGACCTGCTGCGCGCCAGCTCACACAGGGGCTCGACCGTCGACCGCCCTGCCGAGGCCGTGTCGCCGACGCCTGTAGGGCCACCGCGCGCACCCCTCCTTCAGTTCATGTTTGCGCAAAGAAACGCAACGACTGCAAAGAGAATTCGGGTGACGCAGTTCATCGTCCCCCTTTTCGGTGCCCTGGATTCCACCCGGAAGGCGCCGCTCGCCGGCCCTGCGGGTCGGTGAAAGCGGGATACGCAAAAGACCGGCCAGACGCCACTGAGGGCGTCTGGCCGGTCCGGGTTGTGGAGCCTAGGGGAGTCGAACCCCTGACATCTGCCATGCAAAGACAGCGCTCTACCAACTGAGCTAAGGCCCCGTAAGGGGAGCGTCCGGCCACAGGAACCACCTGCCGACGGGCGCCGCAGACCAGAGTACCGGGTCACCCCCGGTATCTCGCAAAAAGATTGGGGGTCCCCGTGGACGACCACTCTCCGTAAGATGCTCGGCGTGGTTCGCGACAGCGAACCGCGGTACTTGGGGAAGCGATGGGGAGACGCAATGGACGCCGCACAGCAGGAAGCAACCGCGAGAGCCCGGGAGCTGCAGCGGAACTGGTACGGGGAGCCTCTGGGGGCGCTCTTCCGTAGGCTCATAGAGGACCTGGGCCTGAACCAGGCCCGTCTCGCCGGAGTACTGGGCCTCTCCGCTCCCATGCTGTCGCAGCTGATGAGCGGTCAGCGGGCCAAGATCGGCAATCCCGCGGTGGTCCAGCGCGTACAGCTCCTGCAGGACCTGGCGGGCCAGGTCGCCGACGGCAGCGTCAGCGCCGCCGAGGCGACCGAGCGGATGGACGAGATCAAGAAGTCCCAGGGGGGATCGGTGCTCAACAACACCACGCAGTCCACGACCAGTTCGGGCGCCCCGACGGTCAAGCGTGTGGTCCGTGAGATCCAGTCCCTGCTGCGGTCGGTCGCCGCCGCCGGAGACATCATCGATGCGGCGGACACCCTCGCCCCGACCCATCCGGAACTGGCAGAGTTCCTCCGGGTCTACGGCGCCGGCCGCACCTCGGACGCGGTCGCGCACTACCAGTCCCACCAGAGCTGAGCAGGCCGCCCGGCCGCCGGGCATCCGGCCACTGGAGGCCCGTAGGACCTTCCAGCCGCCGCACGTCAGGCAGCCGGGCACCTCGGAAGAGGTCTTTGGAGCGACCGCCGAAGGGGAGCGACGTACGACCATGGGTGAGGTCTTCGCAGGCCGGTACGAACTGGTCGACCCGATCGGGCGCGGGGGAGTCGGCGCCGTCTGGCGCGCCTGGGACCACCGGCGGCGACGCTATGTCGCCGCCAAGGTGCTCCAACAGAGCGATGCGCACGCCCTGTTGCGCTTCGTGCGGGAGCAGGCGTTGCGGATCGATCATCCGCACGTGCTGGCTCCAGCGAGCTGGGCGGCCGACGACGACAAGGTCCTGTTCACCATGGACCTGGTCGCCGGAGGCTCCCTGGTGCACCTGATCAACGACTACGGTCCGCTGCCCGCGGTCTTCGTCCACACGCTGGTCGACCAACTCCTCGCGGGCCTCGCGGCCGTGCACGCGGAAGGGGTCGTGCACCGCGACATCAAGCCCGCCAACGTGCTCCTCGAAGCCACCGGCACCGGCCGGCCACGACTGCGGCTGTCCGACTTCGGCATCGCGATGCGTCTCGGTGAGCCTCGGCTCACCGAGACCAACTACGTGGTGGGGACGCCCGGTTACTTCGCCCCCGAGCAGATGCTGGGATCCGAGCCCGATTTCCCCGCGGACCTGTTCGCCGTGGGCCTGGTCGCCCTCTATCTCCTGGAAGGCGCCAAGCCGGACGCCAAGGCGTTGATCGAGTACTTCGCCGAGCACGGCACACCGCCCGCCCCCCGGGGCATACCCGAGCCCCTGTGGCAGGTGGTGGCGACACTCCTCCAGCCGGATCCACAGGCCCGCTTCCGTACCGCCACGGGGGCGCGCAAGGCGCTCGCCGCAGCCGCCGAGCTGCTGCCGGAGCCCGGCCCCGACGACGAGCTCATCGAGGTGTTCGACCAGCTCGGTCCGCTACCGCTGGGCTTCGGACCGGAGGGGCCCCTCGGAAAGGGGTCGGCCTCGGCGCCGACGGGCGGGAATCCGGCGGCCCTGTTCTCCCCCGGGCACCCGGACAGCACTGCGGCGCATCTCGGGCCCGGCCTGGACGACAGGCCTGACAGCACCGCGGGCACGGCTTCGGACAGGACTCCTCATTCGCCGGGTGCCGGTACGGGCCCACCGCCGGGTACCGGTACGAGCAACAGCATCAGCACGGGGGCCGGCCCCGCGCCCCAGGCAGACCCGGTCCCCCCAGCCGACGTCGCCACGGACGGCACCCCCAGCGACCCCGAGGGCGAGGATTCCGGAGGCGTTCCAGAAGCCGGCGCCGCCACTACGGCACGATCGGATCCCGCTCCCTCCCTCCACTCCTCGATGTCCGACACCGGCAGCTTCCACCTGCCGCCGCCGAGGCCGGCCCTCGCGTCCGACTCCTCACCGGCACAGGGGGCAACCCCACAACCCCTGCCGCAGCCGCAGCCGCAGCCGCAGCCGCAGCCGCAGGCCGAACCCCCATACGCACCTCGTCAGTCCCCGGTCCATCTGGCCAAAAGCGAGGCGGAGGCCCCCACTCCCCCCACCTTGGTCCCGCTCCCACCTCTGGCGCAGTCTTCGGCGGTCGTTCCGCCCGGCCGCCCGGCGTCGGAGCCCGCCCCGACCGCGACTCCGCACGCGCCGTTCCCCCATCGGCATGGACCTCCGGCCGCCGCGATGCGGCAGCACGCGTACACCCCTACTGCTTCTTACACCGCTCGATCCGCCCAGGTTCCGCCTCCGCAGGTCGCACCGCCGGCAGCCGCGGCTCCGGGGCACCGAGGAAGGCGGGCACGACCGCGTCCGGGACCGCCTGCGAAGATCGCGGTCCCGATGCTCGTGCTGGCAATGGCCTGCTTCGCGGTGGGGTTCTGGGCACTGACCCAGATCTGAGAACCGGCAGAGATCCGAAGGGCCGTGGCACCAGCCCCGGCTGCTCTCTCTGGGGCGCGTCACCAGTTCCGTGGTGTGCCGTGGCCCCAGGGCGCGGGATCCGGCGCGGGCAGGGGAGCCGGAACCGTTTCCGCCTCCTCCGATGCGGGCCACGGAGCCCGTATCGGCCGCCGCCGCCGGGCGGCCACGGTCCATGCTCCGAGCGTCAGCACCAGCAGGCTTCCCAAGCCGATGCTGCCCACGGCGAGCAGTTTCATGGTGGTGTTTCGGCCGTCGCCGTTCCCTGTGCCCGTCGAACCCCCCGCTGTGCGGCTGTCGCCGGCCGCGGCGTCGAACACGTCACGTGGCAGGGGCCGCCCCGCGTAGGCGGGCCCCGACCGTGCCGCTCCGGTCACACGGACCCGCAGGGTCAGCCCGAGCGGGCCGTCACCGAACCGGTCGGCGACCTGCGCGGCGAGATGGACCACGAGGTAGTAGGAGCCGGCGAACCGCATACCGCTCACGCGGTCGCTGAGCGCGTAGCGGTTCTCGTAGGCGACCGGAGGAACGGGAGCGAGCGCGGCGGATCGCTGCCCGCCGTCGTATCCGGAGCCGACATCGTCGACGAAGCCGCGGACCGGGTTGTAGAGCGACAGGGCCAGGGCGGTGCCCACGTAGCCGTCACCCCCGCTCGAACTGCCCAGGTCGGCGACGGCGTGGAACTGCTGCCCCCAGTCGACCGGAACCTTGTAGAAGCGGGTCTGTCCCGGGCTGATGCCGTCCCGCCAGACGCCCTGCCCGAGAGTGGTCGCGGTGCTGAACCCGGCTCCGCCCTCGCGGCGCCGCGGGGTGCCCGCGAGGGCTTCAGGGGTCGCGGAGTCCCAGGCTTCCGGCGCCGTCGTCGAGCGGGCCTCCTTCAGACCCGGCTCCGACACATAGCCGATCTCCAGGTCCCACGCTCCCGACGCCGAGCCGTTCGGATCAGCCGTACCTCCCGACGCAGTCCCCGGGGAGGCCTTCGAAATGCCCGCTCCGCTGCGCTCGACCACCACGTAGTACGTCCCGGCCGCCTGGCAGGCGTACTGCTTGCCGCCCGTCTCCCGTGCCGCCCAGGCTGTGATGGGGTGCGGACTCTGGGTGGCGCCGAAGTGCGCACTGCCGGAGGCCGAGCAGTTGCGGCCGTTGCCGTCCTGCAGGGAGACCTTGAGACCGTCCGAATAGGAGACGCTCGCACCGGGCCGGGGGACGGCGGTGGCGGAGACGTACGCGGTGGACACGGCGTCGAGTTCGAGACGGTAGTAGAGCCTGCCGCCCCGGCCGGAGGGCCCTATGGAGCTCTTGTACGTGTGGCCTGCCCCAAGCCGTGCCGAGTCGGTGGTGCCCTCGGCGCCCGGGACGGCGGTGGCGTCCTCGGCGAAGGCGTACGGGCCCGGCGTGCCGTCAGCGGCCCAGCCGGCGGGAGTGAGCGCCCCGCACAGCGCGATCGCCGCCGCGGCCGTGAAGGCCCTGCCGTGCCACGTTCTCGCACGCCGGCTCTCCGTGCGAACCCCCATCACGCGCCACCCCTCGTCGCAGCCCCCTGGCGTGGCCCCATCCTGCCCCCTCGGCCACGGCCGCACCCGGGCTATCCCGGGGAGCGGCCGAAAGGGAACGGCCGTACGACGGTCAGCAGTCGCGCTGACAACGCGTCTGCTTGCTTTCCTCAACCGGAGAGCGCCCGGACAACACAAAACCCCGACCGCCAGGGCGGCCGGGGTCTGCTCTGAGACTGTTGTCGGTACTCACGAACCCGTAGGCACGGAGTCGGTCGCCTCCGTCCACAGATCCTGCTCGGCGCGATCCGCCTGGATCTGGCGGTACACGAGGAGCCCGCCGATGGCGGCCAGTGCGACCAGGAGAAGCTTCTTCACCGCGCGACCTCGTCTTTCGTTGACGTTGGGGACTTCTGGCGCCCGACTATACACACCGACCGATACCGATCGGTGACCTGGTTCAGCCCTCAACTCCGGCCCTGAGAACAGCAATAGGACCGGACATCACCGCCCCGATCTGAGGGTGATCACATGTCACAGAAAGTGACTTTCAGTGGCATCTGGTGACTTTCCCGGTCACTTGCGGCCATCCGGGTGGTGTTCATCTGAACATCGACGCGCCACGAGCGTAGGTCCACCACTTCGCGGCCCGCATACACATCATGAGGAAAGTACGCAAATCGCCTGACCCGAAAGTGAGGGGCCATGACCCAGAACAAGGTCATGAAGCTGTGGACCGCGATCGTCACCGCGTTCCTGGCTCTGTGCACGACGCTCGGACTCATCACGACCACCGCGGCCGCCGCCGTACCGCAGGCCACCGCGGCCCGCAACACCGAGGCCGCTGTGACGGCCCCCACGGTCTCCCCCTGGACCCTGTCCTTCAGCCGGGCACTCCCCCCGACGATGAAGCAACGGATCCGCGCCGAGGCCCACGGTTCCTCGCCGAGCTGCCGCCACCGCGCGCCGGCCGAGGAGGACGCGACGGACACCGCCGCCCTCACCGAGGCGGAGAGCCTGACCGAAGCGGAAGGCCTGGCCGATCCCACCGCCTGCTCCGACCCCGCGGCCCTCGCGGCGACCGACGCGGCCGCGATCACGCCCCTCAGGGCTCCGGTACCCCTCCAGCGCTGACCAGCGCGCGACGTCCAAGGGGAGAACACCGTACGGAGCACGAAACCGTACGAGAGCCGGTCCGAGAACGAGTGCGGGAACCAAGGACAGAACCACGTACGGGGGCCCCGTCCCTGCCCGAGCGTCGTCCCTGGCCTTCCTCGAACCTGGCAGCCCCGCAGCATCCCGCCTCACGTACTCCTCCGCACCGCACCGCTCTTCGGCACCACCTTTTATCAGCACCCCCTTTTGCCACTCCCCGCTTTCCCGACCCCTCTTCTCCCAGCCTCACCTTGCACAGACCCCGCAGACCCCTGACGTAGCGGCGAACTTGCGTACAAAGCACCCAGGGCAAAGGCCCGGCGACTCGGACGAGTTGCCGGGCCTTCGACGTCTCACCACCCTGCGGCCGGCCGTCGGAGGCCACCCAGCCCCGCCACGCGACAGCCGTCCCCACCGTGGCGCCGCCGGTGTCCCACCACGGCGCGGGCCGTGCCCCATCACTCCGACAGCGCGGCACACCACCGCCGCGCCTCCTCTACGCCCACCGCAGCCACCGTTGAAACAGCCCGCCTGGGCGGCTCCGGCCTCCCCGGGCACATCCGTGACGGCCCCGAGAGGCATCCAGGGCCCCCGCCCCCGTGAAGCCCGCCACAACCCCCGTACACGCAACGCAAAGACCCCCAACCGTGAACCGGTTGGGGGTCTTGATGCTGTGGGGCTAACAGGATTTGAACCTGTGGCCTCATCCTTATCAGGGATGCGCTCTAACCAACTGAGCTATAGCCCCGCCGCGCTTTGCGGTGTGTGTCCCGCGCGCTGACCTCTGAAGATTAGCGCACGACGCGGCCAGTCCCAAAATCGATAGTCAGAGGGCGTTTGAGCGGGCCCTCACTCGTCCTCGGCGAGCGTCAGCTCGACACCGCCGACGAAGCCGGCGGAGAGGTTGTAGATGAACGCGCCGAGGGTCGCGAGAGCCGTCGCGAGGACGACGTCGATGACCGCGATGACCGACGTGAACATCAGGACGTGCGGCAGCGAGAGGAACGACTGCAGGTCGAAGCCGTTCGACTCGTTCGAGCCCGTCGCCTCGGAGATCGTGCCGCCGACGGTCGAGAAGACGCCCATGGCGTCCATGACCATCCACAGCACCGCGGCCGCCACGATCGTGCAGATGCCGAGCGCGATGGAGAGCAGGAAGCTGACCTTCATCACCGACCACGGGTCGGCCTTGGCCACCCGGAGCCGTGCCTTGCGTGTGCGCGGCGTGGTGCGCGCGCCGGTGCGCGGCCTGCGGACCGCGTTCGAAGGCGCCTGAGCCGGGTAGGCCTGCGGCGGGTGATACGGCTGCGCGGGCTGCTGCCCGTTCCGTTCGCCCGGCAGCGGTGAGCCCGGCAGTGCCGGTCCCGCCGCTGGCGCGCTCGGCGCCGAGGTCGCCCCGGCCGGGGCCGCCTGCCCGCCCGCGTACTGCTGGGCCTGCTGGCCTCGGGTGTCCGTCACAGTTCCCCCCTGGGATCCATGAGAGTCATGGGAGTCGTCCTCATCCATGGCGGGGCCACGGCCGCCGTCCGTTTCCGTACCGGTCGATCCGGCGCCCGTGGCTCCGCTCACAATGAACTCACTCCTCGCGCTACTCGGCCGAGGACGGATCGCCCTCTTCCGTACCGACGGCCTCGACGCCTTCGGCGACGTCGTCGACAGCGTCTCCGCCGTCGACCTCCTCCGCCTCACGACCGGCCTCGGCGTTACGAGCGATGCCGACCACGGCATCGCGCTTGCCCAGGTTGATCAGTTGGACGCCCATGGTGTCACGGCCCGTCTCCCTGACCTCGTTGACTCGCGTACGAATCACACCGCCGGACAGCGTGATGGCGAGGATCTCGTCGGTCTCCTCGACCACCAGCGCACCGACGAGAGAACCGCGGTCCTCGACGATCTTGGCGGCCTTGATACCCAGGCCACCGCGACCCTGGACGCGGTACTCGTCGACGTTGGTCCGCTTCGCGTACCCACCGTCTGTGGCAGTGAACACGAACGTACCGGGTCGAACAACATTCATCGAGAGAAGCTGGTCCCTCTCGCGGAAACTCATTCCCTTGACGCCCGAGGTCGCACGGCCCATCGGTCGCAGAGCGTCGTCCGTGGCGGTGAACCTGATCGACTGGGCCTTCTTGCTGATCAGCAGCAGATCGTCCTCGGCCGAGACGAGTTCGGCTCCGATCAGTTCGTCGTCGGAACCGTCCTCCGTCTCGCGGAGATTGATCGCGATGACGCCGCCGGCGCGGGGCGAATCGTAATCCTTGAGAGGCGTCTTCTTGACCAGTCCGCCCTTGGTGGCCAGCACCAGGTAGGGCGCCGCGTCATAGTCACGGATGGCGAGGATCTCGGCGATCGCCTCGTCCGGCTGGAAGGCCAGCAGGTTGGCGACGTGCTGCCCGCGCGCGTCCCGGCCGGCGTCAGGAAGTTCGTACGCCTTGGCGCGGTAGACGCGGCCCTTGTTGGTGAAGAACAGCAGCCAGTGGTGCGTCGTCGACACGAAGAAGTGGTCGACGATGTCGTCCTGCTTCAGCTTCGCGCCGCGGACGCCCTTGCCGCCGCGCTTCTGCGAGCGGTAGTCCTCGGTCTTCGTCCGCTTGATGTAGCCACCGCGCGTGATGGTGACGACGATGTCCTCTTCGGCGATCAGGTCCTCGATGGACATGTCGCCGTCGAACGGCACCAGCTTGGAACGACGGTCGTCGCCGAACTTCTCGACGATCGCGGCGAGCTCCTCGCTGATGATGCCGCGCTGACGCACGGGCGAGGCGAGGATCTCGTTGTACTCGCGGATCTTGGCCTGGAGCTCGTCGTGCTCCGAGACGATCTTCTGGCGCTCCAGGGCGGCGAGCCGACGGAGCTGCATCTCGAGGATCGCGTTCGCCTGGATCTCGTCGATCTCCAGGAGGCCCATCAGGCCCTCTCGCGCGATCTCCACGGTGTCACTGCGCCGGATGAGGGCGATGACCTCGTCGATGGCGTCCAGGGCCTTCAGGAGGCCGCGCAGGATGTGCGCGCGCTCCTCGGCCTTGCGCAGCCGGAACTTCGTCCGCCGGACGATGACCTCGATCTGGTGCGTCACCCAGTGGCGGATGAACGCGTCCAGGGAGAGCGTGCGCGGCACACCGTCGACGAGCGCCAGCATGTTCGCGCCGAAGTTCGTCTGCAGGTCGGTGTGCTTGTAGAGGTTGTTGAGGACGACCTTGGCGACCGCGTCCCGCTTGAGCACGATCACGAGGCGCTGGCCGGTACGGGAACTGGTCTCGTCCCGGACGTCCGCGATCCCGCCGATCTTGCCGTCCTTGACCAGGTCGGCGATCTTCTGGGCGAGGTTGTCGGGGTTGGTCTGATACGGCAGTTCCGTGACCACCAGGCACTGGCGGTTCTGGATCTCCTCGACATCGACGACCGCGCGCATCGTGATGGAGCCACGCCCCGTGCGGTACGCCTCCTCGATGCCCTTGCGGCCCACGACCAGGGCGCCGCTCGGGAAGTCGGGGCCCTTGATGCGCTCGATCAGGGCGTCCAGAAGCTCCTCGTGAGAGGCCTCGGGGTTCTCCAGGTACCACTGGGCGCCGGCCGCGACCTCGCGCAGGTTGTGCGGCGGGATGTTGGTGGCCATACCGACCGCGATGCCCGCCGAACCGTTGATCAGCAGGTTCGGGAAGCGGGCCGGCAGGACCGTCGGCTCCTGGTTGCGGCCGTCGTAGTTGTCCTTGAAATCGACGGTGTCCTCGTCGATGTCGCGGACCATCTCCATGGACAGCGGCTTCAGCTTGCACTCGGTGTACCGCATGGCGGCGGCCGGGTCGTTGCCGGGAGAGCCGAAGTTGCCGTTGGAGTCCACCAGCGGCATCCGCATCGACCACGGCTGCGCGAGGCGGACCAGCGCGTCGTAGATCGAGGAGTCACCGTGCGGGTGGTAGGTGCCCATGACGTCGCCGACGACGCGGGCGCACTTGTAGAAGCCCTTCTCGGGCCGGTAGCCACCGTCGTACATCGCGTACAGGACGCGGCGGTGGACGGGCTTGAGACCGTCCCGCACGTCGGGCAGCGCACGCGACACGATGACGGACATCGCGTAGTCGAGGTACGAGCGCTGCATCTCGGTCTCGAGCCCGACGGGCTCGATGCGCAGGGCGATCTCGCCCTCTTCGGGGATGCTCGGAATGTTCTCGTCGGTCATTGCTGGTGAAGATCCTTTCTGACGCGGTCAGCTGAGACCGACTCAGATGTCGAGGAAGCGGACGTCCTTGGCATTGCGCTGGATGAACGCGCGGCGCGCCTCGACGTCCTCGCCCATGAGGACCGAGAACAGGTCGTCGGCCTGGGCGGCGTCGTCGAGCGTGACCTGACCGAGGACACGGTGCTCCTGGTCCATGGTCGTGATGCGCAGTTCCTCGGCGTTCATCTCACCGAGACCCTTGAATCGCTGGATCGAGTCCTCACGGACGCGCTTTCCGGCCTGGCGGCCCAGCTCGATCAGCGCGTCGCGCTCGCGGTCGGAGTACGCGTACTCGAAGTCGTCCCGGCCCCACTTGATCTTGTAGAGCGGCGGGCGCGACAGGAACACGTGACCCGCTTCGACCAGCGGCCGCATGAAGCGGAACAGGAAGGTCAGCAGCAGGGTGTTGATGTGCTGGCCGTCGACGTCGGCGTCCGCCATCAGGATGATCTTGTGATAGCGGAGCTTCTCGATGTCGAAGTCCTCGTGGACTCCGGTGCCGAAGGCGGAGATCAGTGCCTGGATCTCCTGGTTCTGCAGGATCTTGTCGATCCGCGCCTTCTCGACGTTGAGGATCTTTCCGCGGATCGGGAGGATCGCCTGGTACTGCGGGTTACGGCCGGACTTGGCCGAGCCGCCGGCGGAGTCACCCTCGACGATGAAGATCTCGCACTTGGTGGGATCGTTCGACTGGCAGTCGGACAGCTTGCCCGGCAGGGACGCCGACTCCAGGAGGCCCTTGCGGCGGGTGAGGTCACGCGCCTTGCGGGCCGCCACGCGCGCGGTGGCCGCCTGGATGGACTTGCGGATGATGTCCGCGGCCTCGTTCGGGTTGCGGTCCAGCCAGTCGTTGAGGTGCTCGTAGACAGCCCTCTGGACGAAGGTCTTCGCCTCCGTGTTGCCCAGCTTGGTCTTGGTCTGGCCCTCGAACTGAGGCTCGCTCAGCTTGACCGAGATGATCGCGGTCAGACCCTCGCGGATGTCGTCACCCGTGAGGTTGTCGTCCTTCTCGCGAAGAAGCTTCTTGTCGCGCGCGTACTTGTTGATGAGCGAGGTCAGCGCCGCACGGAAGCCTTCCTCGTGCGTACCGCCCTCGTGGGTGTGGATGATGTTGGCGAAGGAGTACACGCCCTCGCTGTAGCCGCTGTTCCACTGCATCGCGACTTCGAGGGACAGGCTCTTGTCCTTGTCCTCCGCCTCAAGGTCGATGACCGTGGGGTGGACCGCCTCTCCCTTGCGGGAGTTGAGGTACTTCACGAAGTCGACGATGCCGCCTTCGTAGTGGTACGTGACGGTCTTGACCTCGTCCTTCTCGTCCGCGCCGGCCTCGTCCGCCCCAGCGGTGGCCTTCGCCGACTCGCGCTCGTCAGTGAGTTTGATCGTCAAACCCTTGTTGAGGAACGCCATCTCCTGGAAGCGCCGCGAGAGCGTCTCGAAGGAGTACTCCGTGGTCTCGAAGATGTCCGCGTCGGCCCAGAAGGTGACCGACGTGCCGGTCTCGTCCGTGGCCTCGTGCTTCGAGAGCGGGGCTGTCGGGACGCCCAGCTTGTAGTCCTGCGTGTACCGGTGGCCGTCCGTCTTGACCACGACGGCGATCTTGCTCGACAGCGCGTTCACGACGGAGACGCCGACGCCGTGGAGACCACCGGAGACCGCGTAGCCGCCGCCGCCGAACTTGCCGCCCGCGTGCAGGACGGTCAGCACGACCTCGAGGGCCGGCTTGCCCTCCGAGGCGACGATGCCCACCGGGATGCCTCGGCCGTTGTCGGTGACGCGGACGCCACCGTCGGGGAGGATCGTGATGTCGATCGTGTCGGCGTGGCCGGCCAGCGCCTCGTCGACCGAGTTGTCCACGACCTCGTACACGAGGTGGTGGAGCCCGCGCTCACCGGTCGACCCGATGTACATGCCGGGTCGCTTGCGGACCGCGTCCAGACCCTCGAGGACGGTGATGGCGCTGGCGTCGTACGAGGCTGTGACCTCGCCGTTCATGCCGGCGTCGATGGACGGGATGTTCTCGTTGGGGTTGCCGGAATCGGCCACGAAGCGCCCTTTCTGGCACAGCACAAGCCAAACTGCCGGCGGGTGGCCGGAGCGGCTGCGGCGTGTTGCGTTGGTAAGCCTTAGTCAGCGTTGCTCGGTGCGTCCCACAAGTGGGGCGGGATTAGCTCTCAGTCTACCGGTAGCGCCGACAGTGATGGGGGTTTGCCGGTACCTGAGTCCGCATGTGCCGCCCTGAACCGGTCTCGCCCGACTCCCCATATGCGGACCCGGGCCCAAAGAGGCTCACAGCGGCACTCAGCGCTTCCGGGTGTCAACCCTTGGCTACTGGCAAGTCAGGTCGGTCTTCGCAACTGCATCCGGTTTCCCCCGTCAGCCCTCCGGAGCAGGCCGGGATCGGCCGTACGAGGTGCGTGGAACAGCTGCCTAAAGGGGCTCAGCACGCCCCTGAACAGGGAGAACGGGCGTCGCGGAGGATCAAGGGGAGGAGACGTCGGCAGGTCGGCCGCCGCCGGGCTCGGAGCGGCGCGGGCTCGACGTGGACGCGCGATGCCCGTGAGGAGGAGTGACGAAAGAGGCCTGGGGTGAACCGGCGTGGCTCCGGGGGAGACGCGGGTGATCGCCGAAGTCGGGACGAGCACCGCGCGGAGGTCATCCGTAGGTGTCGCCGGGACCCTTGCTGCCGGGAGCCCGCAGGGGCCCGTAGCGGCGGGCGGGGCCGTTGGGGCCCAGGACCTTGATCAGGCGGACGGCGCCATGGCCGAGGTCCTCGTTGAGCCGTGCGACGAGCTGCGGGGCCAGCAGGCGCAGCTGGGTGGCCCAGGCGGTCGAGTCGCACTGCACGGTCAGGACCCGCTCAGCGGGGTCCTCGTCGTAGCGCAGCGGGACACAGTGGTTGGCCAGGTCCTCGCCGACGATCTGCGGCCAGCGCCCCATCACGCCGCCCACCGCGGCCGGGGTCTCCCAGCCGCGCTCGGTGAGAAGCCGGTTGATGGCGGCGCCCAGCGCCATGGGGTCGCGGCCGTCGGCGCCGGAGCCGGAGCGCAGACCGCCTCCGCGGCGAGCCTGCTTCTTCTGCTGGGCAGCGTCCCCACGCGCGCGTGCCTGCTCTTTCGCGGCGCGCAGCGCGACGCGCGCGAGGTCGACGCCGGACGGTTCGGGGGTCTTCTTGCGGGCGGCTTCGCCGGACGCACCCTCGGCAGCCGCTCCCGATGTGTTCTCCGTCATACGCGCTCCACCGTTCCTTCGGACACGACGTACCGCGTCCCGCTGAGGACCCCCGGCACGTCGTCGTCCACGGCCGCCGTCACCAGCACCTGCTCGCCCGGGGCGACGAGTTCCGCGAGCCGCTCGCGCCTGCGGCTGTCCAGTTCGGCGAACACGTCGTCGAGGACCAGCACCGGTTCGTTGCCCTCGGCGCGAAGCAGGTCGTACGAGGCCAGGCGCAGCGCCAGCGCGAACGACCAGGACTCGCCGTGCGAGGCGTATCCCTTGGCGGGCAACTGGCCCAGCTTGAGTACGAGGTCGTCGCGGTGGGGGCCCACGAGGGTCACGCCGCGCTCGATCTCGGACTTGCGGGCCTCCTCCAGGGCCGCGATCAACTGCGCGAAGAGCTCCTCGCGCGCGTGGCCCACGATGCCGGGCGAGGAGGCCTTGTACTCGAGGGCGACGGGTCCGCCGCCGGGTGCCAGCTGCTCGTACGCCTTGTCGGCCAGCGGCTGGATCGCGGCGACCAGGTCGAGTCGCTGGGCGAGCAGCTCGGCGCCCACGCGCGCGAGGTGCTGGTCCCACACGTCGAGGGTGGAGAGGTCCATGGTGCGGCCGCCGTGCCGACGGGCGAGCGCGGCCGACTTCAGGAGGGTGTTGCGCTGTTTGAGGACGCGGTCGTAGTCGGAGCGGACGCCCGCCATGCGCGGGGAGCGCGCGGTGATCAGCTCGTCGAGGAAGCGGCGCCGCTCGCCGGGGTCGCCCTTGACCAGGGCGAGGTCCTCGGGCGCGAACAGCACGGTGCGCACGATGCCGAGTACGTCACGGGGCTTGACCTGAGAGGACCTGTTGATGCGGGCGCGATTGGCCTTGCCCGGGTTCAGTTCCAGCTCGATGAGCTGCTGGCGCTCTCCCTGGCGGACGTTGGCCCGGATGATCGCCCGCTCGGCGCCCATGCGGACCAGCGGCGCGTCGGAGGAGACGCGGTGGCTGCCGAGGGTCGCCAGGTAGCCGACGGCCTCGACCAGGTTCGTCTTGCCCTGTCCGTTGGGGCCTACGAACGCGGTGACGCCCGGGTCGAGCGGAACCTCGACCCGGGCGTACGAGCGGAAGTCGGCCAGCGACAGATGCGTGACGTGCATGGTCGTTCGCCGACCTCCCCCAGCGTGGTGTTTCGGGTTCCGCCCGGGGTCCGGGTCACCCCGGTCCCCAGGTTCTTTCCCCGGCTGTGGACAACCGGGTCACCCCGGGTGTGGAGAACCCGGGGCGTCGATCAGGCCTTCTCGACGGCGTGGCCGCCGAACTGGTTGCGCAGGGCCGCGATCATCTTCATCTGCGGCGAGTCGTCCTGCCGCGAGGCGAAGCGGGCGAAGAGCGACGCGGTGATCGCGGGAAGCGGCACCGCGTTGTCGATGGCGGCCTCCACCGTCCACCGGCCCTCGCCGGAGTCCTGTGCGAAGCCCTTGAGCTTGTCGAGGTGCTCGTCCTCGTCCAGCGCGTTGACCGCGAGGTCGAGCAGCCAGGAGCGGATGACGGTGCCCTCCTGCCAGGACCGGAAGACCTCGCGGACGTCGGTGACGGAGTCGACCTTCTCCAGCAGCTCCCAGCCCTCGGCGTACGCCTGCATCATGGCGTACTCGATGCCGTTGTGGACCATCTTCGCGAAGTGGCCGGCGCCGACCTTGCCGGCGTGCACCGCACCGAAGTCGCCCTCGGGCTTGAGCGCGTCGAAGATCGGCTGCACCTTCTCGACGTTCTCGGGAGTGCCCCCGTACATCAGCGCGTAGCCGTTCTCCAGGCCCCAGACGCCGCCGGAGACACCGCAGTCGACGAAGCCGATGCCCTTGATGCCGAGCTCGACGGCGTGCTTCTCGTCGTCCGTCCAGCGGGAGTTGCCGCCGTCCACCACGACGTCGCCCGGCTCCAGCAGGGCGGCCAGCTCGTCGACGGTGGCCTGGGTCGCGGCACCGGCCGGGACCATGACCCACACCACGCGCGGGCCCTTGAGCCTGCCCACGAGTTCTTCCAGGCTATGGACGTCGGCGAGGTCCGGGTTGCGGTCGTATCCGATGACGGTGTGGCCTGCGCGGCGGATCCGCTCGCGCATGTTGCCGCCCATCTTGCCGAGGCCGACGAGACCGAGCTCCATCAGTTGTTCCTTAGGGTTGCGACGTGGCGTGAGGGCACTCTCGTACCTGGGTCCGAGCCTAGACCGGGGGGGACCACCCACGCCTTTCGGGCACCGGGGGAACACCTGCGCATCTGGGGGCATAGCCGCTCAGACGTGTACTCCGTCCGCGGTGCCGCCCGCCGGCCCCTCGGAACCGGCGGGCTCCGGACGTCAGCCGGAGAGGCGGACCGGCATGATCAGGTACTTGTAGGCCTCGTCGGCCTCGGCGTCCAGAGCGGGCCTGCCGCTCAGCAGTGCGGGCTTCGTGGACGTCGTGAAGGACAGCTGGGCCACCGGCGAGTCGATGGCGCTCAGGCCGTCGAGCAGGAACGTCGGGTTGAAGGCGATCGAGACGTCGTCGCCCTCCAACTGCGCGTCGACCCTTTCCACAGCCTGTGCGTCGTCGCTTGAACCGGCCTCGAGGATCAGCACGCCCTGCTCGAAGCTCAGTCGCACCGGGGTGTTCCGCTCGGCCACGAGAGCCACACGCTTGACGGCCTCCACGAAGGGGGCGGTCTCGATGACGGCGATCGAGTTGAACTCGGTCGGGAACAGCGAGCGGTATTTCGGGAGGTCGCCTTCGAGCAGACGGGTGGTCGTACGCCGGCCGGCGCCCTCGAAGCCGATGAGGCCCTCGCCCGCGCCGGAGCCGGAGAGCGCCAGGATGACGCTGTCGCCGCTCGTGAGGGCCTTGGCGGTGTCCAGGAGCGTCTTGGCGGGCACCAGGGCCACCGCGGACGCCTCGGGGTTCTCCGGCTTCCACAGGAACTCGCGGACCGCGAAGCGGTAGCGGTCGGTGGACGCGAGGGTGACGGTGTCGCCCTCGATCTCGATCCGCACGCCGGTGAGGACGGGAAGCGTGTCGTCGCGTCCGGCGGCGATGGCCACCTGGGCGGCGGCGGAGGCGAAGACCTCACCGGGGACGGTGCCGGTCGCCGACGGCATCTGCGGCAGCGCCGGGTACTCCTCCACAGGCAGGGTGTGGAGGGTGAAGCGCGAGGAGCCGCAGACCACGGTCGCCCGTACACCGTCTGTGGAAATCTCCACCGGCCGGTTGGGGAGGGCGCGACAGATGTCGGCGAGGAGACGGCCGGACACGAGGACCGTGCCCTCCTCGTCGATCTCCGCGTCCACGGAGACCCGCGCCGAGACCTCGTAGTCGAAGCTGGAGAGGCTCAGGGCGCCCTCCTCGGCCCTCAGAAGGAGGCCGGCGAGCACAGGAGCCGGCGGACGGGCCGGGAGGCTGCGTGCCGCCCAGGCCACTGCCTCCGCGAGTACGTCGCGTTCCACCCGGATCTTCACCGTTGCCGCCTCCGTCTGTTGCCGGCGCTCTCGCCCTGCTGGCCTTCGTCGTCTGACTCGGTGTCGTTCGGCCCTGTGAGGGGAAGGACACCGGGGAACAGTCTGACGCACCTCGCTGACAGTCGTTGCCCCTCGGGGTCAAGTCGTGCCGAGCGGCAGTCGAGCCGCCGAGAGCGAGTTGTGCACAGCCCCGTCTTCGAAACGTTTCCCAGACTCTCTCTAGTTGGTCTTAGTAGTAGGGGCTGTGGAAACCGTGGATAACCCCGTTTTCGCAGCTCAGAGGCGGTTTTTTGTCCACTGGCCCTGTGGGCGGAGGCGGTGGACAACCAGGCCTCTCTGTGGACGGCGAAAAGTTCTGCACACTCGATGCACAGCCTGGGGCCACTTCTCCCCAGCTCCGTCCCCAGCTTTGCCCCCGTTCCCCACAGCCCAATCCGGCACCTTGGTGTGACGCCTTTCACTCGACCCGGTGAGATCGCGCGTCGCGTTGCCGAACAGTGGACAGAGGTGTGGAGAAGCTGGAGATCGCTGGGGACAACGGGCTCCCGCCTGTGGGCTGCCAGTGGACAACTCGGTGCACACCCTGTGGGTCTTTTCTTTGTCCACAGGGTGTGGACAGGCTTCGTCCACGAATCCACAGGTGGTTGACCTGGTCTGATGGTCTTTCAACAGACTCCCCTGTGGACACGATCTGGACAACTTCCCGGTCCCCAGGATGTGGACAGCAGAAAGTCACCGAATCTGTGGAGGGTGGCCGTAACCCCGCCCGGATTCGAACAGCAGGTGTCGGGCCGGTAGCGGTGGCGGAGGTCTCCGAGCCCTGGGTGAGGCCGTCAGAAGCCGTCGAAACGCGTTTCCGAGCGCTCGCAGGACGCTTCCACGGGCACTGGCAGGACGCGTCCGACCGCTCGGGAAGGGCCCCGTATCCCTCCGAAGGGGGTTCCTGAACTCCGGGGCGGGGGCGGAGGGGACCCGCGAGAGGACGACCGAGCCCCGACGCACGCGCCTGGCGAGCTTCCGGAAACGGCGGAGGGCGCCCCGGGAAGATGTCCCGGGGCGCCCTCGGCAGGCTGCTGCGGCCGCCTGTGTCAGCCGTTCTTGATGCGGTTCGTGAGCTCCGTGACCTGGTTGTAGATGGAGCGGCGCTCGGCCATCAGCGCGCGGATCTTGCGGTCCGCGTGCATCACGGTCGTGTGGTCGCGGCCGCCGAACTGCGCACCGATCTTCGGCAGCGACAGATCGGTCAGCTCACGGCACAGATACATGGCGATCTGGCGCGCCGTCACCAGGACCCGGCTGCGCGAGGAACCGCACAGGTCGTCCACGGTGAGCCCGAAGTAGTCGGCGGTCGCCGCCATGATCGCGGGCGCCGTGATCTCCGGGGCCGAGTCCTCACCGCCGGGGATCAGGTCCTTGAGGACGATCTCCGTCAGACCGAGGTCCACCGGCTGCCGGTTGAGCGACGCGAACGCCGTCACCCGGATCAGCGCCCCCTCCAGCTCGCGGATGTTGCGCGAGATCCGGGACGCGATGAACTCCAGCACCTCCGGCGGGGCGTTGAGCTGCTCCTGGACCGCCTTCTTGCGGAGGATGGCGATCCGGGTCTCCAGCTCGGGCGGCTGGACGTCCGTGATCAGACCCCACTCGAAACGGTTCCGCAGCCGGTCCTCCAGGGTGACCAACTGCTTGGGCGGCCGGTCGCTGGAGAGCACGATCTGCTTGTTCGCGTTGTGGAGCGTGTTGAAGGTGTGGAAGAACTCCTCCTGCGTCGACTCCTTGTCCGCGAGGAACTGGATGTCGTCGACGAGCAGGATGTCCATCTCCCGGTACCGCTTGCGGAAGCTGTCTCCCTTGCCGTCGCGGATGGAGTTGATGAACTCGTTGGTGAACTCCTCCGAACTCACGTACCGCACCCGCGTGCCCGGGTAGAGGCTGCGCGCGTAGTGCCCGATCGCGTGCAGCAGGTGCGTCTTGCCGAGGCCCGACTCGCCATAGATGAAGAGGGGGTTGTACGCCTTCGCCGGCGCCTCGGCGACGGCCACCGCGGCGGCGTGCGCGAAGCGGTTCGAGGCGCCGATGACGAACGTGTCGAAGAGGTACTTCGGGTTCAGCCGCGCGGTGGGCTCGCCCGGACCCGATGCCGGCGCGGGCTGCGCCGCCTTCGGTCCGGGAGCGCCGCTCGAGGGACCGCCCCTGCGCACCTGGCCGTTGCCGGAGGGGTCCTGGAGGTCGCGGCGGTCGGGACGCTGGTCGTAGTCCGAGCGCGACTGGTCGTAGTCCTGGCGCTGCTGCTCGTAGGGCGAGCGGTCCATCGACTGCGGCCGGTAGTCCTGCTGCGGCGAGGCGTAGGGGTCCCGGTCCGGGAACCCCAGACGCTGCTGCTGCCAGCCGTAGTCGTCCTGCGAGTGCCGCGGCCAGGCACCCGGCTCGGGGCGCTGGTAGTCCGGGTAGGCGGGACGCGCGGTCGGGAGCTGGTCGCCGGGCGCGCCGGGCAGCGGCTCGGAGCGGCCGCCGCGGTGGTCGTCGGCGCGGTGGCGGCCGTACCCCTCGTATCCGTCGCGCCGCTGGGGCTCGTACGGGCTGCGCTCCTCGCGCCCCTGCGGCTCGTAGGGGTTGCGGTCGTCGCGGCCCTGGCCGTCGTAGGCGGCGCGGTCGTCCCGCTGGCCTTCGTAGGCGTTGCGGTCGTCGCGCCCCTGTCCGCCCTCGTAGGCGCCGCGGTCGTCGCGGCCCTGAGCGTTGTCATAGGGGCTGCGCTCTTCGCGTCCTTGGCTCTCGTACGCGTCGCGGCCCTGTCCGGTGGGGTGCTCCGACTCCTCGTAGCGAGGGGCGGCGGGCGTGGGGGGCGGCTCGCCGGCGGAGTCGTCCACGGTGATCGCGATACGGATCGGGCGGCCGCACTCGCGACTCAGCGTCTCGCTGACGATCGGCGCGAGACGGCCTTCAAGGACGCCTTTCGCAAATTCGTTCGGGACGGCGAGCAGGGCGGTGTCCGCGACCAGGGCCAGGGGCTGGCAGCGTTTGATCCAGTGCTCGTCCTTGACCTCGACGCCCTGCCCACGGCCCTCACCGAGGAGTTGTTCCAGTACTCGTGGCCACACTGCGGCAAGATCGGCAGGTACGTCAGCCACAGGGCACGCTCTCTCACGGGTCCCACGAACGTGTGGTTCTGGGAACGGGTTGGTAAATCAGGCGGGGCGGGGCGGAGGAACAAAACCGCTGGGGCGGCGAGAACGGAACGAATCGGAGTTCAGCCACGGTAGTCAGGGCGACCGGTACGGTTCAAGTTGTTGTCCCCAGCCTGTGGATAGTGTCTCCTGCGAGGGACTGGTTTGACCGGATGGCGTAGCCGCGCGTACCGTAACCAGGTCGAGTTGTCGATGGCTGCTGCCGCCTGCCTCCGATGGGCACAGATCGCGAAGAGTGATCGGGAAGCGGTGCACTCGGGCGTAATACGAGTTTCCTCGTGGGCGCACGGTGACAGCCAGGACGGCACCCCGCCACCACCGATTCTTTCTGGAGCCCCCTAGTGAGCAAGCGCACCTTCCAGCCGAACAACCGTCGTCGCGCCAAGACCCACGGCTTCCGCCTGCGGATGCGCACCCGTGCCGGCCGCGCGATTCTCGCGAACCGCCGTGGCAAGGGTCGCGCCGAACTGTCCGCCTGATAACAAACAGGTCATGATCTCGTGCTGCCTACCGAGCATCGGCTGAGGCGGCGCGAGGACTTCGCGACCGCGGTACGCCGAGGACGCCGGGCCGGACGCCCGCTCCTCGTCGTCCACCTTCGTAGCGGTGCACCGGACCCGCACGCGCCTGGGGAGAGCGCTCCCCAGACGCGTGCGGGTTTCGTCGTGAGCAAAGCCGTGGGCGGAGCGGTCGTACGCAACAAGGTGAAGCGCAGGCTTCGCCATCTGATGCGTGACCGAGTCGCACTGCTGCCCCCCGGTAGCCTGGTAGTCGTACGAGCGCTGCCCGGTGCGGGTGACGCCGACCATGAACAGCTGGCCCGAGACCTGGATGCCGCCATCGAGCGGCTACTGGGAGGGGGCGCGCGATGAAGTACCCACTGCTTGCTCTGATCAAGATCTATCAGTGGACGATCAGCCCGTTGCTCGGGCCGGTCTGCAAGTACTACCCGTCGTGCTCCCACTACGGCTACACAGCCATCGACCGGCACGGTGCGATCAAGGGAACGGCACTTACCGCCTGGCGCATCCTCCGGTGCAATCCGTGGTCGCTGGGCGGTGTGGACCATGTTCCGCAACGCAAGCGTCCGCGGTGGCACGAATTGCTGCGTAACGCCTGGCGTGCACGCAAGGGCGGGAACTCCGCCGCCGAACCGGCCACCGGGGAGACCACTGCCCCGAGCCCGGCCGCCGAGACCCCGTCCCATGCTCAAGGAGCCTGATTAGTGGACACGATTGCCAGTCTTTTCAGCTTCATCACGACACCCGTTTCCTGGGTCATCGTCCAGTTCCACTCCGTGTACGGGCAGATCTTCGGCCCTGACACGGGCTGGGCCTGGGGCTTGTCCATCGTGTCCCTGGTGATTTTGATCCGTATCTGCCTGATCCCGCTCTTTGTGAAGCAGATCAAGGCCACTCGGGCCATGCAGACGCTGCAGCCCGAGATGAAGAAGATCCAGGAGCGCTACAAGAACGACAAGCAGCGCCAGTCCGAAGAGATGATGAAGCTGTACAAGGAGTCGGGTACCAACCCGCTCTCCTCGTGCCTTCCCATCCTGGCCCAGTCGCCGTTCTTCTTCGCCCTGTACCACGTGCTCAACGGCATCGCGACGGGCAAGACGATCGGCGTCATCGACGATCAGCTGCTCGCCAGCGCACGTCAGGCCCACATCTTCGGTGCCCCGCTCGCCGCGAAGTTCACGGACAGCGCCGACAAGGTCGCTGCTCTTGGTGCCACGATCACGGACGTCCGAGTCGTCACCGCGATCATGATCGTGATGATGTCGGGTTCGCAGTTCTACACCCAGCGTCAGCTGATGACGAAGAACGTCGACACCACGGTGAAGACGCCCTTCATGCAGCAGCAGAAGATGCTGATGTACGTCTTCCCGGTCATGTTCGCCGTCTTCGGCATCAACTTCCCGGTCGGTGTCCTCGTCTACTGGCTGACCACCAACGTGTGGACCATGGGCCAGCAGATGTACGTCATCCGCAACAACCCGACCCCGGGTTCGAAGGCTCAGGCCGCCTACCTGGAGCGCCTGCAGAAGCACGTCACGAGCCACGGCAAGACACGCCGGCGCAGCGAGAAGGCCATCGTCAAGGCCATCGTCTCGAAGGGCCGCGACCGCAACGAGTTCGAGCGCAAGTTCATCAACGGTCTCACCAAGGCGGGTCTCGTGGCCCAGCCCGACGGGGTCGTGACGAAGGGTGACAGCGCGACGGTCGTAGAGACCGAGGACGGCACCACGACGACGGCTCCGGCGGCTCCCAAGCGTCAGCAGCCGAAGCGGCAGTCCAAGTCGCAGCGCCAGTCGGCCGTGACCGCCGGCGGGGCCAAACCCGAGGACGAGTCCGAACCGAAGACGTCGCTGAGCAAGTCCGACGAGCCACAGGACGCCAAGCCCTCCGCGGCGAAGCCCGCCGCCGGTACCCGCAGCAAGGCCCAGTCCGGACAGCGCAAGGGCCCACAGCGGCCCAAGTCCCCGTCCAAGAAGTAAGAAGGAGTCCATCCCGTGACGGAAGGCACCACCTCCGCCGCCGCTGAGGGCGACACCCTGACCCGCCTGGAGCAGGAAGGCGAGATCGCGGCGGACTACCTCGAGGGTCTGCTCGACATCGCCGACCTCGACGGCGACATCGACATGGACGTCGAGGCCGACCGCGCCGCTGTCTCGATCATCAGCGACTCGGCCGGCCGCGACCTGCAGAAGCTGGTCGGCCGCGACGGCGAGGTGCTGGAGGCACTCCAGGAGCTCACGCGTCTGGCCGTGCACCGGGAGACCGGGGACCGCAGCCGGCTGATGCTGGACATCGCGGGCTTCCGCGCTCAGAAGCGTGAGGAGCTCTCCGAGCTGGGAGCCAAGGCCGCCGCCGAGGTCAAGAGCTCCGGCGAGCCGGTCAAGATGGACCCGATGACGCCCTTCGAGCGCAAGGTGGTGCACGACGCGGTCAAGGCCGCGGGCCTGCGCAGCGAGTCCGAGGGCGAGGAGCCGCAGCGCTTCGTCGTCGTGCTCCCCGCCTGATCGGTACGTACGCTCCCTCGGCCCCGTCTGTTGCGCAGACGGGGCCGAACTTTGTCAGCCTGGTAGTCCCCCTGAAGCTGTGTCCCCTACGTGGAACGCCGGCCGCGGTACCCGCACCTGCGGTCCTCGACAGCTGTTAGTCCCTGGTAGTCCTGGTGATCAGCGCCCAGAGCGCTCAAGCGGTACGGAAGGACGGTCCCCCGTGACGGAGGCAGCGGAGCTTCCCCCCGCGCCGGAGCAGGCGCGCGAGGTATTCGGCGATCGCTTCACGGACGCGGTCCGGTACGCGGAGCTGCTGGCCGAGGCGGGAGTGCAGCGCGGGCTGATCGGGCCCCGTGAGGTGCCCCGGCTCTGGGAGCGGCACCTGCTGAACTGCGCGGTGCTCTCCGAGGTCGTGCCCGAGGGTGTGACCGTGTGCGACGTCGGCTCCGGTGCCGGACTGCCCGGTATCCCGCTGGCGCTCGTCAGGGAAGACCTCAAGATCACACTGCTTGAGCCGCTTCTGCGCCGGACGACTTTCCTCACCGAGGTCGTGGAACTCCTCGGACTTGACCATGTGACCGTCGTGCGCGGCCGGGCCGAGGAGGTCATGGGCACGCTCCAACCGGTGCACGTGGTGACGGCCCGGGCGGTCGCCCCGCTCGACCGGCTCGCCGCCTGGGGAATCCCGCTGCTCCGCCCCTACGGCGAGATGCTCGCCCTCAAGGGGGATACGGCCGAGGAGGAGCTGAAGGCCGCTTCCACCGCGCTCAGCAAGCTCGGTGCGGTGGAGACCTCCGTTCTGCATGTGGGCGAGGGGGTCGTGGACCCGCTGTCCACCGTCGTGCGCGTCGAAGTGGGCGAGAGTCCCGGCGGTGTGCGTTTCGCTGCCAAGCGGGCCAAGGCTGCCAGGACGGGTCGAACGCGCCGCCGCCGCTGACGACGGGCGGTATCGACACCTCTGCTCCCGGTTCCCTGGGTAAGGGAGCCGGGAGTTCTGCTGTCTCGTGGAGAGGAGTTCTTTGTCACTCCCGCGGAGCCGTCCTCGGGGCGAGCCGTACTCCACACAAGCAGCCAAACCTCCCCATCTCGGAGTGTCGCGCCGCGATGGCCCGAGCGGCTAGGCATCGTGTTTCACGTGAAACGTCGCTCACTGTTGCACGGCATCATCAGTCGCGGCCGCGCTGCGGCCGAACCTCGCGACCGAAAGCCTCTCGGTTCACTCGGAGAGGGTGCGGAGTTGTCCACAGAGGTGGATTTCTCCACAGAACAACGGGCCTCGCTGGTTCACGACCCCGATCGCATGGGAGGCTCTGTTCATTGCGAGCCTGAAGTCGAGGAGAGTGAATCCTTGCGGTCCGACGCCAACATCGCGGGACCGATGACCGATCCGGTCCCCGGTCCCCGTACCGAGTCGATGGGGGAGGATGTTTCACGTGAAACACCGCCCCCTATGGACGACACTCCCATCGGTCGTGCTGCCCAACTGGCTGTGGAGGCGCTAGGTCGCGCCGGCGAGGGCCTGCCACGGCCCGAGCAGACCCGAGTCATGGTGGTCGCCAACCAGAAGGGTGGGGTGGGTAAGACCACGACCACGGTCAATCTTGCTGCCTCGCTGGCCCTGCACGGCGGCCGCGTCCTGGTGATCGACCTCGACCCTCAGGGCAATGCCTCCACCGCGCTGGGCATCGACCATCACGCCGAGGTCCCGTCGATCTACGACGTGCTGATCGACAGCAGGCCGCTCTCCGAAGTGGTTCAGGCGGTCCCTGATGTCGAGGGTCTGTTCTGCGCTCCCGCGACGATCGATCTCGCCGGTGCGGAGATCGAGCTGGTGTCGCTGGTGGCTCGCGAGAGTCGACTGGAACGGGCGATCCTGGCGTACGAGCAGCCGCTGGACTACATCCTCATCGACTGCCCGCCGTCGCTCGGTCTGCTGACCGTCAACGCACTCGTCGCCGGCGCCGAGGTCCTCATCCCCATCCAGTGCGAGTACTACGCACTGGAAGGTCTGGGCCAGCTTCTGCGCAACGTCGACCTGGTGCGCGGGCACCTCAACCCCAACCTTCACGTCTCGACGATTCTGCTCACCATGTACGACGGCCGGACGCGTCTGGCGTCCCAGGTCGCGGATGAGGTGCGCAGCCACTTCGGCAAAGAGGTACTGCGGACGAGCATTCCGCGCTCGGTCCGCATCTCCGAGGCTCCGAGCTACGGGCAGACGGTCCTGACCTACGATCCGGGTTCGAGCGGTGCTCTCTCGTACCTGGAGGCCGCCCGAGAGATCGCCCTCCGCGGAGCCGGAGTGTCGTACGACGCACAACATGCCCATGCGGGCGCACGGAACGATCGGAACACGGTGGAGGGGATCCAGTGAGCGAGCGACGAAGGGGGCTGGGACGGGGTCTTGGCGCATTGATCCCCGCGGCTCCGACAGGTGAGCGTGTGGGCGGTTCAGGGAGCGGGGCGTCCATGACGCCGGCTTCCGGCCCCGTCCTCACCGCGGAGCGCGGGGTGGCGGCGGCCAAGGTGACGACACTGCCGCCTGTTTCACATGAAACCGAGGAGCCGTCGTCGAGCGGGTCTGCGGATGAGTTGCAGGCGCCGGTCGGTGTTCACTTCGCCGAGCTGCCCCTGGACTTCATCACTCCGAACCCGCGCCAGCCGCGTGAGGTCTTCGACGAGGACGCCCTGGCCGAACTCGTCACCTCCATCAAGGAGGTCGGGCTCCTCCAGCCGGTCGTCGTGCGGCAGGTCGGTCCGTCGCGCTTCGAGCTCATCATGGGTGAGCGGCGCTTCCGGGCCTGTCGCGAGGCGGGACTTGAGGCCATTCCCGCGATCGTCCGTGCCACGGACGACGAGAAGCTCCTCCTGGACGCGTTGCTGGAGAACCTGCACCGTGCCCAGCTGAACCCGCTGGAAGAGGCAGCCGCCTACGACCAGCTGCTCAAGGACTTCAACTGCACGCACGACCAGCTGGCCGACCGGATCGGACGCTCCCGTCCGCAGGTCTCCAACACGCTGCGTCTGCTGAAGCTCTCGCCGTCCGTTCAGCGTCGTGTCGCCGCCGGGGTTCTCTCCGCCGGTCACGCGCGTGCCCTCCTCTCCGTCGACGACTCGGAGGAGCAGGACCGCCTGGCCCACCGCATCGTGGCCGAGGGCCTCTCGGTGCGAGCCGTGGAGGAGATCGTCACCCTCATGGGGTCGCGTCCGCAGTCGGCTCAGCGTGCCAAGGGTCCGCGGGCCGGCGGCCGGGTCTCTCCCGCGTTGAGTGAGCTGGCGACCCGTCTGTCGGATCGCTTCGAGACGCGGGTGAAGGTCGACCTGGGGCAGAAGAAGGGCAAGATCACTGTCGAGTTCGCTTCGATGGAAGACCTTGAACGCATCCTCGGCTCCTTCGCTCCTGGCGAGGGACCGGTCCTTCAGAAGAGCCTTCTGGACGACGGTTCCGACGACACGGAGGCCTGAGTCGGCTTCCGGTGGACCGATCTCTGGTCGGTCCACCGGCGCGGAGCGGGCCGTGTCCGGTGCTCACCGGACACGGCCCGCTCTTTGCTTTCTGTCGGTATCGATGGAATCGCATCGTGGATACGATGCGATGGGTATGGCGCATTCACCTGGCAGCACCTTCATAGGGGAGGCGGGGGCCATGCACACCGTGAGCCGTACCGGACTGGTCACCGCAGGGCTGGGCCTGGGGGCCGTCGGAGGGTTCGTCGGCAGCCTGCTCAAGGAGCGGAGCCATCTGACATCCGCCCGTGACGCCGCGGGGGAAGGAAGCGAGGAAGATCCTTCATGGGGCGTCGGCTCGTACCGCTCACGCTGGACAACCTTCCGGACCTTCCCCAGCGTTGTCGGTCGTGTGTCTTCTGGGAGCTGGATCCCGTCAGTGGTGAGGCCGCGGTAAAGGCGGGCACGGCAGCCTCGGAGAAGGAGGCGTGGATCTCCGCGGTGCTGCTGGACTGGGGATCCTGTGGCCGGGTGGTCTACGTGGACGACGTCCCGGTGGGCTTTATCCTCTACGCGCCGCCGGCGTACGTCCCCCGGTCCACGGCGTTCTCCACAAGCCCTGTGTCGCCGGACGCGGTTCAGCTCATCACGTCGTTCATCATGCCGGGGTACCAGGGGCAGGGGCTGGGCAGAGTGATGGTCCAGACGGTCGCCAAGGATCTGCTCCAGCGAGGCTTCAAAGCGATCGAGGCTTTCGGCGACGCTCGGTGGAAGGAGCCGGCCTGTGTGCTCCCTGCCGACCACCTTCTCGCGGTGGGATTCAAGACGGTGCGGCCCCATCCCACCTACCCTCGCCTGAGGCTGGAGCTGCGGACGGCGCTCTCCTGGAAGGAAGACGTGGAGATGGCGCTGGACCGCCTTCTCGGAGCCGTACAGAAGGAACCGGTCCTCCGCCCCCTGTGACGTCCGTTGGGGGCGTGTCGCCTGATTGCGCCGGCCCCCCGGGCACCACTAACACCGCGAGCGGCGCGAGGCGGGACAAGCAAAGGGGCCGACCTCTTCAGGTCGGCCCCTTCGTGTTTCACGTGAAACATGCGCCGCGTGGGCGGACGCCTTCGACTACTCGGCGATGAAGTCCTCGAGGTCCCGCACGATCGCGGCCTTCGGCTTCGCGCCGACGATGGTCTTGGCGACCTCGCCACCCTGGTAGACGTTCAGGGTCGGGATCGACATGACGCCGTACTTGGCGGCCGTGCCCGGGTTCTCGTCAATGTTGAGCTTGACGATCTCGATCTTGTCGCCGTACTCGGCGGCGATGGCCTCCAGCGACGGGGCGATCTGACGGCAGGGGCCGCACCAGGCGGCCCAGAAGTCCACCAGAACGGGCTTGTCGTTCTTGAGGACGTCCTGCTCGAAGGAGTCGTCAGTCACGTTCTTCAGGGTGCCGGCCACGGCGGGCTCCTTAATTCGTTGTTGCGGTGGGGCGGACGGGGGATCAGACGGTGGCGGCCGCGGTGGCCGCCTCGCTGTCGGCGAGGGCAGCGAGGTAGCGCTCGGCGTCGAGGGCGGCGGAGCAGCCGGTGCCGGCCGCAGTGATCGCCTGGCGGTAGGTGTGGTCGACGACGTCACCGGCGCCGAAGACACCGGTCAGGTTCGTCCGGGTCGACGGCGCGGCGACCTTCAGGTAGCCCTCACCGTCGAGGTCGAGCTGACCCTTGAAGAGCTCGGTGCGGGGGTCGTGACCGATCGCGATGAACAGACCTGTCACCGGCAGGTCCGAGGTCTCACCGGTCTTGAGGTTGCGCAGCGTCAGGCCGGCGAGCTTCGGGTCGCCCTTGATCTCGGCCACCTCGCTGTCCCACACGAACTTGATCTTCGGGTCGGCGAAGGCGCGCTCCTGCATCGCCTTGGAAGCACGGAGGCTGTCCCGGCGGTGCACGATGGTCACGGACTTCGCGAAGCGCGAGAGGAAGGTGGCCTCCTCCATCGCGGTGTCGCCACCACCGATCACGGCGATGTCCTGGTCCTTGAAGAAGAAGCCGTCACAGGTGGCGCACCAGGAGACACCACGTCCGGAGAGCGTGTCCTCGTTGGGAAGACCGAGCTTGCGGTGCTGCGATCCTGTGGTGACGATGACGGCCTTGGCGCGGTGCACCGTACCGGCGGTGTCCGTGACGGTCTTGATCTCACCCGTCAGGTCGACGGCGACCACGTCGTCCGGGACCAGCTCAGCACCGAAGCGCTCGGCCTGGGCACGCATGTTGTCCATCAGGTCCGGGCCCATGACACCGTCCTGGAAGCCGGGGAAGTTCTCCACCTCGGTGGTGTTCATCAGCGCACCGCCTGCGGTGACGGCGCCCTCGAAGACCAGCGGCTTCAGCGACGCGCGCGCGGTGTAGAGCGCCGCCGTGTAGCCGGCGGGCCCGGACCCGATGATGATCACGTTACGGACGTCGCTCACGGCTTCATTCCTCGTCTCTGGAGACTGCTGCGTTCCGGTGGGAGCCTCACTCAGTACTCTCACCCCACCCAACGGATCCTAAGGGGCTTCAATTCCCGCTGTGTCCGGGCACACGGAGATGGGCTTCCGCACAGAGATACCAAGCGCCATCCGGGCAGGAGGGCACCCGATTCCCCGGGCGCCCTGAAGGGGGCTCCGGGATGTCTGAGTGGTGTCGGGAACTGCTTGGCCAGCGCGCTCAGGACCGGGCGTACGACCGCGTCAGCAGCAGTTTGCCGGGCTTCGGGGAGGCCTGCGTCGCGCAGGAGGCATCGACGATGCGGGCCGTGACCTTCCTGCTGTCGGAAGGGTCGGTCAGCACGAGAAGGAACACGTCCTTCCCCCGGTACGTGCCCGCTTCGGCGCCGAGAAGGGTTCCACTGTCTCCGGCACCCTGCTCGACGCAGTCCGGAACGGGAAGCGTGGGTGTCATGAAAGTGCCGACGCCGCCGTCCTCCGACTGCGCACCCCATGGCTTGGCACTGCCGGAGGGTGCGGGTGCCTTCTTGTTCTTCGCGAGAAGGTCCGAGACGTCGCTCTTCAGTGACCCTTCAGAGAAGGTGTCCTGCGCGTTCGACTCCTGCTGACGGGCGCTGGGGTTGTCCTTGTCGGAGTCGTCACCACCCAGCGTCTGCACGAGGATGACGCTCACTCCCAGCGCGGCGGCGGCAAAAGCGGTACCGAGGAGCGCGATCGTTCCGCGTCGGCCGCGGCGGGCCCGATGGGGACGGCCCGGTCCGGTCCCGGCGCGCGGATGGCCGGAGGGGCGATCCGTCGTCGATGTTTCACGTGAAACATGAGTGTCGGGAGCGTCCGTGACCGAGGCCTCATCGGGTGCCGTCGCACTCAACAGGGCTTCCGCGGCCAACGCGGCATCGATCCGCCCGGCCACATCGTCCGGCATGCGTGGAGGGCCGGGCAGGGTGCCGAGCAGCCCCCGGATCTCCTCCAGGGAGTCGTACACGTCGGCGCAGAGGGCGCAGTCGTCGAGATGCCGCCGCACGTCATGCGATCGGGACGGCGGAAGCAGACCTTCGGTGAGGTCGGAGATCTCGGCGACGTCCGGGTGCCCGGTCGTATCCGTCGTGGATGTCACGCTCGCCCACCTCCGCCCTTCACAGCAGCTGAATCGCTCGGCCCCGCGTCACGGGGGCCCGCGTCGTGCGGCCCCGCTGCCGGTGGGACGGATGTCCCCTGCGTCCGGTTCCTTCCCCCGCCCGACTTCTTCGTCCCCTCCTCGTCCGTGCTCTCCGTCCGGAGATGTGTGAGGAGGGGGAGGAGTCTGGCTCTGCCACGAGCACAGCGGCTCTTCACGGTGCCGGTCGGCACATCGAGCACGCGAGCCGCCTCCGCCACGGGATAGCCCTGCATGTCCACCAGGACGAGGGCGGCACGCTGGTCGGCGGGGAGCGTGCTCAGCGCGGCTATGAGTTCGCGGTGCAGGTCGTTGCGTTCGGCCGGAGCGGAAGCCGACTCGTGCGGTTCTAGGAGCTGCTCCAGGCGCTGGGTGTCGTCGACGGGGGAGGTCCGCCTTGACGCTGCCTTGCGGGCCCGGTCCAGGCACGCGTTCACCGTGATGCGGTGCAGCCAGGTCGTGACGGCCGACTGTCCGCGGAAGGTGTGCGCGGCCCGGTAGGCGGAGACGAGGGCGTCCTGGACGGCGTCAGCGGCCTCCTCGCGGTCTCCCAGCGTTCGCAGAGCCACGGCCCAGAGGCGGTCGCGATGACGTCTTACAAGCTCGCCGAAGGCATCAGGATCGCCGGCCACGTGACGGGCGAGGAGATCCTGATCGCTTGCTTCACCGAACGCGGCTTCATCGGCCATCGGACCCCCTCCCCCTCGTCTACGAGCGTCAGCCGGTGAACTTCACGTCCGTGACGGCTTGTTTGTAGCCGGCGCTGCTGTAGCCGTCGCTGGGAGCGTTCGGCACGTCGGTGATCCACAGGAGGACGTACTGCGTCTTCACCGACTTGGACGCCTTCACCTCCATCGTGGTGCCGGTCGTGGTGGCCGTGCCGATCTCCTTCAGCCCGTCGACGGATGTCGCGGGCGCCAGAGAATCGGCTGCGTAGAGGTGGACGGTCGTGTGGTCGCCCGCGTAACGAAGCCCTATCGAGGCGCCCGACAGCGCCTGGGCCGAACCCAGGTCGTAGACGATGCCCACGCCGGGCTTGTACGGCGCGAGCTTGGGTCCGGCGTTGTATTTCTTGGTGCGCCAGTACGTGTTGCTGTCTCCGTCGAAGGTCTTGGCCACGTCTCCGGCGGCCTGCGCGGAACCCTCGGCCACGTACTCCTGCGCTTGCTGGATCTTGATCGGCCTGACCGGCTTGGTCTGGTCGCCGTTCTTGTCGTTGCCGTCCGTCGTGTGCGTCTGCTTGGTGTCGTCGGACTTGTTGCCCCGGTCCATCAGCGCGTCGGCGAGCTGCCAGCTGCCCAGCCCCAGCGCGGCGATGAGCAGCGCGGACACGGCCCACTTGAGAGCCTTGCCGGTGCGGCTGTGCAGCGGCGGGGGCGGGGCCGCCACGGGCTGAGTGGCGCCGGGAGGTCCCTGGCGGCCGTAGGTGCCCTGCTGGTACGACGTGCGCTGGTACTCGGGCGGGGCGGTGAACGCGGGCTCCGGCGGGCGGATGCGGGGCATCTCGCTGATCGCCTTTACGAGCTCCTCCGGAGTCGTGCACGGAGACTCGTGCCGGGAAGCGGTCGCACCGTCGTTGGCGAGCGCGCGCATGGCGAGCTCCGACAGGCCGCGGTGGACTCCGGCGCGCACCTGGTCGGGTGCGATCAGGCCGACACCCTTGGGCAGCCCCGAGAGGCCGTAGGCATCGCTCTCGTACGGCCAGCGCTGGGTGAGCGAGGCGTACAGGAGTGCGCCGATCGCCTCGGTGTCCGTGCGCTGGGGAATATCGGAACTGATCCCACGCAGCGCGGCGTTCACGGCGAGCCCGCGGAGGCGCCACTGACCGGACGACGTGCGCAGCACAGCACCTGGCGTGAGACGCAGATGGGCGAGGCCCTCGCGGTGCGCGGCCGCCATCGCCTGGGAGACCTGACTGACCATCTGGTAGGCCTCGTGCACCTCGAGGGGGCCAGAGGCGAGGAGTGCGGTCAGCTCTGTGGCGTCCGGCAGCCATTCGTGGACCACATAGACGAGGTCGTTCTCCTCGACGGCGTCCAGGACCTGGACGAAGCGTGGATCGCCCAGCAGGGCCGAGGAACGGGCCGCCGCGAGTACAGAACGGGCCCTCGGATGGTCGGCGGGCAGCAGATGGACACCGACGGCACGGCGGAGCTTCTCGTCCACCGCACGCCAACTGCTGAAACCCTCCAGACGGGTGACGCACTCTTCGAGGCGATAGCGCCTCGCGAGTTTGTGACCACTGTGCAGTTCGGGCGGTGAGGCCTTTCCGGGACTCTCGGTCCCGCCGCTCCCCTGTGCCTCTTCGCTGTCCGTTTCCCGCTCCCGCTCCCGGTCCTGGGCCACCCCGTCGGACGTGGACTGGTCCGCCTTCGCGGTCAGCGGTTCGTCACCGCTGTTGTCTGCCACGTCGACGGCAGACGTGCTCCGTTCCGCCACCGTCGTCCCTGCCTCCCCATCCATTGCGCACTGTCCGACGCAGAAACCAATTGTGCCCACAGTCCGGCGCTATGCACGACACGCGGCGACGGACGATGGTTGTGCGCTTACCCCCGCCTCAGCGCCCCAGGCGCCCGCGGACCATTCCGACCATCGAATTGAGCTCTTCGATACGCATCTTGCGCGCCGCGACGTAGAACACGCCCAGCAGGGCGATCGATCCGGCGACGAGTGCCGCGATCGAGCCGATCGCCCCGTGTCCGAGAACCCGGGTGATGGCGAAGCCGACGGCGCCGCCAGCCACGGCGCCCGGGATGGACGCCAGGCAGAGACGCGCGTACGTACGCAGCACTCGCGCGCCGTCCAGGTCGCCGCCCAGCCGCCTGCGCAGCCGCTGCCAGGCCACTCCGACACCCACGGCGTACGCCAGACCGTAGGCGCCGGCCATGCCGACGACGGCCCACTGGGCGGGCAGCACCACGTAACAGACGGCGGACGCGGCGGCGTTGACGCCGGCCACGATGACCGTGTTGTAGAACGGCGTGCGGGTGTCCTCGTAGGCGTAGAAGCCGCGCAGGATCACGTACTGCACCGAGAACGGGATGAGACCGAGCGCGAAGGCCATGAGCACGTAGCCCTGGGACTCGGCGGCCTGAAGGCCGCTGGAGCCGAAGAGCAGGGTGCACATGGGGATGCCCAGGGCGATGAACATGAAGGACACGGGGACGATCGCCACCGCCGAAGTCCGCAGACCCTGAGAGATGTCGTCGCGTACAGCGCCCGGGTCACCGTCGTGGGCCGCTCGCGAGATGCGCGGAAGCATGGCCGCCATGACGGACACCGTGATGATCGCCTGGGGCATGCCCCAGATCAGCTGGGCGTTGGAGTAGGCCAGGATGCCCGTTCCGCCCTTGCCGGAGGCCTTCTGCGCCGCGGTCGCGAGCTGGGTGACGACCAGGACACCCGCCTGGTTGGCGAGGACGAAGAGCACAGTCCACTTGGCGAGCTGCACCGCCTTGCCGAGACCGTGGCCCCGCCAGTCGAAGCGCGGACGGAACCGGAAGCCGGCCTCGCGGAGGTACGGAACCATCGCCACGGCCTGCACGACGAGGCCGAGCAGGGTGCCGATGCCCAGGAGGCGGATGCCGTCCGGCGGGATGTTGCTCACCGTCATGCCGGAGTGCCGCGCGGTCCCGTAGACCCAGAGGAACGTTCCGAAGGTGAAGATCATGACGATGTTGTTCAGGACCGGGGTCCACATCATCGCGCCGAACTTCCCGCGGGCGTTGAGGATCTGGCCCATGACCACGTGGACGCCCATGAAGAAGATCGTGGGCAGGCAGTACCGGGCGAAGGTGACGGCGACGTTGTTGGCCGCCGGATTGCTCGCGATGGAGTCCGACATCAGTTGGATCAGCAGCGGCGCAATGAAGACCGCAGCGGCGACGATTACACCCAGCGCAACCATGACGAGCGTCAGCAGGCGGTTGGCGTACGCCTCGCCCCCGTCGTCGTCTTCTTTCATGGATCGCACCAGTTGGGGCACGAACACGGAGTTGAGTCCGCCGCCCACCGTCAGGATGTAGATCATCGTCGGCAGCGTGTACGCGACGGTCCAGGCGTCACCAAGTGTCGCCGCGCCGAGAGCGGCCGTGATGATCATGGTGCGGACGAAGCCGGTGAGACGGGACACCAGGGTGCCCGCCGCCATCACCGCGCTGGACTTCAGCAAGCTCGAGGACCGGCTGCCCGGCTTTGCGGCCGCAGCCGGTGGCGGGGCCATCGGGGGCTCGGCGACAGGCGGAGCCGGCTCGGGAGCCGGGGCCGGAACGCCGGTCGGGGCATAGGCGTTGCGGACGCCACCCTGCTGCTGGTCGCGGAAGAGGTGCGCGAAAGCGTCGGGTTCATGCTGCTCCTCGCCTGCCTGGGTGACCAGGTCGTCCACCCCCACGTACTGGGTGGTCCGGGCGTCGTCGCCGTACGGCAGGTGCCGCGTCGGCCCCGCCGGCTCGGGAGGGGGCGTCTGGGCCCACACTCTCGGGTCGGGGGCGTATTGCGGCGTGGGCGGCTGGGCGTAGAGCGGCTGCTGAGGGTAGTACGAGCCGGGGGGCGGCGGAGGGTGCGCGGCGCGGTCGTAGAGCGCCTCCGCCACCGGGTCCTGCGCCGAGAGGTCCTGCCCTCGGTAGGGATCCTGGTCGTAGGCGTCCTGGAGGTACATGTCCGCGGGATGCCCCGGCGGCATCCGGCCGGGTTCCGGCGTGCCCTCGGGGTAGCCGGAGCGGCCCGCGTCCTGGTCCGGGTACTCCTCGGGATAACCCGAGGACCCCGCGCCCTGGCCGCGGTCACCGTCGTACGGCGCGTTCATGGTTACCCCACCTCATCGTCCCCGGGCCCACCGGCCACGACATCGTTCAACGGTCCACTCTCTCACCCGTGCCGGACGGGTCGGCGCTTTCCGATGCGGTGTCCGGCGTCGGGTCACTCGGGTGCTCCGGGTCGTCAGCCCCCGCCTTCGGGCCGGACATGCTCTCAGGACCGGCCTCGGAGTCGTCGGTGTTCTCCGTCTCTACGGTGCCGTCCGCGTCCTTGTTCACGTCCTCGTCCTCCGGACCGTCCTCCGGGCCCTCCTCGGTCTGCCGGGCCGCCGCGCGCTTGCGCTGCGTGTACATCCGGAAACCGGCGAGCACGAGGAGCAGGACACCGCCTCCGATGACGAGCATGACCGTGGAGGTGATCTCGGTGACCTTGACCTCGAAGGGCACGGGATCGCCATAGGGCTGCCCGTCCTCGGTGTAGAGCTGCGCGACGACCTTCACCGGGCCGTTGGCCTTGGTGGAGGTGGGGAACTTCACCGACTGACTGTGCTCACCCGCGACCTTGATCGACTGCTCGTAGTACGGGCCGTTGCCGATCTTGAGACGGGTCGGCTGCTGCGAGGTGAGGCGCAGCGTGAGGTGGTCGACACCCTGGACGAGGTTGTTCTGGACGGTGACGGGGATCGTGGCGCTACGACCGGAGAGCTGCGCGTCCGACTTCTCGATCAGATGCACCAGCCCGGTGAGCCCGTCCAAGTAGGAGTCCACACCGTCGCGGAAGGCCTTGCCCTCGGCGGGCCGGCCGCGCCAAGACGTCGACATCCCTCGGTCTATGGCCAGGCCGAACGGCGTGACCACGCGCGACCTGTCGGTCAGGATCACCTTGAACTTGTCGAGCTTGGTCTGCGTGCTCTGCATCCAGTCGAAGGCCGAGGCCGGCAGTTGCTGATTCTTCAGGGCGGACGGGTACGAAGAGGCGGAGGGCACCCGCGTGGTGGCGCCCGGGTCCGGCTTGGCCTTGGCGGCAGCCGCCAGCCCCTGCAACTCGGACCAGCTCCCCTGCTGGAGCGTCCTCAGTGCCTCGGCCATGGTCTGCGCCTGGCTGGCGGTGGGCATACGCTGCGGCGCGACGACGATGCTGCGCTGGTCCGCGTCCTGGAGGTTGATCATCAAGCTCTGAGCGAGGAACTTCTGGACGGCGAGTGTGGAACTGCCGGCCTTGAGCATGTCGCCCTGGAACGCGGTCGACAGCCGCTCGTCCGCGACGACCGCCGTCGTGCCGCCCCCGATGGGCCGGGCGGCACTCGGCGTGTACGCCAGTCCGCCCGTCTCACGCAGACTGTCGCTGCGGGCGATCACCTTGTCCGCCCCTGCCGAAGTCGCCACATTCACGATGGACGGGTCGATCGCCCCGTCCACCGGCCAGGTGAAGTCCGTATTGGGCTTCACGTGGACGATCGAGTCGACCGTGTCGGAAGCCACATCGGTGGCGTCTTTCAGGCGGCTCAGGGAGCCGGTGATTTTGCCGCTGTGGGCGAGAGACGCGATATCGGGGTCGGCGAAGGGGAGCGCGACGATCTTCTGTCCCTGGACCGTCTTCTCCAGTTTGTCGAGCCAGGCCTTGGCCAACGCCCGGTTCTTCTCGCTTCCGGCCACGGTCGTGCCGTCGGCCTGCTGGACGCGGTAGCCGCCCCTCATGGCATCGACCGAGGCCAGCACATCCGGGTCCAGCACCCACGTGACGTCGAGCCCACTGCCCAGCGACAGGAGCTGGTCCAGCCGGCCGCCCGGGGCGATCTCCTTGGCCAGGTCGTCGTTCTTGAAGACACGCGTCTGCTGCTCGTCCGAGCCGGTCTCGGCCGTGAGGTGCACCGAGGAGATCAGCGGCCAGAGGTACGTCGTCTTCGTCTTAGTGTCCGCCGCGTCGGGCTGCCACGGAAGGAACGTCCGCTTGATGCCGAGCACCTGGTCCCACTGCTGGGCCGTCGTCCGGCCCGTGAGCGAGACACCCACCTGGTAGACCCCGTCGTCACCCAGGTCGAGATCCTTGACGGGTACCGAGATGCTGAAGTTATGCGAGCTGCCCGCGGTGAGCCGGGCGACCTTCTCGACGTACTTGCCGCCGACCTCCGCAGCATCGAGACCCGGCTGGAAGCTGGTGAGCTTCGCGGCGGTGTCGATGGCGGAGCGTGTGGTCAGCGGGGACGAGCCCACACGGATCCCCACGTGGGCGTCGGTGACGGTCTGCTTGGTCCTGTTGGTGACCGAACCGGAGACCGTGACCGTGTCGCCGTCCGTGGGCGCACTGGGGCTCAGCGAGTCGATACTGACGTCCACCCCGCCCGACCCCGCGGCATCGGCCACAGAGGCCTTCTCAGCGGCTTGTGCGGGCGCGCTGAGGGGCAGCTGTAGCAGCCCGGCCAGCAACGGCGCTCCGGCCAGCAGTACACCGCTGCGCCGGAGCCACCGACGGGCAGGTGAGGGACTCGTCCCCTGGAAGTCTGCCGCCTCGGCCACGCGCTCGCCCGTCCCTCGTCGTCGTCAGTGGTCGTCGGAATGTGCGTCCACGCATGGTAACGATGCGCGCTGAGGGTAAGTGCCGCGGAGTGGTCCACAAGATCGGCGGAGAGCGCCGACTGTCCTGTATGTGGGCCTATCTATGCCCGTGAAAAGGGGGACGGCGGTACAAGTTTTATCGAGGCGCTTCCCGGCGTCCCGGCCACGTACCCTTTTCTGTTGTGCCGAACGCCAATGAAGACAATCCCAGCGCCCTGAGTCAGGTGCAGCGCCGCGCGGTGAGTGAACTGTTGCGGGTGTCCCCTGTCGCCGACGAGCTCGCCCGCCGTTTCCAGGAGGCGGGGTTCTCGCTCGCCCTGGTCGGTGGCTCGGTCCGGGACGCGCTCCTCGGCCGGCTCGGCAATGACCTGGACTTCACGACGGACGCCAGGCCCGAGGACGTGCTGAAGATCGTCCGGCCGTGGGCGGACGCCGTGTGGGAGGTCGGGATCGCCTTCGGCACTGTGGGTGCGCAGAAGGATGCCCGCGTGGGTGATGTGGAGCAGGCGTTCCAGATCGAGATCACCACCTATCGCTCCGAGGCGTACGACCGGACCTCACGCAAGCCGGAGGTGTCCTACGGCGACTCCATCGAGGAAGACCTCGTCCGTCGGGACTTCACCGTGAACGCGATGGCTGTCGCGCTGCCGGAGAAGGAGTTCATCGACCCCCACGGCGGACTGGAGGACCTGGATGCGCGCGTACTGCGCACCCCCGGCACTCCGGAGGCCTCCTTCTCCGACGATCCGCTGCGCATGATGCGGGCCGCACGGTTCGCCGCGCAGCTCGACTTCGAGGTGGCGCCCGAGGTCGTTTCGGCCATGACGGACATGGCGGCACGTATCGAGATCGTCTCTGCGGAGCGGGTGCGGGACGAGCTGAACAAGCTCATCTTGTCCGCCCACCCCCGCAAGGGCCTCACGCTGCTCGTCGACACGGGCCTCGCCGAGTACGTGCTGCCTGAGCTTCCCGCGTTGCGGCTCGAGAGTGATGAGCACCATCGTCACAAGGATGTGTACGAGCACACACTGATCGTCCTGGAACAGGCGATGGCGCTGGAGGAGGACGGGCCCGACCTGGTCCTCCGGCTCGCCGCACTGCTGCACGACATCGGGAAGCCGCGGACCCGTCGCTTCGAGGACGACGGCCGGGTCTCGTTCCACCACCACGAGGTCGTCGGCGCCAAGATGACCAAGAAGCGGATGACGGCGCTCAAGTACTCGAACGACCTCGTGAAGGACGTCTCGGATCTGGTCGAGCTGCATCTGCGGTTCCACGGCTACGGCACCGGCGAGTGGACCGACTCGGCCGTGCGGCGCTACGTGCGAGATGCCGGGCCGCTCCTCGGTCGCCTTCACAAGCTGACCCGTTCCGACTGCACCACACGGAACAAGCGCCGCGCTGCCGCCCTCTCCAGGGCCTACGACGGACTGGAGGATCGCATCGGCCAGCTCCAGGAACAGGAAGAACTCGACGCGATCCGTCCGGACCTCGACGGCAACCAGATCATGGAGATCCTGGACATCGGACCTGGTCCCGCGATCGGGCAGGCGTACAAGTTCCTGCTGGAGCTGCGTCTGGAGAACGGCCCGATGGGGCATGATGCGGCGACTGCGGCACTCAAGGAGTGGTGGGCCGAACAGAGCTGAGGCACGACGCCCGTCGTCGATGTTTCACGTGAAACATCGACGACGGACAATGCGGCGGGGCGGTGTTTCACGTGAAACACCGCCCCGCCGCATAAGCAGGGGACCTACTTCGCGGAGTACTCCGACAGGCAGAGGGTGAAGTCGTCGCTGCCGCCCGTCTCCGTGTACTCGGCGTACTTGGTGCGGTCGCAGCCAGAGTTGTCGCTCTTCTTCTGGGCCACCTTGTACTTCGCCTTGGAGTTGCTGCAGTCGATGACCTTCAGGCCCGGGTCCGTGGCATTGTCCGGATTGCTGATGCTCATGCAGTCGCCGACCTTCGCCGTGTCCGGGTCGTGTCGGCTCGCCAGCCACCCCACGCCGGCGGCTATGACCGCACAGACGACGATGCCGATCCGCAGGTACTGCTTGAAGCCCCGCTTAGGGCGCTGCGGCGTGACCGGGGCGAAGCCGGCGGTCTGCTGCTGGGGGAAGCCAGGCTGGCCGGGCTGCTGCGGGTAACCCTGCGGCGGCTGTTGGCCGTACGGGTTCTGGCCCTGGGGCGGCGGGCCGTAAGGCTGCTGGCCCTGAGCGAACGGGTTCTGGCCCTGAGGCGGCGGTGTGGTCACTGGGAGTCCCCCCATTGGAACGCTGGCGCGTGGCGCGTATAAGACGCACGTAAGTTATCGGGCCCCAGTGACAACGCAGTAGCCAGGATTGGCTCTGTGGCACTGATGTGACACTTACTGAAGTTCAAAGCGAGCCAAAGCGGCTGCAATGCATGCGTAGATCGCCGCCACCGTCGCGACGAGGGCTGTCGACCGGCCGTCAGAAGGCAGCATCAGCGCGGCCACTCCGGCCGCTCCCACGAACGCGACATTGAACAGGACGTCGTAGATGGAGAAGATCCGGCCGCGGAAGCCGTCGTCCACCGAGGACTGCACGATCGTGTCCGTAGCGATCTTCGCGCCCTGAGTGGTCACTCCCAGCACGAAGGCGGCGACCAGTACCGGTGTGGGCGCGAAAGGAAGGCAGAGCGCGGGTTCCAGGATCGCGGCGGCAGCGGCGCAGACGGCGATCCAGCGGCCGGGGCCCAGCCGCCCTGCCGCCCAAGGGGTCACCAGGGCCGCGACGAAGAACCCTGCCCCCGAGACGCCCACGGCGACGCCCAGGAGGGCGAGCCCGTCGTCCGATCCGGACGCCCACGCATAGCGGCAGAGCATCAGCAGCATGACGGTCAGGGCGCCGTAGCAGAAGCGCATGAGCGTCATCGCCATCAGCGCCCAGGCCGCCTCCCGCCGCGGGGGCTGGGCGAGGTGACGTACACCTGCGGCGAGACCGCGTGCTGTGCCGGCGAGAGCCTGGGCGATACGGAGGTGGACCAATTCGCGATCAGGTCCGAGGAGTTCCGGAGCGATGCGGGTCGCGGCGAGGGCGGCGCAGAGATACAGAGAGGCTCCGACGAGGACCACCGCCGCGTCGGAGTCCGCGACGAGCAGTCGTACGGCGAACGCGATTCCTCCGCCCATGGTCGCGGCCAGTGTTCCGGCGGTGGGGGAAAGGGAGTTGGCCAGCACCAGCCGATCGGCGTCGACGACACGGGGAAGTGAGGCCGACAGCCCGGCCAGGACGAAGCGGTTGACCGCCGTGACGCAGAGCGCCGAGAGGTAGAAGAGCCAGTCGGGGACATGGCTCAACATCAGAACGGCGGTCACGCACGCGAGCGCTGTGCGCAGGAGATTGCCGTACAGAAAAACCTGCCGACGGCGCCACCGGTCCAACAGGACACCCGCGAAGGGGCCGATGAGGGAGTACGGAAGCAGCAAAACCGCCATGGCGGAGGCGATGGAGGCCGCCGAGGTCTGGTTCTCCGGGGAGAAGACGACGTAGGTGGCGAGCGCGACCTGGAAGACACCGTCGGCGCCCTGTGACAGCAGCCGTACGCCGAGCAGGCGCCTGAATCCCTGGAAGCTCAGGAGGACGCGCAGATCACGCACGACAGCCATGGCGCACAGCCTCACATACGGGGAAGGTCCCCGAGCACAGTGCCCGGGGACCTTCGACAGCAAGCACGAAAGAGCTGTGCTTTAGCGCTCGACCTCGCCCTTGATGAACTTCTCGACGTTGGCGAAGGCCTCGTCGTCGAAGTACTGGACCGGCGGGGACTTCATGAAGTAGCTCGACGCGGAGAGGATCGGGCCGCCGATGCCGCGGTCCTTCGCGATCTTCGCGGCGCGCAGGGCGTCGATGATGACACCGGCCGAGTTCGGGGAGTCCCAGACCTCGAGCTTGTACTCCAGGTTCAGCGGGACGTCACCGAAGGCACGGCCCTCGAGGCGGACGTACGCCCACTTGCGGTCGTCGAGCCAGGCCACGTAGTCCGACGGACCGATGTGGACGTTCTTCTCGCCCATGTCGCGGTCGGGGATCTGCGAGGTGACGGCCTGCGTCTTCGAGATCTTCTTGGACTCGAGGCGGTCGCGCTCCAGCATGTTCTTGAAGTCCATGTTGCCGCCGACGTTGAGCTGCATGGTGCGCTCAAGACGGACACCGCGGTCCTCGAACAGCTTCGCCATCACACGGTGCGTGATGGTCGCGCCGACCTGCGACTTGATGTCGTCGCCGACGATCGGGACGCCCGCCTCGGTGAACTTGTCCGCCCACTCCTTGGTGCCGGCGATGAAGACCGGGAGAGCGTTGACGAAGGCGACCTTGGCGTCGATGGCGCACTGGGCGTAGAACTTCGCCGCGGCCTCGGAACCGACGGGCAGGTAGCAGATCAGGACGTCGACCTGCTTGTCCTTGAGGACCTGGACCACGTCGACCGCGGCCTCGGCGGACTCCTCGATGGTCATGCGGTAGTACTTACCGAGACCGTCCAGGGTGTGGCCGCGCTGAACCGTGACGCCCTTGTTCGGGACGTCGCAGATCTTGATGGTGTTGTTCTCACTGGCACCGATGGCGTCGGAGAGGTCGAGGCCGACCTTCTTCGCGTCGACGTCGAACGCGGCGACGAACTCGATGTCACGGACGTGGTAGTCGCCGAACTGGACGTGCATCAGGCCGGGTACCTTGGTCGCCGGGTCGGCGTCCTTGTAGTACTCGACGCCCTGAACCAGCGAGGCGGCGCAGTTGCCTACGCCGACGATGGCTACGCGAACCGAACCCATTCCGGTTGCTCCCTGTGTCTATCGGTGAAACCCCGGATGGGTCTCACGTTGCGGTGTCGTCGGACGGATCCGGCCGGGTGCTGTCCCGGTGCCGGGGCAGGCCGCCCGTCTCTCCAGATGTGTTGTCCTGCTGAGCGGAGCCTTCGGAGGCGGAGGTCTTGATGTCCCGTCCGGCTCGCTCACTCTCGATGAGCTCGTTCAGCCAGCGCACTTCGCGCTCCACGGACTCCATTCCGTGGCGCTGGAGCTCAAGCGTGTAGTCGTCGAGGCGCTCCCGGGTGCGCGCCAGTGAGGCGCGCATCTTCTCGAGGCGCTCCTCCAGACGGCTGCGGCGACCTTCCAGTACGCGCATGCGTACATCGCGTGAAGTCTGCCCGAAGAAGGCGAAGCGAGCAGCGAAGTGCTCGTCCTCGTAGGCGTCGGGCCCCGTCTGCGCGAGAAGTTCCTCGAAGTGATCCTTACCTTCTGCCGTCAATCGATAGACGATCTTGGCGCGACGTCCCGCGAGCGTTGCCGTGAGGGCGTCTTCAGGTGTGGATCCTGATTCCTCGATCAACCAGCCGTTGGCGACCAGCGTCTTGAGGCAGGGGTAGAGCGTTCCGTAGCTGAAGGCACGGAAGACACCCAGTGACGTGTTGAGTCGTTTGCGCAGCTCATAGCCGTGCATCGGGGACTCGCGGAGCAGGCCGAGTACGGCGAACTCGAGGATCCCGGCACGCCGGCTCATCGTCGCCTCCTCCCTGTCGCTGCCTCGTCGGCACGACGTTTATGCCGCGCTGATGTATCGACTCGATACATCAGCACGATAGAACGCCTCTGCGGATGCGACAAGAGGGGCCATGGTGAACGGCGTCACATCACTGATTCATACGAAGCAAGTTGCCTGATTTGGGGTGAACTTCGGTGCTAGGCAGGTTTTGACGGTGCGTAGTCTGTGCGGCATGCACACCACCGGGAACCGAGTGACGACTGAGGACGTCATCGTCTTTGGTGCAGTACGGGTGAATGCGCGATCGATCGCATCCGTACTTCGGGGGGACCGGAAACCAGCCGCCGTTTCCAGGCGCGCAAAGGTGCGCCTGCCCGAGGAGTAATCGTTCGATGAGCGAGCACCGTCGCAAACCGTCGCAGCCGCAGGGCGGCGGACGTGCCGCGGCCCGACGCGGTCAGCCCGACCCGTCCGCAGGCCGCCGCGCGGCACCGCGAGGCGCCACCGGGTCTCCTTCCGACTCCTACGAGTCGGGGGGTGAAGAGCGCCCGTACGGCAGTCGTGCCGAGGCACGGCGAGCCGCACAGAAAGGCAGCGGCGGCCGTCGCCGAGCCGCCGAGGGCGCCGGACGTGGCGGCCCCGGAGGCCCTGGAGGTGGGGGCGGCCGACGTGGTGGTCCCCCGGGGCCCAGCGGGCCGGGACGCGGTCGTGGCCGCGCCCCTGAACCCTCCAAGAAGCGCATCATCGACTACCCGCGCGCCGGCAAGTACGGCGCCGCGCGCTGGGTGCCGTCCTGGAAGCTCGTGACGGGCCTCTTCATCGGCTTCTGCGGCAGCCTTGTCGCGGTCGCAGGTGTCGCGTACGCCCTGGTGGGCGTCCCGGACGAAGCCAAGACCGCGACGGCGCAGAACAACGTCTACTACTGGTCGAACGGCGATCAGATGGTCGCGACGGGTGGTGAGACCAACCGCCAGATCATCGGCTACGCGCAGATCCCCAAGGAGATGCGGTACGCGGTCATGTCGGCCGAGAACAAGACGTTCGAGGACGACAGCGGCGTCGACCCGATGGGTATCGCCCGTGCCTTCGTGAACATGGCCAAGGGCGGTCAGACACAGGGTGGTTCCACCATCACCCAGCAGTACGTGAAGAACGCCATGCTGGACGATCAGTCGCAGACGATCTCCCGCAAGTTCAAGGAGCTGTTCGTCTCCGTCAAGGTCGGTGCCTCGGTGCCGAAGGAAGACATCATGGCCGGCTACCTGAACTCGGCCTACTACGGACGGAACGCCTACGGTATCCAGGCTGCCGCGCGCGCCTACTTCAACGAGGAAGCCACAAAGCTGGACCCGAGCCAGTGTGCCTTCCTGGCGGCCGTGCTGAAGGGTGCCACCTACTACGACCCCGCCGGTTCACCGTCGATCGACCCGGCCGCCACGGCGGCGAACAACCGCAAGCGCGCGGAGTCCCGCTGGAAGTGGATTCTCGACGAAGAGGTGAAGGACAAGCGCCTGACACCGGCGGAGCGCGGCAAGTACACCAAGTTCCCCGATCCTCAGAGCCCGCGGTCGAACGCCGCGCTGGGCGGGCAGATCGGCTACCTGGTCGACCTGGCCAACTCGTACATCGTCAACAACAGCGACAAGACCGGGATCACCGAGACCAAGCTCCGGCAGGGCGGCTACGAGATCCACACGACCTTCGAGAAGAAGAAGGTCGACGCCCTCGAGGCCTCGGTGAAGAAGGTGCAGAAGGCCAACATCAAGGAGAAGCTGCGCCCGAAGACGGACAAATACGTCCAGTTCGGTGGAGCATCCGTCAACCCCGCGAATGGCGCCATCGAGGCCATTTACGGCGGCACGGACGCGACGAAGCACTTCACCAACAACGCCGACCAGACAGGCGCGCAGGTGGGCTCGACGTTCAAGCCCTTCGTTCTGGCGGCGGCCATGACCTGGGGCGCCAGGAATCCTGACGGGCTCAAGGATCAGGCGCAGGACGATCGCACCATCGTGTCCCCGAAGAGTCTCTACAGCGGCAAGAACAAGCTGAAGATCAAGGACTACGACGGGACGGACTGGCAGGACGACAAGGGCAAGGAGTGGCTGCAGCAGAACGACGGCCAGCAGTCGTACAACCCTCCGAGCTACAAGATCGACCTGCGTGAGGCGATGCGTGAGTCCGTCAACTCCGCCTATGTGCAACTGGGCATGGATGTCGGCCTCGACAAGGTGAAGGACTCTGTTCTTCGCGCCGGCATCAAGGAATCCAGCCTCGCCAGCTCCAGGTTCCCGTCCTTCTCCCTGGGCACCTCGTCCCCGAGTGCGATCCGCATGGCAGGGGCGTACGCCACCTTCGCGGCCAGCGGCCAGCAGCGTGACCCGTACTCGGTCGAGAAAATCACGAACAAGGACGGCAACGTCTTCCAGCACGATGACGTCGAGAAGACCCAGGAGGCCTTCACCTCGAAGGTCGCCGACAACGTCACCGACGTACTGAAGACCGTGGTCGAGAAGGGCACCGGCACCAACGCCCAGCTGAAGGGCCGCCAGGTCGCGGGCAAGACCGGTACGACGGACGGCAACAAGTCCGCCTGGTTCGTCGGCTACACCCCGCAGCTTTCCACGGCGATCAGCATGTACCGCCTGGACGACGACGAGACGAAGAAGGACCGCAAGTTCCTTCAGATGTACGGCACGGGTGGCGAGAAGACCATCCACGGCGCCTCGTTCCCGTCACAGATCTGGCGGGACTACATGGAGGTCGCGCTCAAGGGCGAGAAGGCGGAACCCTTCCCCAAGCCCGAAGAGATCGGCACGGTGCTCAACGACACCCCGAGCCCGACGCCGACCCCGACGGTCAGCGAGAGCGAGTCTGCGAGCCCGACCCCGACCCCGACGCCGACTCCGACGCTCACGTCACCTTCGCCCTCGGCGAGTGAGACCTGCGGCAAGTTCGACTGGTCCTGCAGCAACAATGGCGGGACGGACAACGGTGGCACCGACAACGGTGGCACCGACGGAGGCGTGACCTCGACGCCGACGGAGTCCGCGACCGACGGGACCAGCAGAGGAAACACCAACGGCAATAACGGGGGCCTCTTCGGGGGCACTGGATAGTCGTCACCGTGTGTGTTTCACGTGAAACACACCGTTTCACGTGAAACGGGGGCCGTCGCACCGATCAGGTGCGGCGGCCCTCAGCGCATTCCTGGACGCGTACGGCAGGATGTGCGGCATGCCCAGTGCAGAGACGACGCGCGTGAGCGCGCACGAGCCGGAGCTGGTGCGGCCGACCAAGGATGACGAGGTCGCCGCCAGCGGCAGCGAGCTGATCGGCGGCCCCATCGGGCGACGAGCCCTGCTCGGGACGTCCTGGTGGACGCCCGTGCGGGTCGTCGCCCTGATCGCGATCGGCGTGTTCGCCCTCGGCATGGTCCAGAAACTGCCCTGCTATGACGGGGGCTGGTTCTTCGGGGCCAGTTCGCAGTACACGCATGCGTGCTACTCGGACATCCCGCACCTCTACCAGGGCCGTGGATTCGCCGATGGGCTCGTGCCCTACTTCGACAAGCTCCCCGGTGACATGGACTACCTCGAGTACCCGGTGCTGACCGGCGTGTTCATGGAGGTCGCGGCCTGGCTCACCCCGGGAAGCGGGAGCATCCAGGACCAGGAGCAGATCTACTGGATGGTCAACGCGGGAATGCTGATGGTGTGTGCGGCGGTCATCGCCGTGTGCGCCGCCCGCACCCACCGCCGGCGCCCCTGGGACGGCCTTCTGGTGGCTCTCGCGCCTGCCTTCGCGCTCACGGCCACCATCAACTGGGATCTCCTCGCTGTGGCCCTCCTGGCCGCCGCGATGCTGATGTGGTCGCGGGGGCGCGCCCTGGCCTTCGGCATCCTGGTCGGACTCGCCACTGCAGCCAAGTTCTATCCGTTCCTGGTGCTCGGTCCGCTGTTCCTGCTGTGCTGGCGTGCCGGAAAATGGCGTGAGTTCGGAACGGCGCTTCTCGGGGCCGTCGGTGCCTGGCTCGTGGTGAACCTTCCGGTCATGTACTTCGCGCCCGAAGGGTGGTCGAAGTTCTACACCTTCAGCCAGGAGCGCGGGGTCGACTTCGGTTCCGTCTTCCTGTTCATCTCACAGTGGCTGAAGATCACGATCACCCCCGACACGGCCAACACGTGGGCGCTGGTCATGATGCTGCTCCTCTGTGCGGGGCTGAGCGCCGTCACGCTCACAGCCCCCCGCAGGCCCCGATTCGCACAGCTCGCGTTCCTGATCGTCGCGGCCTTCATCCTGACGAACAAGGTCTACTCACCGCAGTACGTGCTGTGGCTGGTCCCTCTCGCCGCACTGGCCCGGCCGCGCTGGCGGGACTTCCTGATCTGGCAGGCATGCGAGGTCGCGTACTTCCTGGGCATCTGGATGTACCTCGCGTACACGACCAGCGGGGACGCTCACAAGGGTCTGCCGACCGACGGGTACCAAGTCGCGATCGCCGTCCACCTGTTGGGGACGCTCTACCTCTGTGCGGTGGTGCTCCGGGACATCTTCATGCCCGAACGCGACGTGGTGCGGCGAGCCGGCGACGACGATCCGTCGGGCGGGATCCTGGATGGCGCCGAGGACGTGTTCGTCCTGGGCGCGGCGGCCCATCCACCGCGGCACGCGGCGCACTTCGACGGGCAGCCCCCGGTCGAGTGGGGTGGCAGGAGTGGGCCTCCTGGAGGCAGTTCGCTCTGAGCGAACAGACTCGGGAGAGGTCATGCGAAAGGCCGTCCACGGAGCCCGTGGACGGCCTTTCGCATGCGTTGGAGCGGTACGGAACGGATTCGGTGTCAGCGCTCGACGACCCGGTCGTACTGCGTCGTGGTGTGCCGCAGGTGTGCCACGAGTTCGTCGCCGACCTTCGGCTCCGAGGCGTCGGAGGGCACGAAGAGGATCGACACCTGCATGTGCGGGGGCTCCGCGAACCAGCGCTGCTTGCCCGCCCAGACGAACGGCGCGAGGTTGCGGTTCACCGTGGCCAGGCCGGCGCGAGCGACGCCCTTGGCGCGCGGCATGACGCCGTGCAGCGCCTTGGGGGCCTCCAGGCCGACCCCGTGCGACGTACCGCCCGCCACGACCACGAGCCAGCCGTCAGAGGCGGCCTTCTGCTGCCGGTAGCCGAAGCGGTCGCCCTTGGATACGCGTGTGACGTCCAGGACGGCTCCGCGGTACTCGGTGGCCTCGTGGTCTCCCAGCCACAGCCGCGTGCCGATGCGGGCGCGGAAGCGGGTCTGCGGGAACTGCTGCTGAAGTCGAGCGAGTTCGTCCGCCTTGAGGTGGCTGACGAACATCGTGTGCAGCGGCAGGCGGGCCGCACGGAGGCGGTCCATCCAGCCGATGACCTCCTCGACGGCGTCCGAGCCGTCGGTGCGGTCCAGCGGCAGGTGGATGGCGAAACCCTCAAGCCGCACGTTCTCGATGGCGGCGTGCAGATGCGGCAGGTCCTGCTCGCTCACCCCGTGCCGCTTCATCGAGGACATGACCTCGATGACCACGCGGGCTCCCACGAGACCGTAGACGCCGTCGATGGACGACACCGATCGGATGACACGGTCGGGCAGCGGCACGGGCTCCTCGCCACGCCTGAACGGCGTCAGCACCAGGAGGTCGCCGCCGAACCAGTCCTTGATCCGGGCAGCCTCGTACGTGGTGCCCACGGCGAGGATGTCCGACCCCAGACGGGTGGCCTCGTCCGCGAGCCGTTCGTGGCCGAAGCCGTAGCCGTTGCCCTTGCAGACGGGGACCAGCCCCGGAAACTGCTCGGACACCTGCTTGTGGTGTGCCCGCCAGCGCGCGGTGTCGACGTAGAGCGTGAGCGCCATGGCCGGTCCCGGAACCTTTCTCGTGGCTGCCGTGTGTTCAGAGGTACGAAAGGCGATTGTCGCTGATTTGCCGGACCGATGGGGAGGTGCCGGGCCGGATCAGGGGCCGGGCACGTGTTCCGGGTCGGTTCAGCGACGCGACATGTAGATGTCGAGTGCCTTGTGGAGCAGCTTGTTGAGCGGGAAGTCCCACTCGCCGAGGTACTCGGCCGCCTCGCCGCCGGTGCCCACCTTGAACTGGATGAGGCCGAAGAGGTGGTCGGTCTCGTCCAGCGAGTCGGAGATGCCGCGCAGGTCGTAGACCGTGGCGCCCAGCGCGTACGAGTCGCACAGCATGCGCCACTGCATCGCGTTCGAGGGTCGGACCTCGCGACCGATGTTGTCCGAGGCGCCGTAGGAGTACCAGACGTGGCCGCCCACGACGAGCATCGTCGCCGCTGAGAGGTTCACGCCGTTGTGGCGCGCGAAGTACAACCGCATGCGGTTCGGGTCCTCGGTGTTGAGGGCCGTCCACATGCGCTGGAAGTACGACAGCGGGCGCGGCCGGAAGTGGTCGCGGACCGCGGTGATCTCGTAGAGCCGCTGCCACTCCTCCAGGTCGTGGTAGCCACCCTGGACGACCTCGACCCCGGCCTTCTCGGCCTTCTTGATGTTGCGGCGCCAGAGCTGGTTGAAGTTCTTGTGGACCTCTTCCAGCGAGCGGTTGGCGAGCGGCACCTGGAAGACGTAGCGGGGCTGGACGTCACCGAAGCCGGCGCCGCCGTCCTCGCCCTGCTGCCAGCCCATGCGGCGCAGTTTGTCGGCCACCTCGAAGGCCCGCGGTTCGATGAAGTCGGCCTCGATGTCGCGCAGGCGCTTCACGTCCGGGTTCTGGATGCCGCCCTTGATGGATGTGGCCTCCCAGCGCCGGATGATCACCGGCGGGCCCATCTTCACGGAGAAGGCGCCCTGTTGCTTGAGATGCGCGAGCATCGGCTGAAGCCAGTCGTCCAGGTTCGGCGCGAACCAGTTGATGACCGGGCCCTCGGGAAGGTAGGCCAGGTAGCGCTTGATCTTGGGCAGCTGGCGGTACAGCACCAGGCCCGCGCCGACCATCTCGCCGGTCCTGTCGTCGAACCAACCGAGGTTCTCGGAGCGCCATTCGGCCTTTACGTCTGCCCATGCGGGGACCTGCATGTGACTGGCCGCGGGCAGGCTCTGGAGGTACGCCAGATGTTGCTCACGGCTGATGGTCCTCAGGGTCAGGCTCATTAGGGGCGCTCCTCGGGCTGGTGTGTCCCCATGGGTACAAGGGCTCCGGCTCTCGCGCCGAAGCCTACTGCGCCCTGCGAGCGCCCCGTCTGGCCGTATGGAACCTGAGCCCCGGGAAGAGAGCGTGGAGCGTCCCGGGGTCAGGGGAAAACGGACGTTCGACTCAGAACGTCCCGCCGAAGAGGCCGCCGTGGGCCAGACCGAGGTAGAAGCCGACCCCTGAGAGGCCGAGTCCCAGGATCAGCCCGAAGCGCTCCCGGGTCGTCACGGAGATGAACTGCCCGTAGGCGCCGCTGAGGATCCCGAGGAGGCCGGCCCAGGAGCTGATCAGATGGAGGCTGTGGAACATCGACGTGACGAAGGCCAGGATCCCGAGCACCAGAGTCACCGCGAGCAAGGTGTCCTGGAGGGGATGGGGCTTGCCGTCCGTGGCGAAGAGTGAGCCGGTGGTGTTCGGTCGCAATACCTGTGCCATAAGGCACCTCCTGCGGAAGGCGGCGCATCGTAGCGCCATACACACCCGATGTGTACAGACTGGGGGTCAACCCGGTCGGATTTCAACCGGAAGCCGGGGTGCAGGTACTCTGTACTCTCTGCACCGGTGTCTGCCCAGGCTCATGGCCAGGTCACGACAGGGATTGCCGCTCGGTTTCACCGACGGGGACCCCGATTGTCAGTGGCGGCCGATACCGTTGCGTACGCATCACAACCCTCCTGCCACGGAACGACCGTGGCCGCTGAGTCCAAAGGAGGTGGGTTCCACATGCGTCACTACGAAGTGATGGTCATCCTCGACCCCGAGCTGGAGGAGCGCGCTGTCGCTCCCCTGATCGAGAACTTCCTCTCCGTCGTCCGTGAGGGCGCCGGAAAGGTCGAAAAGGTCGACACCTGGGGCCGTCGTCGTCTCTCGTACGAGATCAAGAAGAAGCCCGAGGGCATCTACTCGGTCATCGACCTGCAGGCCGAGCCTGCGGTCGTCAAGGAGCTCGACCGCCAGATGAACCTGAACGAGTCGGTCCTCCGGACCAAGGTCCTCCGTCCCGAGACTCACTGAGCTTTCCAGCTCAGCTGAACTCGGGCATCGAGTAGCAGCACCAGCAGCCAGCAGCAAACCCGCCGAGAGGTACCCCCATGGCAGGCGAGACCGTCATCACGGTTGTCGGCAATCTTGTCGACGACCCCGAGCTGCGCTTCACCCCTTCCGGTGCGGCGGTCGCGAAGTTCCGTGTCGCGTCCACTCCCCGCACCTTCGACCGCCAGACCAACGAGTGGAAGGACGGCGAGAGCCTGTTCCTGACCTGCTCGGTTTGGCGTCAGGCGGCGGAGAACGTCGCAGAGTCGCTCCAGCGAGGCATGCGCGTCATCGTGCAGGGCCGGCTGAAGCAGCGGTCCTACGAGGACCGTGAGGGCGTCAAGCGCACGGTCTACGAGCTGGACGTCGAGGAAGTCGGCGCCAGCCTGAAGAGCGCCACGGCCAAGGTCACCAAGACCACAGGTCGAAGTGGCCAGGGCGGCCAGGGTGGTTACGGCGGCGGCGGTGGCGGCGGCCAGCAGGGCGGTGGCTGGGGCGGTGGCTCCGGCAGCGCTCCGCAGGGCGCCGGCGCTCCCGCCGACGACCCCTGGGCGACCGGCGCTCCCGCCGGTGGCAACCAGGGCGGCGGCGGTGGCGGTGGCGGCTGGGGCGGGAACTCCGGCGGTGCCGGCGGTTCCGGCGGCGGCTACTCGGACGAGCCCCCCTTCTAGGCCCTCGGGCCGAGGGTGGGTCGTACCCCCACTTCTTGATCACACAGGAGATACACCATGGCGAAGCCGCCTGTGCGCAAGCCGAAGAAGAAGGTCTGCGCTTTCTGCAAGGACAAGGTCACGTACGTGGACTACAAGGACACGAACATGCTGCGGAAGTTCATTTCCGACCGCGGCAAGATCCGTGCCCGCCGCGTGACCGGCAACTGCACGCAGCACCAGCGTGACGTCGCCACGGCTGTGAAGAACAGCCGTGAGATGGCGCTGCTGCCCTACACGTCCACCGCGCGATAAGGGAAGGGTGACCGACAAATGAAGATCATCCTCACCCACGAGGTCTCCGGCCTCGGTGCCGCGGGCCACGTCGTCGACGTCAAGGACGGCTACGCTCGCAACTACCTGATCCCGCGGAACTTTGCGATCCGCTGGACCAAGGGCGGCGAGAAGGACGTCGAGCAGATTCGTCGTGCTCGCAAGATCCACGAGATCGCCACCATCGAGCAGGCCAACGAGATCAAGGCCCGCCTCGAAGGTGTCAAGGTCCGCCTGGCCGTTCGCTCCGGCGACGCCGGTCGTCTCTTCGGTTCCGTCACCCCGGCCGACGTCGCTTCGGCGATCAAGGCTTCCGGTGGCCCCGAGGTCGACAAGCGCCGCATCGAGCTGGGCTCGCCCATCAAGACCCTGGGCGCCCACGAGACGTCCGTGCGTCTGCACCCCGAGGTTGCCGCCAAGGTCAACATCGAGGTTGTCGCTGCCTGAGTGCAGCGCTCGGCATAGCTGAGAGAAGGGCCGCATCCCTCGGGATGCGGCCCTTTGCGTTGCTGCGATCGGATCGTGGAGAGCCCCCACCTTCGGCTGGTGTGCCGTTTCACGTGAAACCCGTCGTCGTTTCACGTGAAACGACGACTTAGATCAATGCGCTGTCAGCGCGTTGCGCCTGTGACGATCCAGCGGCCCGAGCGCGAACGCAGCCACAGGGTCAGCATGCGCATCGCCATCATCAGTGCCATCGCTCCCCAGAGCGCGGTCAGTCCGCCGCCGAGCCCCGGAACGAGCAGGGCGACAGGCGCGAAGACCGCCAGCGTCAACAGCATCGCGCGGGCCAGATACGGTCCGTCCCCGGCACCCATCAGGACTCCGTCCAGCACGAAGGCGACGCCGCAGATCGGCTGCACGAGCGCCACGACCACCAGGGCCGGCAGCGCCGCATCCTGCACACCCGCGTCGCCGCTGAACAAGGGAAGGAACACGGAGCGCGTCGCGACGACCAGCACACCGAGGACGGTACCGGTGGCGATGCCCCACTGGATCATGCGTCGGCAGGCATCGCGGGCGCCGAGTGTGTCGCCCGCGCCCAAAGAGCGTCCGATGATGGCCTGGCCCGCGATGGCGATGGCGTCGAGAGCGAAAGCGAGCAAGCTCCACAGCGACAGGATGATCTGGTGTGCGGCCATGTCGGCGTCCCCCAGCCGAGCGGCGACGGCCGTGGCGATCAGCAGGATCGCCCTGAGTGACAGCGTACGGACGAGCAGGGGCGCCCCGGCCTGTGCGCAGGCACGTATCCCTCCGGCGTCGGGTCGAAGGGACGCGCTGTGTTTCCGGGCTCCTCGCACGACGACATAGAGGTAGACGGCGGCCATGCCCCACTGAGCGATGACGGTGCCCCATGCGGAGCCGGCGATACCGAGGCCGACTCCGTAGACGAGGAGTCCGTTGAGGGCCGCGTTGGCGACGAAGCCGCCGACGGCGACATAGAGCGGAGTCCGTGTGTCCTGAAGCCCACGCAGTACCCCTGTGGCGGCGAGCACGACGAGCATGGCGGGAATGCCGAACGCCGAGATCCGCAGATACGTCGTTGCGTACGGAGCTGCGGTGTCGGAGGCACCGAAGAGCGTCATCAGGGACGGCGCCGTGGGGAGAGTGACGGTGATGACGGCCACACCGATGAGCAGGGCGAGCCAGATGCCGTCCATCCCCTGTTTGATCGCGGCTCCGAGATCACCGGCGCCGACGCGGCGGGCGACGGCCGCGGTGGTGGCGTATGCGAGGAAGACGAAGACGCCGACGGCCGTCATGAGGAGAGCGGAGGCGACGCCGAGGCCGGCCAGTTGGGCGGTGCCCAGATGGCCGACGATGGCGCTGTCGGCCATGACGAAAAGAGGCTCGGCGACGAGGGCGCCGAAGGCCGGAACGGCCAGCGTGACGATCTCTCGATCGTGCCGACGTCGGACGGTCCTGGACGCCGCGGGAGCCTGTGTCATGAGCACCAATCTAATCTTCCACAGGTAAGAGATGCAATTACCAAAGGACCCTTACCGTGAGCTTGGCACGGCGTGTCGCGCCGGACCGTTTGAAGCGATCTTGATCCGACAGGAAAAGTTTTTCTTCTGCACAGCCGGTGGACGGGAAAGTCGCAGCTCAGAGCATGTCCTCCGAGAGGGGTGAGGGCTTGTTCACAGGGCTGTCCACCGAGTCGTGCACAGGTTTTGTGGGGTTCTCCACAGCATCGGAGCCGTCGTCCACATGGCCTGTGGATAACCAGATTGGCTGACGGTGCCCGCGGGCCTAACGTGGTGCGGCACCCGTTCTCTCCTCCGTGCTCGGAATCCACGCAAAAACGACGCCTGAGAAGCGGAGTTGGGCAGCTCAGTTGTCAGTGCCGTGCCGTAGAAATATGGGGCACGGCTAGGTCCGCTCCGGCGGACGGGAGGAGGTGGCTCGGTGAGTATTTCCGAGCCCTTGGACGACCCCTGGGCGGACAGTGGTCCCAGTGATCGTCTACCTTCGTCCCGCCGGCGTGGCAGCGGCGGCCGAGGCCGCGACGAGCAGCACGACCGCGATCGGGACAATGGCTCGTGGGAGAGCGGCGGTTCGTCGTTCGAGCGGGTCCCCCCGCAGGACCTGGACGCCGAACAGTCCGTCCTGGGCGGCATGCTCCTGTCGAAGGACGCGATCGCCGACGTGGTCGAGGTTCTCAAGGGTCACGACTTCTACCGGCCGGCGCACGAGACGATCTACGGGTCGATCCTCGACCTGTACGCGAAGGGCGAGCCTGCCGACCCCATCACGGTCGCGGCCGAGCTCACCAAGCGCGGCGAGATCACCAAGGTCGGCGGCGCACCGTATCTGCACACGCTGGTGCAGACCGTCCCGACCGCGGCGAACGCCGAGTACTACGCGGAGATCGTGCACGAGCGCGCGGTCCTCCGGCGTCTGGTCGAGGCAGGCACCCGCATCACCCAGATGGGATACGCGGCCGACGGCGACGTCGACGAGATCGTCAACAGCGCCCAGGCCGAGATCTACGCCGTCACCGAGCAGCGCACCACCGAGGACTATCTGCCGCTCGGCGACATCATGGAGGGCGCGCTCGATGAGATCGAGGCGATCGGATCCCGCTCGGGGGAGATGACCGGTGTGCCGACCGGCTTCACCGACCTCGACTCCCTCACGAATGGTCTGCACCCAGGCCAGATGATCATCATCGCGGCCCGTCCCGCCATGGGTAAGTCGACGCTGGCTCTGGACTTCGCCCGGGCCTGTTCCATCAAGCACAACATGCCGAGCGTGATCTTCTCGCTCGAAATGGGGCGCAACGAGATCGCGATGCGCCTGCTCTCCGCCGAGGCGCGCGTGGCTCTGCACCACATGCGGTCGGGCACGATGACCGACGAGGACTGGACCCGGCTGGCCCGCCGTATGCCGGACGTCTCGGCCGCACCGCTCTTCATCGACGACTCCCCGAACCTGTCGATGATGGAGATCCGCGCCAAATGCCGCCGCCTCAAGCAGCGCAGCGACCTGAAGCTCGTCATCATCGACTACCTCCAGTTGATGCAGTCGGGCGGCAAGCGTTCCGAGAGCCGCCAGCAGGAGGTGTCCGACATGTCGCGAAACCTGAAGCTCCTCGCCAAGGAGCTGGAGCTGCCGGTGATCGCGCTGTCGCAGCTGAACCGTGGCCCCGAGCAGCGCACCGACAAGAAGCCCATGGTCTCCGACCTGCGTGAATCCGGCTCCATCGAGCAGGACGCGGACATGGTCATCCTGCTCCATCGCGAGGACGCGTACGAGAAGGAGTCGCCGCGCGCCGGCGAGGCCGACATCATCGTCGGCAAGCACCGTAACGGCCCCACCGCGACGATCACGGTGGCCTTCCAAGGCCACTACTCCCGCTTCGTGGACATGGCACAGACCTGATCCGGAAGTCTGTGGAGCCACGCCGGACAAATCCGCTCGACGTCCGGTGACAGGACGGGTGGACTGGTGCCATGACGACACCTCAGGACGATCTGCTCCCCGGCACGCGCCGAGCCCTACTGCACCGCATCGCCGTCGCGCAGAGCGAGGGCCGGGCGCCGTCCCTCGTCGCGGCCGTGGTCCGCGGAGGGAAGGCCGTGTGGCATGGGGCGCGGACCTCGGTGGATGGTCACGGGCCGGACGAGAACGTGCAGTACCGGATCGGTTCCATCACCAAGACGTTCACGGCCGTGCTCGTACTGCGGCTGAGGGACGAAGGTCTCCTGGACCTCGGCGACCCATTGGAGAAGCATCTGCCGGGGACCGGCGTGGGAGAGATCACCATCGCTCAACTCCTCGCGCACACCGGGGGGTTGGCTGCCGAGTCGCCCGCACCCTGGTGGGAGCGCACACCCGGCTCGCTCCGTCCCGATCTTGCCGACGTGCTGGGCGAGCAGCCCTTCCGGCACCCCGCCGGCCGGCGCCACCACTACTCGAATCCCGGCTACACACTGCTCGGCGCCCTCGTGGAGGAAGTACGAGGTGCTCCCTGGGAGGACGTGCTGCGCCGCGAGGTGCTCGAACCACTCGGCCTGCACCGTACGAGCGGGTGCCCGCAAGCTCCTCACGCGGGCGGCTGGGCGGTCCATCCCTGGGCCGACGCGATGATGCCCGAGCCCGCGGAGGACCTCGGGCGGATGGCTCCGGCCGGACAGCTGTGGTCCACCACTGGGGACTTGGCCCGCTTCGCCGCCTTCCTGGTCGAGGGCGACGACCGGGTGCTGAGCGCGGAGTCGGTGCGGGACATGCGGGCGCCCGCGGCTCCGTCCGAGACCGCGGACCTGGCGGTAGGAACCTCCTACGGTCTCGCGATGCAGATCCTGCATCGTGACGGACGGACCCTGGTCGGGCATTCCGGATCCCTGCCGGGCTTCCTCGCTGGACTGGTGATCAGCGTGGACGACGACGTGGCGGCCATTGTGCTGTCCAACTGCACTTCAGGTCCCGCCACGTTCACCGTCGCCGCCGACCTGGTGCGGATCGTCGCGGACGCGGAGCCGAGGATCCCCGAACCCTGGCGGCCGATGGCCGAGGTCGACCGTGCGGTCCTGGAACTCGCGGGTCAGTGGTACTGGGGGACACATCCCTTTGGTCTGCGCGTGCCGGCGGCCGGAGGGCTGGTGCTGGGGCCGCTGTCCGGCATCGGCCGAGGTGCCCGCTTCAAGGCGAACGGAGACGGGACGTGGACCGGGCTCGACGGTTACTACGCTGGAGAGCTTCTGCGGTCCGTCCGGCGGGATGACGGCTCGGTGAGTCATCTGGACCTCGGGTCGTTCGTGTTCACACGTCAGCCGTACGACGAGGAGGCCCCGGTGCCCGGTGGAGTGGACGTGGATGGCTGGCGGGGGATCCGGTAGGGACCGCGTTGGAGGGGTGGCCTGTTTCACGTGAAACAGGCCACCCCTTCGCATGAGGGGGATGGGGAGCCGGCGCCTTGAATGGCCGTCGCGTGTGCTCTGTGGCGCGCGCGAGGGGCCATTCAATATCCCGGCTCCTTGCTTCAGAGCGACCGTTTGAAGCCGACGTGAGACGCCTCGAAGCCCAGCCGTTCATAGAAGCGGTGGGCGTCGGTGCGGGAGGCGTCGGAGGTGAGCTGGACCAACTGGCAGTCCTGGCGGCGGGATTCCTCGATCGCCCACTCGATGAGCTGCGTACCGAGACCGCTCCCGCGCTCATCTGCGTGAATGCGAACGCCCTCGATGACCGAGCGCGTCGCTCCCTTTCGGGAGAGCCCAGGAATCACCGTGAGCTGCAGAGTGCCGACGACGCGCCCCTCTCGGGCGGCGACGACGACGTGCTGGTTCGGGTCGGCACTCAGACGCTCCAAGGCGCCCAGGTACGGGGTCAGGTCGTCGGGTGATTCCCGCCGCGCGCCCAACGGGTCGTCGGCAAGCATCGCGACGATTGCGGGCACGTCGGCGGCGCCGGCGGCTCGTATTTCAAGATCTGCCATGAGCGCACCCTACGAGGACACGCCTACCGAAGGCATCGGCTGTACGGGCACGCTCGCCGACTCCACGACGCGGACCAGCGGTGCCAGTTCCGGATTCTCGGCGGCGTCGTCGAGCGCCTCACGAAGGGCGGCGTCGTTGGTCGGCCGTGCCGCGGCGAGCAGCTCCAGGCCCGTCTCGCTGACGTTCGTGTAGATGCCGCGGCGGTCGGTCGGGCAGAGATAGCGGGCGAGCAGCCCTCGGTCCTCGAGGCGGGTGACCAGACGTGTGGTGGCGCTCTGGCTCAGCACGACCGCGTCCGCGACCTGCTTCATCTGCAGATGGCCGCCCTCGCCATCGTGCTGCCGGCTGAGCACGTCGAGCAGGGAGTACTCGCGCACGCTGAGCCCGTGATGGGCCTGCAAGGCCCGCTCGATGTGCGCCTCGATCCTCCCGTGCAGCAGGGAGAGTGCGCACCATCCCTGAGCGAGGGCGGTGAGCGCGGGGTCCGTGGCTGTCATGGCGTTTCCTCCGTACCGGAGCGGCTGAAACCAGGATAGAGCACGAACGCAATAGCCCGCTGTTGCTCATAGCCCGCGTGTGCAACTATTGTGAACGCACGCAAAGCGCTCCTGCAATCTTCTGGAAGGTGGACCCCACCATGCCTCTCGCGCTTCTGGCCCTCGCGATCGGGGCCTTCGGAATCGGAACGACCGAGTTCGTCATCATGGGCGTCCTGCCCGAGGTCGCCGGAGACTTCGGCGTCTCCATCCCCACCGCCGGACTGCTGGTCACCGGCTATGCACTCGGAGTGGTGATCGGAGCGCCGATCATGACCGCACTGGGCACGAAGGTGTCCCGCAAGCGAATGCTGATGGCGCTGATGGGGCTCTTCGTCCTCGGGAACCTGATCTCCGCCGTGGCTCCGGTCTTCGGCCTGATGCTCGTAGGTCGGGTGGTCGCCTCCCTCGCCCACGGTGCCTTCTTCGGCATCGGATCCGTGGTCGCCGCCGAACTCGTCGCGCCCGAGAAGAAGGCCGGCGCGATCGCGATGATGTTCAGCGGCCTCACGATCGCCAACGTCGTCGGTGTACCGCTGGGCACGCTGATCGGACAGTCCGCGGGCTGGCGGGTCACGTTCGCGGGCGTCGCGGTGCTCGGACTGATCGGGCTGGTGGGCATCGCCAAGCTTGTCCCGGAGATGCCGAAGCCCGAGGGCGTGCACCTGCGCCATGAGCTGGCCGCCTTCAAGAACGTCCAGGTGCTGCTCGCCATGGCGATGACCGTGCTCGGTTTCGGCGGAGTCTTCGCCGCCATCACCTACATCGCACCGATGATGACGAACGTGGCGGGCTTCGCCGACGGATCCGTCACCTGGCTGCTCGTCCTCTTCGGTCTCGGCATGGTCGGAGGCAACCTCGTCGGGGGCAGGTTCGCCGACCGCGCCCTGATGCCGATGCTGTACGTGTCCCTCGGCGGCCTCGCCGTTGTGCTGGCCCTGTTCACCGTCACCGCACACAACAAGATCCTCGCGGCCGTCACGATCGCTCTGATCGGAGCTCTCGGCTTCGCGACCGTTCCCCCGCTGCAGAAGCGCGTACTCGACCAGGCGCACGGCGCCCCCACGCTCGCTTCGGCCGTGAACATCGGCGCCTTCAACCTCGGCAACGCTCTCTCGGCCTGGCTCGGCGGGATCGTGATCGCCGCCGGTCTCGGCTACACAGCCCCCAACTGGGTCGGCGCTGTTCTCGCCGCCGGCGCACTCGTCCTGGCCGTCCTCTCGGCTGCTCTGGAGCGGCGGGCAGCCGCCCGCGGCACTGTCGTCGCCGACGGGACTCCCGCGGATCAGCGGACTGCCGTCCACTCCTGAGCGGAAGCGAGTCGGCCCGGGCAAGGGCCGTCCCAGGGCCGTGGAATCAGCACCGTCTCAACACCCGGAACAGAACACCCCACAAGGAGAAGCCCCAATGAGCACAACCGTCACCGCTGTCGCCCCCCTGACCATCGAGGATGCCGAGGTCCTCGTGACCGCGGCTCGGCGTGCCGCCGAGACCGCCGGCGTGCGAGTCAGCGTCACCGTTCTCGACGCCGGCGGGCACCTGCTCGCCTTCCGTCGCGATGATCAGGCCGTCCTGATCTCGGGCGAGACCAGCACCCGCAAGGCCTACACAGCCCTTCAGCTGGGCTCGGCCACCGCCGATCTGGTCGACGCCGTGCAGCCGGGCGGTCTCTTCCACACCCTGCCGACCGCGCTTGACCGTCCCCTCCTGTTCATCGCGGGTGGCGTGCCCCTGCACCGCGAAGGCCGTCTGATCGGTGCGATCGGAGTAGGCGGCGGCATGCCCGACCAGGACCACGGCTTCGCCGTCGCCGCGGTCGAGTCCCTCGTCTGACCTCAGGCTGTCGCTGCACCCTCCGGGCGCTCGACAGACCAGAAGTGCCGGATCCCACCATGCGTCGGGGGTCCGGCACTTCTGTCGTGACCTGGGGTGCGTTCTAGCCGGCGGCCACCGTGAGCGGTGCGAAGCGACGCGTCCAGTCGCCCGGCAGATCAGGGATCCCATACGTCATCACCGAGTTGAACGACAGGGAGGCCAGCCCGCGCTCCTTCAGCCAGGCCAGCAGTTCCTCGTGCCGTACGTCGATGTCGGTGCGCAGCGGGCCGTCGGTGTGGGCGGCGAGGGAAGCGATGAGAGCCTTCGCCGTTCCGGTGTCCATGGCGACCAGAGGCCCCACGACGTGGTTGTCGAGGTTGGGCCAGGCCGACGCGTAGCCGATGATGCGGCCGTGCTCCTCGGCCACCCGCAATTGGGCGGCGAACGCCGGCAGCCGAGTGATCATGGGGGTCCGGTCGGTTCCGAAGACCTCCTCGTCAAGCCTGAGGATGGCGGTGAGGTCCTCGGCCGTGGCCGGGCGCGTGGAGACCCCTGGATCCGGGCCGCCGGGGCTGAACACTCCACGGACCATCTCGGCCCGGCCGCTGACTTTGAACCCCAACTCGTCGTACAGCGGACGGCCGTACACCGTGGCGTGCAGGGTCAGCGGTGTGGTCCCCATCTCGGCGATGACATGCCGCATCAAGCGTCGGCCGACGCCCTGTCGTGAGTGCCGCTCGGCGACCAGGACCATGCCGATCGCCGCCAGTTCAGGACGCTCGGGCGGTCCGTATCTGGTCACCACGCAAGCGGCGACGAGGCCACCGGCGGGGTCGTCGATGCCGTACCCCGTTCCTGCCGTGAGCAACAGGCTCCATTTGTGTTCCTCTCGGGGCCAGCCCCGGTCCTCGGACAAGTCGGCACAGGCGGAGAGGTCACGGCGCGTCAGGCGGCGAACGGCCAGAGCGGTGAGTGGTGAGGTCGACACGCACGTCAGGCTGTCTGACGTGGCCCTCTTTCGTCCACCGCTTTCCCGGCGCCCAACCACATGCCGCCAGCTGTGGACCAAGTAGCGCGCGAGTGGACGTTTCACGTGAAACGTCCACCCGCTAGGCGCGCTGCCACTCGGCGGGGGTGCTCAACTCGGCGGCGAAGGTGCAGATCGCGAACCGGCTCTGTGAAGAGTTCGGGATGAGCCGAACCGCCTGCATCGCCTACGGCGCCCCCCGCTTAGACAGAGGCCTTTTCGGTGTCGCCCCGGCGTCCGTCGCGTTCAATGCGGATCGGCGTCCGCGCCGTCTCGCCACTCACTCCCCGTGAGCCAGAATCTGTGGGACGCCTATCAATTGGTCTACCACGCACGGTAATTGAGGTAATTGACGGTTCCGGCACTCCTTCATTCGCGAAGAGCGAAGAGGGGACTTGTGCAGGGACCTACTGCCGGTATGGTCGACTCCGGTTCGCGTCCGCCGAGATGTGTACACGTCGTGGTGGAACGAACGCAGGCCAAAGCAGCGTAACGGGATGGAGAGATCGAAGACCCGTATTTTCCGTTATGCGGTCGGGTGTAGACCCGGAGTGGGATGCTGCCGTGAGCGCAGTGCGGCCAATGTCACATTCTCGCCTTACTTGTCCGTACAGGGTGAGAATCCGGGTTCAATGTGGCCGCATTGGGTCAACGGGACTCGGGAAAGAGAACACGCCGTCTGCGGGGGAAAGCAGGCATCTTCCGATCGTGGAGGTGCGCAGACCGACCGAAAGATGTTCGAGGCGAGGCAGAACATGGACGCTCCGACCACCACGTCGGCCGACAACGGCACTTCAGGCGGCAACGGCGGGGGCGGCTGGTTCACACCACGCAAGGAGCCCGAGGCTCCCAGCGGGGACCAGGCGCCGTCGGACGGCCGCCGGCTGGCCGCGATGCGCCCGATGGGCCGTTCGGCCGCGGTGCCCGAGGAACAGGCACAAGCCGCCCCCCAGCAGGCAGCCCCTGAGCAGGAAACGTCCGCGCAGGAACGAATATCCACAGGCGAAGCAGCCATGGCTCGGCACGGCGCAGGTCCGGCGTTCCACTCGGGAGCTCCGGCAGCGACACGGCCCGACGGGACGCCCCACCGCACCCTGGGCCCTCACGAGTCGGCGCTGTCCGGGACGCGTCCTTCGCCGTCGACACAGCCCGAGACGGGCCCTCTGCCAGCATCGCGTTCGGGGGCCCGGCAGTTCGAGCCGGAGCCCGCTCACGAAGCCGTACGGCACCGCTCCGGTGCCGGACAGCCGGAGCGCCACGCTGCGCGGCCCTCAGAGGTCTCCGGGTCCGGAGGCGGGGCCACGCAGCCGTTCCGCGGCGCGCCCGCGCCCGACGTCCGGCCGGAGCCGCGAGCGCAGGCACCGCAGCCCGCTGCCGCGCCTCGGCCGTCCCCCGACGCCGTGCTGGTCCGCCGGACCATGGCGGAGGTCGGCCCGGTCGCCGACAAGGTCACGTCGTACTTCTACGCGCTGCTCTTTGTGCGCCACCCGGAACTCCGCCCGCTCTTCCCCGCCGCGATGGACACCCAGCGGGACCGGCTGCTCAAGGCACTGCTGACCGCGGCCGAGCACATCGACAACACCGATGTCCTCGTCTCGTATCTGCAGAACCTCGGGCGCGGACACCGCAAGTACGGAACCCGGCCCGAGCACTATCCGGCCGTCGGTGAGTGCCTCATCGGTTCCCTCAGTCACTACGCCGCGGCGGTCTGGGATCCGGAGACGGAGGCCGCCTGGGTGCGCACCTACACGACGATCTCCCAGGTCATGATCGACGCAGCCGCCGCCGACGAGTTGCGGGCTCCCGCGTGGTGGTACGCCGAGGTGGTGTCCCACGACCTGAGGACACCGGACGTCGCCGTCATCACCGTCCGGCCCGATAAGCCGTACCCGTTCCTCGCAGGCCAGTACACGAGTGTCGAGACGCCGTGGTGGCCGCGGGTGTGGCGGCACTACTCCTTCGCCTCGGCCCCCCGCTCCGACGGACTGCTGACGTTCCACGTGAAAGCCGTTCCGGCCGGCTGGGTCTCCAACGCGCTCGTGCATCGTGCCCGGCCCGGCGACGTCGTCCGGCTCGGCCCTCCGGCCGGATCGATGACCGTCGACCACACCACCGACAGCGGCCTGCTCTGCCTCGGTGGCGGAACCGGCATCGCGCCCATCAAGGCACTGGTCGAGGATGTCGCCGAGCATGGGCACCGACGCCCCGTCGAGGTCTTCTACGGGGCACGCACGGATCACGACCTGTACGACATCGACACGATGCTGCGGCTCCAGCAGAGCCACCCCTGGCTCGCGGTGCGCCCGGTGATCGACCAGCAGGCACACCTGCAGCTGCCGGACGTCGTGCGCGAGTACGGGCCGTGGAACGAGTACGACGCCTATCTGTCGGGTCCGCCCGGCATGATCCGCAGCGGTGTCGACGCGCTCAGGGACATCGGCATTCCGCCCGACCGCATCCGCCACGACTCGGTGGAGGAACTCGTCGCCGTGGTGGGCGACTGACCGACGGCGCCCTGATCCGGCACCGACTGCGTGGGTCAGCCCAGGTCAGGTGCATGCATGGCGCGGACGCCCTCGATGTTGCCGTCGAGGTAATGCCTCAGCGAGAGCGGCACGAGGTGGACCGAGGCGATGCCGACGCGGGTGAACGGCACCCGGACGATCTCGTACTCGCCGCAGGGCTCATCCACCTCCGGACCGTGCCGCAGGGACGGATCCATGGACTCCAGGTGGCAGACAAAGAAGTGCTGGACCTTCACGCCGGTCGCACCAACGTCGTCGCCGATGTGCTCGACGGTGTCCACGAAACAGGGAACCACGTCGATGATCTTGGCGCCGAGTTCCTCGTACACCTCGCGGTGAAGAGCCTCGACGACAGTCGTGTCCTCCGGTTCGACCCCGCCACCCGGGGTGAGCCAGTAGGGATCGACACCGGGCTTGGTGCGCTTGATGAGGATCAGGTCGTCACCATCGAGCAGGACGGCACGGGCGGTGCGCTTGACCACGGGTCGGACGGTCATGGGAGGAATGTGGCCCGGCTGGTTCCACGTGAAACATCCCCGCGGCGCGATTTCACGTGAAACCTCCGGAAGTCCTGGCCGCGATCCCGAGGGGCCGAGCCTTCAGCTCCAGTCGGCGGCCGCTCGCAGCAGCCACTCGTGGGCCCGGGCGATGTGCGGCATCGCGAGCGTGCCCGTCCGGACGACGAGGAAGTACGTACGCAGGGGCGGCACCGCGGGATCGAGAAGCGCCACGACGTCACCGCGCTCGATGGCGTCGGAGCAGAGATAGGCGGGCAGAACGGCGAGGCCGGCACCCGCGGCTGCGCAGGCGAGGACGGCTCGTAGATCGGGGACGACGACCATGCCCGAGGAGGCCGGACGGCAGTCGAAGACCGAGGCCCAGTAGCGGGCGACGAGCGGCAACGACTCGTGGACCTCGACGACCGGGACGTCCTCCAGCGCGCGGGCGCCCTTGCGGCGGAGCTTGCCCGGGCCGATTTCCGCGGCCCAGCGCGGGGCGGCGACCAGGACGTGTTCTTCGTCGCAGAGCGGAGTCGCGGTGAGGAGCGCACCCCGTGGACGCGCCGTTGTGATGGCCAGATCATGATGTCCGGCGGCGAGGCCTTCCAGCGTCTCCTCCGCGTTGCCGAAGGAGGCGCGCAGGGCGAAGCCCTGGCCGTCCTCCCCGGTCAGCTCCGTGAGGGCGGGCAGCGCCCGTTCGGCGGTGAACTCCGGAGGCCCCGCGAGGTGCAGTGTGCGGACGTGGGAGTCCTCGTCGAGGCCGGTCTCGGCGATCTCGACGAGGGCGTCGAGATGTGGCGCCGCCTTGTGCGCCAGCTCGTCGCCGATGGTCGTGGGGGTCACCCCGCGGGCCTGACGCAGGAACAGGGGCCGCCCCAGCTGCCGCTCCAGGGTGCGGATCTGTGAGGTCACGGCCGGCTGCGAGAGCCCGAGCAGCGCGGCGGCGCGGGTGAAGGAACCGGCCCGGTGCACAGTCACAAAAGTGCGCAGCAAGGCCAAGTCCATGGTGCCCCTCCCCTCCCAGCACCCCCGCGTGAGCCTCAACTATAAATAAGTCGATAGGTCTCTGTCGCTACTGTGATTGGACACTGACACAGAGTCAACTAGCCTTGTGCGCGCGGTTCTTCGCGTGCAGAACCGGGGCGGTCCGAGCCACGAGGGGGGAGGCTCGGACCGCCCGTTGTACGGAGCGGGCGTACTGATCCCGCCGTCATGCTCCCCTACTCCGCGGATGCATCCAGAGCCCGCAGCACGTCCGCCACCAGGTCCTCGGGGTCCTCGGCGCCCGCCGAGAAACGGATGAAGCCTTCCGGGACGGCGTCCCCGCCCCAGCGCCCGCGCCGTTCGGCCGTCGACCGCACCCCGCCGAAACTGGTGGCGTCGTCCACCAGGGTCAGCGCGTCGAGGAAGCGGTCCGCTTGCTCGCGCGTGGGCAGCGTGAAGGACACCACGCAGCCGAACCGGCGCATCTGCTGCGAGGCGATCTTGTACGAGGGGTCGTCGGGCAGGCCGGGGTAGCGCAGACCGGCCACCTCGCGCCGCTCCCGCAGCGCCTCGGCGATCGTCCGGGCGTTGGCGGTCTGCCGGTCGGCGCGCAGCTGCAGCGTGGCGAGCGAGCGGTGGGCCAGCCAGGCCTCCATCGGTCCCGGGATGGCGCCGACCACCTTGCGCCAGCGCCGGACGGGTGCCATCAGAGCGGCGTCCCGTCCGGTGACGTACCCCAGGAGAATGTCGCCGTGACCGGTCAGCATCTTGGTGCCGCTGGCCACGGAGAAGTCGGCGCCGAGTTCCAGCGGACGCTGTCCGAGCGGGGTGGCCAGCGTGTTGTCGACGGCCACGAGGGTGCCCTGCGCGTGGGCTGCCTCCACGAGGCGCCGCACGTCGCACACGTCGAGCCCGGGGTTGGACGGCGTCTCGATCCAGAGCAGCTTCGCCCCGTCGAGCAGCTCCAGCTGGGCGTCCCCGGCGGTGGGTGCGGTGCGCACCTCGACACCGAACGCCGTCAGCTGCTCGCGCACGAGCGGCAGCACCTGATAGCCGTCGTCGGGCAGGACGACGACGTCGCCGGCACGCAACTGGGAGAAGAGCACGGCGGAGATGGCGGCCATGCCCGACGGGAAGGCGAGCGTTTCGACGCCATCCTGCCCGGGCGCCTCCAGCTCGCCGATGGCGCGCTCCAGGAGCGTCCACGTCGGGTTCTCGTCGCGCCCGTACGTGTACGGGCCGGTCGGTTCACCTGGCAGGTGGAAGTGCGCGGCGAACACCGGGCCGGGCAGCGTGGGCTCGTACTTGACGGGCTCGGGCAGTCCGGCACGCACCGCGCGGGTGCCGTCACCCCGCAGTGCCGTGCCCTCGCTCCGTCCCGGCGCGTCAGCGCCGCTTCCCGTGACGAAATCCCCAGACGTCATGCCGCTCGTCCCTCCACTTGCTCTCGTACCGCGGCGAGCAGTCCTGGGCTCGCCGCCTCCACCATCTCAAGACATTCGTCGAAGCCATCAATATGTCCGTAATACGGATCGGGGACGTCCAGGTCGTCGCCCGCCGCGGGATCGTAGGACCGCAGCAGCCGGACCTTCTCGGCGTCCTCGACGGTCGGCGCCAGCCGGCGCAGCGACTTGAGGTGGCCCGCGTCGAGCGCTACGACGAGGTCGAGACGGGAGAACCACGAGACCTGGAACTGCCGGGCCGCGTGGTCGCTCTCGTAGCCGTTGGCCTCAAGCACGGCGACCGCGCGCTCGTCGGCGCCATCACCCTCGTGCCAGCCGCCCGTGCCCGCGCTGTCGACCTCGACCAGTTCGGCCAGCCCGGCGTCCGTCACATGGGCGCGGAAGACGGACTCGGCCATCGGTGACCGGCAGATGTTGCCGGTGCAGACGAAACAGACGCGATAGGACATGGGACTCTCTCAGTCGTCGTCGCCGTCGGGCAGGACGATGTTCAGCGCCCAGGACACGACGGAGATGATCAGGCCGCCCAGGACGGCGGTCCAGAAGCCCTCCACGTGGAAGCTCAGGTCGAACTTGTCGGCGAGCCACGAGGTGAGCAGCAGCATCAAGGCGTTCACCACGAGGGTGATCAGGCCGAGCGTGAGGATGAAGAGCGGGAAGGTCAGTACCTTCACCACCGGCTTGACCAGGAAGTTCACCAGTCCGAAGACCAGGGCGACGAGCAGCAGGGTGCCTATCTTCTTGCCCGTGCTGTCGCCCGTGAGGGTGATCTTGTCGAGCAGCCACACGGCAACGGCCAGGGCCCCCGCGTTGGCGATCGTCTTGACTACGAAATTCTTCATGTGTCTGATCGTGGCAGACGAGATCGACAAGCACGTAGCGGCTGTGGACAAGGCCCGCGGTGCACGACAGCGGACGAGGACGATGAAGGCATTCCGGCTGGACGAACTGGAGGCGGAACGCGCCGCCAACGACGGGGCCTACCTGCAGTTCCTGCGTGAGCGGAACATGTCGGTCGGGCTGTACGCCCTCGACGCGGGGGAGCACGACCCTCAGAACCCGCACGCCCAGGACGAGGTGTACTTCGTGGTGAGCGGCCGCGCGTCGATCACGGTCGGCCTGGAGACCACCCCGGTGGCGCGCGGCAGCGTCGTCTACGTACCCGCCGGGATCGCCCACAAGTTCCACCACATCACCGAGGATCTCCGGGTCCTGGTGATGTTCTCTCCCCCCGAGAGCTGACCCGGCGTCTCAGGGTTCCCTAGGGGGACGGTCAGGGGAGGACAAGGGGCGCGAGGCCCCCGTGCGGCCCCCTCGGCGACCTAGCATCGACGCAGGACATCAGAGAACCCGGAATCAGCGTCCCGATGTTGGGACCACGGGCGAGAAGAGGCAAGGACAAGGCGATGCGAGAGATCTTCGACGGTATGCCGTGGTGGGTGAAGTGGGTCGCGGTGCCGGTCATCGCCCTGGTGGTGTTCGGTGGCCTGATAGCGAGCGTCGTCGGTTTCGTCATCGGCCTGCTCTTCAAGCTGCTCGTCTTCGTCGCGCTGGTCGGCGGACTGATCTACATCGTGCGGAAGTTCATGTCGGGTTCGTCCTCGCGCAGCGACTGGTGAGGCGCGAGGGGGTGAGCGATCGGTAACGGTACGGGGGGAAAGGGAACCCAAGGTTCCCTCGGGCGAGGGAAGTTTCCGGCGAGGACGGCTGTGAGCGGCGGCCGACGGTTAAAGTCCGGAATTCGACGCGGGGGTCGATCCCCGCGGGCAGCGCACACCCCCTCCCGTGTTCCCCCGCACGGGCGGTCCTCCTCGCGCTTCGGGAGTGCCCCTTGTCCACGGTTGACACCGCACCCGCACCATCCGTCGCTCCACCCCTCCAGCGATCGGGCGAACCCGCGGCGGCTCGTGTCCCGCCGGTGCAACCGCGTACGTCCCCAGGGGAGACTCCCCTGCCCCGTTCGTCGCCGGTCACCCCGGCCCCCTCGGGGGAGCAGACCACTCCGCCTGCCTCGACGGCCGAGTCTCCCGCACCCCGTACACCGCAGGGGGGCGCGTCCACGGGAAGCGCGCGTCCGCCGGCCTCCGCTCCGCGCACCCCTGCGTCCGGAGCGGTACGCACCGCGCGTGTTCCTTCCCCGGAGCCGGAAGCCGCACCCCTGGACCCGCACCCCACCACGCTGATCGGCTCGGTGCAGCGGGCCATGCGCCTGCTCGAGGCGGTCTCCTCGCGCGACCAGGGAGCCCCCGCCAAACAGCTCGCCAGGGAGGCCGGACTCGCGCTGCCGACCGCGTACCACCTGCTGCGCACCCTCGTCCACGAGGGCTATCTGCGCCGCGACAAGGGGCTGTTCTTCCTCGGCGACGCCGCCGAACGTCTGAGCAGCAGCGGAGCCCAGCAGAAACGTCGCAGCACGGTGAGCGAGACGCTCGCCCGCTGGCGGGACGCGATCGGAGCCCCCGTCTACTACGCGGTCTACCGCGAGGGTGAGATCGAGGTCGTGTGCGTAGCCGACACTCCCGCGAACCCCGCGGTCGAGGAGTGGGCGGACTTCCGCGAGACCGGGCACGCGCACGCGATCGGCCAGTGCCTGCTGTCCCAGTTGGACGAGAAGTCGCGGCGCAACCACCTCGCCCGATACCCGGTGCAGTCACTCACGCCGTACACGGTGCGTGACGAAGACCGTCTGCTGCGGCGCCTCGAACGGACCGCGCGCATGGAACCGGTGATCGAGCGGCAGGAATACGCGCTGGGCGCCGTCTGCGCCGCCATCCCCATCACTGTGGGCAGTACTGCCGGGTCAATCGCCCTTTCCCTGCCCTCACACCAAGCCGACCGACTGCTCCTCGCGACGCGGAAGTTGCAGAGTGAAATCGGCCTGGTCCTGGGGTCACTCGGCATCTCTATCAGTATCTGAAAACTCACTCCTTGTGATCTGTCGTGCACGTTGAGCAATATTTCAGCTGTGCCAGGGGACGATTCCTGGCCAGGTGACAGCGAACGACGGGGTAGGCGATGCGCGAGTCGGTGCAGGCAGAAGTCATGATGAGCTTCCTCGTGTCCGAGGAGCTGTCCTTCCGCATTCCGGTGGAACTGCGCTATGAGACCCGCGATCCGTACGCCGTGCGGTTGACCTTCCATCTGCCCGGTGACGCGCCGGTGACCTGGGCGTTCGGGCGGGAGCTGCTCATTGACGGGGTGGGCCGGGCATGCGGTGACGGCGATGTGCACATCGCGCCGGCCGACCCGGAGGCGTTCGGCGAAGTACTGATCAGGCTTCAGGTCGGTTCCGACCACGCCCTGTTCCGGTCGGGGACGGCGCCGCTCGTCGCTTTCCTCGACCGTACGGACAAGCTTGTGCCGCTCGGTCAGGAGCGGTCGCTCGACGGGTTCGACACCTACCTGGACGACGCGCTCGACCGCATCCTGGCCGAGGAGCAGAGCGCAGGCTGAAACCTCGTCACCCCCGGGCGGAGTAACGCTTCCTCAGCAGGGGGCGCCTGCCACCTGAGGGCCAGGTACACGCGTCCGTCAACGGCGGTTCAGTGCTTGCGGCGGCGGCCCTTCCCGCTCCTCGCCGGCATCCTGGCGCCCGCGGGTTCCACCGAGACGGCCGGGCCTGCCTCACGGTCGGCGGCGACCACCAGAGCGGCCAGCGCGGTCGTCACCGGCACCGCGGCGACCAGGCCGATCGATCCGACCAGCGTGCGCACGATCTCCTCGGCGACCAACTCGCTGTTGGCGACGGTGCCCACGCTGCTCTGCGCGATCGAGAAGAGCAGCAGCAGCGGCAACGCGGCGCCCGCGTATGCCAGGACGAGCGTGTTGACCACGGACGCGATGTGGTCGCGGCCGATCCGGATGCCCGCCCGATACAGGCCGCGCCAGCCCATCGTGGGATTCGCCTCGTGCAGTTCCCAGATCGCCGACGTCTGTGTCACCGTCACGTCGTCGAGCACACCGAGCGAGCCGATGATGACTCCGGCCAGCAGCAGACCGCTCATGTCGATCGACGGGTACAGGCCGTGGATCAGGCCGGTGTTGTCGTCCGTGTTGCCGGTCAGGACGGCCCAGTCGATGAAGACCGAGCCCAGGATGCCGATCAGCAACAGGGACAGCAGGGTGCCGACCACCGCCACGGATGTTCGGGCCGATAGTCCGTGGCACATGTAGAGCGCGATCAGCATGATCGCGCTGGACCCGACGACCGCCACGATCAGAGGGTTCGACCCCTGCAGGATCGCGGGCAGGATGAAGAAGTTCAGGATCATGAAGCTGATGGCCAGGGCGATCAGCGCCATGACGCCGCGCATCCGGCCCACCACCACGACGACCACGGCGAACAGGCCCGCCAGCAGGGTCAGGGGCAGCTTCCGGTTCGCGTCCGTCACCGAGTACTGCAGGTCCTTGGGGGCCGAGGGCTCGTACGCGACGATGACTTTCTCGCCCTGGTGCAACTGCCGTGACTGGTCCGGCTGGACGATCTCCGTGAACGTACGGCCCTTGTCCTTGCCGGTGTCGATGCGGATGGTCGCCCGCTTGCACTCACCCGTCGCCTGCTGCTGTGCGGAGGAGCCCTCGGCCGTGGAGGTGTCGCCGGTCGGCGTCTCCCCCGAGGCGTTGACGGACTTGCAGTCCACCTGGACGATCTTCGTGACCGTCGCGTTCTGGGTCTGCCGGTCGAAGCCGACACCGGTGCGTTCGTGAGCCGGTGCGCCACCGGGCCACAGCACCACGAGACCCACGGCGACCGCGGCCGCGAAGGGGATCAGCACCGCGGCGATGACCTTGCGCAGATGCTTCGACACAGGCGCCGCAGGGCCGTGGTTGTGGCTGTGCGAGTGCCCGTGTCCACCGCCGGGGCCTGGTACGTGCCCGCCGCCCGGTCCGTGACCGTCACCCGGACCCGGTTCACCAACTGACCCTCGGCCGTGGCCGTCACCGGGACCCTGCCCTTGGAGGTCACCGTGACCGGGGCCGGCGTCTCCGCTGCCCGGTCTCGGACCGGGACCGTTTCCGGGTCCGGAACGGTGCCCGTATCCCTGGCCATCGGCCGGCCCAGGTCCGTGCCCACGACCGTTGCCGGGACCACGTCCGCGGCCGTCGTCCGAGCCCGGACGGCGCGGTGGCTCGGGCGGTGGGAACGAGGGCTGCTGGGTCGTGGTCACCGACCGATCATCCCAAGAACGGCAAGGGCCCCCTGTTCACCGCGCCAGATATGACGCTAGCGTGGAGTCACCTTTGCACACGCGGGAGCTCGGAGCACCGGGCTGAGAGGGCGCTGACCTCCGTCTTCGCGATGTTTCACATGAAACATCGGCGAACGGAAGCCGCTGCGTCGACCGCCGAACCTGTTACCGGGTAATGCCGGCGTAGGGAGTAGGTCTCATGACCAACAAGGACGTACGCACGCCTGCCTCCAGCCAGACGGACGGCACTTCTTCGCCGTCTCCGAACGATGAGGCCGAGAAGTCCATCGGCTGGCACAAGGCGTACGTCGGGGGTACGCGCCCCGATCTGCGCGTGCCGGTCCGTCAGGTGCACCTGACCAATGGGCAGTCCGTGACGCTGTACGACACCTCCGGCCCGTACACCGATCCGAGCATCGATACGGATGTGCGCCGGGGGCTGGCGCCGCTGCGGGAGAACTGGATCATCGCTCGCGGTGACACCGAGGAGTACGCGGGTCGTCCCGTCCGTCCGGAGGACGACGGGATCAAGCACACATCACCGCGCGGCGGTCTGCGCAATCTCGACGCGGTCTTCCCGGGCCGGCCGCGTCAGCCCCGACGGGGACGTTCCGGGCAGGCGGTCACGCAACTCGCGTACGCCCGCCGCGGCGAGATCACCCCCGAGATGGAGTTCGTCGCCGTCCGCGAGAACGTCGAGCCCGAGGTCGTGCGTGAGGAGATCGCCGCCGGCCGGGCGGTAATGCCCGTGAACGTCAACCATCCCGAGATCGAGCCGATGATCATCGGCAAGCGGTTCCTGGTGAAGGTGAACGCCAACATCGGCAACTCCGCCGTCACTTCCTCCATCGAGGAGGAGGTCGAGAAGATGACCTGGGCGACCCACTGGGGCGCCGATACTGTCATGGACCTGTCTACCGGGCGGAACATTCACACCACCCGTGAGTGGGTGCTGCGCAACTCCCCCGTCCCCATCGGAACCGTGCCGCTGTACCAGGCGTTGGAGAAGGTCGACGGCCGTGCCGAGGAACTCACCTGGGAGATCTACAAGGACACGGTCATCGAGCAGGCCGAGCAGGGCGTGGACTACATGACGGTCCACGCAGGCGTCCGCCTGGCGTACGTGCCGCTCACCGCGAACCGCAAGACCGGCATCGTCTCGCGCGGCGGCTCGATCATGGCGGCCTGGTGCCTCGCGCACCACCAGGAGTCCTTCCTGTACGAGAACTTCGAGGAGCTCTGCGAGATCCTCGCCGCGTACGACGTCACCTACTCGCTCGGCGACGGTCTACGGCCCGGCTCCATCGCGGACGCCAACGACGCTGCGCAGTTCGCGGAGTTGAGGACGCTCGGGGAACTCAACACGATCGCGAAGCGTTTTCATGTACAGACGATGATCGAAGGCCCGGGCCATGTCCCGATGCACAAGATCAAGGAGAACATCGACCTTCAGCAGGAGATCTGTGATGAAGCTCCGTTCTATACGCTCGGCCCGCTGACCACCGACGTCGCGCCCGCGTACGACCACATCACCTCCGGCATCGGTGCCGCCATGATCGCCTGGTGGGGCACGGCCATGCTCTGCTACGTGACGCCCAAGGAGCACCTGGGGCTGCCCAACCGTGACGACGTCAAGACCGGCGTCATCACCTACAAGATCGCCGCTCATGCGGCCGATCTCGCCAAGGGCCACCCCCGTGCGCAGGACTGGGACGACGCGCTGTCCGATGCCCGCTTCGAGTTCCGGTGGGAGGACCAGTTCAATCTGGCTCTCGACCCGGACACGGCACGGGAGTTCCACGACGAGACACTGCCGGCCGAGCCCGCCAAGACGGCCCACTTCTGCTCGATGTGCGGACCGAAGTTCTGCTCGATGAAGATCAGCCAGAGCATCAACGAACGGTTCGGCGGCGACAAGTCTGCGGGTGCCTCGGAGGCCGAGATCTCCGAGGGCATGCTCCAGAAGTCCCGGGAGTTCGCGGAGGCGGGCAACCGCGTCTATCTGCCGTTGGCCGACTGACCTGTTCCGCCGGTCGCGGTCCTGGACACCGAACCCCCGGGCCGCGACCGGCGGGCTGTCGATCGGCAGGCGGTCGGGCGCCGGCGGGTCATGCCGTGGTGTCCTGCGGATACCAGCGCAGTTCCACGGTGTTGCCGTCCGGGTCGCGGACGTAGAGCGAGGTTGCCGTACCCCGAGCGCCGAAGCGCGGGACGGGTCCGTCGAGGACGGTGAAGGTGTCGGATGCGACCACCTCGTCCCAGTCCAGCGGTTCCACCGTGAGACAGATGTGGTCGACGTTCGACTCCCCTCGGGCGCCGGCGACCAGGTCGATGATGGTCTCCTCGGTGACCCGCACCGACGGGAACGGGGCCTGACCGACGCGCCACTCGGCGACGCGGACCGGTTCCAGGCCGAGGAGACCGATGTAGAAGTCCAGGGACCGTTCGACGTCCTCGACGGTGAGGACCAGGTGGTCGAAGGCCGTCACACGCACGGGGCTCATGACGTCTCCAGCGCCACGGCGAGGCGGAGCCACTCGGTGAACAGTGCCGGGTCGACCTCGTCGACACGGCTGAGCTTCACGGAGGCCATCCGGCGGGACCCGGCCACCAGCCGGCCCGAGGGGTCGGCCACGTCCTGACCGCGCCAGAGACCGAAGGTGATGTAGGTCGTATAGCCCTTGAGCAGGCAGACCGGGGTCCGGCCGGGTCTGTCGCCGAGGCTCCAGGTGGGGTGTCCGTGCCACAGGGCACCGGATGCTTCGGGGAGGGCGCAGTCGATGACGGGGCGGACCTTCTCGGCGATCTCGCGCAGCGGACCGTCGAGGTTGTCCATGTAGGAGGTGATCTCCGAGGCAGTCATGTGGTTCCCGTTCAGGAGATAGGGCCCCAGGAGGGGGCTCGGATGAAAGGTGAGGAGACGAGGACCTGGCCGGGGTGTCCCGAAAGGCCGTGGCGACGCCTTCTACGATCCGCCGTACGGCGACTGCCATCAAGGCAGGATCGGCGCACGACCGTTGAGCCAGATTTAACGCCGGAGGAATCGTGCTGGAGCGGCTGGAGATCGAGACCTTCCTGGCGCTGGCCGAGGAGCTGCACTTCGGCCGCACCGCCGAGCGCTTGCTGATCACGACCGGACGTGTCAGCCAGGTGATCAAGAAAATCGAGCGTCAGGTGGGCGGCGCGCTGTTCGAACGTAACAGCCGCTCGGTCCGGCTCACCCCGATCGGACGCCGCCTGGCCGACGACCTGGTGCCCTTGGTCGCCGCGATGGACGAGGCGCTGCGACGGGCAAGGGACGCCAGCCGTGGGGTCACAGGGGAGTTGCGGGTGGCCTTCCTCGGTGAGTGGACGGCACCCGCACTGCTCAGAGCGGTCGCCCTGTTCGGGGAGCGGCACCCGGACTGTCGGGTCGATGTGCGGGAGGTCCAGCTGGCCACCTCACGCGCAAGCCTGGTGGACGGTTCGATCGACCTCCTGCTCGCGTCGTACCCCTTCGACGGGATGGCGTGCGGTCCCGCGCTGCTGCGGGAGGGACGGGTGCTCGCCGTGGCGGCCGGTCATCCGCTCGCCGGCGAGGAGGGCGTGTCCGTCGAAGTGCTCGCTGAGTATCCCGTGGTCCAGTACCCGCACGTGACCTCGGCGGGGTTCAAGCGGGACCGTACGCCGGACCGGACTCCGTCGGGCAGACCCGTTCCGAAGGGGCCGGTCGGCGAGTCGTTCTCGGAGATGCTGACCCTCGTCGCGATGGGCCGGGGCGTTCTGCCGGTCGGGGAGCACTCCCGGCAGTACTACCCGCGGCCCGATGTCACCTACGTGCCCCTGCTCGACGCGCCGCCGATCGAGAGGGGGCTGATCTGGAGGGAGGCCAACGCCACCGAGCGGCTGCGCGCGTTCGTACGGGCGGCGACGGACGCGACCACGTCACTCTGAGCTGAGCCGAGCCGATACCGAGGGGCCGAGCCCGGGAGCCGGCGCCGCTGCCCCGGGCGGGGAGAAGGGCCGGCGGATGGAGGCGCGTGCGCCCGGTTGTGTATCGGGCGGGCCCGATGCCCGCTTCTCTGGGCAGACTGGGCGTATGACAGCGACATCGATGAGCAAGGGCGGCAACCTTCCTGTCGCCGTCGAGGCGGTGCAGGTCGAGCTCGGGTGGTCCGGGGCTTCCGGCGCGCCGGACGCCGATGCCTCGGCGCTGCTGCTCCGTGCCGACGGGCGGGTGAGGGACGACGGTGACTTCGTTTTCTACAACCAGCCTCAGCACGCCTCGGGTGCCGTGCGTCATCTGGGGAAGCGACGGGACGGCGGCGCGACGACGGACACTCTCGGAGTGGATCTGGCGGCCTTGGCGCCGGAGATCGAGCGGGTCGTGCTCGGCGCGTCGGCGGATGGGGGCACCTTCGGCCAGTTGTCCGGTCTGCGGCTGCGGTTGCTCGACGCCGGGACGGGCCGGGAGCTGGCGCTGTTCGAGATGGAGGCCACGACGGAGACGGCGTTCATCGGTGGCGAGCTGTACCGGCGGGCCGGTCAGTGGAAGTTCCGCGCGGTGGGACAGGGGTACGCGTCCGGACTCGCGGGCCTGGCCTCCGATTTCGGGATCAGTGTGGACGAGGAATCGGATGCCGCGGGGGCGGCGGCGCCCGCGCCCACCTCCGTGTTCCCGTCCGCACCCGCTGCCCCGGCACCTCCGCCGGCCGCCGCGACGTGGCCCGCACCGACAGCACCGACAGCACCGGCCGCCCCCGCTGCGCCCGCCGCCTCGCCGTATGCGAGCGCTCCGCCGCCGTCCGCCCCTCCCGTACCGCCCCGGTCGCCGGTGGCCCCTGCCCCGGCCGCCGCCTCCGCTCCGCGTCTGGTCAAGGGCGAGGAGCGGTTGCCGGTGGACATGCGCAAGCGGCTTTCCCTGCGTAAGGAACAGGTGGCGGTCAGCCTGCGCAAGCATGGAGCGGAGGGAGTGACGGCGCGCGTCATCCTGGTTCTGGATGCCTCCGGGTCCATGTCCTTCCTGTATTCGAAGGGTGTAGTGGCGGACGTCGTGGAGCGGATGGCCGCGGTGGCCGCGCAGCTCGACGACGACGGTGAGATGCAGGCATGGACGTTCGCCTCGAACCCGGCCCGGCTGCCGGACCTCGCGCTGGGGGAGCTTCCGCAGTGGTTGGAGCGTCATGTCCGGGTCGGTGAACTGACGCTGTTCCGGCGGAAGAAGCCGCGTAAGGGCCTGCTGCCGGGCCAGGTGGACATGCGAGCGGTGGGGATCCAGAACGAGGAGCAGAAGGTGATCGCGGAGGTGCGGACGTATGTCCGTGAGCACCCGGCCGCCGCACCGACGCTGGTGCTCTTCTTCTCCGACGGAGGCGTCTACCGCAACAAGGAGATCGAGACCGAGCTGCGGGAGGCGGTGGACGAACCGGTCTTCTGGCAATTCGTGGGTCTGGGGCGTTCCAACTACGGCGTGCTGGAGCGGTTCGACACCCTGCCGGGCCGGCGCGTCGACAACGTGGGCTTCTTCGCCGTCGACGACATCAGCGACCTACCGGATGCGGAACTCTACGACCGGCTGCTGTCCGAGTTCCCGTCGTGGATGCGCGAGGCCCGGCGGCTGGGCATCGTCTGAGACCACGACAGGGCGAGTGGGTCGGCCGGAGGACCGGCCGTCACCCGACCCGAGGCAGCCCTACGGGCCCACGCGCCTGCGCGGGCCCCCTTCTCCCGTGGTCCCCCCGGCCGTCGGCCGTCCGGGGTCACTCGGGCTGGTGTTCCGGCCCCCCGAAGTCCGGGCTCGAGAAGTCCGGGCTGGAGAAACTCGGGCGCGGACCGGCCGCCGGTCCGCCGTCGGGGCTGCTGAACCCCGGCCGGTCGTAGCCCAGGTGCGGGATGCGGCTGGGCGCCGGTGTGGCGCGGTCCAGGGCCACCGAGCCCGGATCCGCGAGGGCTTCCCGGAAGAACGGCAGGATGCCGCGCTCCAGCAGGGCGTCGTGCCAGGCGTCCCTGGCACGGGTGACCTGTTCGTTCAACTCGCCGCCCGCTCCCGCCAGGAGCGAGGACGAACTGTTGCGCAGGGCGGTCAGCAGCAGTCCGGCCGCGGCGACGAGGATCGCCGCCGCGGTGACCGCGCCGAAGACCCACCCGGTGGTCAGGAGGGTCTGGGCGATGGCCGGCTCGGGGTCGAGCATCTTGAGGATGTAACCCACGAGCAGGAATATCACCGCGGCCGTCCCGGCGAGGACGGGGGCGAGCACCGCGACGACGGCGATGGCGCCGGCGCCGGCGGTCTCGGTGACCTCGCCCACGGTGGCGGCGAGCCCCATCGCGCCGACGCCCCGCTCCGGAGAGCCGGTCTCCTCGCTCACGACCGGGGCGGACGGCACCGGGCGGCGCAGTTCCTCGCGGACCTTCACGTAGTGCGCGTACTCGTCCGCCGCGGCCGTCGTGATCAGGGCGGTGGCGTTGAGCGCCATGGTGCGCAGTTGTTCGAGGTTGAGCCGCTGGCCGACAGCGGCGAGTTCCGGGCGGTGTGGTGCGGAGCGCAGCGCCTCATCGAGGATCCGCTCGTAATCCTGGCGGTCCTCGCTCAGCAGGTGCTGCGGAACGCTGTTCATCTGCATCCCCCGATGCTCCGTAGGGCTGATGGCTCGCACGCTGACGAGCCGTTGGGCAGAAACGGAGGGGAGCCTGCTACGGATAAGCCGATGGTAGAGCGGTGACGGCACGCCGTGACAGGGGGTTTCAAGAAATTGGCCCCTGGCCGGCGCGCTCCACCCGGAGGGAGGCCTGCCCGGTGAACGGTCAGATATCCAACGGAAGTTGCTGGACCAGTAGCTTTCCGGCCATGGTCACTCCGCCGTCCATGGCGATGGCGAGCCCGTCGGCGTAGAGGTGTGGCCCCTCGACCACGGGGCCGGCGCTGTCCTCGCCCTCCTCCGTGCCTACCTCGCCCAGCAGGTACGGAATGGGGCTGTGACCGTGGACGATGCGTGTGCCGCCGTAGGTGCCGAGCAGTTCGCGGACGGCTTCGGCGCCGCCGTCGTCGCGGAAGGCGAAGCGCTTGGTGAGCTTGCGGAACACGTCCCAGCACTCGTCGGCGTCGTTGCGGGTGAGGGTCTCCCGGACGGTGTCGTTCACCGCTTCGATCGAGTCGCCGTAGTCGAGGTAGGCGGTCGTGTCGGAGTGCACCAGGAGGTGTCCGTCGACGAGTTCCATGGCGTCGAGGCGGGCCATCCATTGGAGGTGATGGTCCTGGAGGCGGTCCATGTCCGTCTTCTGGCCGCCGTTGAGCAGCCAGGCGGCCTGGAAGGTGGCGGTGCCCGCGCCGGAGTTGACGGGGGTGTCGGCGAACCGCTTGGCGCCGAGCAGCAGCAGCTCGTGGTTGCCCATGAGCGCCTTGCAGTAGCCGCCGGCCGCGGCCGCCTCGGCGGAGAGCCTCATCACGAGGTCGATCACGCCGATGCCGTCCGGGCCGCGGTCGGTGAAGTCGCCGAGGAACCACAGGCGTGCGGTACCCGCGGACCAGTTGCCCGCGGCGTCGAGGAGACCCTGCTCCTGCAGCGCGGCGACCAGGTGGTCGAGGTAGCCGTGCACGTCGCCGACGACGTACAGCGGCCCGTGGCCCTCGTCGGGCGCCGGGGCGACCGCGGGGTCGACGGAGACCGGAACCGTGTCATCTCGGTTGATGACCGGCAGGTCGCGCTGTGTGGGCGTGTATCCCTCGGGGAATTCTCCCGGGAGCTCGCCCGGGAAGTCCTCGGTGGAGTCCATGACCGCGTACGGCGAGGGCCCTCCCGACGGGTACAGCCCGGACTGCCCGACCGGTCCGGCGCTCTCGCCCTGAGGCGTGTTCTGCGCGTACGGACCGGTCTCGTGGACGTAAGCGGGAACCCGGAAGTCGCGCAACGTCGCCGTCCGCATCACCTCGGGTCCCTGACCGGCCCCCTGAGTCATCGACCCCTCCACCACCATCGCGCCGCATCTGCACCTGTTCGGACTGCCTGGTCGCAGCGGCCCGCGGTGTCGTCCGCCCATCATAGGAATGCGGATCGCGCCATGTGATGACCCAGGGGTGGTGAATCGGAACAGGAGCCCGGTCCACCGTGGTTTTCGCCCGAATTGGGCGGGGCTTTCCCCGCCCTTGTCGCTTCGGGGTCAGCCCTCTTCGGGTGATCGGGGCGGACTGACCGTCGTCCGGGGCGGCCTGCGCTGCGACGAGGTCCGCACGATGAGCTCCGTCGGTATCACCTGCTCGACCGGTTGGTCCGATTCGACCCCTTCGATGGCGTCGATCAGGAGCTGGACGACGGCTGTGCCGATTCTGCGCGGTTTGAGGGAGAGCGTCGTGATAGGCGGCTCGGTGCTGGCGTAGACCGTGGACTCGCTGCAGCACACCAGAAGCAGGTCGTCGGGTACGCGCAGACCGTAGCGGCGGGCCGCGGCCAGCAGGTCCGTGCCGTTCGGGTCGAAGAGACCGTAGACGGCGTCCGGGCGGTCGGGCCGCGCGAGGAGACGGTCGGCGGCGATGGCTCCGGCGCACGGATCGTGCGCCGGATAGGCCTCGTACACCGGATCCTGGCCCACGCGCTCGCACCAGCGCAGGTAGGCGGTCGTCGAGAGGTGGGTGTAGGTGTCCGTGGTGGTGCCGGTGAGCAGTCCGATGCGGCGCGCGCCGGCGGCGGCCAGGTGGTCGAGGATGCCGAGGACGGCGGCCTCGTGGTCGTTGTCCACCCAGGCGGTGACCGGGAGCGCTCCGGCCGGGCGGCCGTCGGAGACGACGGGTAAGCCCTGGCGGACCAGCTCGCTGACGACGGGGTCGTGGTCGGACGGGTCGATGACCACGGTGCCGTCCAGGGCCACGTTCGACCACACGTCGTGTCGGGAGGTCGCGGGGAGGATGACCAGGGCGTATCCCCGCGCGAGGGCGGCCGAGGTGGCGGCTCTCGCCATCTCGGCGAAGTACGCGAACTCGGTGAAGGTGAAAGGTTCATCCCCGTACGTGGTCACGGTCAGGCCGATGAGGCCGGACTTGCCGGTACGGAGGGTTCGGGCCGCCGCGGACGGGCGATAACCCAGTCGGTCGGCGACCTCGCGGACATGGCGTCGGGTGGCGTCCGGGAGCCGGCCCTTGCCGTTGAGGGCATCGGACACGGTCGTGATGGAGACCCCCGCGGCCGCGGCCACGTCTCTGATACCCGCCCGGCCCGGTCGACCGCCTCGGCGGGTTGTCTCCGCCCGGCTCACCTGGTGCTTCCCTGCTGCTGTCATGGCGAGCCGATAGTAGGGCTCATGCGGTGGGGTAGTGCGGACGCATATGCACGCGTTGACAGGCACGTTTCTGCATGGTCAAAAAGTGCTAACTTCCTTGGAAACCAAGGTAGTTGAACGATCCAATGCCAGTACGTGACTTGTCGGCGCGCATGGGCCTGCCAAGTGGGCCATGTTTCGAAGAGGTCTCAACTCACCTGTACGAGGGATGCGCGCCACGGCGCGGGCCACCGGCGCATGTGATGAACGCCGACGCGCCCCCCTATTCGTACAAGTTCGTACAAGGATGCCCGGCGGTTCGGACGGCATCCGGATGCCGCTCCCCTCCCGTGATGGATCACGGTGTGGAAGGCCGGACGGTGCCCGGTTGTCCACAGGCCATTCGCAGCGGAGCCGAATCCTCATAAGGTGAGAAGCATTGGTAGCCGGTGGCGGTCTGAGCCGCTGGTGGTCACGAGGAGGACTGCGGTGAGCGAGACGAGCCCCAAGCTGCGTGCCGAGCTGGCGGGGATCCCCAGCTACAAGCCCGGCAAGCCCGCCGCGACCGGTGCCGTGGCGTACAAGCTGTCCTCCAACGAGAACCCGTATCCGCCGCTGCCCGGTGTCATCGAGAGCGTCACCGCCGCGACCGACTCGTTCAACCGCTACCCGGACATGGCGTGCACCGGGTTGATGAACGAGCTGGCGGACCGTTTCGCCGTTCCCGTCTCCCACCTCGCGACCGGCACCGGCTCGGTCGGTGTCGCGCAGCAGCTGCTGCAGGCCACGAGCGGCCCCGGCGACGAGGTCATCTACGCGTGGCGCTCCTTCGAGGCGTACCCGATCATCACGCAGATCAGTGGCGCGACCTCGGTGAAGGTGCCGCTCACGCCGGACGAGGTGCACGACCTGGACGCGATGGCCGACGCGATCACGGACCGGACCCGGCTGATCTTCCTCTGCAACCCGAACAACCCGACGGGTACCGTGGTGCGCCGGGCCGAGCTGGAACGCTTCCTCGACCGGGTGCCGAGCGACGTGCTGGTCGTGCTCGACGAGGCGTACCGCGAGTTCATCCGGGACGTCGAGGTGCCGGACGGCGTGGCGATCTACCGCGACCGGCCCAATGTCTGTGTGCTGCGCACCTTCTCCAAGGCGTACGGTCTGGCCGGCCTCCGTGTCGGGTTCGCGATCGCCCATGAGCCGGTGGCGGCTGCGCTGCGCAAGACGGCCGTGCCGTTCGGTGTGAGCCAGCTGGCGCAGGACGCCGCCGTGGCGAGCCTGCGGGCCGAGGACGCACTGCTCGGCCGGGTCGGCTCCCTCGTCTCCGAGCGCAGCCGGGTGGTCGACACCCTGCGCGGTCAGGGCTGGACGGTTCCCGAGACGCACGCCAACTTCGTGTGGCTGCGCCTGGGGGAGCGGACGGTCGACTTCGCGGCCCACTGCGAGCAGGCGGGTGTCGTCGTGCGTCCGTTCGCGGGCGAGGGCGTCCGCGTGACCATCGGTGAGACCGAGGCGAACGACATCTTCGTGAAGGCGTGCGAGGCGTTCCGTCAGGAGCTGTAGTCATCCGGACGGGGATGGTACCGGCGGGCGCCGGTACCATCCCCGTCGCCTTTCTCCGGCCGTTCACCTGGACACCCGGGTCCGGGTTCACCTCGCCGAGGCGCCCGGCGCGGACCCTTCCGGCCGACCGGGGTTCCGTCCGCTGTCGGCCGCATTCGTCGTATGCGCGATCTTCGGTCGTAAGGTCCCGATCCGTCGGGTCGATCACCGCCGCCGTCGCCGTTCCCGCTGAGGGACCCCCCACGTGTCAAGGCTCGAACGGGCATGCGTCATAATTGCTTGTGAATGTGAACGCGTTCACAAACGTGTCCTGGTTGCTCCCGTGATGTCCGTGATGAAGCGGGCAAACTGCCGCTGTGACCACGGTGACGTAAGGAGACTGCGACGTGGAATTGGCTCTGGCGCCGGAAACTTTGGCGCGATGGCAGTTCGGTATCACCACCGTCTACCACTTCCTCTTCGTCCCCCTGACGATCTCGCTCGCCGCGCTCACCGCCGGCCTGCAGACGGCCTGGGTGCGGACCGAGAACGAGAAGTACCTCAGGGCGACCAAGTTCTGGGGCAAGCTCTTTCTGATCAACATCGCGATGGGCGTCGTCACCGGCATCGTGCAGGAGTTCCAGTTCGGCATGAACTGGTCCGACTACTCACGCTTCGTGGGCGACATCTTCGGCGCTCCGCTGGCCTTCGAGGCCCTGATCGCCTTCTTCTTCGAGTCGACCTTCATCGGGCTGTGGATCTTCGGCTGGGACAAGCTCCCGAAGAAGATCCACCTGGCCTGCATCTGGATGGTCTCGATCGGCACCATCCTGTCGGCGTACTTCATCCTCGCGGCCAACTCGTGGATGCAGCACCCCGTCGGTTACCGGATCAACAAGGTGAAGGGGCGCGCGGAACTCACCGACTTCTGGCACGTGCTGACCCAGAACACCGCGCTCACCCAGGCCTTCCACACCCTCACGGCGTCCTTCCTGACCGGCGGCGCCTTCATGGTGGGCATCGCCGCCATCCATCTGGCCCGCAAGAAGCACATCGGCGTCATGAAGACGTCGCTGCGGCTCGGCCTTGTCACCGTCGTCATCGGGGGTCTGCTCACGGCGGTCAGCGGCGACACGCTCGGCAAGGTCATGTTCAAGCAGCAGCCCATGAAGATGGCCGCCGCCGAGGCGCTGTGGGACGGCCAGAACTCGGCTCCGTTCTCGATCTTCGCGTACGGAGACGTGAGCAAGGGCCACAACTCCGTCGAGCTCTCCGTCCCGGGGATACTGTCGTTCCTCGCCGACGACAACTTCAACTCGTACGTCCCGGGCATCAACGACACCAACAAGGCCGAGCAGCAGAAGTACGGGCCCGGCGACTACCGGCCCATCATCCCGGTCACCTTCTGGGCGTTCCGCTGGATGATCGGCTTCGGCATGGCGTCCTTCGCGATCGGCCTGTTCGGACTCTGGCTGACCCGCAAGAAGTTCATGCTGCCGCAGCATCTGAGGGTCGGTGAGGACGAGGTGCCACATCTCGTCCTCTTCAAGAACAAGGCACTCGGCCCGAAGTCGACCACCTGGGGCTGGCGCATTGCCATCTGGACCCTGGGCTTCCCGCTGATCGCCAACTCCTGGGGCTGGATCTTCACGGAGATGGGCCGTCAGCCCTGGGTGGTGTACGGCGTTCTGCAGACCCGGAACGCGGTCTCCCCCACCGTCTCGCAGGGCGAGGTCCTCACGTCGATGATCGTCTTCACGACGCTCTACGCGATCCTCGCCGTCATCGAGGTGAAGCTGCTCGTGAAGTACGTCAAGGCGGGACCGCCCGAGCTGACGGAAGCCGACCTCAACCCGCCCACCAAGATCGGCGGCGACTCCCATGACGCCGACAAGCCGATGGCCTTCTCCTACTAGGCCCAGGGAGCTGCTGAGTCATGGAACTTCACGACGTCTGGTTCGTCCTCATCGCGGTCCTGTGGACCGGCTACTTCTTCCTGGAGGGCTTCGACTTCGGAGTCGGCGTCCTCACGAAGCTGCTGGCCCGGGACCGCACCGAGAAGCGGGTGCTGATCAACACGATCGGTCCCGTGTGGGACGGCAACGAGGTGTGGCTGCTCACAGCGGGCGGCGCGACCTTCGCGGCCTTCCCGGAGTGGTACGCCACGCTCTTCTCCGGCTTCTATCTGCCGCTGTTGATCATCCTGGTCTGCCTGATCGTGCGCGGTGTCGCCTTCGAGTACCGGGCGAAGCGTCCCGAGGAGCACTGGCAGCGCAACTGGGAGACCGCGATCTTCTGGACCTCGCTGATCCCGGCGTTCCTGTGGGGTGTGGCCTTCGGCAACATCGTGCGGGGCGTCAAGATCGACCGGAACTTCGAGTACGTGGGCAACTTCTGGGATCTGCTCAACCCGTACGCGATCCTCGGCGGCCTGGTCACCCTGACCCTGTTCACCTTCCACGGGACGGTGTTCGTGGGCCTGAAGACGGTCGGCGACATCCGGGAACGGGCTCGCAAGCTCGCCCTGCAACTCGGCCCGATCACGGCCGTGTTGGCGCTGGCCTTCCTGCTCTGGACCCAGGTCGACAACGGTGACGGCGGATCGCTGGCCGCGCTGATCGTCGCCGTGGTGGCGCTAGTCGCGGCACTGGTGGCGGTCAACGCCGGTCGGGAGGGCTGGGCGTTCATGTTCTCGGGAGTCACCATCGTGGCAGCGGTCGCGATGCTCTTCCTGACGCTGTTCCCGAACGTCATGCCGTCCTCGCTCAATGACGACTGGAGCCTCACGGTCACCAACGCGTCGTCGAGCCCGTACACCCTCAAGATCATGACCTGGTGTGCCGGCATCGCCACGCCGATCGTTTTGCTCTACCAGAGCTGGACCTACTGGGTGTTCCGCAAGCGCATCGGTACGCACCACATCGCCGCGGATGTGTCGCACTGAGTCCCACGTAGTGGGCACGTTTCACGTGAAACGTGCCTGATGAGCCAAGGGTGTGTTTCACGTGAAACCAATCGATCCGCGGCTGCTTCGGTACGCCCGAGCCACCCGCCTCTTCCTCCTGGCGGTCGTGGCGCTGGGTGTCGTCGGAGCGGCGCTGGTCATCGCCCAGGCGATACTCATCGCCGAAGTGGTGGTGGGTGCCTTCCAGCACGGCTTCTCCGCGACCGAACTCCGTTCGCCGTTGATGCTGTTGGTGGCGGTCGCCATCGGGCGGGGCGCGGTGGCCTGGCTCACCGAGCTGGCCGCTCACCGGGCGAGCGCCGCGGTCAAGTCCGAGCTGAGGGGGCGGTTGCTGGAACGGGCCGCACTCCTCGGCCCCGGGTGGCTCAGCGGCCAGCGGACGGGTTCGCTGGTGGCCCTCGCCACGCGGGGTGTCGACGCTCTCGACGACTACTTCTCGCGCTACCTGCCGCAACTCGGACTCGCGGTGGTCGTCCCCGTGGCGGTGCTGGCGCGCATCGTCACCGAGGACTGGGTGTCGGCCGCGATCATCGTCGGCACGCTTCCCCTGATTCCCCTTTTCATGATCCTGATCGGCTGGGCCACCCGCACACAGATGGACCGCCAGTGGCGCATGCTGTCGCGCCTCTCCGGACACTTCCTGGACGTCGTCGCGGGACTGCCGACGCTGAAGGTGTTCGGCCGGGCCAAGGCGCAGGCCGAGTCGATCCGGAAGATCACCGGCGAGTACCGACAGGCGACCATGCGGACGCTGCGGATCGCCTTCCTGTCCTCCTTCGCTCTGGAGTTGCTCGCCACCATCTCGGTCGCTCTCGTCGCCGTGACCATCGGTATGCGGCTCGTCCACGGCGAGATGGACCTGTACGTGGGGCTGGTCATCCTCGTCCTGGCGCCCGAGGCGTATCTGCCGCTGCGCCAGGTGGGGGCCCAGTACCACGCCGCGGCCGAGGGGCTCGCCGCCGCGGAGGAGATCTTCGCCGTGCTGGAGACCCCGGCACCGGCCGCCGGATCGCTGCGCCTGCCGGCGGGGGAGCTCGGCTTCGAGAGCGTGACCGTGCGCTATCCGGGGCGCCTCACGAACGCGGTCTCGGACGTCTCCTTCACCGTCGCGCGCGGTGAGACGGTCGCTCTCGTCGGGCCCAGCGGCGTGGGCAAGTCGACGCTGCTGAACGTCCTGCTCGGATTCGTGGAGCCCACAGCGGGCCGGGTGCGGGCCGGGGGAGTCGATCTCTCCGAGGCCGACCTCGGGGAATGGCGCTCCCGGATCGCCTGGGTACCGCAACGACCGCATCTGTACGCCGGGTCCATCGCCGAGAACGTACGGCTCGCACGCCCCGACGCGGACGACGCGGCGGTACGCGGGGCCCTCGTCGACGCGGGCGCGGCCGGATTCGTCGACGCGCTGCCGGACGGGGCGGACACACTTCTCGGCGAGGACGGCGCCGGCCTGTCGGCCGGACAACGTCAGCGCCTCGCGCTGGCCCGGGCGTTCCTCGCGGACCGGCCCCTGCTGCTCCTCGACGAGCCGACCGCCTCGCTCGACGGAGCGACGGAGGCGGAGGTCGTCGAGGCCGTCCGGCGTCTCGCCGTCGGGCGGACCGTACTCCTGGTGGTGCACCGGCCGGCCCTGCTCGGGGTGGCGGACCGGGTGGTCCGTCTGGAGGCCGCCTCGCCCGCGGATGCCCGGCTCGCGGAGCCGGCCACCGACTCGGTCACGGAATCCGCCCTCATCGGGTCCGGGGATGTGCGGCAGGCCCGGGGCATCGAACCGAACGGATCGGGCGCGTTGGAGGGAGAGGGGCCCGCGGCGGTGCCGACCAGGCGCGGTGGCGTGCTCGCCCGCGTCCGGGCGATGGCCGCTCCCCGACGGGGGCCGCTCGCGCTCGCCCTGCTCCTGGGCAGCCTCGCGCTGGGAAGCGCCGTCGGTCTGATGGCGACCTCCGGGTGGCTCATCTCGCGGGCCTCCGAGCAGCCGCCGGTGCTCTATCTGATGGTCGCTGTCACAGCCACCCGGGCATTCGGTATCGGGCGGGCCGTGTTCCGGTACGCGGAGCGGCTCGTGTCCCACGACGCCGTGCTGCGGATGCTGGCCGACACCCGGGTGGCCGTCTACCGGCGCCTGGAACGCCTCGCGCCCGCCGGACTGCGCACCACCCGGCGCGGCGATCTGCTGTCGCGGCTCGTCGCCGATGTCGACGCGCTGCAGGACTACTGGCTGCGCTGGCTGCTGCCGGCCGGAGCGGCGGCCATGGTGTCCGCCGTCTCCGTCGGCTTCACCGCCTGGCTGCTGCCCGAGGCCGGGGCGGCTCTCGCCGTCGGACTGCTGGCGGCCGGCGTCGGTGTTCCGCTGGTGACCGGCGTCGTGGCACGCCGCGCCGAGCGACGGCTGGCTCCCGCCCGCGGAGCGCTGGCGACCCAGGTGGCCGACCTGCTCACCGGCACCGCCGAGCTGACCGTCGCGGGCGCCCTGCCCGCCCGTACCGCCGAAACCCGGCGGGCCGACAGCGTCCTGACCCGCATCTCCTCGCGTGCCGCCACCGCGACCGCCCTCGGTGACGGACTCACCGCGCTCCTCTGTGGCCTGACCGTCGCGGCCACCGCTCTGGTCGGCGCCCAGGCCGTCGCCGCCGGACGACTGGACGGCGTACTGACGGCCGTCGTCGTCCTCACCCCGCTGGCCGCTTTCGAGGCCGTCATGGGGCTGCCGCTCGCCGTGCAGTACCGGCAGCGGGTGCACAAGAGCGCGGAGCGCGTGTACGAGGTGCTGGACGCCCCCGATCCCGTACGGGAACCGGAGCGGCCGCGGCAGGCGCCCGCGTCACCGTTCCCGCTGCGCCTGGAAGGGGTTCGGGCCCGCCACGCCGGACAGGGCCGGGACGCGCTGGCCGGCCTCGACCTGACGCTCGACGAGGGCCGCAGGATCGCCGTGGTCGGCATCTCCGGGGCGGGCAAGACGACGCTCGCCCAGGTACTGCTGCGGTTCCTGGACACCGAAGCGGGGACGTACACGCTGGGCGGCGTGGACGCGTACGGGATGGACGGGGACGCCGTGCGCCGGCTGGTCGGGCTGTGCGCGCAGGACGCACACCTCTTCGACAGCACCGTGCGCGAGAACCTGCTTCTCGCCCGCAAGGACGCGACCGAGGCCGGACTGCGCGACGCGCTCGGGCGGGCCAGGCTCATCGACTGGGTGGACGGACTGCCCGACGGGCTGGACACGCTGATCGGCGAGCATGGGGCACGTCTCTCCGGTGGCCAACGCCAGCGGCTCGCCCTCGCTCGTGCGCTCCTCGCCGACTTCCCCGTCCTCGTCCTCGACGAACCGGCGGAACATCTCGACCTGGCGACGGCCGACGCCCTCACCGCCGATCTGCTGGCCGCGACCGAGGGCCGTACGACGTTGCTGATCACGCACCGGCTCGCCGGGCTCGACGCGGTGGACGAGGTGATCGTGCTCGCGGACGGCCAAGTGGTCCAGCGCGGAGGCTTCACGGAGCTGTCGGCCGTCGAGGGACCGCTGCGGGAGATGGTGGAGCGGGAGACCGCCGGAGATCTGCTGGTGGGTGTGGCGGCGGGATGACCGCGGCCTTGGCCGTCCCGGCGCGCCGGGGATCTGCTCCGGCTGTCCCCGGATCCGGGCCGTGTGGGTTCGCCCGAGCAGTCCCGGATCCCCGGTGGGGTGAATGCTCCCGAGGGGTCCCGGACGGCACCGCCTCCCGTGGCCGACTTTCCCTGGCAAATAGGACTAACTAGGCTCGGAGCATGTCAGCAGCTTCCGCTTCTCCCGCTCCGGACGGCGGCACCGGCGTGCCGGACCGGGCGGACAGCCCGGGTCCCGGTGGGCCGGACGCCGAACTGGCCGCTCGGGTGCCGCGTTTGCTGGAGGCGATGCGTTCGGTCGGCTCGGGACTGGAGCTGCACTCGACGCTGGACCGGATCTGCGAGACCGCCGCCGACCTCACGGACGCGCGCTACGCGGCCATCGGCGTCGTCTCGGAGAGCGCCCACGGGCTCGCGGACTTCGTCTTCCACGGCGTCGACCAGGGGACGGCGCAGCGCATCGGACGGCTCCCCGACGGACACAAGGGCCTGCTGGGCGCGCTCGTCCACGACCCCGGTCCGGTCCGCCTCACGAATTTGGCCGAAGACCCGCGCTCGTGCGGATTCCCCGCCGACCATCCCCCGATGAGCAGTTTTCTCGGGGTGCCGATCACGGTGCAGGGGGAGATCTTCGGCAATCTCTACCTGGCCGAGAAGCGCGGCGGCGGCGCCTTCGGGGACGACGACCTCAACATGGTCCGGGTACTGGCGACGGAGGCGGGTATCGCCATCGGCAACGCCCGGCTCTACGAGGCGGCCAAGCAGCGCGAGCGCTGGATCGACGGCTCGGTGGCCGTCACCACCGCCCTGCTGGCCGGCGGCGACGCCGAGGATGCCTTGCAGGTCGTCGCCGAACAGGCACGCCGGCTCTCCGGATCCGCGGCCGGGATCGTGCTGCTGCCCGCCGAGGACGGCGGGCTGGAGATCGTCGCCGTCGCCTCGGAACACCCCTCGAAGGCCCTCGGCGTGGTCGTCCCGCCGGAGAGCCAGGTGGTCGCCGAACTCCGCGAGGGCGAGCCGGTGTTCGTCGAGGACGCGGCCACCGACCCGCGCATGCTCACGGATCTCGCCAGCGCCTACGGGCCGGTGATGCTGCTTCCCCTGCAGAGCGACGGCCGGGTCGTCGGGGCCCTCGTCACCCCGCGGAGCCGCGGGGAGCGCCCGTTCTCCGAGTCGGAACGGACGCTCGCCGCCCAGTTCGCCTCACAGGCGGCCCTTGCGCTGATGATGGCCGAGGCACAGCGGGACCGGGAACGGCTCGCGGTCTACGAGGACCGCGACCGGATCGCCCGTGATCTGCACGACCTGGTCATCCAGCGGCTGTTCGCCACCGGGCTGATGCTGGAGAGCGCGCAGCGCCGGTCGAACGTGCCCGAGGTGCAGCGGGGCGTCGGCAAGGCGGTCGACGAACTCGACATCACCATCCAGGAGATCCGTACCGCCATCTTCGCCCTGCAGCAGGGTCCCGCCGAGGTGCCCTCGGGCCTGCGCACCCGGGTCCTGCGCGAGATCAACATGGCCGCCGTCCCCCTCGGCTTCAAGCCCGGTCACCGCTTCGTCGGCGCCGTCGACACGGTGGTCGGCGAACTCACCGGCAAGAACCTCATCGCCGCCCTGCGCGAAGCCCTGTCCAACGCCTTCCGGCACGCCGGGGCGTCCCGCATCGAGGTCGCGGTCGACGCGAACGTCGTGCTGCCCGACGGGCGGCCGGCGGTGCGCCTCTCGGTCGCGGACGACGGTGTCGGCATCCCCGAGGGCGGCCGGCGCAGCGGCCTGAGGAACCTCAAGCGGCGTGCCGAGTCGCTGGGCGGCGCCAGTTGGTACGGGCCAGGGCTCGCCCGGAACGGGGGCGGTACGACGGTGGTGTGGCAGGTGCCGCACTGAATCGCCGTGTGCACAGGGAACGTTGTGGCGGCCCCGTGACGCCCGTTCGCTGAGCCATTGGTGACGGTCCGTCCCCCAGGTGCACCTCTAGAACAGGCCGGGTCCGGCGGGGCGGGACACGATCGCTTGCATGCGCTCCTCTCGTCGCCATCCCCTGCTCGCACCGGCGCTGTTGTGTGCGGTCGCGGTGCTCGCCGCCCGTCCGACGGTGGCACAGGGAGACGCGGCGGAACCCGGCGTCAGCGCCCAGGTGGCGCGGCTGTACGACGATGCCGCCGTGGCGACGCGGCAGTACGAGGCGGGGCGGCGGGACGCGGATGCGCAGCGTGGCCGGGCGGAGCGGGCGGAGCAGCTGCTGACGCGGGAGCGGCAGGAGATCGCGGTGCTGCACGCGGACCTGGGCCGGATCGCGCGCGCCCAGTACCGGCAGGGCGGTGACCTCCCCTACACCGCGCAGATCCTCCTGGCGAAGGACCCCGACGACCTGATGCGCGGTCAGCGTGCCATCTGGCGGGCCGATCTGGCTGTCGGCAACTCCGTCGCGAAGAGCAGGCGGGCCGAGGACCGGCTCGCCGCCGACGAGGGGAAGGCGCGGTCGGCGTGGCAGACGCTGGAGAGACGGACCGGTGAACTCGCCGAGATGAAGGGGACCATCCAGGCGAAGCTGGAGGAGGCACAGTCGACGCTGCAGAGCCAGGCGGACGCCTCGGTGGCCGCCGGAGCATGCCGGGGGGCGGTCCGACTCGACCAGTCGGCTCCGGACTCGACGCGGTCATGGGTCACGCCGGTCGAGACGTACGAGCTGTCCGCGGGTTTCGGGAGTGGGGGTGACCGCTGGGCGAACCGGCACACCGGGCAGGACTTCGCCGTTCCCATCGGCACGCCGGTGCGCGCGGCCGGGGCGGGCCGGGTGGTGAAGGTGACCTGCGGCGGTGCCTTCGGCATCGAGATCGTGATCGAGCACCCGGGCGGTTACTACACGCAGTACGCGCACCTCGCCGCGGTGACCGTCGACCAGGGGCAGCAGGTGGCGGCCGGCCAGTGGATCGCGCAGTCCGGTACGACCGGCAACTCGACCGGCCCGCATCTGCACTTCGAGGTGCGGGTGACCCCGGAGATGGGGTCGGCGGTCGACCCGGTGCCGTGGCTGGCCGAGCACGGGGTGGTCGTGTAGGTCCGCCGGGCTCCGGCCGGGGGGAGGCGGTCGTGGCGCTCCACGTGAACCACAGATGCCTCCACCGCGTCCGTGAGGGCTTGGGGCGGTGCACCGCGCCGCCGGGTGTCTGTCGGTCACGGCGGCGGCCGGCCGACCCCGGGACCGCCCTCACCGGAAGGGGGCTACAGCCGCTCCGCCAGGATCCGCTCGATCACGATGGCCACACCGTCCTCGTTGTTCGGGGCGGTGCGCCCGGAGGCGGCGGCGATGGCGGCGGGATGGGCGTTGCCCATCGCGTACGAGCGGCCGGCCCAGGTGAGCATCTCGACGTCGTTCGGCATGTCACCGAAGGCCGCGACCTCCTCGGGGGCGATCCCGCGCTCGGCGCAGCACAGTTCGAGGGTGCTGGCCTTGGAGACGCCGGGGCCGCTGATCTCCAGGAGCGCGCTGGGGCTCGACCGGGTCACGTTGGCCCGGTTGCCGATGGCGGTGCGGGCGACGCTGAGGAAGTCGTCCGGGTCCATGTCCGGGTGGAACGCGAGCACCTTCAGGACGGGCTGGTCGGCGTCCAGCGCGTCCTTCGCGAGGAGCTTCTCGGCGGGCAGGACGATCTCCGGGGGTTCCATGTGCATCAGGGGATAGCCCGGTTCGAGATGAAGGCCGAACGTCCGCTCGACGGCGCACACCGTGCCGGGCGCGGCGGCGCGCAGCAGCTGGACGACGTCGAGGGCGGTGTCAGGTTCCAGTTCCCGGACCTTGACGAAGCGGTGGGCGCCGGGGCCGCCGTGCAGGTCGACCACGGCGGCGCCGTTTCCGCAGATCGCCAGGCCGTGCCCGTGGACGTGGTCGCTGACGACGTCCATCCAGCGGGCCGGGCGGCCGGTGACGAAGAAGACCTCGATGCCGGCCTGTTCGGCGGCGGCGAGGGCGGCGATCGTGCGGTCCGACACCGTCTTGTCGTCGCGCAACAAGGTGCCGTCGAGGTCCGTGGCGATCAGCCGGGTCGGGACGGTGGAGGCCGGAGTCTCGGGCCGGCGAGTCGCTGAGGTCACGCGCCCATTCTCCCGCATATGCGCGCACGGCCGTGCGGCGGTCCGCACACTTGAGTGGTTACCGTCCTCACCAGCACGATGACAGCCCGTTGGAGCCAGGCGTCGGTGCGATGGGGCGGGAGCGGTGCGACGGGTCTCAGGGGAGCTGCGCGACCGCCTCCATGGCGATCCGCTCGAAGATCTTCTGGTCGGCGGCGAAGTCCGAGTCGGGGATCGGCCAGTGGATCACGAGGTCGGTGAAGCCCAGTTCGGCATGACGGCCCGCGAAGTCGACGAACGCGTCGACGGACTCCAGCGGACGGGTCCGGTCGGGGGTGAAGCCGGTCAGCAGGACCTTGTCGAGCTCGGCCACGTCCCGGCCGATCCCGGCGCACGCGTCGGCCAGCTTGTCGACCTGTGCGCGAATGGCTTGAACCGACTGGTCCGGGGTGCCCGTCTCGTACAGCTTGGGATCGCCGGTGGTCACCCACGCCTGTCCGTGCCGGGCGGCGAGCTTCAGTCCGCGGGGCCCGGTGGCCGCCACCGCGAAGGGCAGCCGGGGACGCTGGACGCAGCCGGGGATGTCGTACGCCTCGTGCGCCGAGTAGAAGTTGCCGCTGTAGGAGACGACGTCCTCGGTGAGGAGACGGTCGAGCAGCGGGACGAACTCACCGAAGCGGTCGGCGCGCTCCCGCGGGGTCCAGGGGTCCTGGCCGAGCACGGTCGCGTCGAATCCGGAGCCGCCCGCGCCGATGCCCAGGGTGATCCGGCCGTTCGAGATGTCGTCGAGGGAGATCAGTTCCTTGGCGAGCGGGACCGGGTGCCGGAAGTTCGGTGAGGTCACCAGGGTGCCCAGGCGCAGTCGCTCGGTGACACCCGCGGCGGCTGTCAGCGTCGGGATGGCTCCGAACCACGGGCCCTCACGGAAGGTCCGCCACGAGAGGTGGTCGTAGGTGAACGCGGTGTGGAAGCCGAGCTGCTCCGCGCGCTGCCAGGTGGAACGCCCGCCTTCGTGCCAGCGGACGTGGGGCAGGATCACAGTGCTCAGACGCAGACTCATGAATCGAGCCTAAGCGGAACGGGACGTGATCGCGGACACCGGGAGATCCCCATGGCCCGGCGTTCCCGCACCGCCGATTCCCTGCGTCCCCGCATCGGCCCGTGGCCGGCGTCTCCGCGTCCCTGGGCCGACGTCTCCGTATCGCCCCGGCCCGGTCCCCCGGGGGGCCGGCTTCAGTGCGGGCCGGGAAACCGCAGGTAGCGCGGGGGTACGGCCTCGGTCAACCAGACGCCGTTGGCGCTGACGCGGAAGACGTGGCCGTCGCGTTGCATGGCGGCGGCGTCGACGGAGAGGACGACGGGCCGGCCGCGGCGGGCGCCGACGCGGGTGGCGGTCTCCCGGTCCGCGGAGAGGTGCACGGCGTGCCGCCTCATGGGCCTCAGGCCCTCGGCACGGATGGCGTCCAGAGTGCGGGCGACGGTCCCGTGGTAGAGGTACGCGGGCGGCGTCGCCTCGGGCAGGCCGAGGTCGACCTCCACGGAGTGGCCCTGGCTGGCCCTGATCCGGGCGCCCTCGACAGCGAAACGGCGCTTGTCGTTGTGGGTCACCACGTGATCGAGTTCGTCGCGCGTGAACCGGAATCCGTGTGCGGCAGCGGCGGTGATCAGGGTGTCGATCTCGACCCAGCCGCCCTCGCCGAGGGTGAGCCCGATCCGCTCGGGCTGGTGTCGCAAATGCTTCGACAGGTACTTCGACACCTTCACGGTGCGTCTGTCGTCCATCGGTTCATCCACTGGTCCGACTGTCGGATCAGCTGTCTGCTCATCGTTCTGTTCCTTCATGCGCCCAGCGTGCCTGGCGAGAGGCGGATCACGCATTTGATTTTGGCTCGCAGGTTTGATCCACAGCCAAGTGCTGTTATCCACAGGGGAATTGAGCATCCTGTGGACAACGCGCTTGCGCTTTAGGGTATTTCGTCAACGATGCTGCGATTGGCATGATTTGCGGCCAGCCCGTCCAAGGTGCGTGCCCGCAGCTCGCGTTCGGCGGCGACCGCGACGAACACCGCTGCCCCGGCCGTCCCAACAAGCCTTTCCACGGCGCGCATTGTCTCGGCCGGCATCTCCACCGTGCGCGTCTCGTTCCGTTGCTCTGGAGGCTCTTCCCTGGCCAGGTGCTGTCGCAGATGACGGGTGGCGAACGCCCGCATGGCTCGGGCGAGTTCGGCGTCCACGGTCTGCTGGGCGAGCGGTCGCAGCCGTCGGACGAGCGAGGCCGCTTCGGCGGCCTCCGTGTCACTCGGCGGATGTTCCCCCAGATAGCGTGCGAAGACGTGCTCGGTGGTGAACTCCAGGAAGCGCGAGGCGATGTGCTCGACCTGTCCCCTCAACTCCCGCAAGTGGACCGAGATCGCGGACAGCGGGACGCCCGCCTTGTGCAACTCCGAGGCAGCGGCGAGCTCTTGGGGGCTCGGCACGAGGAAGCTGTCCTCGTCCCCGGGAACGGGCTCCAGTACGCCCAGTTCCACCGCGTCCGCCACCGCCGCGTCGTCGTGGCGTCCACCGAACCGCTCGTCCAGTTCCGCCCGGGAGATCCGCCCGGCCTCCTCGTCGGTCCACGGCCCGTCGACCTCCGCGACCAGCCCGAGGACACCGCCGAGTCCGCGCCCCGCGTCCCATGCCTCCAGGAGCTCCTTGATCGACGCCAGCGTGTATCCACGGTCGAGGAGGTCCGCTATCTGCCGCAGCCTGGCCAGATGGGCGTTCGCGTACACGTTGGCGCGGCCGCGCCGCTCAGGGCGGGGGAGCAGCCCCCGGTCCTGGTAGGCGCGGATCGTACGGACCGTTGCACCGCTGCGGTGCGCCAGGTCCTCTATGCGGTACGCGGCCCCGCCCGGGTGCTCACTCATCTCTCCCGCCTTCCTGCCGTGCGCGTCTCCCCTGCCGCCTCTCCCCTGTCTACCCCGTCGGGTCCTACGCGGTCGCCGCCCGGGCGATCGCGCCCACTGCGGAGCGCGCGGCGGGAGACTGCGCGAGGTACTCCACCGCCCTGCGCAGCGAGCCCTCCCGCGACGGATGGTAGGACCGCCGCAGATAGCGCGGCACGGCTGCGCCGAGCTCCTTCCAGGTGGGCAACAACCCCTTGCGTACGGCTCTGTTGTGCTCGGCGAGCGAGTAGCGCAGGCGTCCTGCCAGCCGTGGGTCACGGCGAATGAGGTAGGTGGCGCCCCAGCCCCACAGGTACAGCATCATCGGTGCGGTGACGGCCATGCCCGCGATCCGGCGGGCGTACCGGGCGGCGCCCTCGCCGCCGCAGTGCTGGTACATGTCGAAGGCGACGGCGCGGTGTTCGACCTCCTCCGCGCCGTGCCAGCGCAGCAGGTCCAGCATGACCTCGTCGGCGTCGGCGAGATCGAGTCCCTCCGCCGCCAGCACCCAGTCGCCCAGCACCGCCGTGAACTGCTCGATCGCCGCGATCACCGAAAGCCGGAACCGCAGCCACTCCCCGGCCGGGATCGGAACTCCCCGGGGCGGCTCGTCGCCGAGCAGTTTCTCGAAGAGGAAGTCGACGTACTTGGTGAAGTCGGCGGTGTCGAGCCGCTGGGCGGCGAGGTGGTCGAGGACGTGGGCGTGCTGAACGCTGTGCGTGGCCTCCTGGCCCATGAACCCCTTGACGTCCTTGAGGAGTTCGGGGTCGCGGACCAGCGGCAGCGCCTCCTTGAAGACCTTCACGAACCACCGCTCCCCCGCGGGCAGCAACAGATGCAGCACGTTGATGACGTGGGTGGCGGTGGGCTCGTCCGGGATCCAGTGCAGCGGGGTGTCCTCCCAGTCGAAGGACACCCGCCTCGGGGCGATCGCGTAGTACCCGTCGTCCGGAGGACCGCTGGTCGACCTGTCCATGAACGCTCCCCCCGAAGACGCCGTCGAGCCGTCCGGCCCGTCTCCCCCTGCCCGGCCGGTCACAGCGGCGGCTCCAGCCGGGCGATCGCGCGCAGGGTCCGGGGCGCGAAGCGGTGCAGCAGGTGGGCGCCGCGCGCCTCCGGAGTGACCGGAACCACCGCTTCGTTGCGCACGACCGCCCGCAGGATCGCGTCGGCGACCTTCTCCGGCGGGTAGTTGCGCAGCCCGTACAGCCGCGTCGACCGCTTCTGGCGCCGCTTCTCCTCGGTCGCGTCGACTCCGGCGAAGCGCGCGGTCGCGGTGATGTTGGTGTTGACCAGGCCGGGACAGATCGCCGATACGCCGATGCCCTGGCCGGCCAGCTCGGCGCGCAGACACTCGCTGAGCATCAGGACGGCCGCCTTGGAGGTGCTGTACGCGGGCAGCGCCTTCGAGGGCTGGAAGGCTGCCGCCGACGCGGTGTTGACGATGTGGCCGCCCTGTCCGCGGTCGGCCATCTGCTTCCCGAAGAGGCGGCAGCCGTGGATCACGCCCCACAGGTTGACGTCGAGGACCTTCTTCCAGTCCTCCGGGGTGGTGTCGAAGAAGGAGCCGGAGAGCCCGATGCCGGCGTTGTTCACCAGCACGTCCACCACGCCGTACTCGGTGACGACCTTCTCGGCGAGCTTCTCCATAACCTGCTCGTCCGAGACGTCGACGGTCTCGGCCCAGGCCGCGGGAGAGCCGATGAGCCGGGACATCTCCGCCGTACGGGCCGCGCTCTCCGCGTCCCGGTCGACGGCCACCACCCGAGCGCCCGCCTCGGCGAAGGCGAACGCCGTGGCCCGGCCGATGCCACTGCCCGCACCGGTGACCAGCACCAGCTGCCCGCCGAACCGCTCCGCATACCGGCCGGTGGCCACCGTCGAGGCGGCGGGTACCCCCGACTCGCGCCCTTCGTTGGCGGTCACGAACTCGGTGATCCAGGCGGCCAGTTGGTCCGGCCGCGTGCGCGGAACCCAGTGCTTGGCCCGGATCGTGCGGCGCACCAGCTGCGGAGCCCACTCCTCCAGCCCGTCGTAGAGGCGCTCGGAGAGAAAGGCGTCCCCGAGAGGCGTGATGAGCTGCACGGGCGCGTGCGCGTACGCGTCGTCGCGGGGGCGGCTCAGCCGCGGCCGTACGTTGTCGCGGTACAGCCAGGCGCCGTGCGCCGCGTCGGTGGGCAGTGACGCGGTCGGGTAGTCGCCCGCCGGCACCTTCTCGACCCGCTCGAGGATCTTCGGCCAGCGCTTGCCCAGGGGGCCGCGCCAGGCCAGCTCCGGCAGAACCGGCGTGTGCAGCAGGTACACGTACCAGGACTTGGCGCCCTGGCCGAGGAGTTGGCCGGCCCTGCGGGGCGTGGGCCGCCTCATCCGCTGCTTGATCCAGTGGCCGAAGTGGTCGAGGGAGGGTCCGGACATCGAGGTGAAGGACGCGACCCGGCCCTGGGTGCGCGCGACGGTCACGAACTCCCAGGACTGCACCGAACCCCAGTCGTGCCCCACCAGGTGCACCGGCTCGTCGGGGCTGACCGCGTCGACGACCGCCAGGAAGTCGTCCGTCAGCTTCTCCAGCGTGAACCCGCCCCGCAGGGGCTGCGGTGCCGTCGAACGGCCGTGGCCCCGGACGTCGTACAGCACGACGTGGAAGCGGTCGGCGAGCCGGACGGCGACCTCGGACCACACCTCCTTGGAGTCCGGATAGCCGTGCACGAGCACGACCGTCGGCTGCCTGTCGTCGCCCAGCTCGGCGACGCACAGCTCGACCCCGCCCGTCCGCACCCAGCGCTCGCGCGCGCCCACGAGACTCACTTGTCCTCCGCCCAGCGCCGCACGTGCGGCAGATCGTCGTCGAGCCAGAACGCGCTCTGCTCGGGGTCCCTGGAGTCGGTGACGACCAGGATCTCCTCGAACTTCGCGCCCGTACCCCGGAATCCGAGGTGCGGTTCGACCGCCCACAACCCCGGCCGGGGCGGGTGGTCGGAGAAGGTGTACGGCGACCACAGAGGTGACCAGCCGTCCCGGTGCCCGCGCAGCGCGTCGCTCGCCAGCCCCTTCAGGGACTGCGTGCCGAACCCGAACAGGTGCGGTGACCACGGCCGCTCCCGCACCCGGTCCACCTTGTGCGCGATCACGCCGAACGGATACGCGCGGTGTCGGTTGGCGTACCCCTGGCGGACCATGAGCCGGTCCACGTCCTCGTAGATCTCGCGGAGCGGCCGCCGCTCGCGCACCTCGCGCAGGATCAGCTCCCGGTGCGCCTCAAGATCGGCGAGCAGCCTGTCCTGCACGGGGTTCAGCCCGAGCGAGCCCGAATAGCCGATGTCCGCCGTGAAACCCTTGTACACCGGAGCCATGTCGAGGATGAAGGGCATCCCCGGCTCCAGCCGGCGGTTGGTGGGGAAGAACTGGAGGGGGATCCGGAAGCCGACGAACGCCGTGCGGTCGCCGAACCAGGCGAAGGGCAGATGGAACCAGTCCCGCACCCCGCGCTCGCGCAGCCACACCCGCTGCATCCGCGCCGCCTCACGCTCGGTGACGCCGGGCTTCAGCTGCGCCGCGACCGCCTCCGCGCACTCGTAGGCGAGACGCTGAACCTCTCTGAACCCCCGCAGCTCCACGGAGAGTTCGCCCGCCACTGCCGTCGTCATGCCACCGCCCCACCCTGTCCACACCGACTGCGGTACGTGCCCGTAACTTGACACTGGTGAATGTGACAGTTGTTAGAGGCCGCGTCAATAGACCGGTGCCCGGCCTGTGGACAACCGGATGGATGTGGATAACCGACGCGCGGTTGGTGTACCTCAGGGGGACCCCTAAGGACCCGTACGACTGGAGGCTGACACGGATCCACCTCCACGGGCTGACGACCCCTGTGGTCTGCGCCACTACCTTCGAATCGTGACTGTGATCGCGACCGAAAGCCTGAGCAAGCGGTTCCCCCGGGTGACCGCGCTTGACCGGCTCTCCGTGGACGTCGGACCCGGTGTGACCGGACTCGTCGGAGCCAACGGAGCCGGCAAGTCCACACTGATCAAGATCCTGCTGGGTCTGTCCCCCGCCACCGAGGGCCACGCACGCGTGCTCGGCCTCGACGTCGCCACCGAAGGCGCCGCCATCCGTGAGCGGGTCGGGTACATGCCCGAGCACGACTGCCTGCCGCCCGACGTCTCGGCCACCGAGTTCGTCGTCCACATGGCGCGCATGTCCGGGCTCCCGCCGGCCGCGGCCCGCGAGCGCACCGCGGACACCCTGCGCCACGTCGGGCTCTACGAGGAGAGGTACCGCCCCATCGGCGGCTACTCCACGGGCATGAAGCAGCGTGTGAAACTCGCGCAGGCCCTTGTCCACGACCCCCAACTGGTCTTCCTTGACGAGCCGACCAACGGCCTCGACCCCGTCGGCCGCGACGACATGCTCGGACTGATCCGCCGCATCCACACGGACTTCGGCATCTCGGTCCTGGTCACCTCGCACCTGCTGGGCGAACTGGAGCGCACCTGCGACCACGTCGTGGTCGTCGACGGCGGCAAGCTGCTGCGCTCCAGCTCCACCACGGACTTCACCCAGACGACCACGACCCTCGCCATCGAGGTCACCGACACCGACGAGCACCCGGACGGCACCCGCGCGGTCCGCGAGGCGCTCCACGCGCGCGGGGTCGAGACGCACGACGGCAGCGGCCTGCCGGGCGCCGGACACATCCTGCTGCTGACCACCGAGAGCGAGGACACCTACGACCTCGTGCGCGACCTGGTCGCCGACCTCGGCCTCGGCCTGGTCCGCATGGAACAGCGCAGGCACCACATCGCCGAGGTCTTCAACGACAGCGACGAACAGCGGACCAAGGACGAGCACGCGGCGAGCGCGGACCCGCGCACCGGCGACGACCAGCGGAAGGAGGCTGTCGGCCATGGCAGTTGAGCAGCCCCTCACCCAGCCCGGTGAGCAGTCCCGCATCCACAACATCGGCTACCGCAACTACGACGGCCCGCGCCTCGGCCGCGCGTACGCCCGCCGGTCCCTGTACTCGCAGTCCCTGCGCGGCGCCTACGGACTCGGCCGCTCGGTCAAGTCCAAGGTCCTGCCGATGCTGCTCTTCGTGGTGATCTGCGTCCCCGCACTGATCATGGTCGCGGTCGCCGTCGCCACCAAGGCGAAGGACCTCCCCGTCGACTACACGCGCTACGCGGTGATCATGCAGGCGGTCATCGGCCTGTACGTCGCCTCGCAGGGTCCCCAGGCGGTCTCCCGCGACCTACGCTTCAAGACCGTGCCGTTGTACTTCTCGCGCCCCATCGAGACCGCCGACTACGTTCGCGCGAAGTACGCGGCGCTCGCCTCGGCGCTGTTCATCCTCACTGCGGCCCCGCTGATCGTGCTCTACGTGGGCGCGCTCCTCGCCAAGCTCGACTTCGCCGACCAGACGAAGGGCTTCGGACAGGGGCTGGTCTCCGTGGCGCTGCTGTCGCTGCTCTTCGCCGGCATCGGCCTGGTCATCTCGGCCGTCACCCCGCGCCGCGGGTTCGGCATCGCGGCCGTCATCGCCGCGCTGACCATCTCTTACGGAGCGGTCTCCACCGTCCAGGCCATCGCCTTCCAGCAGTCCAGCAGCGGGGCCGTCCCGTGGCTCGGGCTCTTCTCGCCCATCACGCTCATCGACGGTGTGCAGACGGCCTTCCTGGGCGCCTCCTCCGCCTTCCCCGGAGAAGTGGGCCCCTCGTCCGGCCAGGGCGTCGTCTACCTCGTCGTCGTCCTGGGTCTCATCGCCGGCTGCTACGGCCTCCTGATGCGCCGCTACCGAAAGGTCGGGCTGTGACCACCCTCAACATCGACCACGTCTCACGCTGGTTCGGCAACGTGGTGGCGGTCAACGACATCACGATGACGATCGGCCCCGGCGTCACCGGCCTGCTCGGCCCGAACGGAGCCGGCAAGTCCACCCTCATCAACATGATGGGCGGCTTCCTCGCCCCCTCGACGGGCACCGTCACCCTCGACGGTCGCCCGACCTGGCGCAACGAGGACATCTACCGGCACATCGGCATCGTCCCCGAACGCGAGGCGATGTACGACTTCCTCACCGGCCGCGAGTTCGTCGTCGCCAACGCCGAACTGCACGGTCTCGGCGCCAAGTCCGCCCAGCGGGCGCTGGCCACCGTCGAGATGGAGTACGCGCAGGACCGCAAGATCTCCACGTACTCCAAGGGCATGCGGCAGCGCGTGAAGATGGCGTCCGCGCTGGTCCACGACCCGTCGCTGCTGCTGCTCGACGAACCGTTCAACGGCATGGACCCGCGTCAGCGCATGCAGCTCATGGAGCTGCTGCGCCGTATGGGCGACGAGGGCCGCACGGTGCTGTTCTCGTCCCACATCCTCGAGGAGGTCGAGCAACTCGCCTCCCACATCGAGGTGATCGTCGCCGGACGGCACGCGGCGAGCGGCGACTTCCGGCGGATCCGCCGCCTGATGACCGACCGCCCGCACCGCTACCTGGTCCGCTCCAGCGACGACCGGGCGCTGGCGGCCGCACTGATCGCGGACCCGTCGACGTCCGGCATCGAGGTCGACCTCGCCGAGGGCGCGCTGCGCATCCAGGCCGTCGACTTCGGCCGCTTCACCGCCCTGCTGCCCAAGGTCGCGCGCGAGCACGGCATCCGGCTGCTGACGGTGTCGCCGTCCGACGAGTCCCTGGAATCCGTCTTCTCGTATCTTGTCGCGGCGTAGGAGGCCGAAGATGTACGACCCCACAGTCGCCCGGCTCACCTACCGCGGCCTGCTCGGCCGCCGCAGGGCCCTCATTCTCGGCGTCCTGCCCGTCCTGCTCATCGTCATCTCGGTGGCTGTCCGCAGCTTCTCCGGGGCCGACGACCAGGTGGCCTCCGACCTGCTCGGCGGGTTCGCCCTCGCCACCATGGTGCCGATCATCGGCGTCATCGCCGGCACGGGCGCCATCGGGCCCGAGATCGACGACGGCTCGGTGGTGTACCTGCTCGCCAAGCCCCTGAAGCGGCCCACGATCATCTTCACCAAACTGATCGTCGCGATCGCCGTGACCATGGCGTTCTCGGCGTTGCCCACTTTCATCGCGGGCATGATCCTGAACGGCAACGGCCAGCAGATCGCCGTCGCCTACACGGTCGCCGCGCTCGTCGCCTCGATCGCCTACGCCGCGATGTTCCTGCTCCTCGGGACCATCACCCGGCACGCCGTGGTCTTCGGACTCGTCTACGCCCTTGTCTGGGAGGCCCTGTTCGGCTCCCTGGTGTCCGGCGCGCGCACCCTCAGCGTCCAGCAGTGGGCGCTCGCCGTGGGCCACAAGGTGACCGGCGGCGACCTCGTCACCTCGGACGTCGGCCTGCCGACCGCGACGGTCCTGCTGGTCGTCGTCACCGTTCTCGCCACCTGGTACGCGGGGCAGCGGCTGCGGTCGTTGACGCTGGCCGGCGAGGAGTGAGACACCCGCTGTGAGCGTGGGAGGTCCGCGCCCCCGGGACCGGGTGAGCGCCGGGGCCTGAGCGCCGACACCACGAAAAGAGGCTCCCCGCGCGCGTGCCGCCGATCACCGGCCACGCGCGCGGGGAGCCTCTTTTTTCTTGACGGGGGCTTCACCTCGGTCCGGGCAGACTGAGCGAACGGGGACGTACGGCCAGGAGGAACGGGGATGGCAGCAGAGGAACCGAGGGGTGACGGCCGCGAGCAGGCCGGTGACGGGTCCGGGGCCGCGGCCGGCGAGCCGTGGGACGACCTGGTGCTCGACGAGGACTTCGTCCGGTCCGCGGAGACGACGGAGCCGTCGGCCCGGGCACGCATGCTCGCCGCCCGCTGGCGCGAGGAAGGACCCGAACCGGAGCCGTGGCGCTCGGACGAGCCGCCCGCGGGATGGTTCTTCAGCAAGAGCCGTCGGCGCAGATGGCGCCGCAGGTGAGACCCGCGGCCGCCCCCTGGGGAGGCGGCCTTTAATCAGTGGCGCTCAAGTCGGCCGACAGGCACAGTAGTTGTGTCCACGCCGTCGGATCCGTCCGGCGCCACACTCTGGGAGAGGAGCGCGACGATGTTCATCAGGAGCAGTTCGTCGAGTTCCCGACAGGGCAGCCCGCGGCGGGTTCCGGAGTAGTTACCCCTCCGTCGAACCCGCTCCGCACGGGGGGCTGCCCGGGGCGGCCGCTTCGAGCGCGCGTGTCGCGCGGGCCGCCCACCCGGAGGATTGGCCGAGTGGGAAGGCACCGGCTTGCTAAGCCGTGGTCGGGGGTGAAACCCCGCGCGCGTTCGATCCGCGCATCCTCCGCAACACGTTCCGCCGCAGCAGCGCCCACGCGGCTGCGGCGACGATCACCATCGCGCGGTAACCCCTGCGGTCATCACCGCGGGCGCCGCCGGTGCCGCGCGGCGCGCGGCAACCGCTATGGCTGCGCCAGCAGCCTCTCGAGGACGACCGCGATGCCGTCCTCCTCGTTCGTGGACGTCACCTCGTCAGCGACCGCCTTGAGGTCGGCGTGGGCGTTGGCCATGGCCACGCTGTGCGCGGCCCACGCGAACATCGGGATGTCGTTCGGCATGTCGCCGAAGGCGATGGTGTCCACGGCTTTCGCGCCGAGGCGGCGGGCCGCCAGCGACAGTCCCGTCGCCTTGGAGAGGCCGAGGGGGAGGAGTTCCACTATCCCCGCGCCCGCCATCGTGACGCCGACCAGCCCGCCCGCGACCTCCGTGGCCACGGCCGCGAGCTCGTCGTCCGAGAGCGTCGGGTGCTGGACGTACACCTTGTTCAGCGGCGCCGACCAGAGGTCCGCCGCCTCCCTGATGGACACGACCGGCAGCGGCCCGTCCTGCACCCGGTAGCCGGGGCCGACCAGCACCTCGCCGTCGAGTCCGTCACGGCTCGCCGCGAGCAGCAGCGGGCCGACCTCCGCCTCGATCTTGGCGAGCGCGAGACCGGCGAGCTGCCGGTCCAGGGTCACCGAGGTGAGCAGGCGGTGCTCCCCCGCGTCGTACACCTGGGCACCCTGACCGCAGACCGCGAGGCCTTGGTAGCCGAGGTCGTCGAGGATGTGACGCGTCCAGGGCACCGCGCGCCCGGTGACGACGATGTGCGCCGCGCCCGCCGCGGTGACCGCGGCGAGCGCCTCACGCGTACGCGCCGAGACCGTCTCGTCGGAACGCAGTAGCGTCCCGTCGAGGTCGGTCGCGACGAGCTTGTACGGGAACGTCCGCGTGCCCGTGGCCTCGGACGGACCCGTGGACCCAGTGGTACCGGTCACTTGGAGATCGGCTCCAGAAGCTCACGGCCGCCCAGGTAGGGGCGCAGTACCTCGGGCACCCGCACCGAACCGTCGGCGAACTGGTGGTTCTCCAGGATCGCCACGATGGTGCGGGGCACGGCACACAGCGTGCCGTTCAGCGTCGACAGCGGCTGGACCTTCTTGCCGTCACGCATGCGGACGGACAGGCGCCGGGCCTGGAAGCCGTCGCAGTTCGAGGCCGAGGTCAGCTCGCGGTACTTGCCCTGGGTCGGGATCCACGCCTCGCAGTCGAACTTGCGGGAGGCCGAGGAGCCCAGGTCGCCGCTCGCCACGTCGATCACCTGGAAGGGCAGTTCGAGGCCGGTCAGCCACTGCTTCTCCCAGTCGAGGAGACGGCGGTGCTCGTTCTCCGCGTCCTCGGGGTCGACGTACGAGAACATCTCGACCTTGTCGAACTGGTGCACGCGGAAGATGCCGCGGGTGTCCTTGCCGTAGGTGCCGGCCTCGCGGCGGAAGCACGGCGAGAAGCCGGCGTAACGCATCGGCAGCTTGTCGGCGTCGAGGATCTCGTCCATGTGGTACGCCGCGAGGGGGACCTCGGAGGTGCCGACCAGGTAGTAGTCGTCCTTCTCCAGGTGGTACACGTTCTCCGCGGCCTGGCCGAGGAAGCCGGTGCCCTCCATGGCGCGCGGGCGGACCAGCGCGGGGGTCAGCATCGGCGTGAAGCCGGCCTCGGTGGCCTGCGCGATCGCCGCGTTGACGAGGGCGAGCTCCAGGAGCGCGCCGACACCCGTCAGGTAGTAGAAGCGCGAGCCGGACACCTTGGCGCCGCGCTCGACGTCGATGGCGCCCAGCGACTCGCCGAGCTCCAGGTGGTCCTTGGGCTCGAAGCCCTCGGCGGCGAAGTCGCGGATGGTGCCGTGCGTCTCCAGGACGACGAAGTCCTCCTCGCCGCCGACCGGGACGTCGGGGTGCACCAGGTTGCCGAGCTGGAGGAGAAGGCGCTTGGCCTCCTCGTCGGCCTCGTGCTGTTCGACGTCGGCCGCCTTGACGTCGGCCTTGAGCTGCTCGGCCTTCTTCAGCAACTCGGCGCGCTCTTCGGGGGAGGCCTTGGGGATCAGCTTGCCGAGCGACTTCTGCTCGGAACGCAGCTCATCGAAGCGGACGCCGGACGACCTGCGCCGCTCGTCGGCGGAGAGAAGGGAGTCGACGAGCGCGACATCCTCTCCACGGGCGCGCTGGGAGGCGCGAACACGGTCGGGGTCCTCACGGAGCAGGCGAAGGTCAATCACCCCTCAAGGCTACCGGTGCGTGCTTCCGCCGAACGACTCGATATTCCGGTGCGTGAGGTCTGTCACGTTATGAGTGAAATGCCGGATCGAATCTCTTGATCACCGATCATCGTCAATGAAAGGGACCTTACTCCCTGAAACGGGGCAGGCGGCCGGTCGCCGGTTGACTGGATCTCCTTGCGGGAGGCGGGAATTGGGATCGGGTTGTCCACAGGAATCTGCGACTCGGGATAGTTATCCACAGGCTGTGTGGAAGATCTGTGGATGTCGGAATTGATCATTCCGATGGCACTTCTGCGGATGAGGAATTCCCGGTTCAAACCCTCTGTACACCCACTTTCGGGTGTAAATGATTCGCTCCATAGAGTTGATCAATGGAAAAGGGTGGACGAAGGGTGACGTGCGGGTCTGTGGAGGAACTTGGGCCCTGTAGGCCGATTTGTCGACGATGTAGTACTTCGTTGTCGACTTGTCCCCAGGTCGAGAAGCGCGCCTGTGGATAACTTCTGTGGATGGCGAAAATAGGCAGGTAGGACCGGGAGCGAAAACCCGGGTGGGTGTGGATCCGCCGGTCAGGACGTGTGAGGGTTCCGGGGCATGCGGATCCACCGGTAGAACCGGTGGGTTTCGGTCGATCGGACGTGGCGGCCCCGTCGGTCAGGAACGGCCGTCCTGGCAGCGCGCCAGCCAGTCCGACGCGGCTGAGAACTCGCTGTCCGACGTCCCGGGCCGCAGCGGCCGGACGTCCTTCAGTGCGACACCGGCACGCGGGTACGAACCGAGGAAGCGCACCTGGGGGCAGATTCGCTTGAGGCCCATCAGTGCCTCACCCACCCGGCGGTCGGTGATGTGGCCCTCGGCATCCACCGAGAAGCAGTAGTTGCCGATGCCCTGGCCGGTGGGGCGGGACTCGATCCGCATGAGGTTGACGCCGCGCACGGCGAATTCCTGCAGCAGTTCGAGCAGGGCGCCCGGGTGGTCGTCGCCGAGCCAGATGACCACGGACGTCTTGTCGGCGCCGGTGGGCGCGGCCGGCCTGGCCGAACGGCCGACCAGCACGAACCGGGTCTCGGCGTTCGCCGCGTCGTGGATCTCGGCGACCAGCGGTTCGAGGCCGTACGTCGCCGCCGCGAACTCGCCCGCGAACGCCGCGTCGTACCGGCCTTCCTGGACCAGCCGCGCGCCGTCCGCGTTCGACGCGGCCGACTCCCACAAGGCGTCCGGCAGGTGTGCGCCCAGCCAGTTGCGCACCTGGGGCTGGGCGACCGGGTGCCCGGTGACCGTCTTGACGTCCTTCAGGGTGGTGCCGGGCCTGACCAGCAGGGCGAAGGCGATCGGCAGCACGACCTCGCGGTAGATCATCAGCGGGTCGCCCTTGGCCAGCTCGTCGAGCGTGGCGGTGACACCGCCCTCGACCGAGTTCTCGATCGGGACGAGCGCACCCGCCGCCTGGCCGCCGCGCACCGCGTCGAGCGCGGCCGGCACCGACACCATGGGCACCAGCTCCCGCGTCGCGGCCTCGGGAAGCGTGCGGAGGGCAGCCTCGGTGAACGTTCCCTCGGGGCCGAGATAGGTGTAGCGCGTCGCCGACATACCGTCACCCTAATGGGCCTTGCCCCACGAGGCTCACGCCTGTGGAAACAGGGCACCCAGGGGTGAATCCACCCCGACCGGACGGACCGGAGGACGGGAACCGTGCCGAGCGGCCGGAGGACGGGAACCGCCGGGCCGCTCAGCCCTCCAGAAGCCGCTGCCCCACGTACTCTCCCCGCGCCGCTCCGCCCGGCACCGCGAACAGTCCGCTCGACTCGTGCCGGATGAAGTCGGAGAGCGCGTCGCCGCGGTCGAGTTTGCGCTGGACGGGGACGAAGCCGCGCAGCGGGTCGGCCTGCCAGCACACGAAGAGCAGGCCCGCGTCCGGCACTCCGTCCGTGTCGATGCCGTCGTGGAAGGAGAACGGACGGCGCAGCATGGCGGCACCGCCGTTCTGGTCGGGCCGGGTGATCCGGGCGTGCGCGTTGATGGGCACGACCAGATTGCCGTCGGCGTCGGACTTGTCGAGGTCCATCGCGGTTTTCTCGGTACCGCCGCTGAGCGGTGCCCCCGTGGACTTCCTCCGTCCGATGACGTCCTCCTGGGCCTTGCCCGAAAGCTTCTCCCAGTCGTCGAGCAGCATGCGGATCCGGCGTACGACCGCGTACGAGCCGTTCGCCATCCAGGCCGAATCGGCGGAGGCGGGCACGAAGATCCGCCCGTCGAAGTCGGGCTCGGACGGCTTCGGATTGCGCGTGCCGTCGATCTGCCCCATCAGGTTGCGGGCGGTCATCGGGGACGCGGTGGCACCGGGCGACCGGTTGAAACCGTTCATCTGCCAGCGCACCCGTGCGGCGCCGCCCGCGTCCTTCTGGAGCGCGCGCAGGGCGTGGAACGCGACCAGGGCGTCGTTCGCCCCGATCTGCACCCACAGGTCGCCGTTGCTGCGCCCCTTGTCGAGGTGGTCGGAGGAGAAGTCGGGCAGCGGGTCCAGTGCGACCGGACGCTGCTTCTCCAGACCCGTACGCGCGAAGAAACTGTGGCCGAAGCCGAAGGTGACGGTCAGCGACGAGGGGCCGGCGTCGAGGGCGACGTCGGTGTCGTCGTGGGCCGCGGCCTCACCCGTCATCAGCCGCTCCGCCGTCGCCGACCAGCGGCGCAGCAGGGCGGCGGCCTCCCGGCGGCCGGCGCCCGCCGTCAGGTCGAAGGCGACGAGATGGCCGCGCGCCTGAAGCGCGGTGGTGATGCCGGGCTGATGTTTCCCGTGAAACATCACCGCGTCCGCGCCGACCGAGGCCAGCGGAACGGTCCTGTCGGCGGAGGGGGCCGCGGCGTAGCCCACGGCGGCCCCGCCCGCGCCGAGGGCGAGCCCTGTCGCACCCGCGGTCCCGAGCAGCCGGCGCCGTGACATGACCCCTGTCGGAGCGCCCTTCGACGAGGCCGTCTGCGCCGACGGGCCGGCGGACGCCTCGGGAGCCGTCGCGCGGGCGGCCTCCGCGGAGGGGTCCTTCGCGGCGGCGTCGCGGGCGGCGGAGGGCGTCCCGGGAGTGGTGTGGTCAGCCATGGTCAGGTTCAGCCGATCTGCGCGTTCTTGTTCACGGTGACCTGGTCGATGTCCGAGGTGCGCACGGTCACCGCGATCTTCCAGTCGCCCGCCATGGGGATCTGTACATCACTTGCCGACCAGTGTCCCGTGGCGATCCGGTCGGGCGTCACGGGCAGCGGGCCGACGTCCTTCGCCTTGAGGGTGAGGGCGAGCTTCACCTCGGGCACGTCGAAGGCCCTGCCGTTCGGCCGGACCACGAAGACGTGCATCTCGTTGCCGCCGACCCGCGCCGGGTCGAAGGTGACCTCGGCCGTGCCCTTGCCGTCCTGGCCGCCCGTGTCGAAGGGGATCTTCAGCGACAGAGCTCCGGACCGCTGCGCGGCGGCGCCCGTGGCCTGCTGGACCGCCTCTTCGGTGCGTCCCGGCTCGGTGGTCGTCAGCGCGGTCGTGACCGCCAGCAGGACGACCGCGACGGCCGCCTCGGCGAGCACCGAGCGGCGCAGGCCCGTGCGGTTCGGGTCGGCGTCGCGGACGCGCTGGGCGCGCGCGGTGTCCACGGCGGCCTGCTGCCGGGCCAGTTGGGCGGCCCGCCGGGAGTCGGCGGGGACGGTGGCGGGCGTCCTGCGCGCCGACCGCTGCTCCACCAGGGCGGCCTTGGCGGCCCGGGGGACTCCCTCCGCGAGCCCGCCCGTCCAGCGCCGGGAGATCGAGGCGACGCCCACGAGCACGGCCACCAGGCCGATCTTGACGAGCAGCAGCTGCCCGTACGTCGTGTCGGTGAACGCCGACCAGGAGCCGACCTGCCGCCACGACTGGTAGATGCCGGTCGCCACCAGGACGAGGACGCTCCCGAACGCGAGGCGGGAGAAGCGGTGTACGGCCGCGGCCTCGATCTGCTCCTGCGCCGGCGTCCGGAACAGGGCCACCAGCAGCGTCGTCAGACCTCCGAGCCAGACGGCGACGGCCAGCAGGTGCAGCACGTCGACGGGCATGGCGATGCCCGCCTGGATACCGGTGGACGCGTGCTCGGCCATGGCCCAGCTCGCGGCGAGTCCCGCCGCCACGACCACACCGCCGATGGCGAGTCCGAAGGTGAGGTCCTTCTTCTCGGCGGCCAGGTCGGCCGCCTCGGTGGCGGGGTCGGGGGTGTGGTCCGTCTCCGCCCCCTCGGCGGTCTCCGGGGCGGCCGCCTTCGTGACCGCCGCCTTCCCGCCGCTCGCCCCGGCGCCGACGGTCTTCGCCCCGGTCGCCTTCGCGGCGGCGCCCTTGGCACGGCCGCCCTTGGTGCCGTTCGCCTTCTTGGTGGCGACGGCCAGCGCATCGGCCGCCGCGCGCGCGTCCTCGTCCCGCTTGGCGTACGCGCCGAACAGCACGGCGATGAACAGCGCCGCCGCGGCGAGCAGCAGCAGCCGTGACACCAGCGCCGCGCCCGCCTTCGTCTGCAGCACCTGTCCGAGCAGGTTCAGGTCGAAGACGTCGCCGACCTTGCCCGAGCCGACGTACGAACCGCGCAGGAGCAGCAGGGCGAGCGTGGAGACCGTCAGCGTGAGCCAGCCGGCGACCACGAGTCGCTGTACCGGCCGGATCCCGGAGCCGCGCTGCCAGCAGCCCAGCACGAACGCGGCGCCGCCGACGAGCAGGATGAACCCGGCGTACGAGAAGTAGCGGCCGGCACCGTAGAGGAAGCCCACCACTCCGCCGCCGACCGCCTGGCCGGACGCGGCGACGGAGGTCTGCGAGGGCGCGCCGATGGAGAAGGTGAAGGCGCCCGAGACGGGGTGACTGTCCGCCGACACCACCTGGTACGTCACGGTGAACGTCCCGTCGGGCAGGCCCGCGTGCAGCTTCACGCCGTACGTGCTGCCGCCCAGGTCGCTCGGACCGCCGGTGTCGACCCGCTTGCCCTTCGGGTCGAGGACCCGCAGCGAGCTGTCGTTCATCGAGACCTGCTCGGAGAAGGTGAGCGAGATCTGCGCGGGTGCCTTGGCGACCACCGACCCCTGCTTCGGATCGCTCCCGGTCAGCGCGGCGTGCGCGGAGGCGGGCGCGGCGCCCGCCAGGAGTGCGCCGGCGACGGCGAGGAACAGCAGCAGGAGGGTCCGGAAGCGGGGGGCGATGGTCGGTGTCACGGTGGTGCCTCCCTCAGTGCCCGGAGTCGGGGTTGTAGGTCGCGGACTTCACCGGCATGGAGATCCTCACCGTGCCGGACGTGGCGAAGTGCAGTTCCAGAGCCACCTTCTCGCCCTGTCGGGGCTTGTGGGTGAGCTTTGCGAACATGAGGTGGTTGCCGCCGCTCGCGAAGTCCAGGGTGCCGTGGGCGGGCACGGCGAAGGACTTCTCCTCCTCCATCGCGCCGTCCTTGGTGGAGTGGAGCGTCACGTCGTCCGACAGGTCACTGGTGACGGAGGTCAGCCGGTCGGCGCCACCGGAGTTGGTGACGGTGAAGAACCCCGCCGCCATGGTGGCCATGCTCGGGGCGGGCATGTAGGCACCGGTGATCCTGAGGTCGGGGCGGCCCGGGGAGGACAGCGATCCCGCGGAGTCGCCGTCGCCCGAGCCGCAGCCCGCGAGCGACACCGCCGCGGCTATGACCAGTGCGCCGAGAATGAGGGGCCGCGCCCGACGGCCGGAACGGCGCCTCACGGGGTCTTCCCCTCGACGATCTTGGGAAGGTCCTTGGTGTAGTCGTCGACCGTGGCGTCCTCGCCGTACAGCACATAGCCCCCGTCGGTCTTCGGCGAGAACGCGATGACCTGGGTGCCGTGCACGGAGACGAGCTTGCCGTTCTTGTCCTTCGAAGTCGCCTCGATGGAGATGCCCAAGGAGCGGGCACCGGCCTGGATGGTGGAGAAGTCGCCGGTCAGGCCGATGAAGTCGGAGTCGATTCCCTTGAGCCACGTGCGGAGCGCGGCCGGGGTGTCGCGGTCGGGGTCGGTGGTGACGAACACGACGCGCAACTTGTCCTGCTCGGCCTTGGGCAGCTGCTTCTTGGCGACGGCCAGGTTGTTCATCGTCAGCGGGCAGACGTCGGGGCAGTGCGTGTAGCCGAAGTAGACCAGCGTGGGCCGGCCCTTGGTCTGCGCGCGCAGGTCGAACTTCTTGCCGTTCGTGTCGGTGAGCACGAGGTCCGGCTTCTCGAACGGCGTGTCGAGGACCGTCGCGGCCTTGTCGGAGCCGGCGGCGACGGACACGTCGGCGACGGGCTTGTTGCTGTCGTCGCCGCTGCCGCAGGCGGAGAGGGTCAGAGCGGCGGCCGCGAACAGGGCGGCCACCACGTACGTCTTCTTGCGCATAGAAAAATGTCCCAGATGTGAGTGCCCGGGTGCGCACCGGGGGTCGTCCGCGGCCGAAGGGCCGGGTCCGGCAGGGCGGGAGGGCCGTGCCGGGCCCGGCCGAAGCCGGGCCGGACCGGTCCGGAGAGCCGCGTTCCCGCGGCCCTCCGGTGCGCACCGAGGCGGGTGTGTCCCCGTGCCTCAGACGCCGTGGGGTATCTCAGGTGTTCGTACGCCGACGGCTGGCGAACACGCCGTACGCCACGCCCAGCGCACCGACGGCGATGCCCACGACGCCGAGAACGCGCGCGGTCGTGTCGCTGCTGTCCGAGGAGGCGGGCGCCTGGTCGGTGTCCTTGGCGACGCCCTCGGACTTCTCCGTGTCGGAGGCGTCCTCGGCGCCGCCGGAGCCGTGATGGTCCTCGGTCGCGGCCGACAGGGCGAGCACCGGCGCCGGGTTCTCGGGCTCCTCGGCACCCTCCTTCTGCGGCTCGATCCAGCGCACGACTTCCTTGTTGTCGTACGTCTGGATCGCCTTGAAGACGAGCTGGTCGGTGTCCTCGGGCAGCGCGCCGACGGAGAGCGGGAACTTCTGGAAGAAGCCCGGCTGGATGCCCTTGCCGTCGGCGGTCCAGGTGACCTTGGTGACGGCTTCGTCGATCTTCTCGCCGTGCAGGGTCACCGGCTTGTCCAGCTTGGACTTGGTGACCTCGACGTTCCACCCCTGCACCGGCTGCGGCATGACCGAGGCGAGCGGGTGGTCCGCCGGGAGGTTCACCTCGAGCTTGGTGGTCGATGCGTCGTCGCGCTCGTTCGGAACCTTGAAGTTCACGACGGCGTAGCCGCCCTTGGCCGCTGCTCCGTCGGGCGAGACGCTGACGTGAGCGAACGCGGGCGCGGCGGACAGGGCGAGAACGGCCGAGGCGGCGACGGTGCCGACGGCGGCGATACGGGAAGCCTTCATGGAAGGGAACACTCCACTCTCAGTTCGATGGCGAAGAGGACGCGCGGACGCCTCGGTGTTCCGGAGCGGGGTGAGCCCGCGCCCGGGAGGACCTGGCGGGTACGCGCGCGTGCGGCACGACCGCGTCCCCTCCGGAAGACCCCGGGAGGCCCGTGACGCCCCGGGGGGATCGGGGACTTCGGGGCTTCCGGCTCGGTGAGGTGGCGCGTCGTGTCAGGCGGCGAGGGAGAGAGTGGAGACGGGCGGTCCGCGTCGGACCACCGTGTGCTGGAGCGCGGTCGTCCGCGGAGCGAGGAGAGTGCGGGGCGCGGTACGGCGCGGGCGTGCGATCTCCGGCGCCCCCTGAAGGCCCGTGCGCAGAGCGCGTACGAGCGTCAGGGCGGCGCGCAACGACCGTACGAGCGCCCCTTCGGCGACGCCCTGTGCCGACAGCCGCATGAGGCGGAGCAGCGCCAGATCGCCGCGGCGCAGCACCCATCCGGCGGCGACGGCCGCGAGGACGTGGCCGAGCAGCATCGGCAGGGAGGGCAGCATCGGCACCACGGCGCCTCCGGCGGCCGGCACCGCGTCGGTGGCGTGTCCCATGGACGACGTCATGCCGCCCGTGCCCGTGTCGAGCCTCGCGTCGGCGAGGATCTTCTGGGCGTGTGCGGGACTGATCGCCGCAGCGGTCGTACCGCACACCAGCCGGGCGGCCCGGGCCACGAGAGTGGCGTCGGACATCGGCATGCCCGAGGACATCGAGCCCATCGAGCCGGCGGCCGTGGTGCCCGCCTGCTCGCTGAGCCCGAAGAGCGTGTGCAACGCGGTCTGGCCGACCGCGAGGACGGCCACGATGCCGGGCAGCGCGCGCTCCCGTCCCGCCAGCGTGGCGGCGACCGTGAACATCGCGAGGAAGCCGACGCCCAGGGTCCAGAACGGGACCACGGCACAGGAGGCGATTCCATGACCGGCCGCGGCCAGCGCGACACAGACCGCGGCGAACACCGCGGCCCTGAGCATCCGGAGGTCGGCTCCGGAGGGCGCCGAACGCTGGTGGGGGGCAGTCATGGCGGGCTCATCATCGCACTGGGCCCACCCGTCACCCACGGCAGGTCCACAAGGTGAGGTTCGACCGGTCTGTCCGCAACGCCTCCTACGACCGGAACGTCGACCTCCGTGCGTCAACTCGCAACCGCATACACCGACCTCAGGCGCCCGCGCATCCGCCGTATGGGCGCCGTCCTTGAACGTATGCGATTGCGCACGCGTGCTTGCGGCAATACGTATCGGTATGTCGAGCCGCGGCCGGGAGGCTGGAGCATGAGCATCTGGTGGTCACTCCATCTGCGGCGCGAGGCTGCGAGCGTCCCGCTCGCCCGACGTCTGCTGCTCGGCACGATGGAGAGTGCCGGTGTCGACCCCGACGTCTCCTACGACCTCTCCGTCGCCCTCACCGAGGCCTGCGCCAACGCCGTCGAACACGGCGGGGACACCGCGTGGGGCGACGCCGACGAGGAGTACCGGGTGACGGCCTACCTCGACGGCGACCAGTGCCGCATCGAAGTCATCGACTCCGGCCCCGGCTTCCCCACCGGGAACGCCCGCCCTGCACTGCGCCCCGCCGACCAGGACGCCGAACACGGGCGAGGTCTCTGCCTGATCCAGCAACTGGCCGACCACGTCCACATCGGCAACAATCCGGGCCCGGGCGGCGCGGTGGTCAGCTTCGACAAGGTCCTCAAGTGGAGGGCGTCCCCCTCCCTGCTGCCCGCCTAGCACCGCGAACCGTCGCTCAGCACTCCGCGCCCTGCGCCGCGGCGACACCGGCCGACGCGAGCCGGACCCGGGTCCCGCCCGTCCCGCGGCCCGCTCCGCCCTCCCGGCGGTCCTGCGCACCCTCTCGGCGAGTGCCCTCGGACCTCTCCCGGTCCGTCCCCTCCTGCTGACCGGCCCCGCCCGGCTGCTCCGGGCTGCGTGAGGCCGCCCACCGTGTCGCCGGGCCCATCGCGTACGAGGCACCGAGCATGAGGCCACCGAGCAGCAGCCAGCCCGGCGTCCCCCAACCGACCAGCAGGGCCGTCAGGACGAGCGGGCCCATGGTCCGCGCAACTGTGACGCCCGTGCCGAAGAAGCCCTGGTACTCGCCCATGCGGTCGGCGGGGGCGAGATCGAACGCGAGCTGCCAGGAGCCCGCCGAGTGCTGCATCTCGGCGACGACCTGAAGCACCGCACCCGCAACGAGGACGGCCGCCGCGATCCAGGGGGAGACGCCGGACGACAGGGCGAACACCATGCAGGACGCCAGCATCACGAGCCCGGAGCGGCGTATCGAGCGGGTCGCCGTGACAAGCCCCGTGACACCGCGGGCCATCCGCACCTGGAACACCATCACCGCACCGGTGTTGAGCACGAACAGCGCGGAGACCAGCCAGACGGGTGCCTCGGTGCGCTCGGTGATCCACAGCGGAATGCCGAGACTGAGGAGCGGCATCCGCAGCAACAGAACGGTGTTGAGGAACGTGACCAGCACGTAGGGGCGGTCGCTCAGCACACCGGCCGCCGCACCCCGCTCACTCCCCCGACCGCTGTGACCGTCCCGACCGTCCCGAGGACTCGTGCCGACGCGACCGACGCGACCGACGCGACCGACGCGACCGACCCGGCCGACCCGGCCGGCCGGCCGGTCCACCCACGCGGGCTCGACCGACGGCAGCCGCCAGAGCAGGCCGGCGCACACCAGGAAACTCACCGCGTCCAGCGCGAACACCCCGAGGTACGCGGACCGGGTGCCGGCGTGCAGGGCGAGACCGCCGAGTCCCGCGCCCACCGCCAGCCCGGCGTTGAGCGTCGACTGGAGGTGTGCGAGAAGCCCGGTGCGCGCCCCGGCCGGTATCAGCGAGGCGAGCAGCGCCTGCCGGGCCGCCCCGAGCCCCGACTGCGCGGAGGCATAGACGCAGGCCGCGAGGACGAAGGGGAGGAATCCGCGGACGAGCAGGAAGGACGCGACCGCCGTGGCGGTGGCCAGCGCCAGCAGGACCGCGATGCCGCGCGGCCCGCGCCGGTCGGCGAGCCGGCCCAGCGGCACACCCACCAGCGAGCCGATCGCCCACGCCACGGTCAGCCCGAGTCCCACCCGCTCGGCGGACAGCCCGACGACGTGCGTGAAGTACAGCGCGGACGTCACGTAATAGGCGCCGTCACCCACGGAGTTGCTCAGCTGGGCGAGAGCGAGCACCCGCTGCGGTCCGGCGGGCGGCAACACCCGGCCCGCCCCGTTCCCTTTCACGGCCGAGCGCTCTGCGGATCGTGCGTCGCGAGTCGTCATGTCTTCGACGCTACGGACCAGATGGACCGCTCGGCAGGCCCATTCCTCATGTCTTTTCATGACCCAATTCACGGCCGGCCATGACATTCGTCAGACCCTGCGGTCAGCCGTCGAGCGCCCGGATCAAGCTGCTCCGGGTCAACGCGCCCTAAATCAGAACGCCCCTGCTCTCGCCGCTCCGCTCGGGCGGCCCGCCCGCCCCGCTCCCTCCAGCACCCGCCCGAGTGCCTCCAATGCCTCGGGATACATCCGCTCCCGCGGCGTCCCGTACCCGACGACCAGGCCCTGCGGGCGCCCGCTCCCCGGTGCGTGCCAGTGGTCGCCGAGCCGTCCCACCGCCAGCCCCTCCTCCTCCGCACGCGCCAGCACCTCCGCCTCGTCCGTCACTTCGACCAACGCGTGGAGTCCCGCGGCGATCCCCCGTACGCTCCTGCGCGCCCCCACCCGGTCCAGGAGCTGGTCCCGGCGGCGGCGGTAGCGGAGTCTGCACGCGCGCACGTGACGGTCGTACGCGTGGCTCACGATCATCTCGGCGAGCGCCAACTGGCCGATGGACTCGGTGTGGTGGTCGCTGTGCAGTTTGATGTCGGCGACCGGGTCGACCAGTTGGGGCGGCAGCACCATCCAGCCGAGGCGCAGTGCGGGGCCGAGCGTCTTGGAGGCGGTTCCGAGGTAGACGGCGTGGCCCGGCGCCATGCCCTGGAGCGCGCCGACCGGCTGCCGGTCGTAGCGGAACTCGCCGTCGTAGTCGTCCTCGATGATCAGCGCGTCCCGCGCGCGTGCCCAGTCGGTGAGCGCGCGCCGCCGCTCCGGGTGGAGCGTGACGCCGGTCGGGTACTGGTGGGCGGGCGTGAGGACGACCGCGTCCGCGCCGAGGGTCTCCAACCGGTCGGCGCGGGCGCCGTGTTCGTCGACGGGAAGCGGCACCACGGTGCCGCCGGCCTTGCGCACCACATCCCGGTGGAACGGCAGCCCCGGGTCCTCCATGGCCACCGTCCCGCCGTCCAGCACGCGCGTGAGGAGGGCGAGGCCCTGGACGTAGCCGGAGGTGATGACGATCCGCTCGGGCGGCGCGACCACCCCGCGGGCCCGCCCCAGGTAGCCCGACAGGGCGGTCCGCAGTTCGATGCGGCCCCGAGGGTCCCCGTAGTCGTACGCCAGGGAGGGCGCCGTGGCGATCGCGCGGCGCAGGGCCCGCAGCCAGGCCGCCGCCGGGAACGTGCCGACGTCCGGACTGCCGGGGCGCAGATCGAAACGGGGGGCACGCGCGTGTGGCGCCCGTTCGTCCGCCGGAGTGCCACCGGCCGGAAGGGACGCCACCTCGGTGCCCGAACCCTGCCGGGCCGTCAGATAGCCCTCGGCGATGAGCTGGTCGTACGCCGCCTTCGCCGTGCCCCGGGAGAGGCCGAGTTCGATGGCGAGGCGGCGCGTGGCGGGCAGCCGGGTACCGGGGGTGAGCCGTCCGGCGCGGACGGCGTCCCGCAGTGCCCGTTCCAGCCCGGCCCTGCGCCCGGCCGCCGCGTCCGGCTCCAGATGCAGATCCACCCCGACGCCGGACCAGAAGTCGTCGTCCACGAAAAGCCGCCCCCCTAGGCACACCGAAAACCCGCGTGCGCACCGATCCGCCCGCGGGCCACCGCAGTCCGGAGGCCGCCGTCACCCGGACACACCGCTGGCCGGGCACCCTGGAGGGCACCCGGCCAGCAGTCTCGTATCAGCCCTCGTGGGGCACTATGTCAGCCCTTGAGGGACGCCATCCAGGCCTCGACCTCGTCCGACCGGCGCGGCAGGCCGTCCGACAGGTTCCGGTTGCCGTCCTCGGTGACGAGGATGTCGTCCTCGATGCGGACGCCGATGCCGCGGTACTCCTCGGGCACGGTCAGGTCGTCCGCCTGGAAGTACAGGCCCGGCTCGACGGTCAGGCACATGCCCGGCTCCAGCGTGCCCTCGACGTACGTCTCGGTGCGGGCGGCGGCGCAGTCGTGGACGTCCATGCCGAGCATGTGGCCGGTGCCGTGCAGGGTCCAGCGGCGCTGCAGACCGAGCTCCAGGACGCGCTCGACCGGGCCCTCGACGAGGCCCCACTCGACGAGCTTCTCGGTCAGCACGTGCTGCGCGGCGTCGTGGAAGTCGCGGTACTTGGCACCCGGCTGGACGGCCGCGATACCGGCCTCCTGAGCCTCGTAAACGGCGTCGTAGATCTTCTTCTGGATCTCCGTGTACGTGCCGTTGACGGGCAGCGTGCGCGTGACGTCGGCGGTGTAGAGCGTGTGGGTCTCCACGCCGGCGTCGAGCAGCAGCAGGTCGCCGGAGCGGACCGGGCCGTCGTTGCGTACCCAGTGCAGGGTGCAGGCGTGCGGGCCGGCGGCGCAGATCGAGCCGTAGCCGATGTCGTTGCCCTCGACCCGCGCGCGCAGGAAGAAGGTGCCCTCGATGTAGCGCTCGCTGGTGGCCTCGGCCTTGTCGAGGACCTTCACGACGTCCTCGAAACCGCGGACGGTGGAGTCGACGGCCTTCTGCAGCTCGCCGGCCTCGAACGCGTCCTTGACCAGGCGGGCCTCGGAGAGGAACACCCGCAGCTCGTTGTCGCGCTCGCCGGTGACCTTGTCGGTCAGGGCGGCCTCGATGGCGGCGTCGTAGCCGCGCACGACGCGGACGGGGCCGGTGGCCTCCGACAGCGCGGCGGGCAGCTCCCGGACGTCCGAGGCGGGGATGCCGTACAGCTGCTCGGCCTCGGAGAGGGAGTGGCGGCGGCCGACCCACAGCTCGCCCTGGCCGGAGAGCCAGAACTCGCCGTTCTCCCGGTCGGAGCGCGGCAGCAGGTAGATCGTCGCCTTGTGGCCCTCGGTGGCCGGCTCCAGCACGAGGACGCCGTCCTCGGTGAGGTTGCCGGTGAGGTACGCGTACTCGACGGAGGCACGGAAGGCGTACTCCGTGTCGTTCGAGCGGGTCTTCAGGTTGCCCGCCGGGATCACCAGGCGCTCGCCCGGGAAGCGCGCGGAGAGTGCCGCGCGGCGGGCGGCGGTGTACTCGGCCTGCGCGATCGGCGTGAGGCCGCGCAGCTCGGTGTCGGCCCAGCCGGACTTCATGCTGTCGGCGAGCTCGTCGGACACGCCCGGGTACAGGCCGTTCTTCCGCTGCTTGATGGGCTCTTCCTCGCCCGCTTCGTCAGCGGTTTCGTCAAGCACGGCTTCCGGGGTCTCCGGTGTGAGCGCCTCCGACACGGTCTGCCTCCTAGTTACGACTCTGGACCTCCTCCATCGTACGGTCGCGCTGAAGGGGGCCCAGGGCCGGAAGGCCTGTTACACGAGGTGTCCGCGCGCTCACTCGAAGCGGGCCGCCAGGAGGACGACGTCCTCGTCGCTGTCCGCCTCGTCGAGACCGTCCGGCAGGACCGTGCGCAGGACGTGGTCGGCGATCGCCCCGGGGTCGTCCCGCACGGCCTTCGGGACGCCGGCCGCCGCCGCGTGCAGCCGCGCGAAGGCGCGGTCCATCGGGTCGCCCGTGCGGTGCAGCAGCCCGTCGGTGTAGATGAGCACGGTCTCGCCGCGTTCGGCGGTCATCTCGACACTGGGGGCCTCCCAGCAGGCGAGCATCCCGAGCGGCGCCGACAGGGAGGTCTCGACGAACTCGGTCCGTCGCGGGCCGATGACCAGGGGCGGGCTGTGGCCGGCCCCGGCGAGCGTGAGCTTGCGCAGGGCGGGCTCGCAGTAGGCGAACAGGGCGGTCGCCGAGCGGGCCGGCTCGGTGAGCCGGAGCAGCAGTTCGAGGTCGGAGAGCACCGCGACCGGATCCTCGCCCTCCATCACCGCGTACGCCCGCAGGGAGGCACGCAGCCGGCCCATGGCGGCGACCGCGCTGGGTCCCGAGCCGGTGACCGAGCCGACGGCGAGGCCGAGCGCGGCGTCGGGCAGCGGCAGGGCGTCGTACCAGTCACCGCCGCCCCGCGGTCCGGTGCGGTGCCGGGCGGCGAGCTGGACGCCGGAGACCCGCGGCAGTCGCGAGGGAAGCAGCTCCGCGGAGATCGTCGTCATGCACGCGCGCGTGCGCTCCAGCTCCAGGAGCCGCGCCAGGTGCTCGGTGGCGTACCGGGCGTACAGGCCGATGAGGTGGCGCTGCCGCTCGACCGGTTCGGCGGGTTCGTCGTAGAGCCAGACGGCGGCGCCCAGGCGGCCCGCGGCCTCGGTGGACAGGGGCAGCGCGTAGCTCGCGGCGTAGCCGAGGCGGGCGGCCACCTCGCGGTGGCGGGGGTCGAGCCCGTCCTCCGAGAGGAGGTCCGGCTGGGCGATCTCGCCCTCCCCGCCCGGCAGGCCGTCCAGGATCTGCCCGTACGACATGGAGCTGCGCGGGACGGTCTCGATGTGGCCGAGGTCCGCGCGGGCGAGGCCGAGGCCGATCGTGGTGTCGGGGCCGAGTCCGTCGCCCGGCTCCATGACGACGAGACCGCGCCGGGCACCCACGAGGGCGGCTCCCGCGCGCAGCAGTTCCTGGAGCGCCTGGTCCAGGGTCGAGGTGCGCGCCAGACGCTCGGTGAGTTCGTGGAGGGTGGTGAGATCCGAGACCCAGCCCGCGAGTCGATCTTGGAGAACCGCTCCGGGGCCGGTGGGCGGCGCGACCGAGGCGGCACCCGGGGGAGCAGGCGCGGGCGCGACAGTGTGTGCGGGCGAGGGAACCGTTGAATCGATTCCAGCCACTTTCGGAAGGTGAGGGGCGTTCATGACGTCCGGCTTTCCGGCCGGTGCGTATTGCTCGGTAGCATCGCAAACCCCCATGTAGTTCTGCGCCGCTAGCAGTGTCTCCACATGTACACGCACTCGTGAGGGGATGTCCAGCATTGTCCTGCTGGGATTCCTGGTGTCCATGAGACCGGCGGTAACCCTTGCGGGAAAACTAAGTTGGCCTAAAACTGACTCGGGTAACGGCTTATTGAGGTCGACTGGCCTCGTTCGACGGAGCGTCACAGCGGTCGTGATGGGTACGTACTCGGTGAAGGCCAGGGGCGGTTGAGATCCGCCCGGAACCTGGCGACGGACCCGGGCGTCTTAACCACCGACGACCGTGCCCCATCCTCCCGTGGCGGAGGCGGCAAGAAATACCGCGGGACGTAAAACGCCAGGCGCCGCCACCCCACGCCATGCCCATGCTTTGGATGTACGCAGTGTGGGCGCGGACGCAGCCACATGCTCGGCCCAGAGGGGTTCCCCTTGTCTCCAGCAGGGGTGTGATGCGCCAGCAGGTACGCACAGTGAAGAGATCGACACATGGTGTGATGTGATCCTCGGTGTTGCCAGGCGTGCAACGGAAAGGAACGAGCGCTCATGCGCGAGATCCTCGGAAGGCGACGCAGGCTCCTGTCCAGGCGAAACAACGGGAGGCCTGAGATGCTCAGCGCGGCCCTGACCTTCGCGACCGCATGGCAGTGGCCCGTCCTCCCGGGTGTGGCGGCCGACCCCCAGGGGCGCGCCCGCTGCGGATGCCCAGACCCGGAGTGCACGGTGCCCGGTGCCCATCCCTTCGACCCCGGCCTCCTCGCGGCCACCACGGACGAGCGCATGGTGCGCTGGTGGTGGAGCAACCGGCCCTCGGCGCCCATCGTGATGGCCACCGGGGGAAGCGCCCCGTGCGCGGTGAGCCTGCCGGCTGTCGCCGCGGCCCGCGCTCTCGACGGCCTCGACCGCGCGGGCATGCGTCTCGGCCCGGTCGTCGCGGCTCCCACCCGCTGGGCGATCCTCGTCGCCCCGTACTCGATGGAGCAGCTCGGCGAGCTGCTCTACGCCAAGGACTTCGTCCCCGGCTCCCTGCGCTTCCACGGCGACGGCGGCTACATCGCGCTGCCGCCGTCCGAGACCGGCCAGGGTCAGATCCGCTGGGAGCGCGCTCCGCTGCCCGGCTCGGCCGCGCCCTGGGTACCAGGTGTGGAGGCCGTGGTGGACGCTGTCGTCGAAGCACTCACTCGTACGGGTGTGAGCGCACCCGAGTTGTAAGGGCGTCCGGCGCGCGGTGAGCCGCGCGCCCGCCCGCGCTCGTTATCGTCCGACCTATGCAGCGCAATTCTGGGGGGCACGGGGCCTCGACGCCGCCGCGCGGCGGGCCTGACCCCCGAAGGGTTCGTCTCATGGCGCTGGTCGGCGTCGTGGCGTTCGTCCTCGCTCTTCCACTGGCCGTGGCGTCCGCCGGCTCCGTCGGCGACAACGATCCGGCTGCCGTGCGCGGGACGGCTCGCACCGACGACCGGCCGCGCTCTCCCGAACCCTCCCGGTCTCCCCTGCTGCTCGGCCTCGGACTGGCCACCGCCGCCCGGTGCGGTCCCGAACTCTCCTCGCCCGACGGCGTCGAGGCGCAGACCTGTGTCCTGACGCAGGGCGAGGAGACCTGGGCGCGCACCTACTACCGCAACGCGACCGGCGAAGAACTGAGCTCCCTGCTGAGCCTGATGGGCCCCGGAGGGCGCACGGTGCAGATCAACTGCACCGTGGACGCCGAGGACGATCCGGGGGCGTGCGAGACGCCCCGGGAGCGCACCGCGGGGGGCGCGCAGGCGTACACGGCGATCGCCGAGTTCGCGAAGGGATCCGGGCCCGACGGGCCGCTGTTGCTGCGCTCGGGGAGCAACTCGGCCTCGTAGCAAGGCTGTTGACCGCGGATCTGATTGCGGGCATGAAAAGACCCGGTTGCTGGCGACGGGGGATGCACCAGCAACCGGGCTACTCGAACGGTAACAAGAGATCGGCGGTTCGCAAATTCGATCTCGGCTATTCGGACACGGATTTACCTGTCACAACGGGGAGTTGTGACAGGAGTCACCCGCTTCCGAAGTCGCGACCAGCTGACCGGTCGGTCAGTTTCCGAGTCTGTGTGTCAGCTGAGAGTCACCTGTCGGTTGGTGAGGCCGCCCCGCGCGCGACGCTCGTCCGCCGTCAGCGGCTCGTCCGTGGCCAGAGCGGTGGTGAGGCGCTCGGCGAACTCCGCCGCCGGCTTCTCGACGTCGTCCGCCGTGACACCCGTCGGCAGGTCCCAGACCGGCACGGTGAGCCCGTGCGCGCGGAAGGAACCGACCAGCCGGGTGCCCTCCCCGAGGCCCGAACGTCCCGCCGCGTGGAGCCGCGCGAGGGCGTCCAGAAGCTGCTCCTCCTCGTGGGGCATGACCCAGCGCAGGTGGTTCTTGTCGGGAGTCTCGCACCAGTAGGCGGCGTCGACCCCGGAGAGCTTCACGGTCGGGATGGCCGCGGCGTTGGCCCGCTCCAGAGAAGCGGTCACCTCCGCCGTCGAGTTCTCCGCGTCGGGGACCCAGAACTCGAAGCCGGTGTGCACAACTGGCTCGAAGGAGCCTTCCGGGTCGAGCAGGTCCTGCAGGCGCGGACCGTCGGCCGGGGCGCGGCGGCCCTCGACCGGGGTGCCCGGCTGCGCGGTGAGCGCGCGCCGGAGGGTGTCGGCCAGGTCGCGGCTGATGTCGCCGGAGGCCGTGTCGTTCTGCAGGCCGAGCAGCACCGAGCCGTCGTCGCGGCGCAGCGCGGGCCAGGCCATCGGCAGGACGGTGGCGAGCGTGACGGAGGGAACTCCCTCCGGCAGGCTCTCCTTGAGATGCAGTTCGACCGTCGCGGCGGGCACCAGCTCGCGCAGCGCGACCCAGTCCCCCTCGCCCGGCAGGCCCTCGAAGGGGCGGTGCACCAGCTCGGTCACGGCGTGCGCTGCGGCTCGGCCGTGGCAGGCCTTGTAGCGGCGGCCGCTGCCGCAGGGGCAGGGCTCGCGAGCGCCGACAACCGGGATCTCTCCGTCCTGGAGCTGCGGCTGCTTGGCCCTCGTCTGGGGTCGCTTCTTGGCCATCGTGGGTGTCTCCCGATCACGGCTCGTCTCGTACGGGCGCGAGCCTAGCCGTTCGCGCGGAGGCCGACGGGACCCTGTGGACAACGCACCGCGTCGCACCGGCACCGGTGGTTCGGGCGGCGGGTGTCTCAGCCGAGGTCGTCGAAGGCGTCCGCGAAGTCCAGGCCGGATATCCCGGACACGGTCGGTGACGCGACGCGCGTAGCGAAATCGTCGCGTCTGCGGGCCGTTTCCACATCGTCCTGGATGACCACCCACACCGTGACCTCGCCGTGGATGTCGTCCCGGACACCCCAGTCCTTGGCCAGCGCGGTGATGATGTTCAGGCCACGGCCGCCACGAGCGGTGACCGAGGGCGTCGACGGAACAGGGCGGGTCGGACCACCGCCGTCCGTCACTTCGACCGTCAGCCGTCCCGCCGGTTCGACGCGCCAGGTCGCCCGCACGTCGCCGTCGCCGGAGAGCGCCTCGCCCAGGGGTCTGCCATGTCGGCAGGAATTGCTGAGCAGTTCGGAAAGGATCAGTACCGCGTCGGCGATGACCGTTTCCGCCACGCCACCGGAGCGCAGGTGATCCCGCATCCGATGCCTTGCTTCCCCCACGCCCGCAGGGCCATGGGGTACGGCCATGCTCGACGACGTGGGCACCTCCTGTGCCACCACCAACGCCACCCCCGAGACCTCCTTTGCCCCACGCCACGGAGTGGATGCCCCTTTGGACTGGACCGGAAACCGGCCAATCGACGTCTGCTGACGCACTTGTAACGATCGAATACGGAGCGAACGCGCCGGTGCACTCCCCGTGACGGGCGTCCGGTTTTCGATGGTTTTTGAGGGGCGATCGTGGTGCTTCACGTGCGGTGTCGGAGTCCGGGGAGGTCCGGGATCAGCGGCCCAGTTGACGCAGTACCGCGCGCGGGCGGTTGGTGATGATGGCGTCGATGCCCAGCTCAACGCAGAGGTCCACGTCCTCGGGCTCGTTCACGGTCCAGACGTGCACCTGGTGACCGGCCCGCTTGAGGCGCTCGATGTACCCGGGGTGGCTGCGTACGATCCGCATCGAGGGGCCCGCGATCCGGACACCCGCGGGCAGTCGTCCGTCCCGCAGCCGGGGGGAGACGAACTGGAGCAAATACACCGTGGGCAGGGTCGGGGACGCGGCCCGGACACGGTGCAGGGAGCGCGCCGAGAAACTCATCACACGGACCGGGGAGTCGGCGGCGGACACCGGAGAGTCCAGGCCGAAGCGCTTCAGCAGGACCAGCAGCCGTTCCTCGACCTGGCCCGCCCAGCGGGTCGGGTGTTTCGTCTCGATGGCCAACTCGACGCGGCGGCCGGCGTCGGCGACGAGTTCGAGCAGTCTCTCCAGGGTGAGGACGGAGGTGTCCTCGGGGCCTCCGGGGACGTGCTCCCAGTCGGGGGACTCGTCGCGGTTCTTCCAGGAGCCGAAGTCCAGAGCGGCGAGATCGGCGAGCTCCAGGGCTGAGACGGCGCCGCGGCCGTTGGACGTACGGTTGACGCGGCGGTCGTGCACGCAGACGAGGTGGCCGTCGGCGGTCAGGCGCACATCGCACTCAAGGGCGTCCGCGCCGTCCTCGATCGCCTTCTTGTACGCGGCCAGTGTGTGTTCCGGGGCCTCTTCGGAGGCTCCGCGGTGGGCGACCACCTGGATCGGGTGCTGTCGTGCGAGGGTCACCGCGTCATGGTGCCACCGTCGCGGGGTAGGCGTGAGGTGGGAGACATGACCCTTCCTCCTTTTAGTGACAAAGGTCCGTTATAAAGAGTCGCCCCGGACGCACAGGCACCGCTTATGGTGCTCTGACGCCCAGTGGGAAAAGCTGACGGCGTACAAAAGCACATGCACAGCTGAATCGCGCCGGGCCATCAGCAAGCGTGAGTGGGTGTGACCGAGTGCGACCGAGAACAACAGCCGTGGATCGAGGAGAAGAGCTGTGAGCACCGAGAACGAGGGCACCGAGGTACCCCCGGCCCCGTCCGCACCTCCTGTGCCGGTGGACACTCCCGCTGTTTCCGCGCAGGCCCCGCACGGCGGGAGTGCACCGACCGCTCCGATCCCCGCCGTCCCGCAGGGCGCCCCCGGCGCATCGGAGCACGCGTCGGCGCCCACGGGCGCTCCGGCGTACGCCTCGGCCGGCGCCGGGCACGGAGCCGGCCCCTACGGACAGGGCGCCGACCCCTACGCACAGAGCACCGGAGCCCAGGGCTCCGCCCCCGAAGGAGGCTGGCCGCCTCCGCCGCCCGCCACCCCGTCGTACGCCGACGGCGGCGGTTCGGGAACCGGAGGCTGGGGCTCCTCGTACCAGCAGCCCGCTCCGAAGCCGAAGAACGGCCGTGGCGGCCTGGTCGCCGCGATCCTGGTGGCCGCGCTGGTCGCCGGCGGAGTCGGCGGTGGCATCGGCTACGGCCTGGCCAAGAACAACGACGACTCCACCGGATCGACGACGGTCTCCGCCCCGAGCACCAGCGGCCAGGTGAAGCGCGCCTCGGGCACGGTCGCGAACGTGGCCGCCACGGCGCTGCCGAGCACCGTCACCATCGAGGCGCAGAGCACCAGCGGCGAGGGTGGCACCGGCACGGGCTTCGTCTTCGACACCCAGGGCCACATCCTCACCAACAACCACGTGGTGGCGGAGGCCGTCGACGGCGGCAAGCTGAGCGCGACCTTCCCGAACGGCAAGAAGTACGACGCCGAGGTGGTCGGTCACGCGCAGGGCTACGACGTGGCGGTCATCAAGCTGAAGAACGCGCCCGAGGGAGAGCTGAAGCCGCTCACCCTCGGCAACTCCGACCAGGTGGCCGTCGGCGACTCCACGATCGCGATCGGCGCGCCGTTCGGTCTGTCCAACACGGTGACCACCGGCATCATCAGCGCCAAGAACCGTCCCGTCGCCTCCAGCGACGGCAGCGCCAGCAGCAAGGCCTCCTACATGAGCGCCCTGCAGACCGACGCCTCGATCAACCCGGGCAACTCCGGTGGTCCGCTGCTCGACGCCTCGGGCGCGGTCATCGGCATCAACTCGGCGATCCAGTCGTCGAGCAGCGGCGGTCTCGGCGGCTCCGGTCAGTCCGGTTCCATCGGGCTGGGCTTCGCGATCCCGATCAACCAGGCGAAGAACGTCGCCCAGCAGCTGATCAAGAACGGCAAGCCGGTGTACGCGAAGATCGGCGCCTCGGTCTCCCTGGAGGAGGGCACGAGCGGCGCGAAGATCACCGAGCAGGGCGCGAGCGGCGCGGCGGCCGTCGAGTCCGGCGGGCCCGCGGCCAAGGCGGGCCTCAAGCCCGGCGACGTCATCACCAAGCTGGACGACATGGTGATCGACAGCGGTCCGACCCTCATCGGCGAGATCTGGACGCACAAGCCGGGCGACACGGTGAAGCTCACCTACACGCGCGACGGCAAGACCCACACCACGGACGTCACCCTCGCCTCGCGAGAGGGCGACAGCTGACCCGCGGGTCGGGCACCGGACCCGTTACTCTTGTCCCCGCGCCGCCGATCAACGGCAGCGCGGGGTGGGTTGCCCGAGCGGCCTAAGGGAACGGTCTTGAAAACCGTCGTGGCAGCGATGTCACCGTGGGTTCAAATCCCACACCCACCGCAGGTGAACGGCCCCTGACCGGGTTTTCGGTCAGGGGCCGTTCGCGTGCTCCCTGGTTCCGGCGCCGCCGGGTGCGTGGCCGTCACGCGTGGCCCCCGGCGATGGCGCGCCCTCAGCGCTGCCGGGGTGAAGGAGCCGTCATGCGGGCCGCGGAGGCGATCGTCGAGCGGGCCTCGGGTTCGGTGAGGCCGGTGCGGACGGCGGCCCGGACGAGTGGGGTGATCAGTTCCGGGCCGATGCCGTTCTCGTAGGCGCGGCAGGCGGCCCAGAAGAGGCGCGTGTTGCGCTGGCCCTCGTGTGCGGCGAGGACGAACTGGACGAGCCCCTGCCCCTGTTGCCCTGCCGAGGAGGGGGTCGGATGGTGCCTGCGGGGCGGTGGCAGCAGCAGGTCCAGGAGCTCGCGCGGGCAGGGCGCGGGCGCGAGCCGTCCGGTGCCGGGAGCCGTGCCGTACACGCCGTGTTCGGTACGTGAGCCGGGGCCGACGAGGTAGCCGCCGGCGCCGCGGATGTCGATGCCGGGGGCCAGCCTGCTCGCGGAGTTGGGGACGACCACGTCGGGCGGTCCGCTCAGCCACAGGTGCCGGCCGCCGCTCGGGGTCAGGACCACGACCGTCTCCGGGATCGTGAACAGATGGCGCAGGGCCAGTTCGCGCAGAGCGGTGGAGGAGTCCGTACCGGATTTGGTGTCGAGGTCGATGCCGATGAGGTGGTGCGGGTCGAGGCCGCAGGCGATGCCGTAGCCGATGGCCCAGGGGGCGGCGGCGAAGAGTTCGCGGATGCGCCGGGGCTCGGTCGAGGCGTCGTACACGCCGTGTCCGAAGCGCCCGCACTCGCCGTGGCAGGGGGTGGGTTCGGGGTCGTCGCGGTGGGGGGAACGCAGGGCCGGGAGCTTCGTTCGGGACAGCGGGATCACCGCCAGTCCGCGCTCGGCGGCGGACAGGGCGTGGGCCAGGGCCAGGGTGGTGGCCTGCCGGTCGATGGTGGCCATGGCTCTATGTTCGTACGAGTGTTCGAAAAAAGGAAGGGCTCGCCGAGCGCTGAGGTACCTGCAGTCGGCGATGGGCGAGATCGGCCGAAAATGTGCCGGAACGCTTCGGCTGTTGCGGCGCTTGGGGAGGGGTGAGGGTTGAACGGTCGGCTGCGTGCTGAGCAGGGGCTTTGTCGGGTGGAAGGGGGTTTATCGACTTGTCATCACGCTTGAGGGGGAATCATTGCTTCCGGGGTGGTTCGCGGGAGCCCCGTGGGCAACTCTGGAATCGCGACGTCGTGCACTTCACCGAGGCGGTCGGCCAACTGCCTTGGAACTAGCCGTACTTCCCGTACAGCCCGGTTCATCGCCGGTGCGTACAACCCGGTTCTGGAGGAATTCACATGGCAGGCATCCGTACCGCTCGCGTCCTCGCCGCCGTCGCGGCCCTTCCCCTGGCCGCCGCCCTCTGCACGGGCGTCGCGTCGGCGGACAACGGCGGCTTCGCGGGCAACGGATCGAACGCGGGAGTGGCGACCGTCAGTGGCGGCGTCGGGCACGACAACAACGGCAACTCCTCCACCACTCAGCAGCAGGCGGTCGGGGCCGGAGCCTCGAACCAGAACAACACCGCCCAGGTGAACGGATCCGCCTTCACGGCCATCAATCAGGGGAACTCGAACGTGCTGGTGAACTTCGTCAACCTCTGGTGAGCCACGGGCCGATGCGCTCTCATCGGCCCTGGGGTCTCCGCGTGGGGTAGTGCTCTGTGGGGTTTCACAGCGGCTGCGCGACGGTGCTTCGGTGCCGTCGCGCAGCCGTGTTTCCGGAGGAGTGGGGCCCCGGTGCGTGGGTGCGCGTCCGGCCGTTCGAGGGCGCCCGGCGGCCCGTCTTCCGCAGCTCCTGGCCCGATGCCCATGACCTTGACAGTGCACGGGATCTGACGGACAGTCAGAAACTCCTGTCCGTACGAGGTCCGGGAGGCCGCCGCCGTGCACCTCGCCCCCACCGAACGCCAGCAGCGGCTGCGCGCCGAACTCCGTGCGTACTTCCGGGACCTCATGCCGGACGGACCACCGCCCTCCGACGACCCCGTGGGGCAGCGTGAACTGCTCCGCCGCATCGGCGCCGACGGACTGCTCGGCCTCGGCTGGCCGGTCGCCTACGGCGGGCAGGGACGCGGCGCGGACGAACAGTTCGTCTTCTTCGACGAGGCCTACCGGGCGGGTGCCCCCGTCTCGATGGTCACGCTGAACACCGTCGGCCCGACCCTCATGAAGTACGGCAGCGAGGAGCAGAAGGAGACCTTCCTGCCCCGCATCCTGAGCGGCGACCTCGTCTTCGCCATCGGCTACTCGGAGCCGTCGGCCGGCACCGACCTCGCCTCACTGCGGACACGCGCCGTACGGGAGCCGGGTGCACCCTCGGATCCGGAGGGCGCAGGAGACGGGTACTGGCGGATCGACGGGCAGAAGATCTTCACCTCCAACGCCCAGAACGCCGACTGGATCTGGCTCGCCTGCCGGACCGACCCGGACGCGCCCAAGCATCAGGGCATCTCGATCGTCCTCGTCCCCACGGACGCGCCCGGCTTCTCCTGGACGCCGATCGAGACGGTCGGCGGCCAGACGACCACCGCGACCTACTACGACGGCGTGCGCGTTCCGGCCGCGAACCTGGTCGGCGAGGAGAACGCCGGCTGGGGACTCATCACCAACCAGCTGAACCACGAGCGGGTCGCCCTCGCCGCGATCGGCATGCAGGCCGAGGACTTCTACGCGGCCGCGCTGGAGGCGGCCCGGACGCCCGATCCGGTGACGTTGCGACGCCGGGTTGACGAGCCGTGGGTCCGTTTCCAGCTGGCCGAAGTACATGCCCGGTTGGCGGCATCGCGCCTGCTCAACTGGCGTTTGGTGGGGGACGTGGGGGCGGGCCGACTGGCGCCGGGAGACGCCAGCGGCGTGAAAGTCATGGGAACCGAATCCGCGGTCGCGGTGTACCGAATGTGTCAGCACATTGTGGGAGAGGACGCACTGGTCCGCTCCGGTTCACCGGGGGCGTTCGGGGCCGGCGAGCTGGAGCGGATGAACAGGGCGGCGCAGATCAACACGTTCGGAGGCGGGGTGAGCGAGGTGCAGCGGGAGATCGTCGCGACGATGCGGCTCGGGATGAAGAGGGGGCGGCGATGAAGCCGCGCGGGACGGAAGGCGGCGACGCGAGGACGGACGGCCGCGACAGGGGCGGACATGGGGCGGCCGGCCATGGCATGGGTGACCGTCGTGCGGGTGCGGGTGCGGGTGCGGGTGCGGGTGCGGGTGCGGATGCTGAGGGTGCGGCGGGTGGTGAAGGGTTCGCCGTGCACGGCGGGGCAGAAGATCGTGGGAATGTCGGCGACGAACTGCTGGTGAAACTACGGGAGTTCGAAGGGCGTGCGGCCACCGTCGGAGGTGTCGGCAGGGACCCGGTCAACGCACCGATGATCCGGCACTGGTGCGAGGCGATGGGGGACACGCATCCGGCGTACCGGGGGCCGAACGCGGTGGCTCCACCCACCATGCTCCAGGCGTGGACGATGGGCGGCCTCGCGGGTCACACGGGTCGGCCGGGCCGCTCCGATACGAACGACGAGCTGTTCGCGCTCCTCGACGGAGCGGGCTGCACCTCGGTGGTCGCCACCGACTGCGAGCAGGAGTATCTGCGTCCGCTGCGGCTCGGAGACGAGATCACCTTCGACTCGATGATCGAGTCCGTCTCCGAACGCAAGACGACCAAGCTCGGCACGGGGTACTTCATCACGACGCGCATGGACGTTCGCGCGGGAGGCGAACTCGCCGGGACGCACCGGTTCCGCATCCTCAAGTACGCGCCCGCGCGACGGAACCCGAGGGGTGAGGAAGGTGTTGCCGGGGCGGGGGGCTCGGGGGGAGCAGGGCAGTCCGCCGGCACCGGCGGCGCTGCGGCACCCGCCGGTGCCGTCGGCCGCGCTGCACCGGTCGAGCCCGCGGTGCCGGCCGATACCACCGGGTCCGCCGTACCGGTCGGCACCGCCGGCACGCCCCCGTCCGGGAGCAGTCGCCCGCGCCCCGTGGTCAACCGGGACAACGCCGGTTTCTGGGAGGGGGTCGGTCGGCAGCGGTTGCTGATCCAGCGCTGCACGGGATGCGGGACGCTGAGGTTTCCCTGGCTGCCCGGGTGCAACGCGTGCGGCGGCCCGGAGTGGGACACCGTCGAGGCGAGCGGTGAGGGGACCGTCTACTCGTACGTCGTGATGCACCACCCGCCGTTCCCCGCCTTCGACCCTCCCTACGCGGTCGGCCTGATCGAACTCGCCGAGGGCGTGCGGATGGTGAGCAACGTCGTGGGCGTGCCGCACGACCGTGTGCGGGTCGGGATGCCTGTGCGCCTCGAATTCCGGCAGTACGACGAGGAGTTGCTTCTGCCGGTGTTCCGGGCCAGGACGGGAAGCGAGGGTGACGCTGCTGCCGGCGAGCCGGCCACTTTGTCGGCGGCGCCCGGCGGTGTCGGCGTCCCGTCGGGCGGGGGGAGCTGACATGGACTTCACGCCCACGGAGGAGCAGGTGGCCGCCCGGGACCTGGCCGCGCGGATCTTCGGCGACCTCTCCACGCCCGAGCGGCTCACCGCGGCCGGGACGGACAGCGACACGGGACTGTGGAAGGAGCTGTGCGCCGCCGGGCTCGTGGCGGCCGTCGAGGACATCGGGCTCCTCGGGCTGGTGCTGCTGCTGGAGGAACAGGGCCGCACCACGGCGCAGGTGCCCTTTGCGGCGAGCTGCGTGTACGGGCAGCTCGCGATCGCGGCGCACGGTTCCCCCGAGCAACGCGAGCGGCTGCTGCCGGGAATCGCGGACGGGACGGTGGTGGTGGCCGGAGCGCTGCGCGGGCCGGGGTCGGTCGTCGCCACCGAGGGCGGCCGCTCGTCGAGTGCCCCGGCAGCGGGACGGCCGCTGCTGACCGGGACCGTCCCCGTGGTGCCCTGGCTGCGGGACGCCACACATGTTCTCGTGACCGACGACCGACGCGGGCTCTGGCTGGTGCGCACCGCGGAGGCGCCGGCGGGCGAACCCGTCGAGCTGACCGCGCCCTGGTCGGCGGGGCGCCTGACCCTCCAGGGGACACCGGGGGAGCCCCTCGGCACGGAAGGGGCGCACGAGGACGTGCTGGCCACGGCGCGCACCGCGTTCGCGGGACTGCAGGCCGGGGTGTGCGCGGGATCGCTGGCGCGCGCCGTCGCGTACACGAACGTGCGGGAGCAGTTCGGGCGCCCGCTCGCCGCCAAGCAGGGAGTCCAATTGCTCGCAGCCGACGCGTACATGGACATCGAAGCGATACGGGTGACGGCGTACGAGGCGGCATGGCGCCGTGACGAGGGACTGCCGTACGGGACGCACGCCCTGACCGCCGCCTGGTGGGCGTCCGAGGCCGGGCAGCGCGTGGTGCACGCGGGCCAGCACCTGCATGGCGGGGCGGGGGCCGACCTCGACCACCCGGTGCACCGTCACTTCCTCTGGGGGCGGCAGCTGGACGCGTATCTGGGGGGCGGGGGCGAAGTGCTGCAGGAACTCGGTGAGTTGCTCGTGAGAGGTGGGCCGATGGTGGAGGGGGAGGTGGCGACATGAAGGTGGAGCGGACCGTACCGGGCTCGGCGAGTCGGGCCGGCGTTTCCGGGCCGGGGTCCCGACACGGAGATCCGGGCGCGGCACCCGCGTCCGGCGACACGGGCTCCACGTACGGGGCCGGTGACGTACTGCCGCCGCTGGAGATCGAGATCACCCGTACGTTGGTCGTGGCCGGGGCGATCGCGTCGCGGGACTACCAGGACGTGCACCACGACGCGGAGCTGGCACGGGAGAAGGGCTCCCCGGACATCTTCATGAACATCCTGACGACCAACGGACTGGTCGGACGGTACGTGACCGATCACTTCGGGCCGACCGCCGTGCTGCGTGCGGTCGCCATCAGGCTCGGCGCCCCCAACCACCCGGGAGACACCATGGTGATGACGGGCTCGATCGAGAAGGTCGACGGCGACACGGTCACGGTGCGGATCCTCGGCACCAACAAGATCGGCCGGCACGTCATGGGCACGGTGACGGTGACCGTCCCGGGTCCGAGGACGACCGCACCGCCCTCCGCCCCGGTCAGTGCCTCCGCTGCCCTCGCCTCCACCACGGCCCGTACCTCCCCATCCACCCCTGAAGCCGAGTCCGCCCCCACCTCCGGTTCTGTTCCCGTGTCCTTCCTCGTCTCCGGCAAGGCGTCGGCCGAGGGCGGTGCCTCGTGAGTGTGCGAAGGAGGGACGGCCTCGGTGGGCGGGCGGCGATCGTCGGGATCGGGGCCACCGAGTTCTCGAAGGACTCGGGGCGCAGCGAGCTGCGGCTGGCGGTGGAGGCGGTGCGGTCAGCGCTGGACGACGCGGGGCTGACACCGGGCGACGTGGACGGGATGGTGACGTTCACGATGGACACCAGCCCGGAGATCACCGTCGCCCAGGCGGCCGGGATCGGGGAGCTGTCCTTCTTCTCCCGTGTCCACTACGGCGGCGGTGCGGCCTGCGCGACCGTCCAGCAGGCGGCGCTCGCGGTCGCGACCGGGGTGGCCGACGTCGTCGTCTGCTACCGGGCGTTCAACGAGCGGTCTGGCCGCAGATTCGGCTCGGGCGTGCAGCGGAGAGAGCCGTCGGCGGAGGGCGCGGCCCTGGGCTGGGCCCTGCCGTTCGGGCTGCTCACCCCGGCCTCGTGGGTGGCGATGGCGGCCCAGCGGTATCTGCACACCTACGGTCTGACCCCTGAGGCGTTCGGCCATGTCGCGGTGACGGACCGCAAGTACGCGGCGACGAACCCCGCGGCGTACTTCCACGGCAGGCCGATCACGCTCGCCGAGCACGCGGCGTCCCGGTGGATCGTCGAGCCGTTGCGGTTGCTGGACTGCTGCCAGGAGACCGACGGCGGCCAGGCGCTGGTCGTCACCTCCGTGGAGCGAGCCCGGGATCTGCCCCGTCCTCCGGTGGTCGTCGCGGCCGCCGCGCAGGGAGCGGGCCGGGCACAGGAGCAGATGACGAGTTTCTACCGGGACGATCTGACCGGGCTGCCCGAGATGGGCGTGGTGGCGCGGCAGTTGTGGCGTACCGCGGGGCTCGGGCCGGCGGAGATCGACGTGGGGATCCTGTACGACCACTTCACCCCGTTCGTGCTGACGCAGTTGGAGGAGTTCGGGTTCTGCAAGCCGGGGGAGGCGGCCGACTTCGTCGCGGAGGAGCGGCTGCCGCTGAACACGCACGGAGGACAGCTCGGGGAGGCGTACCTGCACGGGATGAACGGCATAGCGGAGGGCGTCCGGCAGCTGCGGGGCACGTCCGTGAACCAGATGACCGGAGCCGAACGGGTCCTGGTCACGGCGGGTACGGGAGTCCCCACTTCGGGGCTGATCCTCGGCTCCGACGGCTGAGGAAGCCGTCCGTCCCGGCCGTCAGGGACGCGAAAGGGAGAGGAGAGGAGGGAGAGGCGGGGAGGGGCTGGAGGAGTCGGGCAGGTCTCCGAGTGGGCTTGGCGGTGGGCACCGGTCGCGACGGTCGCTCCAGGTGGCCAGAGTTGGGAACAGCTGCCCGAGCTCTTCCCCACCGTTCCCGGCCGTATCCGGCGGACCCCGCCCGTCCGCAGCTCTCCCCGGCCCGATCCAGCCGGCGCCTGCCGTCTCCCCCTCGACTCTCTCAGGGGTGAACCCTCAGGGGGCGGTGCGCGCTCGTCCACCTTCAGGAGGTGGGGCCACCCCCCTTCCTACAACCTGAGGCGGACATGGCTTCGGGACCTGCGGCCGATCCGCGGGAGGAGGGGGCGAACCTAGCGTGGAGTCATGACCACACTCGTCTGCACCAGCGCCTCGGACGCCGCCACTCCGGCGACGCAGACCCGTTCGTACCCGTCGTTCTCCTCCTATGTGAGGGCACGCCAGCCGGTGCTGTTGCGGACCGCCCGGTCGCTCACCGCGAACCCGAGCGACGCGGAGGACCTGCTGCAGACGGCGCTGACGAAGACGTACGTCGCCTGGGAGCGGATCGAGGACCATCGGGCGCTCGACGGCTATGTGCGGCGGGCGTTGCTGAACACACGGACGTCGCAGTGGCGCAAGCGCAAGGTCGACGAGTTCGCGTGCGACGAGCTGCCGGAGCCGGAGGGGCTGCCCGCGGCGGACCCCGCCGAGCAGCAGGCGTTGCGCGACGCGATGTGGCGGGCGGTCATGAAACTGCCGGCGCGGCAGCGGGCGATGGTGGTGCTGCGCTACTACGAGGACCTGAGCGAGGTCCAGACGGCGGAGGTGCTCGGCGTCTCCGTCGGCACGGTCAAGTCGGCGGTGTCGCGAGCGCTCGGCAAGTTGCGCGAGGACCCGGAACTGGCGCCCGCCGCCTAGGGCGTGTCCGCGGGTGTCCTGTCCGGCGGATCCCGGCGCGGACGTGGGACCGGTTCCCGTGCTTCGCAAACCGCGCCCGAGCAGGGGTGGCGCTGATCGATCATTCCTGCGCCTAGTGACATACCACGCGGTATGTGAGCAGAATCAGCGGAACCCATTACTACCGCGTAGGCAATGTCGCCCCCGGGAGGACGCCGTGCTGAGCACGATGCAGGACGTACCGCTGACTGTGACCCGCATTCTCGTGCACGGGGCGCGGATCCACGGAGAGTCGCAGATCACGACCTGGACCGGAGAGGGCGAGCCGCACCGGCGCAGCTTCCGCGAGGCCGGCGCGCGGGCCAACCAGCTCGCCCACGCCCTGCGCGACGACCTCGGGGTGACGGGCGACGAGCGGGTCGCGACGCTGATGTGGAACAACGCGGAGCACGTCGAGGCGTACTACGCGATCCCCTCCATGGGCGCCGTGCTGCACACGCTGAACCTCCGTCTCCCCGCCGAACAGCTCGTGTTCATCGTGAAGCACGCCGCCGACCGCGTGGTCATCGTCAACGGCTCGCTGCTTCCGCTGCTCGCTCCGCTCCTCCCCCAGCTGTCGACGGTGGAGCACGTGGTGGTGTCGGGCCCCGGTGACCGTTCGCTGCTCGACGGCGCGAGCGTGCGCGTGCACGAGTACGAGGAGCTGCTCGCCGGGAAGCCGACGGCGTACGACTGGCCGGAGCTGGACGAGCGACAGGCCGCGGCCATGTGTTACACCTCCGGTACCACCGGGGACCCCAAGGGTGTCGTGTACTCGCACCGTTCGATCTACCTGCACTCCATGCAGGTCAACATGGCGCAGTCGATGGGGCTCACCGACCAGGACACCACCCTCGTCGTGGTCCCGCAGTTCCACGTCAACGCCTGGGGTCTGCCGCACGCGACCTTCATGTCCGGCGTCAACATGCTGATGCCCGACCGTTTCCTCCAGCCCGCGCCGCTCGCGGAGATGATCGAGAGCGAGCGGCCGACGCACGCCGCGGCCGTCCCGACCATCTGGCAGGGCCTGCTCGCCGAGCTGACCGCCAAGCCGCGGGACGTCTCCTCCCTCACCCAGGTGACGATCGGCGGCTCCGCCTGCCCGCCCTCCCTGATGACCGCCTTCGACGAGCTGGGCATGAGCGTCTGCCACGCCTGGGGCATGACCGAGACCTCCCCGCTCGGCACCGTCGCCCGCCCGCCGGCCCACGCCGTCGGCACGGACGAGGAGTTCGCGTACCGGCTCACGCAGGGCCGTTTCCCGGCCGGCGTCGAGGCCCGCCTCACCGGCCCCGGCGGTGAGCGCCTCCCGTGGGACGGCGAGTCGGCCGGCGAGCTGGAGGTCCGCGGTCCCTGGATCGCGGGCGCCTACTACGGCGGCGCCGGAGCGGAATCGCTGCGCCCCGCCGACAAGTTCAGCCCCGACGGCTGGCTGAAGACCGGTGACGTCGGCACGATCAGCCCCGACGGTTTCCTGACCCTCACCGACCGCGCCAAGGACGTCATCAAGTCGGGCGGCGAGTGGATCTCCTCGGTCGACCTGGAGAACGCCCTCATGTCCCACCCGGACGTGGCCGAGGCCGCGGTCGTCGCCGTCCCCGACGAGAAGTGGGGCGAGCGCCCGCTGGCCACCGTCGTCCTCAGGGAGGGTTCCACCGCCGACTTCGCGACGCTGCGCGCCTTCCTCGCCGCCGAGGGCAGGATCGCCAAGTGGCAGTTGCCGGAACGCTGGACGATCGTCGAGGCGGTGCCGAAGACGAGCGTCGGCAAGTTCGACAAGAAGGTGCTCCGCCGGCAGTACGCCGAGGGCGGCCTGGACGTGACCCAGCTCTGACACACCGGCTCCGACACGACCCGCCGGGTCCCCACGACCGGCGCCGGCACGCGACACCTGCGCCGGGCGGGCGTTTCACGACCCGCCCGGCGTACGGCTGTCCCGGGCCCGGAGCGCCGCCACGTCCGCGCCGCGGAGTGGGATGTGCACGGACCGCTAGTTGGTACCGATGCGGGCCAGCAGGTCGACGATCCGGTCCTGGACCTCGTCGCTCGTGGAGCGTTCGGCGAGGAAGAGCACGGACTCCCCCGCGGCCAGCCGCGGAAGCTCCGCGGGGTCGACGGCGGCGGTGTAGACGACCAGCGGCGTGCGGTTCAACTGCCCGTTCGCCCGCAGCCAGTCGACGATTCCGGCGCGCCGCCGGCGTACCTGCATCAGGTCCATCACCACGAGGTTGGGACGCATCTGCGCGGCCAGCGTGACGGCGTCCTCGTCCGTCGACGCCCGCGCCACCTGCATCCCGCGCCGCTCCAGCGTCGCGGTGAGGGCGAGCGCGATCTCCGCGTGCTCCTCGATGAGCAGGACGCGCGGCGGATGCTGCTCGGAGTCGCGCGGCGCGAGGGCCTTCAGGAGGACGGCGGGGTCGGCACCGTACGCCGCCTCGCGCGTCGCCTGTCCGAGTCCCGCCGTCACGAGGACGGGAACCTCGGCGGCCACGGCGGCCTGCCGCAGCGACTGGAGGGCCGTGCGCGTGATCGGGCCGGTCAGCGGGTCGACGAACAGCGCGGCGGGGAACGCGGCGATCTGCGCGTCGACCTCCTCGCGCGAGTGCACGATGACGGGACGGTAGCCGCGGTCGCTCAGCGCCTGCTGGGTGGTGACGTCCGGCGCCGGCCACACGAGCAGCCGCCTCGGGTTGTCCAGCGGCTCCGGGGGCAACTCGTCGTCCACCGGCCGGGGCTGCGGCTGGTCGGCGACCTCGACGGCACCGCCGGGACCGTCGAGCGGCTCGGGGCCCTCGGCGGCGTTCTCGTCCGGTGCTCCTATGGCGTACGACCGTCCGGCACCCTCGGTGGCTCCGGGCCGCCGGGGTCCGGACGCGGGCTGGCCGCCCTGCTGGGGCGACCGCGCGCCGTTCTCCGGGCGTTCGACGACGGGCTCGGGCGGCGTGCCGAGCTTGCGGCGGCGGCCCGAACCGTTCGACTGGTGCGGGGGAGGCGTCGGCGCCTGGACGCCGCCACCCGGCTGGGCCGCGGCGATCTGGCGGGCGAACGGAACGCCCTGGCCGAGCGTGCGCACGCTTATGGCACGGCCCTGCGTCGTGCTGGAGTCCGCCGCGGCGGACGTCGCCGACGCCTCGGCGGGCAGCGGCTGCGCGATCCGTGGGGCGGGCCGCTCAGGCGGCAGCGGCGCGATGGCCGGCTGCGCAGCGGGCGCCACGGGCTGAGCGGGGCGCGTGGCGGCCGGCGCGACACCGGGAACACCGGGCTGTACGGGACGACGGGCGGCGGGCGCCGGGGTGTTCGCGCCCGAGGTGTCGTCGGCACCGGGGGCGGTGTTCGCGTCGGGCCACGGCTGCTGGGCCGCCGGAGCGGGCGCGCCCGGCATCGCGGCGGCACCGGCCGGGGTGCCCTGCGCACCGACGGCGGCACCCCGGGCTCCCTGCGTGGGACGGCCCTGAGCCGGAACGCCGTGAGCGGGGACTCCCGGGGCGGGAACCCCCTGTCCGGGGATGCCCTGCCCAGGAACCCCAGGTGTTCCGGTCGTCGTTCCCGTCGGAGCGACCGGCTGACCGGGCTGACCGGGCTGACCCGGCGTGGCGGCCTGGCGGGCGCGACGGCGGCCCGGGCCGGAGACGGGGTGCGGCTGGGGCGGGGTGTGGTCGTCGTCGTCGTCGGCGTGCGACACCGCGTCGTGGCGGCCGTCGTCGGCCTGACCGTGACCGGCCGCGACCGCGGCCTGCTGGGCCCGGGCGACCTGGGCCTGCGCCTCCTGGGCGGCCTGCGCCTGGAGGACCTGGGCCTGTGCCTGGGCGGCCTGCGCCTGCGCCTCGGCCTGGACGTACTCCGGCGATCGGTCCGCCTCCGCGGGCGGAAGCGCGAACACCGTACGGGCGCCCGTCTCCTGCGCGGCGGCACGTTCGGCCGCCGCGGCGAGCGCACGGCGGCGTCGTCCGGTCGGGTGCTCCGCGTCCGAGGCGTCGTCGTCCGGACCGTCCGGGCCTGTGTTCGTGGCCCCTGCCTGTGCACCGGCCGCGGCCGGCAACGCGGCGGGGAGTGCCTGCTGTTCACCGTCACGGCGTGCGCGTCGTCCGGAGGGCACCGGCACCCCCTGCGGAGGCACCGTCCCGCCCAGTCCCGATCCGATGGCCGCCGTTCCCGCGCCGTGCTCGCCCGCCATGACGACCGCACCCTCGGAGACCGCGTCGTCCGCGCCCGGTACCGCCGCGTCGCCCGCGTCCTCGGCCGCACTCGGCCGGCCACGACGCCGCCCGGTACCGCCGGAACCCTCACCGGACGGCTCGGCCGCGGTCCCCTGCGCGGGGACCGGCACCTCGCCGGCCGCGGGATCCCCCGCCGCGCGCCGACGGCGCCGACCGGTGGGAACCGTCCCGCCGGCCCCGGTGCTGTCCCCGGACTGCGCGTCGGACTCGGCCGTGACGCCGCCGTCCAGGAAGGCGTCGACGGACGAACGCCGGGCCCGTCGTCGGCCGCCGCTCTGCTGCGCGGCCTGGTCGGGCAGCGCGACCTCGGTGGAGACCGGCGGTCCGATCACGGGCGCGACCGCTCCGGCCCCGCCCCCGATCGGCACTTCGAGGACGAAGGCGCTGCCGCTCATCCCCGGCACCTCGTGGGTCTGGAGCACCCCGCCGTGGGCGCGCACGATCCCGCGCACGATCGGCTCGTGCACCGGGTCACCCCCGGCGTACGGCCCGCGCACCTCGATCCGGACGACCTCGCCGCGCTGCGCCGCGGCCACGACCACGGTGTTGTCCATGTAACCGCCCGCCGAGACGGGCGCGTTGCCGGTGGCGTCGACTCCGGCGACGTCCGCGATGAGGTGGGCCAGGGCGCGCGCGAGCCGATGCGGGTCGACCTCGGCCTCGATGGGCGGCGCGTGCACGGCGAACTGGACGCGTCCGGGCCCGATCAGGTCGACGGCCCCGTCGACACCGGCCGCGACGACGGCGTCGAGCATGACGTTCGTACGGGCGATGGTCTCGTCGCCCGCGTCGAGGCGCTGGTAGCCGAGCACGTTGTCGACGAGCGTGGTGATCCGCGAGTAGCCGGCCGCGAGATGGTGGAGCACCTGGTTGGCTTCGGGCCACAGCTGACCCGCGTCGTCGGCCGCGAGCTTGGAGAGTTCGCCGCGCAGCTGGTCGAGCGGCCCGCGCAGGGACTGGTCCAGGACGGCGAGCAGCTGCTCGTGCCGGGCGGTCAGCGCCTCGTAGCGGTCCTTCTCCCGCTCACCGAGGGACGCGTACCGCTCGTCCCCCGCGGCGAGTTCCTCCTCGTGCCGCTCGGTCAGCTCGGCGACCTCGGCGGTGTGCCGCTCGCGCAGGGCCTCCAGTTCGGCGGTGTGTTCCTCGCCGATCCGCTCCAGTTCCTCGGTGTGCCGGGTGTCGGCGGCGTCCTTCTCCTGGGCGAGGGTGTCGTACGGCCGCCGGTCCGTGAAGGTCATGACGGCGCCGACGAGCTGGTCCCCGTCGCGTACCGGAGAGGTCGTCAGGTCGACCGGCACCTGGTCGCCGGACTTCGACCACAGCACCTGCCCGCGGACCCGGTGCTTGCGTCCGGAGCGCAGGGTGTCGGCGAGCGGTGACTCGGGATAGGGGAAGGGTTCGCCGTCGGCCCGCGAGTGCAGGATCAGGGCGTGCAGGTCCTTGCCGCCGAGGTCGCTGGCGCGGTAGCCGAGGATCTGGGCGGCGGCGGGGTTGACGAGGACGACCCGGCCCTCGGTGTCGGTCCCGACGACCCCCTCGGCCGCGGCGCGCAGGATCATCTCCGTCTGGCGCTGCGAACGGGCGAGTTCGGCCTCGGTGTCGACGGTGCCCGAGAGGTCGCGGACGACGAGCATGAGCAGTTCGTCGGGGGTCGGGCCGTAGCTGTCGTAGGCCTGCTGGCCGTCCTCCAGGTTCGCGCTGGTGACCTCGACCGGGAACTCCGTGGCGTCGGTGCGCCGCGCGATCATGCGGGTCGGTTTGGTCCGCCCGCGCTGGTCGATGGTGTCGGGCCGCCGCATGGATCCGGGGATCAGCCGCGAGTCGAACTCGGGCAGCAGGTCGAGGAGCCCGCGGCCCACCAGTGCCGTGCCCGGGGTCTCGAAGGCCTCCAGGGCGATGGTGTTGGCGTTGACGACGGTTCCGTTGGCGTTGACCAGCAGCAACGCGTCGGGAAGGGCATCCAGTATGGCTGCGAGGCGAGCAGCGCCTCGGGATGGCCTGCTGCTCACGAGACGCTTCCTCCCTGTTACCGCACCTTGCCGACCGCGGATGCCATCTTGCCAACCTGCCCGCAGCGTGTCACGCGAGGGAGTCTACGGGCAGAGGTCCCGCCGACGGTGCCGGATGAGAGGGAGGTCGCACGCAGAACGGACGCAGAAGCTGTGACCATGTGTTTTCGCCCAACCGCGGGGACGCCCTCGCGCGGCCGCCCCCGCCCGGCCGGCTCGCGCGTCAGGAGATCAGGTCGGGCAGGAACGGGACCATGGTGTTCCAGCGGGAGATCTCGCACCCGTTCGTCCGGTCGTAGCGGGCGTCGACGGGTCGTCCCGCCCAGGTGCCCGTGACGTGCGCGGTGGCCGGCCCTCCGTACTGCATGGTGCAGAGGGCGTCCGGCGGTACGGGGGCGAAGAGGTCCTTGCCCCAGGTGGTGTTCCCGTCGAGCAGGTCGCAGGCCTCGGCGGGCCGCGGATGGCTCCCGCCCGCGGGATGACAGTCCAGTTCGTACGTGCCGTCCGCGCCGTTCCCCGCGTCGTGGACCGTCACCGTCAGCCGGTCCCCGGAGTCCTCGGGGCGGGCCGGCGGCGGCATGGCGGCGGACTCCACGCCACTGCGTGCGGCGGTGTAGAGAGAGGAGAGGCCGGCGGGAGCGGCCAGGGGCGAGGGGGATGCCGTGGGAACGGGGGATGCGGCCGGCGGGGGTGCGGGGGTACCGGCCGATGCGCTGGGCACGGCGGTGAGCGCGGCGGTGGCGGACGCGGCGGCGGTGAGGAGCAGTCGGCGCAACATGTGATGCCTAACGCGACGCGTCCTCCCTGGTTGCGCGCGGTCGCGCGCCGGTGGCGGGCTTTGCCCTCCGGCCTGCCTGCCTAGTACCGTAGGGGGCGATTGGTGACGCGGCGCTCGTCTGTGTCATCATCTGCACGCACCACTCGCGCTCGCGTGAGCGGTTGTGCGGGAGGCGTCGCCTAGTCCGGTCTATGGCGCCGCACTGCTAATGCGGTTTGGGCCTTCAAGCCCATCGAGGGTTCAAATCCCTCCGCCTCCGCGCGAAGATCCGAAGCCCCGGTCCAGTGGACCGGGGCTTCGTCGTTGCCAGGCCGCCCCGAACCGCCCAGAACGGCGTTTTCGCAGCTCACAAGGGGTGAGGCAAACGGATTTCACATGGCGGCGGCAGTCATGTAATGTTCTTCCTGTCGCCGCGAGCGGGGGAAAAGCCCGGGAAGCGAAGACGAAAGAACAACAAAACAAGCACTCGTAGCTTAACGGATAGAGCATCTGACTACGGATCAGAAGGTTGCAGGTTCGAATCCTGCCGAGTGCACACAGGCAAGAGGCCCCGGAGAGATCCGGGGCCTCTTGCGTTTCCGTTTTCTCGTTCTCCTCGGCGTGGAGGGCGGTCTCAGTTCAGTTGCTCGGCCAGTCCGACGATGATGCCCTCCGGGCCGCGGAGGTAGCAGAGCAGGTAGCTGTCCTCGAACCGGGCGATCTCGCCGACGAGTTCGGCGCCGTGAGGGCGCAGGCGGGCGACGGTGTCCTCGATGTCGTCGACGGCGAACATGACGCGGTGTGTGCCCAGGACGTTGTGCGGCTGGTTGCGCGGGCCGGCGCTGATCGCCGCGGGGCTGCGGTACTTCGCCAGCTCGAGCCGGCTGTGACCGTCCGGGGTCCGGACCATCGCGATGTCGCAGTGGACGCCGTCGAGTCCGGTGCACTGGTCGGCGACGAGGCCCTCGACCTCCGCCCTGCCCTCCAGTTCCATACCGAGTTCCACGAAGAACGCGACGGCGGCGTCGATGTCCTCGACGACGATGCCGACGTTGTCCATCCGCTGAATCGCCATGCTGGTTTCTCCCTCTTTCTGGTGCGGCCGGTGGTGACCGCTGATGTCCCTGGGACGGAGCCGGTGGCACGTTCTCGACATCCGCAGACTGCCGAACTCCGAAGAATCCGGAGAGCGTCTCAGGTGAGGTTCATCCGGGTGTACCAGCCCACCGGCATCAGGCGCCTTCGCGGCGCTTGGCGCTGTCAGCCGCAACCGCACCCCTTCGCGGCCTCGTCGGGCGTCTGCGAGGTGCAGCATCCGTCGTCGCCCGGGCCGGGGTCGGCGCTCTTGCCGAGGGTGTCGGCGTCCGCCTTGACGACGTAGACCTCCCACGGCTCCTGTCCCGGGCCGTGGACCCACACCTTGTCCTGGAGGGCGTAGCAGCAGGAGGTGTCGTTCTCCTCGAAGGTGGCCAGGCCGGCGTCCTTGAGGCGGGTGGTGGCCGCGGTGACCTGGTCGGTGGAGTCGACCTCGACGCCCAGGTGGTCGAGCCGTGTCTCCTGGCCGGGCTCGCCCTCGATCAGGACGAGCTTGAGCGGGGGCTCGGTGATCGCGAAGTTGGCGTAGCCCTCACGCCGTTTGGCGGGCTCGGTGCCGAAGAGCTTCGAGTAGAAGGTGATCGAGGCTTCCAGGTCGCTGACGCGCAGGGCGAGCTGAGCACGGGACATGGGGGGACTCCCATCCGCTTGTATTGACGTCTGTCGATGCAACCTTGCGCTCTGCTTCGAAAAACGTCAACATAGAAGCATGTCGAAACAAGAGCTTGTGGTGATCGGGCGGGACGACCCGTCCACCGCCTGCTGCCCCGGCCTCGCGACCGCCCCCCTGGACGAGGAGCAGGCGGCCGGGCTGGCGCGGATCTTCAAGGCCCTCGGTGATCCGGTCCGCCTGCGACTGCTGTCGATGATCGCTTCGAGGGCGGGCGGTGAGGTCTGCGTGTGTGATCTGACGCCGGCCTTCGACCTGTCCCAGCCGACGATCTCCCACCACCTCAAGCTGCTTCGGCAAGCGGGGCTGATCGACTGCGAACGCCGCGGTACGTGGGTCTACTACTGGGCGCTCCCCGGCACCCTCGACCGGCTCTCCGCGTTCCTGGCCACCGCGCGGGCCGCCGAGGGGGCCGAGTGAGCACGCGACTGGGGCGGCGGGTCCTCGCCGAGGCCGTCGGCTCGGCCGCGTTGGTCACGGTGGTGGTCGGCGCGGGGATCCAGGCGACCGAACTGACCTCGGACGCCGGCGTGCGGCTGCTGGCCGACTCCCTCGCCACCGTCTTCGCGCTGGGCGTGCTGATCGCCCTGCTCGGGCCGGTCTCCGGCGCGCACTTCAACCCCGTGGTCACCATCGCGGCCTGGATCACCGGCCGCGGCTGCGCCGAGGGACCCCGCGGCCGGGACGTGGCCGCCTATGTGCCCGTCCAGACCGTCGGGGCGATCGGCGGCGCGGTCCTGGCCGACGCCATGTTCGCCCGGCCGCTGGTGCAGTGGTCCACCCACGATCGCTCGGCCGGCCATCTGTGGCTGGGCGAACTGGTCGCCACGGCCGGGCTGGTCCTGCTGATCCTCGGGCTGGGGCGGACCGGCCGTGCGCACCTCGCGCCGGTGGCCGTGGCGTCGTACATCGGCGCGGCGTACTGGTTCACGTCCTCCACCTCGTTCGCCAATCCGGCCGTCACGGTCGGCCGCGCGTTCACCGACACCTTCGCCGGAATCGCGCCCGCCTCGGTCCTGCCCTTCGTGACGGCCCAACTGGCGGGCGCCGCAGTCGGGCTGGGGCTGGCCAGGGCCCTGTTCGGGCGTCCGCAGCCGGCGCGGACAGACCTCGCTCCCGGCCGGAGTGCCCCCGAACTCGCCGCCCCCACGCACCCCTGACCCGTCTCCGCCCAGAAGGACACCCGTCATGACGATCCACGCCGAGCGTCCGTCCGTCCTGTTCGTCTGCGTCCACAACGCCGGCCGTTCCCAGATGGCCGCGGCGTTCCTCACCCACCTCGCCGGGGGCCGCGTCCAGGTGCGCTCCGCCGGGTCCGCGCCCGCGGACACGGTCAATCCCGCCGTCGTGGAGGCGATGTCGGAGTCCGGTATCGACATCGCGGCCGAGGTGCCCAAGGTGCTCACGGCGGATGCCGTCCGGTCGTCCGACGTGGTCATCACGATGGGCTGCGGGGACAGCTGCCCGGTCTTCCCCGGCAAGCGCTACCTCGACTGGCGGCTTTCCGATCCGGCGGGTCAGGGGATCGCCGCCGTCCGTCCCATCCGCGACGAGATCGAACAGCGTGTCCGCGGACTGCTCGACGAGATCGCCCCGAGCGGCCAGGCGTGAGGTCGCCGCCCGGAGTCCGCGACTGAGGGAGGACGGCAGGTCATTGCGCGGTCGGCGGGCCGGTCGCGTGGGTCGACGGCCGCCGCCGCCGTTCGCGGGCGAACGCGGCGGCGACGGCCGTGGGGTGCGGGACGGTTTCGGGCTCCCCTCCCGTTGCCGGCTCGCACCGACCGTCCTCACCGCCCACCCGGGCGTGCGGGAGTACATCCCGGACTCCAAAAAGGCCGGAGAGGACGAAGGCTGGGAGCTGCGTCGTCGGCGATGCGGCCCCAGCCGCTCACAGGGGTCGGGCGGTCACGAGGACCCAGGGGCCGGGGGCCGAAAGAACAGGGGCCGGTCGACTGTCACCGGTCGGAGCCGGGAAGCGGTGGGCCCCTGTCCGTGCAGCGTATACCGGGCCCCGGCAGAGGCAGCAGTGCGCGTTTCGGCCGATGTACGAGGGGGCGTACGGGCAGGTGTGTGCTTCCGAGGGGGCGGTGGGGGGCCTGTGTCCGCCCTCGCGGAGGCGGTGGGCGCCGATGCGTGGCCGGCGGCCTCCGGTGCGGGTGCGCACGGTGGCCTGAACTGTCACGGGCGCGCGGACTCCCAAGCCCTGAGTGAACTCCCCGCGTCTTAAGCGTCGTTGAGGGTCGTCGTGTACCTCAGCGCCTCCTCCACCGTGGTGAGGATCTCGAAGTGCGGGCCGAGTCCGGCGGCCTTGATGATCCGCAGATGCCAGGGCCGGACGCAGACCAGCGCCAGCCGGCCCTCGCGTTCGAGGACCCGGCGCCGGGTCCTGCAGAGCACCCCGAGCCCGGCGCAGTCGAGGAACTCCACCGGCCTCAGGTCCACGACCACCCGGGAGTCCCGGTAGGCGCTCGCGGCGTCGGTGTGCACCCGGATCTCGGCGATGACGTTCAGGTCGACGGTGCCGTGCAGCTCCACCACCGTCACTCCCTGGTCGAGACGGCTGCGCGCGTTCGGGCCCGGCGGCGGGATGGGTCCCAGGGGCGCCGCGCCTCCGAGCGGAGTGGCGTCCGTGTGCCTGTCCTTGATGCCCATGGCGTTCCTCATACGAGATCCCTGGCGGGAGCTTGGTCGTGGGAACGTCACCGGGGGCAGGGGCGACGCCCGTCCACCGTAGAAACCTGATGGGAGGAAGAAACGCCCAGACGCCCGAAGTGTCACCCATGTGGGTGAACGGCGCTTGCGTTCGCGCGGCCGCCTCCCACTCCCTGCCGGTCCGGGCAGGGCGATGTCAGTGCCGGGCTCTACTGTCGGTGGGGTGCGGCAGGTGTGGGCGTGTTCGGGGTTGCGGTGGTCGGGGGACGGGCCGGTGCTCGTGTGGAGCGGTGGGCGGGAGAGCCCGCTGGTCCGCGGGCGCCGTGTGGCGTTCGGGGTCGTGGACGGGGGTGTGCGGACATGCGTCGGGGCCAGGGGGAACGCGTGCGCCGTGCGAGCCGTCGTCTCCGCGCGCGGTACGGGCGCGCGCTGCGAGGACTGTGCCCGGCTGGACCGGGCGCACTCGGTGGCCGCCGACACGATGGCCGACGACCCGCGCCCGTACCGGGTGTACCTGGCGTGGTTCGGGCCCGGCATGGTGAAGGTGGGGATCACGCGGGCCGAGCGAGGCTCCGTACGGCTCCTGGAGCAGGGGGCCGTCACCTTCAGCTGGCTGGGGCAGGGGCCGTTGATGGCGGCGCGCCGGGCCGAGGAACTGCTGCGGGCCGCGCTCGGAGTGCCGGACCGGATCCCGTACGCCGCCAAGCGGGCGGTGCGGGCCACGCTGCCGGGGCCCGAGGACCGGATCGCCGGGATCAGAGAGCTGCACGCACGGGTGGGGCGGCTCGACGCCTGGCCGGAGTCCCTCCGGCGTGAGCCCTTCGAACCCGTCGACCACACCGACGTGTTCGGGCTCGGCGGAATGCCTCCCGCGCAGGGGGTCGTCAGCGAGCTGGTGGCGGGAGGGGCGATCAGCGGTGAGCTGTGCGGTGCCGCCGGGCCCGATCTGCACCTGGCCACCGCGCGTGGAGTCCTCGTCCTCGACACACGGCTGCTGACCGGCTGGGAGCTGACCGGCGGCACGGAGGAGAGCGGTGTACGGGCTTTTCCCGTACGGGAGTCGCCCGTGGAGTCGGGAGTCCAGGAAGGGCTCTTCTGAGAGGCCGGCCAGGCCCTCCGGGAGCCCGCCCGGGTACCGGCCCGGGTTCCCGCCGTCCGGTTCCGTGGGGAAGGTGCTGGACGCCGCGGGACCGGCGGACGGAGAGTGGCGGACATGAGCGATCACTCTGACGTATCCGCCGGGGCGCGGCCGGGAGAGCGGGCGGCCGTCTCGGCGGCGGTGCCCGGCGAGGCCGCGGAGGTCCGCGCGTTCTGGCGGGGACTCGGGCTGCCCGGACTCGTCGACGTCCACACGCACTTCATGCCCGAGCGGGTGCTGCGCAAGGTCTGGGACTACTTCGACCGTGTCGGGGAGCTGACCGGCGGTGTCGAGTGGCCCATCACCTACCGCGCCGACGAGGACGAACGGCTCGCGCTGATAAGGGAGTTCGGGGTCCTCTCCTTCACCGCGATGCTCTACCCGCACAAGGCCGGCATGGCCGAGTGGCTCAACTCCTGGGCCGTGGACTTCGCGCGCCGCACCCCGGACTGCCTGCACACGTCCACCCTGTTCCCCGAGCCGGGCGTCGACCGGTACGTGCGCGAGGCGGTCGAAGCGGGCGCGCGCGTCTTCAAGGCGCATGTGCAGGTGGGGGCGTACGACCCGGGGGACGAACTCCTCGATCCGGCCTGGGGGATGCTCGCCGAGGCGGGCATCCCCGTGGTGATCCACTGCGGATCGGGCCCCTCGCCCGGCAAGCACACCGGGCCGGGCCCGGTCGCGGGCGTCCTCGCCCGCCATCCCCGGCTGCGGCTGGTCGTCGCGCACCTCGGCATGCCCGAGTACGAGGACTTCCTCGCCCTGGCCGAGCGGTACGACGAGGTGCGGCTCGACACGACGATGGCGTTCACGGACTTCAGCGAGCGGCTCGCGCCGTTCCCCGCCGGACTGCTGCCCCGCCTCGCCGACCTCGGCGACCGCGTCCTCCTCGGCACCGACTTCCCGAACATCCCCTACCCCTACGTCCACCAGCTGCGCGCCCTGGAACGGCTCGGGCTGGGGGACGACTGGCTGCGCGCGGTCTGCCACGGGAACGGGGCGCGGCTGTTCGGGCTCGGCTGAGGCGCGATCCCGGGCCGTCCGAGGGGCGGATCCACAGAGGGGTAAGAGGGACGCATGACGTTCCCAGGAGTTTCCTGAGAGGCGCCTGTGCGTTTCTCAGATAAATCACAGCTTGCGGAAAGGATGCTCTCAGCGGCACCGGCCAAGGTGTCCGCTATGACCACGACCTCGCCCCAGGGGCGCACCGAACTGCTGAGGCCGGACGGGAGCCCCGTCCGCGTGCTGGTGGTGGACGACGAGCTGTCGATCACCGAGCTGCTGTCCATGGCCCTCCGCTACGAGGGCTGGCAGATCCGCAGCGCGGGCGACGGGACGGGCGCGGTGCAGACCGCGCGCGAGTTCCGGCCCGACGCCGTCGTTCTCGACATGATGCTGCCGGACATGGACGGCCTGGCCGTCCTCGGGCGCCTCCGCCGGGACATGCCGGACGTTCCGGTGCTGTTCCTGACGGCGAAGGACGCGGTCGAGGACCGGATCGCGGGGCTCACCGCCGGCGGCGACGACTACGTCACCAAGCCGTTCAGCCTCGAAGAGGTCGTCGCCCGGCTGCGTGGACTCATACGGCGTGCGGGTGCCTCGGACCGGCGCTCCGAGTCCGTGCTCGTCGTCGGGGACCTCACCCTCGACGAGGACAGCCACGAGGTGTCCCGGGGTGGCGCCAACATCCACCTCACCGCGACCGAGTTCGAACTGCTGCGGTTCCTGATGCGCAATCCGCGCCGGGTGCTGAGCAAGGCGCAGATCCTCGACCGTGTGTGGTCCTACGACTTCGGCGGCCAGGCCAACGTGGTCGAGCTCTACATCTCGTATCTGCGCCGCAAGATCGACGCGGGGCGCGAGCCGATGATCCACACCCGGCGTGGAGCCGGCTACCTGATCAAGCCCGCGGCGTCATGAGCGGACGACGACGGCCGCGGACGCAGAAGAGGCGAGGACAGCCGCGTACTCTGCGGACGCGGCTCGTCGTCGCGTCCGTCGCACTGATCGCCGTCGTGTGCGCCGTGATGGGCACGGTGACCACGATCGCGTTGCGTTCACACCTGTACGACCAGGTGAACGCCAACGTGGCCCAGATGGCCATGCGCGCGGCGGGCGGCCCGTTGGGTGAGCCGCCGGGCAGCGGGCGGACCATGCGCCCGCCGAGCGACGACGGCATCGTCAAGGATCCCCTGGACTTCGTCACCCGGGGCCAGGGCATGGGGGCCATCGGCGCGATCGTGAAGAGCGGCGAGGTCACCAAGGGCGTCGTCAGTGTGGGGAAGAAGGACTCCAGCGGTGCCGAGCAGCCCACTCCGGTCAAGCTCGGCGAGAGCCAACTGGCCGCCCTGGCCTCCGTCGTGAAGGACGGGAAGCCGCACACCGTGGAGATCCCGGGCCGCGGCGAGTACCAGGCGCGGTACAAGAGCGGCGGGAACGGCGCCTTCTACGTGGCCCTGCCGACCAACGAGGTCACCAACACCCTGACCACGCTGATCTACGTCGAGATCAGCGTGACGGCCGCTGGCCTCGTGGCGGCCTCCCTCGCCGGCGCCGCCATCGTCACGCTCGCCCTCCGCCCCCTCCGCAAGGTCGCCGCCACCGCCACCCGTGTCTCCGAACTGCCCCTGCACACAGGGGAGGTCACGCTCTACGAGCGGGTGCCAGAGTCGGAGGCCGATCCGCACACCGAGGTCGGACAGGTCGGGGCGGCGCTCAACCGGATGCTCGACCACGTCCACGGAGCGCTGCACGCGCGGCAGCAGAGCGAGATGCGCGTACGGCAGTTCGTCGCGGACGCCAGTCACGAGCTGCGCACCCCGCTCGCCTCCATCCGCGGCTACGCCGAACTGACCCGGCGCGGCCGGGAGGAGACCGGACCCGACACCCGGCACGCGCTGGGGCGGATCGAGTCCGAGGCCGGGCGGATGACCGGGCTGGTGGAGGACCTGCTGCTGCTCGCGCGGCTCGACGCCGGGCGGCCGTTGCAGTACGAGCAGACCGACCTCGTCCCCCTGGTGATCGACGCCGTGAGCGACGCGCGGGCGGCCGGGCGGGATCACTACTGGCGGCTCGACCTGCCCGAGGAGCCCGCGCTGGTGGCGGCGGACGCCGCACGGCTGCAACAGGTCATGGTCAACCTCTTCGCGAACGCCCGGACGCACACCCCGCCGGGGACGACCGTCACCGCACGGGTGCACCGGCACGGGCCGTGGCTGTGCGTGGACGTCCAGGACGACGGGCCCGGCATCCCCGCCGACCTGCTGCCCCGCGTCTTCGAGCGGTTCGCGCGGGGCGACTCCTCGCGCTCCCGGGCCTCCGGCTCCACCGGTCTCGGACTCGCGATCGTGCAGGCCGTGGCGGCCGCGCACGGGGGCGCGGTGACCGTGGACAGCGTGCCCGGCAGGACCGTTTTCACCCTGCACCTGCCCGCGCTCGCACCCGAAACGTCGTGGCAACAGCACTCACAGGCACAGCACAGCGCCACCACATGGGCACAACAGGGCGCGTGACGAGAGTCGTTCCATGCGAACCGACTCTTCTCCCGGCAACCTGCCGGCGCGGGAGCATCTCCCGGCCACAGACGCCGGTACGCCTGTCCTGGACGTAGTGATCCCCGTCTACAACGAGGAGAAGGACCTCCAGCCCTGTGTGCTCAGACTCCACGAGCACCTCAAGCGCACGTTCCCGTACGCGTTCCGCATCACGGTGGCGGACAACGCGTCGACGGACACCACCCCTCAGGTGGCGGCGCGGCTGGCGGCCCGGCTCCCGGAGGTCGTCTCCCGCCGGCTGGAGCAGAAGGGCCGCGGCCGGGCGCTGCGGACCGTGTGGTCGGCGTCCGACGCGCCGGTCCTCGCCTACATGGACGTCGACCTGTCCACCGATCTGAACGCCCTGCTGCCGCTGGTGGCGCCGCTGATCTCCGGTCACTCGGACCTCGCGATCGGCTCGCGGCTCGCCCGCTCCTCGCGGGTGGTGCGCGGCGCCAAGCGGGAGTTCATCAGCCGCTCGTACAACCTGATCCTGCGCGGCTCGCTCCAGGCCCGCTTCTCGGACGCGCAGTGCGGGTTCAAGGCGATCCGCCGCGATGTCGCCCAGGTGCTGCTGCCGCTGGTCGAGGACTCCGGCTGGTTCTTCGACACCGAGATGCTGGTGCTGGCCGAGCGGGCCGGGCTGCGCATCCACGAGGTGCCGGTCGACTGGGTCGACGACCCGGACTCGACCGTCCACATCGTCAGGACCGCGACGGACGACCTGAAGGGGGTGTGGCGGGTGGGACGCGCCCTCGCCGGCGGATCGCTCTCGCTCGACCGGCTCGCCCGGCCCTTCGGGGACGATCCGCGCGACCGCGAACTGACCGACGTGCCCAAGGGGCTGGCCCGCCAGCTCGTCGGCTTCTGCGTCGTGGGCGGCCTGTCCACGCTCTTCTACCTGCTGCTCTACAGCGGCTTCCGCTCCTTCTCCGGTTCCCAGGTCGCGAACGCGCTCGCGCTGCTCGTCTCCGCCGTCGCCAACACCGCGGCCAACCGGCGGCTGACCTTCGGGGTCCGCGGCCGGGGCGGCGCCGTCCGCCACCAGGCGCAGGGCCTGGTCGTCTTCGGCATCGGGCTCGTCCTGACCAGCGGGTCCCTCGCCGCCCTGAACGCGGCGACGAACGATCCCGCGCACTCGACGGAACTGGCGGTCCTGATCGCCGCCAACCTCGCGGCGACCGTCCTGCGGTTCCTGCTCTTCCGCGCCTGGGTCTTCCCTGACCGGCGCGACGAACCGTCGGTGCCGGCACCCTCGCCGGTGGTGGCCTCGCACCTGCCGGGCGGGCACGCCGAACATCCGGCGGCGCCGCACCCGATGCCCGTACGGCACGGCCGGGCGACGCATCAGCCGCTGCCGCAGCGGCCGACGGCGCCCTCGGCCCCGGCCTCCTCCACCTCGACCTCGGCTTCGTACGACACGGCCCCGTTCCGCGCCGGAGACGCCGCGGACCGCGGCTGGGGGGACTCGACCATGCAGATGCAGGCGGTGCGCCCGCACGACCACGATCCGAGGAACGCGCGATGACGACGCAGCCCGACACGAGTACCGGGACCGGTACGACGACGAGCCGTGCCGGGGACGCGAGCCCCGCCGCGGACGCCCGGTTCACCGGAAGCCCCGCCCCCGCCTGGGGGCCGCCCGCCACGACCCTCCCGCCCGGGGCGGGCCGCCCCGCGGTCGTGCCCGGAGCCGGTGAGCCCGCGTGGCCGTTCCTCCGCCGGGCCTGGCGGGGCAGGCCCGAGGACCCGCGCTGGGCGCGCCCCGCGTTCCTCGCCCTGATGCTCGCCACCACGGTGCTGTACCTGTACGGGCTGAGCGCCTCCGGGTACGCCAACTCCTTCTACTCCGCGGCCGTCCAGGCGGGCAGCCAGAGCTGGAAGGCGTTCTTCTTCGGCTCGCTCGACTCGGCCAACGCCATCACCGTCGACAAGCCCCCGGCCTCGCTGTGGCCGATGGCCCTGTCGGTACGGATCTTCGGACTCAGCTCCTGGGCGATCCTCGTCCCCGAGGTGCTCATGGGCGTGGCGACGGTCGGCGTCCTGTACGCCGCCCTGCGCCGCCGGTTCAGTCCGGCGGCAGGCCTGATCGCGGGCGCGGTGCTCGCGCTCACTCCCGTCGCCGCCCTGATGTTCCGGTTCAACAACCCGGACGCGATGCTCGCGCTGCTCATGACCGTCACGGTCTACTGCGTGATCCGGGGTCTTGAGGACGGCCGGACGAAGTGGCTGGTCTGGGCGGGCGTCGCGGTCGGCTTCGCGTTCCTCGCCAAGACGCTCCAGGCGTTCCTGATCCTGCCGCCGCTGGCCGTGCTGTACGCGGTGTGCGCGCCGGTGAGCCTGCGGAAGCGGTTCGCGCAGATCGGCCTCTCGGCGGGGGCGATGATCGTCGCCGGCGGCTGGTGGGTCGCGATCGTCGAGCTGTGGCCCGCGTCCTCGCGCCCCTACATCGGCGGCTCGCAGAACAACTCCTTCCTGGAGCTGACCTTCGGCTACAACGGGCTCGGCCGGATCAGCGGCGACGAGACCGGCAGCGTCGGCGGCGGTGGCGGCGGAGGCGGCACCGGACAGTGGGGCGAGACCGGCTGGAACCGGATGTTCAACTCCGAGATCGGCAGCCAGATCTCCTGGCTGCTCCCGGCGGCCCTGATCCTGCTGGTGGCCGGCATCGTCCTCACCCGGAAGGCGAAGCGGACCGACCTGACCCGCGGCTCGTTCCTCGCGTGGGGCGGCGCGCTGCTGATGACCACGCTCGTCTTCAGCTACATGGCCGGCATCTTCCACCAGTACTACACGGTGGCGCTGGCGCCCTACATCGCGGCCGTGGTCGGCATGGGCGTGACGGTGCTGTGGGAGGAGCGCGGCAAGGTGTGGGCGTCGCTCACCCTGGCCGGAGCCGCCACCGCCTCCGCGGCCTGGGGATACGTCCTCCTCAACCGCACCTCCGACTACCTGCCCTGGCTCAAGTGGCTCGTCCTCGTCGGCGGTCTGACGGGCGCGCTCGGCCTGATCTTCGTGACCCGTCTCGGCCGCCGTCTGGCGCTCGCGGCGGCGGGGCTGAGCTTCGTGGCCGCGGTCGCGGGCCCGACGGCGTACACGCTCTCCACGGTGGGCACCGGTCACTCGGGCTCCATCGTGACGGCCGGTCCGTCCGGGGCCAGCGCGATGGGCGGACCCGGCGGCGGTGGCGGCGGTGGCATGCGGGGCGGCTTCCCCGGCGGCGGCCAGAACCAGCAGAACGGCAACGGCACCCAGCAGGGCGGCGGCACGGGCGGGCCCCCGACGGGCGGCACCGGCGGATTCCCCGGCCAGAACCAGCAGGGCAACGGGAACACGCAGGGCAACGGCGGCACCCAGGGCGGGAACCAGCAGGGCGGCATGCCCGGCACGGGTGAAGGCGGCACGGGCGGTGGCGGTGGCGCGGGCGGTCTGCTGAACGGGGCGAACGTCAGCTCCGCGGCCAAGACGCTGCTGTCGAAGAACGCCGGCGACTACACCTGGGCGGCCGCGGCCATCGGCTCCCAGAACTCGGCGAGTTACCAGCTCGCCACGGGCAAGCCCGTGATGGCGATCGGCGGCTTCAACGGCACCGACCCGTCGCCGACCCTGGCCCAGTTCAAGAAGTACGTGACCGGAGGGAAGATCCACTACTTCATCTCCGGCGGCGGTATGGGTGGCGGCACGGGCGCGAGCGCCTCGACTTCCTCCCGGATCAGCTCCTGGGTCACGGCCAACTTCAAGAAGGTGACGGTGGGTTCGGCCACCTTCTACGACCTGACGCAGCCGACGAGCGGCAGCTGACCGTCGACCGATGTCACGTCCCGCGGGACGGCAGGCGGTGGCCCGGAGCGAACACGCTCCGGGCCACCGCCCGTTCGGGAGGTCGAGGACGGGCGGCCGGCCGGGCCGAGGCAGGCGGTGGTCCGGGCCGCCCGGCGGTCGGTCACGCTCCAGGAAACCGCGTTGTACGCCGTATGGGAGCTGTTCTACGGTGTACAGCATGTCAACCTCGTCCCCTCCTCAAGGGCACCCCCAGCGATGGCTGATCCTCGGGGTCATCTGTCTGGCCCAGCTCACCGTGCTGCTCGACAACACCGTCCTGAACGTCGCCATCCCCTCCCTCACCCGCGAGCTGGGCGCCGCGACCTCCGACATCCAGTGGATGATCAACGCCTACTCGCTGGTGCAGTCGGGGCTGCTGCTCACCGCGGGCAGTGCGGCCGACCGGTACGGCCGCAAGAAGATGCTGGTGAGCGGACTCGTCCTGTTCGGCGCCGGATCGCTGGTGGCCGGACTCGCCGACTCCACCGGGCAGTTGATCGCCGCGCGGGCCGGCATGGGTGTGGGCGGGGCGCTGCTGCTCACCACCACCCTCGCCGTCGCCATGCAGATCTTCACCCCGGACGAGCACCCGAAGGCGATCGGCATCTGGAGCGCGGTCAACGCGGTGGGATTCGCCGCGGGGCCGCTGATCGGCGGCTTCGTGCTGAACCACTTCTGGTGGGGCGCGATCTTCCTCATCAACCTGCCCGTCGCGGCACTCGGCCTCGTCGCGGTGGTCGCGCTCGTCCCCGAGTCGAAGGCCGCGCCACGCGTCACGGCCGTCCCCGGATCCCCGGGAGAGCTGCGGCGGGCCGACCGGCCGGACGTGGTCGGTGCCCTGCTGTCGACGGTCGGCATGACCGCGCTGGTGTTCGCGATCATCTCGGGGCCCGGGCACGGCTGGACGTCGGCGTGGGTGCTCGGCACGGCCGTGCTCGCCGTGCTCGTCCTCGGCGCCTTCGCCGCCTGGGAGAGCCGGATCCCGTACCCCATGCTCGACCTGCAGTTCTTCCGGAACCAGCGGTTCACCGGAGCCGTCGCGGGTGCCGTCCTCATCACCTTCGGGATGGGCGGCGCGCTGTTCCTGCTGACACAGCACCTCCAGTTCGTGCTCGGCTACGGGCCGTTGGAGGCGGGTGTGCGGACCGCGCCGCTCGCGCTCGCCGTGGTCGCGCTGAACTTCTCCGGCCTGTCGGCCCGCTGGACCGCGCGGCTCGGCACGCCCCTCTCCATAGTGATCGGCATGACGCTGATGTCCGCGGGACTGGTGTCGATCGCCACGCTCACCGGCCACGGATACACCGGGACGCTCGCCGGACTGCTGCTCATCGGCGCGGGCTGCGCGGTGGCCAACCCCGCCATGGCGCACGCCATCATGAGCGCCATCCCGCGCGAGAAGGCGGGTGTCGGCGCCGGGATCAACGGCACGCTCGCCGAGTTCGGCAACGGGCTGGGCGTGGCCGTGCTCGGCGCGGTGCTCAACGCGCGGTTCGCGGCGCTGATTCCGGTCGCCGCCGCCTCGCTGCCCGCCGCGCTCGCCTCCGCGGGATCGGCCGGGGAACGCGGGCGGATCACCGACGCGTTCTCCTCGGGCCTGGAGACCAGCCAGCTGGTGGGCGCCGTCGCCGTCCTGCTCGGAGGACTCCTGGCGGCCGCGTTGCTGCGGCGGGCGGAGAGGGCAGACTCCGCGGTGGTGGTCTCCGTGTGAGGGGCGCGGGCGATCCGCGCGACCGGCGTTTCGGCGGCGGTCCGAAGGACACTTCGGAAAGGGACGGCGCGGTGGTGTCCGTCGAGCGCCCGCTTAGCATCGTCAGGGTGGGCGGACCGGGGAGTCCCCGGTCCGTGCCGTGGTTCGAGTTCCGAGGAAGGTGCGCCATGGTGAGGGCAGCCGACAGGGCCGAGCGTCCGGCCCGGACCAGTGTCTGGCTGGAGGGCAAGGCGCCCCGGGGCGGGGCCGCGCGGGGCGGCGGGCAGCCGTCGGGGCTCGACCGGGAGCGGATCACCGAGGCCACCGTGCGATTGCTGGACGCGGAGGGGCTCGCGAAGTTCTCGATGCGGCGGCTCGCCGCGGAGCTGAACGTCACGGCCATGTCCGTGTACTGGTACGTCGACACCAAGGACGACCTGCTGGAGCTCGCGCTCGACGCGGTCTTCGGTGAACTGGAGCTGCCGGACGTCGAGTCGGCGGAACACTGGCGGGATCAGCTGCGGGCGCTGGCCGTCGGGAACCGGGCGCTGCTGGTGCGCCACCCGTGGGTGTCGCCGCTCATCGGAAGCTTCCTGAACATCGGGCCGCACTCCATGGCGTTCTCGATGTGCGTGCAGCGGGTGATCCGGAACACCGGGCTGCCGCCGCGGGGCCAGACCGGGGCGATGTCCGCCGTTTTCCAGTTCGTGTACGGGTTCGGGACGATCGAGGGCCACTTCGTGCAGCGGTGCGCCACGGCGGGGGTGTCGCAGGACGAGTACTTCCGCGAGGCCATGAGCACGATCAGCGAACAGCCGCAGCTGGCGGCGGACTTCGCCAGTGCGGCGGATCTGATGGAGGCACGGGGCGGCGACACGGTGTCGGAGATGCGGGACCGGGACTTCGGATTCGCACTGGAGCTGTTGGTCGCCGGGATCGAGGCGATGGTGGCACGGGGCTGAGCCCCGTGCCGTCCGTACGGGGCCGGCTAGTCCTGGGGCGCCAGGTGCGCCGGGAAGCCGCCGGTGGCGACCGGGCCCCAGCGGGTCGGGGTGACCCGGATGATCGACTTGCCCTGCTTGCGCATCGCCGCGCGGTACTCGTCCCAATCGGGATGCTCCCCGGCGATGTTCCGGTAGTACTCCACGAGCGGCTCGACCGAGTCGGGGGAGTCGAGAACCTCGGCGGTGCCGTCGATCTGGACCCAGGGTCCGTTCCACTCGTCGCTGAGGACGATCAGGCTGACCCGCTCGTCCCGCTGGGCGTTGCGCGTCTTGGCCCGCCCGGGGTACGTCGACACGACGATGCGGCCCGAGTCGTCGACACCGCAGGTCAGCGGGGAGCCCTGCGGGCCGCCGTCGGCGCGGCGGGTCAGCAGGATGGCCCGGTGCCGGGGGCGTACGAAGTCCAGCAACTCGTCGAGGGAGACGGAGGTGTTCGTCGCGATGTTGGGTGCCATGCGATCAGCCTAGGCCGCGTGCGCCCCCGTCGCCCCCGGGCTGTGCCGGTGCACGCCACCGGACCCCATCCGAACAGCTAAAGTGCTGTTCGTCCTGTGCTCGCAGTCGGGAATGTGCTGCGGAGCTCTCCTGCGCATGGCCGTTTGGCCGTGCATGCCGAAGAGGTTCGTGGTGGCTGCGTCCGAGTTTTCTGAATTGCCCCGTTTTGCTGCGGGTTTCGAGCTGGCGGATGCCCTGACGGTGGCCGCGCAGCAGTTGCACGACACCGTGAGCACCCACACCACCCTGCGGACCGCCGTCCAGCTCGCCGTGCACGTCCTGCCGGGCGCCGAGCACGCCGGGATCGCCGTCATCGAGCGCAAGGCCCACCGGGAGACGCTGGCCTGGACGGACGAGGTCGTCCGCTCCGCCGACACGCTGAACGCGGGCCGTGAGCACCAGGCGTACTGGAACCGGCTGTGGACGGCTCCGGTGGCCCGGATCGAGGACAGTGCCTCCATGGAGGAGGACGGGGACCTCGCACTGTCGAGCCTCGGGCTGAGATCGGTGCTGTCGCTCAGACTCCGGGCCGACCGGCGCCGGCTGACCGTCCTGACGGCGTACGCGGGCAAGCCGCGTGCCTTCGACGACCAGGCCACCCGGGTCGGCCGGCTGTTCACCGCGCACGTCAGCATCGCGCTGGAGACGGCGACCATGCGTGAGCAGCTCACCGAGGCGATGCGCACCCGGGACCTGATCGGGCAGGCCACGGGCATCCTGATGGAGCGGCTCGACATCGACGCGTCCGAGGCCTTCGACAGCCTCGTGCGCACGTCCCAGCGGGAGAACGTCAAGCTCCGTGACCTGGCCCGACGGATCGTCGACGCCAGCGAGGGCGACTGAGTCGCGCTCAGACGGCGGGCAGCGACTCCCCCTGCACCGCCTGGATGTCCAGCTCCACCTTCAGCGTCGTACCGATGGCGGAGATGCCCGCCTGGACGACCTGGTTGTAGTTCATGGCGAAGTCCTCGCGGCGCAGTTCCACGGTCGCGCGGAACGCGGCGCGGGTGCCGCCCCACGGGTCGGCGCCGGTGCCGAGGTAGGCGAGGGCGAGGTCGACGGGGCGTACGACGCCGTGCATGGTGAGTTCGCCGTGCACGGTCCAGCGGTCGGAGCCCGCGGGCGTCACGTCCGTGGACCGGTAGGTGATGTGCGGGTACTTCTCGACGTCGAGGAAGTCCGGCGACTTCAGGTGGCCGTCGCGCATGCCGTTGCCGGTGTCGATGGAGGCGGCGGAGATCGTCGCCTCCACACGGGACGCGGTCACGTCGTCGGGGGCGATCTCGATGCGGCCGGCGAAGTCCGTGAAGCGGCCGTGCACGCTGGAGATGCCCAGGTGCTGGGCGACGGCGCCGATGGAGGAGTGCGCCGGGTCGATGGTCCACGGGCCCGGCGGGGGCAGTTCGGTGCCGCCCTGGCGGGCCAGCGTCACCTGGCCGACCTCGGCCCGGCCGGCGGCCGTGACGATCGCGCTGGACGCGGTGGGCGCGTACCCGACCGCGGTCACGATCACGGTGTAGGCGCCGGGCGTGAGGCTCGTGGTGTCATGGATGGCCCCGTCGGTGTCCGCCTCGGCCCGCAGCACCTGCGTGCCGGTCATGTCGGTCACGGTGACGACCGCGTGCGACACGGCCCATCCGTCCCGCGTACGGATCTTCGCGGTCAGTCCCATGTGCAGTAACTCCTTGCGATGCAGCAATGAAAACCGGCCCGTGGGGGGCGCACCTCCGCTCAGAGTGCGCGCTCCCCACGGGCCGGGGCTTCGGACTACTCGCCGGGGTGGGCGAGTTCGATGTCGTGGTCGTCCACGCCACGGCCGCCGACGGTCAGCGCCGTCGCCACCGGCGGGTAGCCGGTCGCGATGACGGTGTACTCGCCGCCGTCCAGGTCGGTGAAGGCGTAGGCGCCGTCTCCACCGGTCCTGGCCGTGCCGACCACGTTGCCGGCCGCGTCGACCAGCGTCACGCGGGCGTCCGACAGGGGGCCGTGCGGCGCCCGTACGACACCCTGGACCTGGGAGCCCGAGTCGAGGTCGACCTCGATCCGGGTGACCCCGGTGCCGCCCACCTCGACGGGCAGGGCGCGCGGCCGGTGGCCCGCCGCGTTCACGGCGACCGTGACGACTCCGGGCACCAGCTCGGCGAACGCGAACTCGCCCTGCTCACCGGTGGTTCCGGTGGCCAGCACGTCACCGCGGACGTCGGTCACGATGACCATCGCGTCCTTGACGGGGGTACCGCCGTCGGCCGCCCGGACGACACCGCTCAGCCCGCTCGTGCCGCTCAGCAGGATGTCGTACGTGAGCGGCTCGTCGTTCACGACGATCGTCGAGGCCTGCGGCTGGAAGCCGTCGGCGGAGGCGATCAGGACGTAGGAGCCGACGCCGGGCGCGTCCACCGCGTAGGAGCCGTCGGCCTGGGCGACCGAGCGGCCGAGCTGACGTCCCGCGAGGGAGATCAGCGTGACGGCCGCCTGCGGCACGGGTGCGCTCTCGGCGCCGCGGACCTGGCCGCGCACCGGGATGCCGGCGGACGCGGGCTGCGGGACGCTCTCGCGCGTCGCGGTGGCGACCGCGGCGAGACGCTGCGTGCCCTCGGGGCCCGCCTCGGTGGCCGCGACGGCCTGGGCGGGGATCCGCTCGGCGTCGGCCGGGACCTCGACGGACTCGGCGACGGTCGTCTCGGTGGCCGGCGCCCCGGACTGGTCGGCGGCGGCCTGGGCCAGCGCGCCGGACGTCCGCAGCGGGACCTCCTTGATGAACAGCACGATCAGGAAGGCGACCAGCGCCATGCCGGCGGCGATCAGGAAGACGTCCGCGATGCCGTGGCCGTACGCGCTCTCCATCACCGTGCGCAGCGGCGCGGGCAGCTTGTCCATGTCCGGGATGGTGGAGTCCGAACCGGAGCCGAGGGAGGCGTACTTGGGGCCGAGGTCGGTCAGCCCGTCCTTCACGTAGTCGGTGATACGGGTGGCCATGACCGCGCCGAGCGCGGAGACGCCGATCGCACCGCCGAGGGAACGGAAGAAGGTGACCGTGGAGCTGGCGGAGCCCAGGTCGGACGGCGCCACCTGGTTCTGCGTGGACAGCACCAGGTTCTGCATCATCATGCCGATGCCGAGACCCAGCAGCGCCATGAAGATCGCGATGTGCCAGTACGTCGTGTCGTAGCGGATCGTGCCGAGGAGACCGAGGCCCGCGGTGACCAGGAAGCCGCCGCTGACGAGCCAGTACTTCCACCGGCCGGTCTTGGTGATGACCTGGCCGGAGACCGTGGAGGAGATGAACAGGCCGGCGATCATCGGGATCGTCATGACACCCGACATCGTCGGGGACTTGTCCCGGGCCAGCTGGAAGTACTGGCTGAAGAAGACGGTGCCGGTGAACATCGCGACGCCGACGAACAGCGAGGCGAGGGACGACAGCGTGATGGTCCGGTTGCGGAACAGCCGCAGCGGGATGATCGGCTCGCTGGCCCTGGACTCGACGAGGACGAAGAGCAGACCGAGGACGATCGCGCCGCCGACCATCGTGTACGTCTGCCAGGAGACCCAGTCGTACTTGTCACCGGCGAAGGTGACCCACAGCAGGAGCAGGGAGACCGCGGCGGAGATGAAGAACGCGCCGCCCCAGTCGACCTTGACGTCCCGCTTCACGACGGGCAGGTGCAGGGTCTTCTGCAGCACGATGAGCGCGATGATCGCGAACGGCACACCGACGTAGAAGCACCAGCGCCAGCCGAGCCAGCTGGTGTCGGTGATGACACCGCCGAGCAGCGGACCGCCGACCGTCGCGACTGCGAACGTCGCGCCGAGGTAGCCGGAGTAGCGCCCGCGCTCACGCGGGGAGATCATCGCGGCCATCACGATCTGCGCGAGGGCGGACAGACCGCCGACGCCGACGCCCTGCACGACGCGGCAGGCGATCAGCATGCCGGCGTTCTGCGAGAGACCGGCGGCGGCCGATCCCAGTACGTAGATGACGAGCGCTATCTGGACGAGCGCCTTCTTGCTGTACAGATCGGACAGCTTGCCCCACAGGGGCGTGGTCGCGGTCATCGAGAGCAGCGCGGCCGTGACGACCCAGGTGTAGGCGGACTGGCCGCCGCCCAGGTCACCGATGATGCGGGGGAGCGCGTTGGAGACGATCGTCGACGACAGGATCGCGACGAACATGCCGAGCAGGAGCCCGGAGAGGGCCTCCATGATCTGCCGGTGCGTCATCGGAGCGCCGTCGGGGGCGCCTCCGTGCTTGGCGTGAGAGCCCCGCACACCGGCTGGTGTGGTGGTTGCCATGGGCTTCCTTTTCTTCCGTGCTTAAGCGGGCGTACGGGTGGTCAGTTCTGATACGTCTGTCGCGTACGAGGGAGGGTGCGCCGGTGTCCGCTGCGTGGAGCGGCAGTCGCCGAAGCTCTCGCGCAGCCTGCCCATCAGCTCGATGAGCAGCCCGACCTCGTGGTCGGACCAGTGACTGAGCCGGTCGGCCAGCAGCCGCGACGTGCGCAGGGAGAGCTCGTCGAGCTGCTCCTGGCCGGTCCCGGTGAGGCGCAGGATGCGTGAGCGCTTGTCGGCGGGGTCGGGGAACCGTTCGATCCAGCCCCGGTCGGCGACATGCGCGACATGGCGGCTGGTCACCGACATGTCGACGGAGAGAAGCTCCGCGAGCCTGCTCATCCGCATCTCGCCGTACCGGCCGAGCAGCGTGAGCACGGCGGCGGAGCCGCCGGGACAGTCGGGCGGCAGGATCCGCGCCATGTCCCTCTTCACGGCACCGATGGCGCTGAGCTGACGAGCCAATTCCTCGTACTGCGCCTGCTCGGCCATCACACCTCCCCCTGTTCGTTGCTTAGGGCAACCATAAAAGCAGTTGGTTGCTGCAGGCAAACGAGTTCGGGGCTTCAGGGCTAAAAACTTGGCAAAGGCAAGCATCTGCGAATGTAAACCCGCAGGTGAGGGCGTGCGTCTGGCTATGGGCTCGCTGTGACGGGGCCCGGAGCGCCCGTCGGACGCGCGTTCGGCGACGCGCTGGGGGCCCACGGAACGGGTGTTCCGGTCGAACCGCCCTCGGGCCGGAGCGAAAGCGGAACCCTGCACTTGGGCAGACCCCGCGGATTCGCTAGTGTCCTGGCCTATGGCAAACACCCAGGGCCCCGAGGGCAACTACGACCCCGCGGGCAGCACCCAGATGTTCCGTGCGTTCGTCGACGAGTCCCCCCAGGGCCGGCAGCAGCAGCAGGCGGCGGCTCCCGCCGGTCCCCGTGTGGGTCTGATCGTCGGCGTCATCGTCGCCGTCGTGGTCGTCGCCGCGGTGGCCTGGCTCGCGTTCAAGTAGGCGGGCGGGCCGGGCTCACCGGCCACCACGTACACCCGCTCCCACGTCCTACTTCCACTGGACGGACACGTCCCGCGTCTCGATGTGCATGCCCAACGGCACCCGCCACGCGTCGACGCACACCGTCCAGGTGCCGTCCTTCCTCGCGCCGGCGCCGATCGGCGCGGGAAGGGCCTCGGTCGACGTGATCGTCGCCCAGTCGATCCCGAGCGACCCGATGATGTGCGTCCCGAACGTCACCGTGCCCGAACGCACCGCCGTACCACCGGTGTTGCGGAACGAGACGATGACCTTCTCGCACCACCGCCGACCGGTGCCCGCCCGCGTGGTACCCGTCACGCCGAGCGCGGCGGGCCGGGCGCTCGCCGACGGTTCGGGCGTGGCCGGCGCGGAAGTGTGCCCGGCGCCGTTGCCCGGGCTTCCACCTGAACCCCCGCCAGTACGGCCCGAATCGGACCCGGAGGACGAGCCGGAACCGGCGCCGCCTGTGCCGGCCCCCGTACCGCCGGAGCCGTCGTCACCGCCCCCGGCCGTGGCGCCGCCCGCGTTCTTCTCGTCTCCCGGACCCTCCGCGCCGTCGCCCGAGGCCGAACCAGGACCGCCGCCGGCCGACGTCGATCCACCCATGTCCGAACCGGCGTGCCCGCCACCGGACTTGGCGCCGCGCGATCCGGAGCCCGGTCTGCCCGAGCCGTCCAGCGGCACCAGGGACACGTCGCCCGACGGGGCCACCGCGGCTCCCGAGGCCCCCGGCGAACCGCCCCCGGGTCCGACCGCGACATAGCCGCCACCGGCTCCGCCGCTCCCGCACGCGGCCAGGACTCCGCCCAGACACAGCACGGCCGCCGAGGCACCCAGCAGGGCACCCCGGCGTCCGGGTATCGACTCGTGACGCATCGCGCCAGTGTGACTGACGGTCCATCAATTATGAACCCCACGTGGAGTGTTCAGTCCGAGATGAGGCCCTCGCGCAGCTGGGACAGCGTGCGGGTGAGGAGGCGGGAGACGTGCATCTGCGAGATGCCGACCTCCTCGCCGATCTGCGACTGGGTCATGTTGGCGAAGAAGCGCAGCATGATGATCCGGCGCTCACGGGGCGGCAGTTTGGCGAGCAGCGGCTTGAGCGACTCGCGGTACTCCACGCCCTCCAGCGCGGTGTCCTCGTAGCCGAGGCGGTCCGCGAGGGAGCCCTCGCCGCCGTCGTCCTCGGGCGCGGGAGAGTCGAGGGAGGAGGCGGTGTACGCGTTGCCGACGGCGAGACCGTCGACCACGTCCTCCTCGGACACCCCGAGAACCACGGCGAGTTCGGCGACCGTCGGAGAACGGTCGAGCTTCTGCGAGAGCTCGTCGCTGGCCTTGGTGAGGGCGAGCCGCAGCTCCTGCAGGCGGCGCGGGACGCGGACCGACCAGGAGGTGTCGCGGAAGAAGCGCTTGATCTCGCCGACGACGGTCGGCATCGCGAAGGTCGGGAACTCGACGCCGCGTTCGGTGTCGAAGCGGTCGATCGCCTTGATCAGGCCGATGGTGCCGACCTGGACGATGTCCTCCATCGGTTCGTTGCGGGAGCGGAAGCGGGCTGCCGCGTACCGGACGAGCGGGAGGTTGAGCTCGATGAGGGTGTCCCGGACGTAACCACGCTCGGGGCTGTTCTCGGCGAGTGCGGCGAGCCGCAGGAAGAGGGAGCGGGAAAGGGTCCGGGTGTCGATGGCGCCCGAGGACTCGGGGACCAGTACGGCTACCGGGGCCTCGGCGGCGGGGACATCGTGAAGCGCGGCGTGCGCCTCGGGCGCTGCGTCGCTCTTCGTGAGCGTGAGCACCTTCGAGCTGCCCTGATCTGCGGACATGCCACCCCCTTTGGGTCGCGGACGGTCGCGGCAATCGCTCCCGTCGGAGGAACGCAGCCTCCACCTGAATACCGGAGGCGGGGCTGCGGCAAACGCGCTTCCGGAAGAATGTCACATGTCGGCAACACGCTGTAGTGACATGTCGACACTGAGGGGGTGAATAGACCCTGGAAAAAGGGGGTCTGACGGTTTTTCAGCGGTCAACCGCCGGAAAAAGCGACCTTGAGCGATTCGCTCTTGTCGGTTACGCCTCGATCCTGTTTGCGGATCGAAGACGCGCGAAACTACGGGCGAGCAGCCTTGACACATGCATCTGGGACACGCCCAGTTCCGCACTGATCTGTGACTGCGTGAGGTTGCTGTAGTAGCGCAGCAGCAGGATCCGCTGCTCCCGTTCGGGCAACTGTACGAGCAGGTGCCGTACGAGGTCGCGGTGCTCGACCCCGTCGAGCGCGGGGTCCTCGTAGCCGAGCCGGTCGAGCAGCCCCGGCAGCCCGTCGCCCTCCTGGGCCGCCTCGAGGGAGGTGGCGTGGTACGAGCGGCCGGCCTCGATGCAGGAGAGCACCTCCTCCTCGGTGATGCGCAGCCGCTCGGCGATCTCCGAGGTGGTGGGCGAGCGCCCGAAGGCGGTCGTCAGGTCCTCCGTCGCGGAGTTCACCTGCACCCACAGCTCGTGCAGCCGCCGCGGTACGTGGACGGTGCGGACGTTGTCGCGGAAGTACCGCTTGATCTCGCCGACGACCGTCGGCATCGCGAAGGTCGGGAACTGCACGCCCCGGTCGGGATCGAAGCGGTCGATCGCGTTGATCAGGCCGATCGTGCCGACCTGGACGACGTCGTCCATCGGCTCGTTGCGGGAGCGGAAGCGGGCCGCCGCGTACCGGACGAGCGGGAGGTTGGCCTCGATGAGCGCCCCGCGGACCCGGTTGTGCTCGGGGGTGCCCGGTTCCAGCACCTTGAGCTGGCCGAAGAGCACCTGGGTCAGGGCCCGGGTGTCGGCGCCGCGGCGTCGCTCGGGCGCGACCTCCGGGGCCGTCTCGATGACGGTCGCCACGGGTGCGGCGCTCGCCGCGGTGCCTGCTGCGTCGTCCGGTGCGGTGCCTGCTGCGTCGTCCGGTGCGGTGCTCTGCGCCGGGGGCGAGGGCGGGGCCTGGGCCAGGGCGTGCGTGGGGGCCGGCGCCTGGGCCTGGGCCGGGGCTTCCTCCTGGGGCGGCGCAGTACTGGCCGACACGGTCAACGCCACCTCGTCATTCGTCAACGTCCGTCAACGTATCCGTCAACTCATCCGTCAAAAGCGGTCATAGCATCACAAGACATGTGCACTGTGTGCAAGCACCGCATATTGCCGTGTTGGAGGTGGGTTGGGGCGTAAGACACCAAAAACCCCTGGCCGGTTGCGGTCAGGGGCGCGGAACGAGGGCGGCCGAGGCCGGTCGCGGCGGTCGGACCAGGGGGCCAGGAGGACCAGTCGGAACGATCCGATCGGTCCGGCCGGCCGGACCGCTGCGATCGAACGGACCGGAAGAGCGGAAGACCGGCGGAGCGGGCGTACCGATCAGAACGGATAGTCGGCGATCACCCAGGTGGCGAACTCGCGCCAGAGGGCGACGCCCGCCTGGTGGGCCGGGTGCTCCAGGTAGCGCGTGAGCGCGTCGGCGTCCTCGACGGCGGAGTTGATCGCGAAGTCGTAGGCGATCGGCCGGTCGGTGATGTTCCAGTCGCACTCCCAGAACCGCAGCTCGGGGATCCGGTCACCGAGCGCGCGGAAGGCGGCGACGCCCTCGACGACACGGGGCTCGTCCCGCCCGACACCGTCGTTGAGCTTGAAGAGGACCAGATGGCGGATCACGGGAACTCCTTGGTGGTGTCGGCGCCGGGCGTCAGTTCTGGGCTCCGTCGGCGACCCAGGTCATGAAGTCGCCCACCGCCTGGGCGGCGCTCGATATGCCCTCGAAGCCTATCTGGACGTAGTCCGCCGCCTTGGCCGGATCCGTGATGATCACGTAGAGCGCGAAGACCACGATGACGTAGATCGCGATCTTCTTCGAATTCACCGCCATGGCGGCCTCCCCTGTGCCTGCTGCGCCCGGTGGGCCCCCTGTTGCCGGCGGTGAGTTTAACCTTCACACGCTCTTTAGGGACCAACGGCCCACTGGTCGAGGTCTTTTGCCGGGCCCCGGGCGAGCTGCCGCAGGTCAGGATGGAAGTGAGCCCCGGCGGAACCGGCAGGAAGTCCGCGGGGCCCGGAGGGGCCTCACTGCGGGGTCCGCGCCGCAGCTTCCCCCGAGACGGCGGCGTGGACCTGAGGGTCCTTGAAACGGGGGAGGCGGCTGTCCCCCCGATGCCGCCTCCCCCGCCCCTTGTGGGTGCGGAAGGTAAGCCCCGGCGACTGAGCGGACGCCGGGGCTTTTCCGCGTCCGGAGGCCCGAGCGCACCCGCACGTCACGGAACGCACGAAGGGCCCCGTCTTTCGACGGGGCCCTTCTGAAGCGGTAGCGGAGGGATTTGAACCCTCGGTGACGGGTTACGCCACACTCGCTTTCGAGGCGAGCTCCTTCGGCCGCTCGGACACGCTACCGAGGAAGACCCTACCCCAAGGGGGGCCATGGTCTGAAATCCGTTTCGGGGCCCCGGAACTTCCGCGCGGGACACGGCCGACGAGCCCCCGGGCCGCGGTCAGCGGTCGCGGAAGAAGCCGGTGAGCAGCGCGGCGGACTCGACGGCGAGGACGCCCTCGACGACCTCGGGCCGGTGGTTCAGCCGCCGGTCCCGGACCACGTCCCAGACGGATCCGGTCGCGCCCGCCTTCTCGTCACGGGCGCCGTAGACCACCCGCTCGACCCGGGACTGCACGAGCGCGCCCGCGCACATCGTGCAGGGCTCCAGGGTGACGACGAGCGTGCAGCCGGTCAGCCGCCACTCGCCGAGCCGCGCGGCGGCCCTGCGCAGCGCGAGGACCTCGGCGTGCGCGGTCGGGTCGCCGGTGGCCTCGCGTTCGTTGTGCCCGGCCGCCAGCACGGTCGTCCCGTCCGGGGCCAGCACGACGGCACCGACGGGAACGTCCCCGTCCCGGACGGCCAGCCGCGCCTCGTCCAGAGCGAGCCGCATCGGGTCCCGCCAGGGGTCGCGTACGGGATCGGGCCGGGGTGCCTGATGAGGGGTGCTCACCCCGGGAACCTAGCGGAACCCCGCCGGGCCGAGGCGCGCAGACCTGCCCGACGGCACCGTGGGTGCTTCGCGGGCGGGCGCGGCCCTGGAGCGCGCGACGCCGGGAGAACGGGCAGACCTCGGTGACCCGGCCCCTTCCGGAGCCGGGCCGCGGATTCCGTGTGATGCCGGGGCCGGTCCACCGGCGGTGTCGTCGTCGTCCTGCCGCGTGCGGACAGGACTGCGGAGCCGGCCATGTGGAGCGGGCCGGCCCGGCGACGTCTGTCGATGCTGATGTCGTGCTGCGTACGTTCGGTCCGGGGAGCGGGGGCCTGGCTCGCCGGTACAGAGGGCCTGCCCGCCGTCCCGGGGCCTAGCGGACGGTCTCCAGGACCTCGGCCGCCCCCAGCGACTCGGCGATCGTGCTGAGCGCCTCGCCTTCGTCCAGGGCCAGCAGTTCCCTCTCGCTCACTCCGAGGTCCGCGAGGATGTAGCGGTCCCCGACGGGGCTGTGCGACACGGCGTCGCCGGTCACACTCCCCTCTTCTTCCTCCTCGTCGTCCTCGGAGTCCGCGGGCTCACCGTCCTCCGTGCCGTCCAGGTCGAGGGCGTCCAGGTCGGCGTCGTCGCCGCCCGGTTCCCGTCCCAGCACTTCGTCCGTGAGCAGGATCTCGCCGTACGAACTGCGGGCGGCCGCGGCGGCGTCCGACACGTAGATGCGAGGGTCCTCCTCGCCGTCCACGCGGACGACGCCGAACCACGCGTCCTCCTGCTCGATGAGCAGAAGCACCGTGTCCTCGTCCGAGACTTCACGGGCCAGGTCGGTCAGATCCGACAGGGTTTCCACATCGTCGAGCTCTGTGTCGCTCGCTTTCCACCCGTCTTCGGTGCGCGCGAGCAGTGCGGCGAAGTACACCGTGACTCTCCCACTGGTCATAGGTGTGCCGGTTGGGGTTCCCCCCGGCGGAGGCAGTGGGCGGGGAGTGTTGCGCTGAGCCCCGCCCACTCGGAATCGTGGCAGAAACAGAGCGCTCAGGGGACGTCTTCGGCCTGCTGTGTCTGCCTCTTTTGATCGCTAACAGCGGATCGTACGCGGATGCCCCCGCCGCGCAGGCACCTCCCGGCCCGACACGTCGGCGTGCCGCCGACGGGACGCGGGGTGCGATGCGGCGCGTGCGGCGGGCGCGTCGCGGGCGCTGACGTGCGCCGTGATCCGGGCGTCGCCCTGGGCGAGTTGGCGACGTCCCCACGGTCGCGGCGCCCCCGGCGCCGCGCGGTGTCGTGCCCGGCCGCGGGGCGGGCGTGCGGGTCCGGCCCGCCGTGCGGGCGGGCTACCAGCGGAACGTGCGCATACGCATGGCGTGGCGCAGGCGGGCCGTCTTGGCCCGGCGGGGCTGGACCCGGTCGCGCAGCTCGCGCGCCTCGGCCAGGTCGCGCAGGAACTGGGCCCGTCGCCTCCGGCGCTCGGCGTCGCTCTCCTGCCGCTCGGAGGTCTCCTCTTCCGGGTTCCGCATTGGCACACCACCCCAGGTCCGTCCCTCCCACCTTCCCTCCGATGGTCGGTTTGATGCCAGCGGACGGGTGACCCGGCGGGCGGGGGCGTGCCGGACGGGGCAGTGGCAGGCGCACGGGGCCCGGCTACTGTTGTGGACATGCGTCTCCACGTCGTCGACCACCCTCTGGTCGCCCATAAGCTCACCACCCTGCGCGACCGGCGCACCGACTCCGCGACCTTCCGGCGGCTCGCCGACGAGCTGGTCACCCTGCTCGCCTACGAGGCCACCCGTGACGTGCGGACGGAGCAGGTCGACATCGTGACCCCGGTCTCCCCGACCACGGGCGTCAAGCTCTCCTACCCCCGCCCCCTCGTCGTGCCGATCCTGCGCGCGGGCCTCGGCATGCTCGACGGCATGGTCCGGCTGCTGCCGACCGCGGAGGTGGGCTTCCTGGGCATGGTGCGCGACGAGGAGACGCTTCAGGCCTCCACGTACGCCACCCGCATGCCGGACGACCTCTCGGGCCGCCAGGTGTACGTCCTCGACCCGATGCTGGCCACCGGCGGCACCCTCGTCGCGGCGATCCAGGAGCTGATCAAGCGCGGCGCCGACGACGTCACCGCTGTCGTCCTGCTGGCCGCGCCGGAGGGCGTCGAGGTGATGGAGCGGGACCTGGCGGGCACGCCGGTCACCGTCGTGACGGCCTCGATCGACGAGCGCCTGAACGAGCACGGCTACATCGTGCCGGGCCTCGGCGACGCGGGCGACCGGATGTACGGCGCGGCCGAGTAGTCACGGACGGACGGCTCTTCGGAAGCGGGCTCTGCGGAACGGGTGTTCGGCAGAGCCCCGGGTTCCGTTCCGAGGGGTCAGCAGCTCTTCTTGGCGGAGGGCGTCGGCAGGGGCTGGGCCAGGACGGTCAGCGCCTTGTCGGCGTCCTCCTTCTTCGTGAGCGTCGTGAAGCCCTTGCCGATGATGAGGTCGACGGTGGTGGGCTGCGTCCGGCCGTCGGTCTTCAGCTGGGCGCCGGGGAGCTGGGTGTTGAGGACGGGGAGTGCGGCGCGGTCGGCGTCCTTGGCGCCGAGCAGCAGCCCCGCGCCCTCGACCTTCTTGTCGTAGGCGGCCGTCGCGTTGCCCACGTCACCGATCTTGAAGCCGCGTTTCTTCAGCTCGTCCGCGGTCTGCTTGGCGAGCCCGCTGCGGGGCGTCGCGTTGAAAACGTTCACGGTGATCTGGCCCGGCTTCGGAAGAGTGCCCGCGACCGCGGCCGCCGCGGAGGCTTTCGCCGCGGGGGAGGCCTTGGACCCGCAGTCCGCCTTCGTACCCGCGGCGCTGACCTTGCCGCCACCGGTGAAGACGTCGATGAGCTGCAGGGTTCCCCACCCGATCAGCCCGAGTGCGGCGACGGAGGCGACGACCAGGAACGCGAGCCTGCGGCGCCCCCGGGGTCGGCGCATCCGCGGGTACTTGTCCCCCGTGATCCGGTACTGGCCACCCATGCCAGGGGGAGTGAGCATGCTCATGGGCGCAGCGTAGTGCGCCCGGACGGCGATGCCTACTAAATGATCATTGCTCGGCACTCAGTTCAACCCATTGGGGTCAAGCCGTGGCCATTAGTCCAGTTCAAGGACGCGCGCGTGCAGCACCTGGCGCTGTTGGAGCGCGGCGCGGACGGCGCGGTGCAGGCCGTCCTCCAGGTACAGATCGCCCTGCCACTTGACGACGTGGGCGAAGAGGTCGCCGTAGAAGGTGGAGTCCTCGGCGAGGAGGGTCTCCAGGTCCAGCTGGCCCTTGGTCGTCACGAGCTGATCGAGGCGGACCGGGCGCGGCGCGACGTCCGCCCACTGCCGGGTGCTTTCCCGGCCGTGGTCGGGGTACGGCCGGCCGTTTCCGATGCGCTTGAAGATCACACGGAAAGCCTACCGGTCAAGACGTTCCGGGCGCAGCCACGGCGACGGAGTGCGACGCTGGAAAAGCCGCCGCAAAGCAGCACAATCGGGAACAGGGGTCAGATATGAGTGACAGCGAGACCGTGCCGCCGGCTGCCGCTGGGGCCGGTCCCGAGGGGCCCGGCGGCGCCCCCGCGCTCCCCCGGGAGGCCCTGGAGATCGCCGCCGGCTACGCCTTCGCCGGACCCGCTCTCGACCTCGGCGCGCTCCTCTGGGACGGGGCCTGCCTGCCCGACGCGCAGATCCGCATCCCGCTGCCGATGCTCAACCGGCACGGGCTGGTCGCGGGCGCCACCGGCACCGGCAAGACCAAGACGCTCCAGCTCATCGCCGAACAGCTGTCGGCGCAGGGCGTCCCCGTATTCCTCGCCGACGTCAAGGGCGACGTCTCCGGGATCTCGGCGCCGGGCGAGCCCGGGGACAAGGTCCGGGAACGGGCCGGGGAGGTCCACCAGGAGTGGACGCCGGGCGGCTGCCCCGCGGAGTTCTACGCGCTCGGCGGCCTCGGCCACGGCATCCCCGTACGCGCCACGGTCACCAGCTTCGGACCGGTCCTGCTCTCCAAGGTGCTCCGGCTCAACCAGACCCAGGAGCAGTCGCTCGGCCTGATCTTCCACTACGCCGACCAGAAGGGCCTGGAGCTGGTCGACCTCAAGGACCTGCGCGCGGTCGTCGCCTTCCTGACCTCCGACGAGGGCAAGCAGGAGCTGAAGGGGATCGGGGGTCTCTCCACCGCCACGGCGGGCGTCATCCTGCGCTCCCTCACCGCCTTCGAGGCCCAGGGCATGAGCCCCTTCTTCGGGGAGCCGGAGTTCGACACGAGCGAGCTGACGCGGACGGCGCAGGACGGCCGGGGCGTGGTGTCGGTCCTCGAACTGCCCGCCGTGCAGGACAAGCCGCAGCTCTTCTCGACCTTCCTCATGTGGCTGCTCGCCGACCTCTTCCACGACCTTCCGGAGGTCGGCGACGCGGACAAGCCGAAGCTCGTCTTCTTCTTCGACGAGGCCCATCTGCTCTTCAACGACGCCTCCAAGGCGTTCCTCGACTCCATCACGCAGACCGTCCGGCTGATTCGCTCGAAAGGGGTCGGCGTCTTCTTCGTGACGCAGACGCCGAAGGACGTACCCGGTGACGTCCTCGCCCAGCTCGGCAACCGCGTCCAGCACGCGCTGCGCGCCTTCACGCCGGACGACCAGAAGGCGCTGAAGTCGACGGTGAAGACGTTCCCCAACTCTCCGTACGACCTCGAAGAGGTGCTCACCGGCCTCGGCACCGGCGAGGCCGTCGTCACCGTGCTGAGCGAGAAGGGCGCCCCGACCCCGGTCGCCGCGACCCGTCTGAGGGCGCCGCAGTCCCTGATGGGGCCGGTGGCGCCGGACGCGCTCGACCGGGCGGTGCGGGCTTCGCCGCTCCACGGGCGGTACGCGCAGGCGGTGGACCGGGAGTCGGCCTACGAGAAGCTCACGGCGGCGCAGGCCGAGGCCGCCGCCGCGCCGGGTTCTGCCGGGCGGGACGAACAGGACGCTCCGCGGGCCGCGCGGTCCGGTGGCGGGCGGAGCCGGGCTCCGAAGGAGGAGGCCTCCGTCGTCGAGCAGGTCGTCGGCAGCGGCATGTTCACGTCCCTGGCGCGGTCGATGGGCACCCAGATCGGACGGGAGATCACCCGGTCGCTCTTCGGGACGGCGCGCAAGCGGCGGTAGCGCGCGGCGGGTGATGTGCGGCGCGGCAGCGTCGGAGGCGGCCGTCCCGGAGGGGGCGGCCGCCTCCTGTCGTCAGGTGCGCGGGGTCTCCGGGGACGAGCCCGGGCGCTGTTCGTCCGGGTCGGGGCGCGGCACGGGGCGCGGATTCGGCTCGGGGGCGTTGTCGCGGGCGGCTTCCGCGCGCAGGAGGGCGCGCAGGACCGCGTACGGGTCCGTGGGCATGGGAGGTCCTGTCCTGTTCCTTGGGTCCGGGATGCCGGGATGACCGGGGTTCGCCGGTGAGAGGCCTGGCCGCGGGCTCGTCCGAGGCCGGGGTTGATCGGCGGGGCCGGGTCTGTCAGCAGCGCAGGACCACGCAGCGGAGCGTGTGCAGGGTGGGAGTGGGGGCGGGAGAGGGGCCGGTGGGCGCGGCTGTCCGTGCGGGACGGCGGTGTCGTCGCGCACGGCTCGTGACGGCCGGGCGCGGTGGTGCGACGGGCCGGTGTCCCTGGCGGTGCGGCGGGCGGAGCGCCGTGTCGGGCACGTCGTGCTCCGCGGTGCCCTCGGCGCCGCCGGAGACGGCGGCCACGGACGCCACCGGGGCGCTGAAGGCCTCCGGGTGCGGGCCCGTCGCGAGCAGCGCGACGACGAGCAGCAGGAGGATCCGGAGGACCTTGTTCCGGGCTCCTCCGCGAGCCTCCCCGCGAGCCCCTCCCCGCGCCCGCCCGCGGTGGCGCGGCGGGTGCGGGTGGCGCGGGGTGGGGCTCATGAGCGTGATGTCCCCACCGGAGGCGGGGCGCTCACCGGGTCGGCGCCCAGATGCACCCGGTCGGCGTACTCCTCGGAGGGAGCGGGGGATCACCCGGGCACCGGAGCGGTTGCGGAACGCGACGACGATCTCAGCCGGGAGGAATGCGGCCCCTCCCGAGTCTGAGGAACGGGGTCCGGGGCGGAGCCGCAGGAACGGGAAGGGTAGGGAGGGAGGGGGCGGAGGAGGGGCCGGCTGCGGGGTCGGCGCCCGTGCCGAGGGAGGGGTGACCCGGTTCACGGAGACCCCGGTTCACGGAGACCCCGGTTCACGGAGACCCCGGTTCACGGAGACCCCGGTTCACGGAGACCCGGTTACTTGCCGGAGGCCTTCGCCGCGGCCTTCATCTCCTGCTTGTGCGCCCGTACCTTCGTCAGGGACTCCGGCCCGGTGATGTCGGCGACGGAGCGGAACGACCGGGCTTCGCCGTAGGGACCGGCCGCCTCCCGCCACCCCGTGGGCCGCACCCCGAGCTGCTTGCCGAGCAGGGCCAGGAAGATCTGCGCCTTCTGGGGACCGAAGCCGGGGAGATCCTTGAGGCGACGGAGCAGCTCCGCGCCGGTGCCGGCGTCCTTCCAGACGGAGGAGGCATCCCCGTCGTAGTGCTCGACGAGGTACTGGCACAGCTGGTGGATCCGCTTGCCCATGGAACCGGGATACCGGTGCACGGCCGGCTTGGCGGAGAGCAGCGCGGCGAACTTCTCCGGGTCGTACGACGCGATCTCGTGCGCGTCGAGATCGTCCGACCCCATGCGCTGAGCGATCGTATACGGCCCCGCGAAGGCCCACTCCATCGGTACCTGCTGGTCCAGCAGCATGCCGATCAGGGCGGCGAGCGGGCTGCGGCCGAGGAGTTCGTCGGCTTCGGGCTGCTGGGCGAGGTGAAGAGTGACGTCCATGGACCGATGATCCCGCGTGCCGGGACGGGACGCTCGGCCGTGGCCGCCCGGGTCCACGGGGCCCTCCCCGGGCACGTACGATCTCGGAGCATGCGAGTTAGGTGAGCCTAACCTGAGAAGAGTGGGGACGGATCGTGACCGCCGAGATCTACCGTGACGCCTGGGGCATCCCGCACCTGCGTGCCGAGAGCGCGCAGGAACTGGCGCACACCCAGGGGCGGGTCACGGCCGTGGACCGGGCCTGGCAGCTGGAGGTCGAACGGCACCGCTCGCAGGGCACCTCGGCCGCGTTCCTCGGCGCGGAGGCGGTGGGCTGGGACCGGTTCGCCCGGCAGGCGCGGCTCGACGACACGGCCCGGCACTGCTTCGCGGCCCTGGAGGAGCGGGACCCCGAGACCGCCGCGTGGATCGTCGCGTACGTCGACGGGGTCAACGCCGGACTGGCGGAGGGCGCCCGGCGCGCACCCGAGTTCGCCGCGACCGGGCTCGCCCCGGGCCGCTGGGAACCGTGGAGCCCGCTCGGGGTCTGGCTCGGCACGCACATCCTCTTCGCCGGGTTCCCCGCGAAGCTGTGGCGCGAGGAGGTCGTGCGGCGGTTGGGCGCGGACGCGGTGGGCCTGTTCGCCATGGACGGCCCGGGCACGGCCGGCAGCAACGGATGGCTGGTGAGCGGCGAGCGCACCGTCACCGGGCAGCCGGTCGTCGCCGGAGACCCCCACCGCTACATCGAGGACCCCGGCGTCTACCAGCAGATACGTCTGGCCTGCCCGGAGTTCGACGTCGTCGGCATCGCGGTCCCCGGCGTCCCGGGCATCGCCCACTTCGCCCACACCGGCACGGTCGCCTGGGCCATCACCAACGCGATGGCCGACTACCAGGACCTCTACCGTGAGCGCCTGCGGAGCGCGGACGGCGGGACCGTCGAGGCCCTCGATCCCGACGGCGTGTGGCGGGCCGCCGCCCGGCACGTGGAGCGTGTGGAGGTGGCCGGGGGCGCTCCGGTCGAGGTCGAGGTGGTCGAGACGGCCCGCGGACCCGTGGTGATCGGGGACGCCGGTGCCGGGGAGGGCGTCAGCCTCCGCCATCCGCCGCGCGTCACCCACGACCTCGGCTTCGGCACGCTCCTGCCGCTGCTGCGGGCCCGCCGGGTCGCCGACGTGGACCGGGCGTTCGACACCTGGGTCGAGCCGGTGAACGTCGTGCAGGCCGCCGACACCGAGGGCGGGCTGCTGCACCGCGTCGCGGGCCGCGTCCCGCTCCGCGCCACGGACAACCGCGTCCGAATCGTGCCCGCCTGGGAGCCCGGGCACGAGTGGACCGGCTGGCACACGATGCCGTACGGCTCCGTCGAGGACGGCGTCGCCGTGATGGCGAACCAGCGCGGCCCCGCCGCCCCGCTCGGTATCGAGTTCGCCCCGCCGCACCGCGCCGCCCGCCTCCGGCAGCTCCTCGACACGGGCGTCAAATGGACGGCCGCGGACATGCCGGCCCTGCACATGGACACCCATCTCGCCTCAGCCGAGCCCCTGTTGGACCGAATCGCCGGCCTCGACCTGTCCGGGCCCGGCGCCGACCTGCGGGACCGACTCCTGCGCTGGGACCGGCACATGGACGCCGGCAGCACCGCGGCGGCGGCGTACGCGGAGCTGCGCGGCGCGGTCGTACGGCGGCTCGCCGCCCACCCGGCCCTCGCCGTCCTCGCCGACCCGCCCGCCTGCCCGGACGTCTTCCTGCCCTGGCTCGCACTCACCCCCCGGGTCGGCCTCGCCCTCGAAAACCTGCTGAGCGCAAGGGAGTTGTACGGCATCGACCGCGACACCGTCGTCCGCGAAGCCGTCGAGGAGGTGGCCGCCCGGCCCACCGCCCGCACCTGGGGCGACACCCACCGCCTCGCCCCCTGGCGCGCGCTCACCGACACCTCGTACGACGAACCGGCGCTCTCCGGCGACAACGACTGCGTGCTGTGCACGTCGTCGGTGCCCGGGATCACCGACCTCAGCGCGCGCGGACCCGCCGCCCGCTACGTCTGGGACCTCGCCGACCGGGACGCCAGCCTCTGGGTGGTGCCCTTCGGCGCCGACGGAGTTCCCGGCGCCGACCACCACCGCGACCAACTCGCGCTGTGGCTCGCCGGAGAACTCGCTCCGGTGACCACCGACTGGAAGACGCTGACCAAGGAGAGCGATGACGGCCACTGACACGACGGACACCGGAGAAACGGACACCGGAGCCACGACCACGGAGCCGTACGCCGGAGGCCGCGCCGCCGTGCACGAGCAACTGGTCGAGGGCTTCGGCACGGTCCGGGTGCTGCCCGTGGAACCGCACGCCGACCTCGACGTCGTCCACGCCTGGGTGAGCGCCGAGCGCGCCGCGTACTGGGGCATGACCGGGTTCACGAGGCGGCAGGTCCTGGAGACCTTCCTGCACCTCGACTCGCTCGACACCCACCACGCCTTCCTCGCGGTCAAGGACGGCGTGCCGGCCGCGCTCTTCCAGACCTACGAGCCCGAGGCCGACCGTGTCAGCGAGTGCTACGAGGTCGAGCCCGGCGACATCGGCATCCACCTGCTGATCGGCCCCCCGGCCCCCGGGAGCGGTGCCCTGCCGGGCTGGTCGGCCGCACTGCTGGGCGCGTTCACGGCGTACGCCCTGACAGGCCCCGACCGGCGGCGCGTCGTCGTGGAACCCGACGTCCGCAACACCAAGGCCGTCGAACGGCTGACCCGGCAGGGCTTCGTCCCCGCCGGGGACATCGTGCTCCCCGAGATCGACCTGCCCGAGGTCCGCCTGCCGGAGAAGCACGCCCGTCTCCTCTTCCTGACCCGCGCGTCCTTCGAGGAGGGTTCGCCCACGTCCGGGTGAGCAGGACGCCGTCCGGGTCCGTACGTAACCGAGACTCTGCCCATGCGAATACGGAGACGGCGTGTGAACGGAAGCGGGCGGCGAAACCGGCGGCGCGGAGCCCGGGTCCTGGCCCTGCTGGGCGGCGTCCTGATGCTGGTCCTCTTCACGGGCGTGAGCGGCGCGTCCGCGCATGCCGCGCTGACCGGCACGGACCCGCAGGACGGCAGCGTGCTGAAGTCGGCGCCCCGCCGGGTGACCCTGACGTTCAGCGAGTCCATCGGACTGCTCGACGACTCCTTCCGCGTCCTCACCCCCGAGAACCGGCGCGTCCACACCGGTGCGCCGAGCCACGCCGACGGGCGGTCCGACACCGCGAGCGTCACGCTGCCCCGCGGCCTCGGGACCGGCACGTTCACCGTGGCCTGGCGGGTCGTCTCGGCGGACAGCCACCCCGTCTCGGGCGCCTTCACCTTCTCCATCGGCAAACCCTCCGCGACCGCCGCGCCGCTGCCCTCCGCCGCCGCGGGCGACCCCGCCTCCACCGCCCTCTACGACATCGCCCGCTACGCCGCCTACAGCGGTCTCGCCCTGCTCATCGGTACGGCGACCTTCGTGCTCGTGTGCGGCTACCGCGGCTCCGTACGCCGACTGCTGCTCACCGGCTGGTGGACCCTGCTCGGCTCGACCCTCGCGCTGCTCCTGCTGCGCGGCCCCTACGAGCGCGGCACCGGGCTGGTCGACGCCTTCGACCCGTCGATCCTGAGCGACACCCTGACGAGCCGGCCCGGCATCGTGCTGGTGGCGCGCCTCGCGCTGCTCGCCGCCGCCGTCCTCGTCCCGCTGCGCGCGCCGCTGCGGGACCGGCCGCCGGGCCGCGCCGTCCTCGCGCTCGGCGGAGTCCTCGCCCTCGGCCTCGCGGTCACCTGGGCCGCCGCCGAGCACGCCTCCGCCGGCATCCAGGTCCCGGTGGCGATGGTCTCCTCGGTGCTGCACCTGCTCGCCATGGCGGTCTGGCTCGGCGGTCTGACCGCCCTGCTGACCGCGCTCCACCGCCCGGCGGAGCCGGTCTCCCCGGCCGTCGTCACCCGCTTCTCCCGGCTCGCCCTCGCCTCGGTCGCCGTCCTCGCCGCCACGGGCGTCTACCAGTCCTGGCGCGGCCTCGGCTCCTGGGACGCGCTGACCTCGACGTCGTACGGCCGTCTCCTGCTCGTGAAGGTCGGCGCCGTGGCACTGCTGCTCGCCGGCGCGGCCCTCTCACGGCGCTGGACGGCACGGCTCGCGGCACCGCGCGTCGCGGTCACGGTTCCGGCCGGACGCGTACCGGTGGCGGTTTCGGCCGGCGGCCCCGGCGAGGCGGAGGCGGACACGGACGGCCGGCTGAAGGAGGAGGGACCGGAGGCGGAAGGGACGCGGGACCGGCACGACGGGGCGACGGAGGACGGGCACGACGGCGGGGCGGGCGGAGCGATCGACGCCGGACACCGCCAGGGGCTGCGGCGTTCGGTGCTCGCCGAGGTCACCGTCGGCATCCTGGTCCTGGTGATCACGACGATGCTGACCGGCACTCAGCCGGGCCGTGCGGCCGAGGAGGCCGCGGCCGCCACCGCGGCGGCCGACCGCCCGGCCTCGTCGACGACGCTGGTCCCCTTCGACGTCGGCACTCCGGGCGGCCACGGCAAGGTCCAGGTCGAGCTGTCACCGGGCCGGGTGGGCGAGAACTCGGTGCAGGCCGTGATCATCGGCCCCGACGGCGGCATCGCGACCGTCCCCGAACTGCGCATCACCTTCACCCTGGAATCCCAGAAGGTCGGCCCGATCGACGCGGAGATCACCGACAAGGGCGGCTACTGGACCTCCGACACCCTCACGCTCCCCCTCGCCGGCACCTGGACCATGAAGACCACGGTCCGCACCACCGACATCGACCAGGTCACGGTGGAGCGGAAGGTGAGGGTGAGCTGAGGCGCGGAGCGCGCAGGCCGGTCACGCGGCGGGGGATCGAGTTGAGACCCGGATCACACAGTTCCCGCAGCTCGTACGCCCGTTGACGGCAGGTACGGCGCCACCAACGTCGAAGGGCCCCACCTCGCGGTGGGGCCCTTCGACGTTAGTGCCCGGTGAGGCACTGGCGGAGGATACGAGATTCGAACTCGTGAGGGGTTGCCCCCAACACGCTTTCCAAGCGTGCGCCCTAGGCCACTAGGCGAATCCTCCGGGGCAAACAATACAAGACGTTGAGGAGTGCTCGCGAACTCGTTCCCCCCTCCAGGATCCTGTACTCTTTGCGGAGCCCCTCACGTGGCGCTATCTGACTGAACTCCCCCAGGGCCGGAAGGCAGCAAGGGTAAGTTGGCTCTGGCGGGTGCGTGGGGGGCGCTTACGTTTCCGGAACCGGTGTCCGGGCGGTGCGGGGCGGGGGTCGATCCGCCGGGTGCGCCCCGCGGGCCGGGACCGAGTCCGGGGTCACGTCCGCGAAGAGCTTCGGACGGTCCTGCTTGTCAGTGGGCGCCTATAACCTCGTAGACGTGTCGTCTCTCGCGCTGTACCGCCGCTATCGCCCGGAGTCGTTCGCCGAGGTCATCGGGCAGGAGCATGTCACCGACCCGTTGCAGCAGGCGCTGCGGAACAACCGGGTCAATCACGCGTACCTGTTCAGCGGTCCGCGCGGATGCGGCAAGACGACCAGCGCGCGCATCCTGGCCCGCTGTCTGAACTGCGAGCAGGGCCCGACCCCGACGCCGTGCGGGGAGTGCCAGTCCTGCCGCGACCTCGCACGCAACGGACCGGGCTCGATCGACGTCATCGAGATCGACGCCGCTTCGCACGGTGGTGTGGACGACGCCCGTGACCTGCGCGAGAAGGCCTTCTTCGGCCCCGCGAGCAGCCGGTACAAGATCTACATCATCGACGAGGCCCACATGGTCACGTCGGCCGGTTTCAACGCGCTCCTGAAGGTCGTCGAAGAGCCCCCGGAGCACCTCAAGTTCATCTTCGCCACGACCGAGCCCGAGAAGGTCATCGGGACGATCCGGTCGCGGACCCACCACTACCCGTTCCGGCTGGTGCCCCCGGGCACCCTGCGGGAGTACCTGGGCCAGGTCTGCGGCCAGGAGGGCATCCCCGTCGCGGACGGCGTGCTGCCCCTGGTCGTCCGGTCCGGCGCCGGTTCCGTGCGTGACTCCATGTCCGTGATGGACCAACTGCTCGCGGGCGCCGCCGACGACGGTGTGACGTACGCCATGGCGACCTCGCTCCTCGGGTACACGGACGGCTCGCTCCTCGACTCGGTCGTCGAGGCGTTCGCGGCGGGGGACGGCGCCGCCGCCTTCGAGGTCGTGGACCGCATCATCGAGGGCGGCAACGACCCGCGGCGGTTCGTCGCCGACCTGCTGGAGCGGCTGCGGGACCTGGTGATCCTCGCGGCCGTCCCGGACGCGGCGGAGAAGGGGCTCATCGACGCCCCGGTCGACGTCGTGGAGCGCATGCAGGCCCAGGCCGGGGTCTTCGGCGCCGCCGAGCTGAGCCGCGCCGCCGACCTCGTGAACGACGGGCTGACGGAGATGCGCGGAGCCACCTCGCCGCGCCTCCAGCTCGAACTGATCTGCGCGCGGGTGCTGCTGCCCGCCGCCTACGGGGACGAGCGGTCCGTCATGGCCCGCCTCGACCGCATCGAGCGCGGGGTGAACTTCTCCGGCGGCGGAGCGGCCCCGGCCATGGGGTACGTCCCCGGACCCGAGACACACGGTGCGCCGCCGATGCGCCAGGCCGCTCCGGCGGCGCCGCAGGCCGCGCCGGTGGTCCCGCCCGGCGGTGGCCCCGCGGCGGCCCGTGCCGCGGCGCGCGGAGCCGGACCCGGCGCGGACGCCGGAGCCGTGCCCGAAGCCGCCGCGCCCGTCGCACCGACGGCATCCCCCGCGCCCGTTCCGCAGTCGGCCCCGGCGGCGGCCCCCCCGGCCCCCGCAACGCCCGTCGCGCCGGAGCAGCCCCCGGCCGCCGGTCCCCCCGCGGGCCCCGCACCCGGTGCCTGGCCCACCACGACGGCCGTCGGCAGCGGCAGGCGCCCCGGCGGCTGGCCCACGGCGGCCCCCGCGGGCGGCGGTCAGCCGCCCGCGCCGCCCGCGCAGGCGCCCGCCGCGAGCCCCGCTCCGCAGCAGGCCGCCTCCGCGTCACCCGCACAGGCTCCCGCTCCCGCACCCGCCATGGGCGGTCCCGACCCCCGCACCCTCTGGCCGAACATCCTGGAGGCGGTGAAGAACCGCCGCCGCTTCACCTGGATCCTCCTCAGCCAGAACGCGCAGATCACGGGCTTCGACGGCACGACCCTGCAGATCGGCTTCGTGAACGCCGGGGCGCGCGACAACTTCGCGAGCAGCGGCAGCGAGGACGTGCTGCGGCAGGCGCTGTCGGAGCAGTTCAACGTGCAGTGGAAGGTCGAGGCGATCGTGGACGCCTCGGGCGGCTCGGCCCCGCCCACCGCTCCGCCCGGAGGCGGTTACGGAGGCGGAGGCGGCGGCTACGGCAGCGGCGGGAGCTACGGCGGCGACGGCGGAGGAGGCGCGGGGTACGGCGGCGCTCCGTCCGGCCAGCGCCCCGCGTCCCCGGCCGCCCAGCCGCCCTCCCCGCGGAGCGGCCCGTCGGGCGGCCACGGCCAGGGCGGAGGCTCGGCCGCGGCCACCCGGCCACCGGCTCCCGAACCGCCGCCGGTCTCCCCCGAGGACGACACCCCGGAGGACGACGACCCCGACCTGGACGAGTCGGCGCTCTCCGGCCACGACCTGATCGTCCGCGAGCTGGGCGCGACGGTCATGGAGGAGTTCTCGAACGACTGAGCGGCCGGATCCGGGTGACGGCACCCCCCGGACCGCCTCCTCCTCGGAGGATCGCACCAACCCCGCAGGCCTCCGTCATCGGAAGCCCCCACAAGGGCAGCCTCGGCCGGCGGCTAGGCTGACCCCCGTGAAGGTCCTTGTCATCGGTGGCGGCGCCCGCGAACACGCCCTGTGCCGCTCCCTGTCCCTCGACCCCGACGTCACCGCCCTGTACTGCGCCCCCGGTAACGCGGGGATCGCGGAAGTGGCGGAGCTGCACGCGGTCGACGCCCTCGACGGCGCCGCCGTGGCCGCGCTGGCCACGGAACTCGGCGCCGAACTGGTGATCGTGGGCCCGGAGGCCCCGCTGGTCGCCGGTGTCGCCGACGCCGTGCGCACGGCGGGCATCCCCTGCTTCGGCCCCTCGCTGGAGGCCGCGCAGCTGGAGGGCTCCAAGGCCTTCGCGAAGGACGTGATGGCGGGTGCCGGCGTCCCCACAGCACGTTCGTACGTCTGCACGACGCCCGAGGAGGTCGAGGAGGCACTCGACGCCTTCGGCGCGCCGTACGTCGTGAAGGACGACGGACTCGCCGCAGGCAAGGGCGTCGTCGTGACCGACGACCTCGACGCCGCGCGGGCGCACGCCAACGCCTGCGACCGCGTCGTCATCGAGGAGTTCCTCGACGGCCCCGAGGTCTCGCTCTTCGCGATCACCGACGGCACCACCGTCGTCCCGCTCCAGCCCGCCCAGGACTTCAAGCGCGCGCTGGACGGCGACGAGGGCCCGAACACCGGCGGCATGGGCGCGTACTCGCCGCTGCCGTGGGCGGACCCGAAGCTCGTGGACGAGGTCATGGACACCGTCCTCCAGCCGACCGTCGACGAACTGCGCCGCCGCGGCACCCCGTTCTCCGGCCTGCTGTACGCGGGTCTGGCGATCACCAGCCGTGGCGTGCGGGTCATCGAGTTCAACGCCCGCTTCGGCGACCCGGAGACCCAGGTGGTCCTCGCCCGGCTGAAGACCCCGCTCTGCGGCGTTCTGCTGGCCTCCGCGACCGGCGCCCTCGCCGATCTGGAGCCGCTGCGCTGGAGCGCGGACGCGGCCGTCACCGTGGTCGTGGCCTCGTGCAACTATCCGGACACCCCGCGTACGGGCGACTCGATCACCGGTCTGGACGAGGTGGCGGCGCAGGACGCCCCGCACGCGTACGTCCTGCACGCGGGCACCCGGCACGACGGCGGCGCCGTGGTCAGCGCGGGCGGCCGTGTGCTCTCGGTCACAGCGACCGGATCCGGCCTCGCCGAGGCCCGCGAGCGCGCCTACGCGGCGGTCGCCCGCATCGGTCTCGACGGCTCGCAGCACCGCACGGACATCGCGGCGAAGGCGGCGGCCGAGGCATAGCCCCAGGTCCCCACGGCGTCACCGAACCCCGGACTCCAGACGGAGTGCGGGGTTCCGCCGTGTCCGGAGCCGGCCCCTCCCGCCTGGCCGTTTCTGTACGGAACCGGGGGCCTGATCATCGCCCACTGTCATCCACCTCTCCCCAGAGCCATTCCATCGAGTGACCGATGCCCCATCCGCCTGACTGGGGCCGGGGCCCCAACTAGGGTGCGGCGAAAGCATTCCGGCACTTGGCCCACCGGCATTGCGATGTCGGTGGCGGGTGCCACAGTGGGGGAGTGACCAACGCCAGGACATCCGTCGGAACCGGCCGCGTGAAGGCCGGATCCCGGCGGACAATAGGGGGTGACGTCCGGTCGTGACCGGTATGGGTGTGGAGGTGGGCGCGCAGGCCGCGCGCTCCCGGGCTCTGGCCGTGCTGCGGATCCGCAGCAGGGCGCTGGCCGTCGCCCTGCTCCCCGCGGCCGTCGCCGTCGTGCTGCTGGCCGGAGGCGCCACCGGCCACATCGTCGGCGGGCACTGGGGGACCGTGCGCTGGATCGTGGCGGTCCTCGCCGTTGTCGTCCTGCTCGCGGCGGCGGGCGTCGCGCTCGTGATCGCCCGCGCCCGGCCCGCGATGAGCCCCACGGTCCCGGTCTCCGAGGCGTCGGCCCCCGATCTGTACCGCATGGTCCGCGACCTGGCCGATCGTCTCGACGTCCCGGCGCCCTCCGCGATAGCCCTGACCCCGGACTGCGACAGCTGGCTGGAGGACCGCACCCACCGGGCGCACGGCCGCTCCGCGTCGGGCGGCGGCGAGGCGGACGGCACGGACACCGACCGGGCGGGCCTGGCCGGAGGCCGGGGTGCCGCGCGCTCGGCGAACCGCGCGCGCCGTGCGTCGGCCGCCCCCGTCCTCGTCATCGGCTCCCCTTTCCTGTGGTGGATGCGCGTCGGTGAACTGCGTGCCGTCCTCGCCCCGGTCGTCGCCGGTACGGGCCCGTCGGCCCACCCGGACATAGCCGCCGCCCGCCGTTTCGTACGAGGACTGGACGCGGCCGTCGCCGTGACCTCGGAGCCCGGACGCGGCCCGCTGTCCCGCACGGTCCTTTCCGGAGTGGGCTGGGTGACCCGGCTCCTGCTGCGCAGCTGCCGGGTCCATGCCGCCGAGATGGAGCGGGGTGTCGCCGCGGCGGCGGCCGAGCGCGCGCAGGCCGTGGACTACGGCCTGCGGATCGTCGCCCAGGAGCAGGTGGGACTGGCGTACGCGGGCTGGGACCGGCTGCTGACCCGGGTCGCCCTGCCCGCCTGGCGGATGGGCCGCTGGCCCTCCCGGCTGGACGTGGGCGTCGTCGCCGCACTGACCGAGCTGTCCCGCCGCGACCGGCTGGCCGAGGGGTTCACCTCCCGGCTCGGCGAGCGGCCCGCCTGCGACCTGCTCGAAGAGCCCGGTTCGGTGGACGAGGCGACCTCGCTGCTGGCGGCCCGGCTCTTCCACGGCGGCCCCGCCGACGCCGGCCCCGACTGGGCGCCGGTCGACTGGCTGGACTATCCGGACGAGGTCGTCGACCGTACCTGGCGCACCGACGCCGCCCGGCTCCACCGCGTTCTGGACGCGCTCGGCGTCCGGCACCCGACCGACCCCGGCCGGCCCGAGGCGGGCGGCCCGACACTGGCCCGGGTACTGGACCACCTGGCCATCCCGGCGGAGGACCGGCCGGCGCCCGACGCCGACGCGGCCCTCGACCCGGAGGCGGCCCTCGACCCGGAGGCAGCCCTCGGCGTGCACGGGGCGGAGGCGTACGAAGGGGTCGGTGTCCCCGATGAGCAGGACGACCCGGACCTCGTCGTGGGGAGCGAACGAACCGCGGCTCTCGCGGCCGGCCTCACGGCAGAGGTGGCCCGCGAGGAGGCGGCCGCCCCGGCGCCGCCCGCCCCGGGCGCGGAGCAGCAAGGCCCCGATCACGCTCTCTGGGACGACGGGACCCTTCCGCTGTTCCCGCTCCAGCCGCCCCGTACCGGCCGTGACCTGCTGGCCGACCACGTCACGGCGATGGTCTGCTGCGCCGCGATGGACACCGCGGGAGCCACCCCCGGACTCGACTGGCTGGACGGGCCGTCCCTGCTCGTCGCGGGAGAGCGCGCCGCCGACCTCGGCCCCCGGGTCCTCACCCTCATAGAGACCGGCGACCCCGCACCCCTGCGCGAGTGGCTCCTGCGCCTCGGCGTCCGCCCGGAGAAGCCGGTCCGGCTGGTCTGACGGCACGGGCTGAACAGCGGCACCGGCGCAACCGGCGGGCCCACGGCGTGGCGAGACCTGTTCGGAACCGGCCGAACCGGTGGGCCCCACGGCTTCGCGCGACCGGTTTCGTCCGAATCCGGTTTGTCCGGCCCGGCGCTCTTCCGGCCGGTCGGCCGCACACTGTTCGCAGCCCGTCTCAGCCCCAGACGGAGCGCCCCGTTCCACTCACGTCAATTCGCGACGAACGGTGACGGACTGCGTGCGTAATGTGATGTGCTGGGACCGATCGCGCGCAAGGGCAAGGGCTTGCCGAACGACGGGGGCACGAAGGAGGGGACCGGCATGGGGTCGGAGCAGATCCGCCGCTGGGAGTCGGGCGCACTCGCACACGCCGTCACGGATCCCTTCGGCCAGGGCCCCGTCCCCTGGCTCCGCGGCAGCGAGACGTACTTCGACGACACCGGCCATGTCGTCCCCTGGTACCTGGACGCCGACACGTCCCCGGCCCCGCCTCCCCGGGCCGGCGGTTCGCGCATCCCGGCACCGCGCGCCACCTCGGGCACCCGCGCGCGCTCCGGCTCCGGCGGCCCCCGCTCCGCGGACGACGTCCGCCGCCAGATCAAGGGGTTCACCACCACCGGAGCCGCGGCTCCCGGCGAGTCCATCGACTTCCACGTCACCGTCGACCCGCCGCAGGAATTCAGCGTCGACATCTACCGCATCGGCCACTACGGCGGTGACGGCGCCAGCAAGATCACCACGAGTCCCCGGCTCTCCGGCATCGTGCAGCCGGCGCCGCTCACCGCCGACCGCACGGTCTCCTGCCACCACTGGTGGCTGTCCTGGCGCCTGCAGATCCCGTCGTACTGGAGCACCGGCGCCTACGTCGCCGTCCTCACCACCGTCGACGGCTACCGCTCCCACGTCCCCTTCACCGTCCGCAACGACCAGACGGCCGACCTGCTCCTGCTGCTCCCGGACGTCACGTGGCAGGCGTACAACCTGTACCCGGAGGACGGCCACACCGGCGCCAGCCTCTACCACGCGTGGGACGAGGACGGCCGGCTGCTCGGCGAGGCCGACGCCGCGACGACCGTCTCCTTCGACCGTCCATACGCGGGCGCGGGCCTCCCCCTCCACGTGGGCCACGCCTACGACTTCATCCGCTGGGCCGAGCGCTACGGCTACGACCTCGCCTACGCCGACGCCCGCGACCTGCACGCCGGCCGCGTCGACCCCACCCGCTACCGAGGCCTGGTCTTCCCGGGCCACGACGAGTACTGGTCGCCGCAGATGCGCCGCACCACGGAGCGCGCCCGCGAACACGGCACCTCGCTCGTCTTCCTCTCCGCCAACACCATGTACTGGCAGGTGGAGTTGGGCCCGTCGCCGTCCGGCGTCCCCGACCGCCTGCTGACCTGCCGCAAGCGCCGGGGCCCGGGCAAGCCCGCCCTGTGGCGCGAGGTCGACCGCCCGGAGCAGCAGCTCATCGGCATCCAGTACGCGGGCAGGGTGCCCGAGCCGCACCCCCTGGTGGTCCGCAACGCCGACCACTGGCTGTGGGAGGCGACCGGCGCGCACGAGGGCGACGAGGTGGAGGGCATGGTCGCCGGAGAGGCGGACCGTTACTTCCCACGCACGCCACTGCCCGATCACCAGGCCCGGATCCTGCTCGCGCACTCCCCGTATCCGGACAGCGATGGCGTCCCCCGCCATCAGGAGACCTCGCTGTACCGCGCCCCGTCCGGCGCCCTGGTCTTCGCGTCCGGAACGTTCGCGTGGTCTCCCGCGCTCGACCGCCCCGGCCACGTGGATCCCCGTATCCAGCGCGCCACCGCGAACCTTCTCGACCGCATCTGCAAACACGACTGAGGGCGCGCGGCCGGCCCCCCCCGGCGGCGCCCGCGCTCCAGAGGCGGAACCGGCCCCTTTCCGCCGCCACCGAGCGCCCCCTGTCCGCGGCCGCTCCCCTCATACGGGAGAATCGAGCCACTAGGACAGAACCACGGGGAGGCACCGTGTCCGGATTCGTCGAAAAGCCCGAGCCCCTTCAGGTGCCGGGTCTGGTACATCTGCACACCGGCAAGGTGCGCGACCTGTACCGGAACGAGGCGGGCGACCTCGTGATGGTCGCCAGCGACCGCATCTCCGCGTACGACTGGGTTCTCCCCACCGAGATCCCCGACAAGGGCCGTACGCTCACCCAGCTCTCGCTGTGGTGGTTCGACCAGCTCGCCGAGCTGGCCCCCAACCACGTGCTGAGCACCGAACTCCCGCCGGGCGCCCCCGCCGACTGGGACGGCCGCACGCTGATCTGCAAGTCCCTTCGGATGGCTCCGGTCGAGTGCGTCGCCCGCGGCTATCTGACCGGTTCGGGTCTCGTCGAGTACAACGAGTCCCGCACCGTCTGCGGCCTCGCCCTTCCCGAGGGCCTCGTCGACGGCTCGGAACTCCCCGCACCGATCTTCACCCCGGCCACCAAGGCCGCCGTCGGCGAGCACGACGAGAACGTCTCGTACGAGGAGGTGGCCCGCCAGGTCGGCGCCGACACCGCCGCCGAACTGCGCCAGGCGACCCTCGCCGTCTACAGCCGGGCCCGGGACATCGCCCGTGAGCGGGGCATCATCCTCGCGGACACGAAGTTCGAGTTCGGCTACGAGGGCGAGACGCTGGTCCTCGCCGACGAGGTGCTGACCCCGGACTCCTCGCGCTTCTGGCCCGCCGACTCGTGGGAGCCCGGCCACGCGCAGCCGTCCTTCGACAAGCAGTACGTCCGCGACTGGCTGACGTCCGCGGAGTCCGGCTGGGACCGCAAGAGCGAGCAGCCGCCGCCGGCCCTCCCCGACAACGTCGTCGAAGCCACTCGCGCCAAGTACATCGAGGCCTACGAGCGCCTCACGGGCATGAGCTGGACCTGACCTGGCCTGACGTGGCCCCGGGCCCGGCTCCGAGCCGGGCCCGGAACACCCGGGTCCACCCCCGGACACGAAGAAACCCCCGACCTGAGGTCGGGGGTTTCTTTTCCGGAGCGGACGACCAGGTTCGAACTGGCGACCTCAACCTTGGCAAGGTTGCGCTCTACCAACTGAGCTACGTCCGCATGCGCCGTGGCGCGACAGCCACTATACCCAACCTCGCAGACGTGCGAGACGCACTGCCGCGTGACGGTTCTCCGCACCCAGTTTGGACGCGGCCGACGACAGATAGTTCCGTACGGTCCCCTGGGACAGCGCGGCCCGCTCCGCGATCTCCGCCACGGGCGCACCGTCGGCGGCGAATTCGAGCACCTCGGCCTCCCGGACGGTCAGCGGCGAGTCACCGGCGGAGATCGCGTCGGCGGCCAACTCGGGATCCACATAACGGTTCCCCGCGTGCACCGTGCGAATGATCTCCGCGAGCCGCTGTGCACTGACCGTCTTCGGTACGAACCCCCGCACACCCGCCGCAAGCGCCCGCTTCAGATGGCCCGGCCTCCCGTGGCTCGTCACGATCAGCACCTGGCAGCCCGGCAGTTCGGCCCGCAGGGATGTGGCCACCCTCACACCGTCCGCCCCCGGCATCTGAAGATCCAGGACGGCGACGTCCGGTTCATGGGCCCGCGCCATCGCGAGCGCCTCGGGTCCGGTCGCCGCCTCCGCCACCACGACCAGGTCGTCCTCCAGCCCGAGCAGCGCGGCCAGCGCACCCCGGATCAGATGCTCGTCGTCGGCGAGCAGCAGCCGCACGGGAGAAGCCGGCGCAGACGCGTCCTCCGGCACGGACGTCACGGCGTGACCTCCCCGGCCTGGTGCGGCACGGCCGAGGCCGACCGTCCCCCGCTCCCGGGGACTCCGACCTCCACGCCTCTGTCCTTCCGCCGACCGTCCCGACCGTCCCGACCGTCCCGACCGTCCCGACCGTCCTGACCCACGCCCGTTCTCACGCTCTTGCCCACATCCCTGTCCGTGTCCCTGCCGGCATCCGCATCCGCATCCGGGTCCCGGTAGGCGTCAGCCGACGGTCTGGCCGCCCCTTGCCCTGCTGCAGGAGCCCTCCCGCGACGCGGGTCCGGGTCCCGGTAGATGTCAGGCGACGGCCGACTCGCCCCTTGACCTGTCCCCGGAGCCCTCCCCCGATCGGCATCCGGGTCCGGTTCCGGGGCATGCGGCAGTGACACGGGGACCTCCGCGGTCAGCCGGAAGAGGCCTCCGCTCGCGCCGGCCCGCAGCACCCCGTCCACTTCTCCCAGCCGCTCCCGCAGCCCCACGAGCCCGGACCCCCCGATCCGTTCGGAGTCCCCCTCCGGCCGGGGACACGAGCCTTCCGTGTCCGGAGCTCCGTCGTTCTCGACCGTCAGCGTCACCAGGCCCGCCGCCACCCGCAGCGACACGGCGCAGTTCTTGGCGTCCCCGTGCCGCAGCACGTTCGTCGTCGCCTCCCGGACGACCCAGCCGAGCGCCGACTGGACCGCCACGGGCAGCTCCGTGCCCGCGCCGGCGACCGAGCAGTCGATGCCCGCGGCCGTCAACACCCCCTGTGCACCCGCCAGTTCGACGCCCAGGTCGGCTTCGCGGTATCCCCGCACCACGGCCCGCACCTCCCGCTGGGACTCCCGGGCTATCCGCTGCACCTCGGTCATCTGGTCCACGGCCTCGGGCCTCCCGCGCCGGGCCAGCTGGACGGCCAGCTCGCTCTTGAGGGCTATCACCGCGAGGTTGCGGCCCATCACGTCGTGCAGGTCGCGGCCGAAACGCAGCCGCTCCTCGGCGACGGCGAGCCGGGCCCGGGTCTCGCGGGCCGCGTCGAGTTCGTAGACGGCGTTCAGCAGCCAGACCGAGAAGGCCGCGGTGAAGGTCAGGAACCCGGCGGTCAGCAGGACCGCGACGGCGGTGATCAGTGCGGCGGGCCCATGGAATCCGAGCGGGAAGGAGACCGCCCCGGCCCCCGCGGCCGCGCCGACCACGGCCGAGGTCATCCGCCGCCGGTCGCGGATCCCGAGGGCGAGCGTGCCGGTGCCGAACGCTATGACGCCGACGAAGAGCGAGGACGACACCCGTAGCTCGTCCTCGGTCGCCGGACGCCAGTCGGTGCCCGACAGGGCGAGCGCCACGAGGGCCGCGACGGCGGTGCCCAGGGCCAGCGCCAGCATCATCCGCCCGGGCTGCCGCCGGGTGCCACGCGTCCAGTCCAGCGACCGCGACGCCGTCACCCCACACAGCACGGCGTGCACGCACACGAGCAGGAACAGCGGCCAGGACAAGGCGGACGAGACGTTGCCGAAGATCGGCAGGCCGAACGTGACGACCTCGATCACGGCGAAGAAGTGGAACGACCACCGCGTGTACGTCTCGACCTTGGCCGGTGTGCTCTTGCCCTGCCACCAACCGGTCGGCTCGATCATGCCCGCCCCCACGTCCGTGGTCATCGTCGCGGCTCCCAGCGGAACCACCGCTGTACAGCAAACACCGCGATCGCGGCCCAGACCACCGCCGTACCGAGGGCGCCCAGGGTGTCGTGGGCGGAGAGGTGCCCGCTCCAGCCGCCGCGTATCAGGGTGATCACCGGTGTGAGGGGCAGCAGTTCGCAGAACGAGGCGACGCGGTCGGGCAGCACCTCCAGCGGGATGAAGGTCCCGGAACCGACCAGGGACACCAGCGTCAGCGGCATCGCCGCGACCTGGGCTCCCTCGATGCTCCTGCTGAAGCTCGCGGTGACGGCTGCCAGCGCCGGCCACGTGACGAAGCCCAACAGCATCCCCAGCAGGACGAGATGGGGTGCCCGAGGCGCCCCGATGTCGAGCGTCACGGCGTAGGCGGCGGCCAGGATCAGGCACTGGGCGAGGCCGATCGAGACCGAGGGAATGGCGGCGCCCAGGAGGATCTCCACGTCGCGTGGCTCCCCGGTGCGCAGCCGCTTCAGGACGAGTTCCTCCCGGCGGGCCGCGTACACACTCACCAGCGAGCTGTAGACCGCGAAGAGCAGGGAGAACCCGATCGAGGAAGGGAGCAGGATCGACCCGACGGTGAGCCCGGTGCCCTTCAGATCCATCTGGTCGACGGTCGAGCGAAGGGTGAAGGGCATGATCAGCGGCACGAACACCGCTGCCGCGAGCGTCGCCTTCGTACGGCCGAGCAGGGTCAGCTCGGCGCGGGCCAGCGCTCCCATGCGTCCCGCCGCCGTGGTCCGGGCCGGGCCCGTGCTCGTCGTGACCGCTGTTCCGCTCATGCCGCCGTCCCCTTCGTCTGCCTCGCCCGCGCGCCGGTGCCCGCTCCCGCCGGCTCGGGCCGGTGCCCGGCGTGTACCGCCGCGTCCCGCGCTATGCGAAGGAACGCCTCCTCCAGGGAGCCCGAGCGCACATCGAGCCCCCGCAGCTCGACCCGCGCCCGCTCCGCCCACACCAGCAGGGCCGTCGCGGTCCGCTGCAGCTCGTTCGTGCGGAGTCTGATCACCCGGCCCTCGGTCTCGTGGCTGCTCACGCCGAGTTCGGCCAGCGGGGGCAGGTCGCCCGGGAAGTACCCCTCGGGCAGCTCGAAGGAGACCCGCGACGGCTGGGCCGCGGTGACCTCGGCCGGAGTGCCGAGGGCCGCGATACGTCCTTCGTGGAGGATCGCCAGCCGGTCGGCGAGACCCTCCGCCTCCTCCAGATAGTGGGTGGTCAGCAGGACCGTGGTCCCGCCGTCGCGCAGTTCGCGGACCAACTCCCAGGTGCTCCGGCGGCCTTCCACGTCGAGTCCGGTCGTGGGTTCGTCGAGGAAGAGGACATCGGGGCGGCCGAGGAGTGCGAGCGCGAGGTCCAGGCGCCGCTTCTCGCCCCCGGACAGCTGCTTGACCCGCACCGCGCTCCGGCGGGTGAGGCCGACCAGCTCCAGTGCCTCCCCGATGGGCCGTGCCCCGCTGGTGCACCCCGCCCACATGCGGAGGGTCTCCGCGACCGTCAGTTCGGAGGGGAAGCCGCCCTCCTGGAGCATCACGCCGATCCGGGGCCGCACGGCCCTCCGTTCCGTGTACGGATCGTGTCCGAGGACCCGGACGTGCCCGCCGGCCGGAGGCGCGAGGCCCTCGATCAGCTCGACGGTGGACGTCTTGCCCGCGCCGTTCGTCCCGAGCAGGGCGAACAGCTCGCCGCGGCCCACCGAGAACGTGACGCCGCGCACCGCCTCGAAGTCTCCGCCCGCACCCTCGTACACCCGCCGCAGGTCAGTGACCTCGATCACGTGATCGTGCCCGTTCGTGTTCATGCATTCAGCCTCGCCGCGGAAAGGGCCCGGCAGCAGTGCGCGGTGTCATCACTCCCCATGACAAATGTCAGACGGCAGAGGGAGATCCGGTGGGGAAGGGACTTCGATGAAGGCTGTGATGCGGGCGAGGCCGGAGAGGGACCGCCCGTCGATGTCCGGGTACGGGCGCTGCTCGCACCGCGGTCGCGAACACGGGAGCACACAGGCTCACGAACGGCACACGACAAAGGCCCCGGTCGACTGACCGGGGCCTTTGTTTTCTGGAGCGGACGACCAGGTTCGAACTGGCGACCTCAACCTTGGCAAGGTTGCGCTCTACCAACTGAGCTACGTCCGCATTGCCTCCGACCGGCTTCCACCGATCGGCGCGAGCACCACCCTACCTGATCCATCCCAAGCTCTCGACAAGCTCGAGCAGGAGGGACCCCCATGAGAGGGTCGGTAAGAGATGCAGAGCGGGTGACAGGAATTGCACACTGCGCCTTCCCCCTGGAAGGGGGATGTTCTACTACTGAACTACACCCGCGCGACTCCGTGGGTTTCGGCTTTCGGCCTTGCCCCTCGGCGTGTTCCAGACTCTAGCTGATCAGCGGGGGGTCAGCGCAAGTCGGCTGTCTCCGGGGTCCGGTGGCGGTCCCTCGCGGGTGCTCCGGGCGCGGGGGCGGCGGTTCAGCGGGACTCGGCGAACGCCTCGTAGACCTTCTTGGGGATCCGGCCGCGCGGCGGGACGTCCATCTTGTTGGAGCGGGCCCAGGCGCGGACGGCGGCGGGGTCGGGCGTCAGCGCGGTGTGCGTGTACGCCTTCCCGGACTTCGACTGCTTGCGGCCGGCCTCGAGGTAGGGCGCGAGTACCTTGCGCAGTTTCTTGGCATTGGCTGGATTGAGGTCGATCTCGTACGACTTGCCGTCCAGTCCGAAGGCGATCGTCTCCGCCGCTTCCGAGCCGTCGATGTCGTCAAAGAGAGTGACCACGACACGCTGCGCCACGAATATCGGTCCCTTCGCGCGACAGCTCCGCGATCAACGGTCATGACGTGCGCGGACGTCACGGAGTTGTCGGAGAGATGTCGACTGTCCGGCTGTTATTGGGCAAAGTATCGGCTAATGCCAATTCCTTTGTACAGTGCCCGGCATTGCATTGTGAAGCCCGACTAAATCCTTCCGCGTGTCCGGAGGCAATGGGCTCCCGTCGCTCTTCTGCCGTTTTTCCCAGGATTTTCCGCGGGAGACCCCTTGTCGATGCGGGATCGTGATCGGGGTCACGTAGGATTCTACGAATCTACGCGAGTAGAAATTTTGTACGGGTAGTCTGAAGGGACCTGCTCAGCACCACACACCGGGAGTGCCAGTGGCACGCGTCGTAGTCGACGTCATGCTCAAGCCGGAGATCCTCGACCCCCAGGGCCAGGCGGTGCAGCGTGCACTGCCGCGTCTCGGTTTCGACGGTGTCTCCGACGTACGTCAGGGAAAGCGATTCGAACTGGAAGTGGACGGACCGGTGGACGACGCCGCGCTCGCCCGCATCCACGAACTTGCGGAATCCTTCCTCGCCAACACCGTGATCGAAGACTTCACCGTCAAGGTCGAGGAAGTCGCGGAGGCCGGAAAGTGACCGCTCGTATTGGAGTCGTCACCTTTCCGGGCAGCCTCGACGACCGCGACACGCAGCGCGCGATCCGGCTCGCGGGTGCCGAACCCGTCGCTCTCTGGCACAAGGACAAGGACCTCAAGCAGGTCGACGCCGTGGTGCTGCCCGGCGGTTTCTCGTACGGCGACTATCTGCGGGCCGGCGCCATCTCGCGCTTCTCGCCGGTGATGGAGACCGTCATCGAGCAGGCGAAGTCCGGAATGCCGGTTCTCGGCATCTGCAACGGCTTCCAGGTCCTCACCGAGGCGCACCTTCTTCCCGGCGCGATGCTCGGCAACAACCACCTCCACTTCATCTGCCGTGACCAGAAGCTGCGGGTGGAGAACGCGGAGACCGCCTGGACGGCCGACTACGTGTCCGGCCAGGAGATCCACATCCCGCTGAAGAACATGGACGGGCGGTACGTCGCCGACGGGCGCACGCTCGACATGCTGGAGGCCGAAGGCCGGGTCGTGTTCCGCTACGTGGACGTCAACCCGAACGGCTCGCTGCGCGACATCGCCGGCATCACGAACGAGGCGGGCAACGTCGTCGGTCTGATGCCGCACCCGGAGCACGCCGTCGAGCCCCTCGTCGGCTCCGGCCGCACCGACGGCCTCCCCTTCTTCACCTCGATCCTCAAGAAGCTGGTCACCGCATGAGCCGCACGCCTCTGGACACGGTCGAGAACGCGGCCGCGACCCCCGACGTCGAGCTTCCCTGGGCCGAACTGGGCCTGAAGAAGGACGAGTACGAGCGGGTCGTCGAGATCCTCGGACGCCGGCCCACCGGTGCCGAGCTCGCCATGTACTCCGTCATGTGGTCCGAGCACTGCTCCTACAAGTCGTCGAAGGTCCACCTCCGCCAGTTCGGCGAGAAGGCTCCGCAGTCCGACGCGCTGCTCGTCGGCATCGGCGAGAACGCCGGCGTCGTCGACGTCGGCCAGGGCTACGCGGTGACCTTCAAGGTCGAGTCGCACAACCACCCGTCGTACGTCGAGCCCTACCAGGGCGCGGCCACCGGCGTCGGCGGCATCGTGCGCGACATCATCGCGATGGGCGCCCGCCCGGTCGCCGTCGTCGACCCGCTGCGCTTCGGCGCGGCCGACCACCCCGACACCAAGCGCGTCCTGCCGGGCGTCGTCGCGGGCATCGGCGGCTACGGCAACTGCCTGGGCCTGCCCAACATCGGCGGCGAGGTCGTCTTCGACGCCTGCTACCAGGGCAACCCGCTGGTCAACGCCGGTGCCATCGGCGTCATGCGGCACGAGGACATCCACCTCGCGAAGGCGTCCGGCACCGGCAACAAGGTCATCCTGTACGGGGCCCGCACGGGCGGCGACGGCATCGGCGGCGCGTCGATCCTCGCCTCGGAGACCTTCGACGACGCCAAGCCGTCGAAGCGTCCCGCGGTCCAGGTCGGCGACCCCTTCCAGGAGAAGCTCCTCATCGAGTGCACCCTGGAGGCCTTCGCCGAGAAGCTGGTCGTCGGCATCCAGGACCTCGGCGCGGCCGGACTGTCCTGCGCCACCAGCGAGTTGGCGTCCAACGGTTCCGGCGGCATGCTCGTCACCCTGGACGACGTACCGCTGCGCGACTCCACGCTCTCGCCCGAGGAGATCCTCATGAGCGAGTCGCAGGAGCGCATGTGCGCGGTCGTCGAGCCGGAGAAGGTCGACCGCTTCCTCGAGATCTGCGACAAGTGGGACGTCATCGCCACCGTCATCGGTGAGGTCACCGATGGCGACCGGCTGGAGATCTTCTGGCACGGCGGCAAGATCGTCGACGTCGACCCGCGCACGGTCGCGCACGACGGCCCGGTCTACGAGCGCCCCTACGCCCGCCCCTCGTGGCAGGACGCGCTCCAGGCCGACGACGCCAACAAGCTGCCCCGCCCGGCGACGAGCGCCGAGCTGAAGGACCAGGTCCTCCGGCTCGTCTCCTCCCCGAACCAGGCCTCCAAGTCCTGGATCACCTCCCAGTACGACCACTTCGTACAGGGCAACACGGTGCTGGCCCAGCCCGAGGACTCGGGCATGATCCGCATCGACGAGGAGACCGGGCTCGGCGTCGCCATCGCGACCGACGGCAACGGCCGCTACGCCAAGCTCGACCCGTACACCGGTGCGCAGCTGGCCCTCGCCGAGGCGTACCGGAACGTCGCGACCACCGGCGCCAAGCCGCTCGCCGTCTCCGACTGCCTGAACTTCGGCTCGCCGGAGGACCCGGCGGTCATGTGGCAGTTCGCCGAGGCGATCCGTGGACTGGCGGACGGCTGCCAGCAGTTGGGCACCCCGGTGACCGGTGGCAACGTCTCGCTGTACAACCAGACCGGCGAGGTCGCCATCCACCCGACACCCGTCGTGGCCGTGCTGGGCGTCATCGACGACGTCGCCCGCCGCACGCCGGTCGCCTTCCAGGAAGAGGGCCAGCTCCTCTACCTGCTCGGTGACACCCGTGAGGAGTTCGGCGGCTCGGCCTGGTCGCAGGTCGTCCACGACCACCTGGGCGGTCTGCCCCCGCAGGTCGACCTGGAGCGCGAGCGGCTGCTCGCCGAGATCCTCATCTCGGCCTCGCGCGACGGAATGATCGACTCCGCGCACGACCTGTCCGACGGCGGCCTCATCCAGGCCGTGGTCGAGTCGGCGCTGCAGGGCGGCAAGGGCGCGCGGCTGATCGTCCCCGACGGTCTCGACGCGTTCACGTTCCTCTTCTCGGAGTCTGCGGGCCGCGCGGTCGTCGCCGTCCCGCGTTCGGAGGAGCTGCGCTTCAACGACATGTGCGGTGCGCGGGGTCTGCCCGTCGCCCGCATCGGTGTCGTCGACGGCGACGCGGTCGACGTCCAGGGCGAGTTCGCGCTCTCCCTGGCCGAGCTGCGCACCGCTCACGAGGAGACGATCCCGGCGCTGCTGGCGTGACCCGGTGACATGCGAGAAGGCCCCGTCCGGTCTCCGGGCGGGGCCTTCTCGCATCCTGGCCGGTGGGGTGGGACTCCGTCCGCGACAAGCCGCTCCTCCCGCGCCCGCTCCGGCAGGGAACCACTGCCGGTCCGGGCCGCCGACCCGGGCAGGCGCGGCGCCGGCACCACCGCGACCGCCATGACGGCGGCCGCTCCCCGGAGGACGACGTCGCGGATACGCGGTCCGGATGGAGGCCGCCGGATGGAGGCAGCCGAAAAAACGTCCGCCGCCCCCCGTCCGGGCGTCCCCCGGTCCTAGGGTGAGGATCATGCCCCCCGCCAAGAAGCGCGCCCGTGCCTACGACTCCGCCAAGATCCGCGCGGCGGTACTCGCCCAGTTCGGGAACGTACGGGAGGGCGTGCACACCCTGAGCGAGGAGCAGTCGGCGCGGCCCACGCACCTCGGCGGCTGGACCGTACGGGACCTCGCCGCGCATGTCACGACGGCCCTGGAGAGCGTGAGCCGCAATCTCGACCGGCCCGAGCCCACCGCCAGGGAACTGTCCCTGCTCGACTGGCCGTTCGCCACGGCCGCCCGGGCCGCCGACATCGCCGACGACACCCGTGAACTCGCCGGGCGGAACGCGGATCTCGACGCGCTGTTCGCCCGCACCGAGGAGAGGATCACCGAGCGCCTGGCCTCGGCCCCGGACGGCCGGCTGCTCGCCGCGCGCACCGGTGCGATGACCCTCGCCGACTACCTCGTGACCCGGACCGTCGAACTCGTCGTGCACACCGACGACCTGAACCGCGCGGTCCCCGGCCTCGACATCCCGTACGACCGCCAGGCACTCGCCGCCTGCACCCGGCTGCTCGCCGACGCGCTCGCCGTGAAGGCGCCCGGCGCGTCGACGGAGGTGCGGATCCCGCCGTACGCCGTCGTGCAGTGCGTCGAGGGACCCCGGCACACCCGGGGTACCCCGCCGAACGTCGTGGAGACGGATCCGCTGACCTGGATCCGGCTCGCGACGGGACGTACGGAGTGGAAGGCTGCGCTCGACGAGGCGAAGGTCAGCGCCAGCGGCGAACGCGCCGACCTCGCCGGCCTGCTGCCCCTCATGGGCTGAGCCTCCCTGCCGGTCCTGGCCGGCAGGATATCCGCGCGGCGACGGCCGAACCGCCCGATGCCGGCGGGCCGCTGTCGTCCGCACGGCCCGAACCGCCCGACGCCCGCGGGCCGCCGTCCCCGCACGGCCCGAACCACCCGATGTCCACCGTCCCCTGACGTGCCGCATCGCGCGTATCCCGGTCCTTGCCCCCGCCCGCGCCCGCCCCTCGATCGGGCGCCCTCGCCCCGGGAAGGGAACCGGATCCCCCACCCCTCCCGTCCCATCGGCATGGACAAGCAGCGAATGACCCTCAGTGTCCTGACCCTGCTTCCCCTCGCCGTGGCGTGCGGTACCCAGACGGCGGGAAGCGGTTCCGTCGGAACGGGATCGCCGGTGACCGGAGTCCACTGGACGGTCGACAGCCTCACCGTGGACGGAAAGACCGCGAAGGCACCGGCCGGCGCGTATCTGAAGATCGGCGAGGACGGCCGCGTCAGCGGCAACCTCGGCTGCAACGGATTCGGCTCGAAGGCCACCGTCAAGGGCGACCGGGTCGCGTTCGGCGCGCTCCGGACCACCGGGATGGGCTGCGCGAAGGGCCCGACGGACTTCGAGCGGGACCTGAGCCGCTCGATCGCCGGCCAGGACGCGTTCACCGCGAAGACCACCGGCGACCGGCTGACCCTCACCGCCGACAGCGGCGACCGGGTCAGCCTCACCGAGGAGAAGGACGCACCCCTGCGCGGGACGAAGTGGACGGTCACGGCACTCGGTGACAGGAACACCTCCCGATCACTCCCCGAGGGGACCGACGCGTACTTCGTGCTCGGCGAGGACGGCACCCTCGACGGCCGCCTCGGCTGCAACCACGCGTCCGCCCGGGCCACCGTGAGCGACGGACATATCACCCTCGGGCCGGCCAGGACCACCCGCATGATGTGCGACCGCTCACTCATGAGGACGGAGAAGACCCTGCTGGAGCTCTTCGACGGCCGCACCTCGTACGCGGTGGATCATCGTGGCATCACGCTGACCAGCGAAAACGGCACAATCGTCCAAGCGGCTGCCGCTGAGTGATCGGTTGGGGGCCCGTATCCCCAATTCGGACCAGTGGTCGATCTCGCCTACACTCGGTGCCGTGCCACGTGGTGACGGTCGACTCAATCATGATCTGCTCCCCGGTGAGAAAGGCCCCCAGGACGCTTGCGGCGTCTTCGGTGTCTGGGCTCCGGGCGAAGAGGTCGCCAAGCTCACTTACTTCGGGCTCTACGCCCTCCAGCATCGGGGTCAGGAATCCGCGGGAATCGCGGTCAGTAACGGCTCCCAGATCCTCGTCTTCAAGGACATGGGCCTCGTGTCCCAGGTCTTCGACGAGACCTCGCTCGGTTCGCTCCAAGGTCACATCGCGGTCGGTCACGCCCGCTACTCGACCACCGGTGCCTCCGTGTGGGAGAACGCCCAGCCGACGTTCCGTGCCACCGCGCACGGTTCCATCGCACTCGGGCACAACGGCAACCTGGTCAACACGGCGCAGCTCGCCGAGATGGTCGCCGACCTGCCCCGGCAGGAGGGCCGCACCACCCGTGTGGCGGCCACCAACGACACCGACCTGCTCACCGCGCTCCTCGCGGCCCAGGTCGACGACGACGGCAAGCCGCTGACCGTCGAGGAGGCCTCCGTGAAGGTCCTCCCGCAGGTCAAGGGGGCCTTCAGCCTCGTCTTCATGAACGAGCACACGCTCTACGCCGCCCGCGACCCGCAGGGCATCCGCCCGCTGGTCCTCGGTCGCCTGGAGCGCGGCTGGGTGGTGGCCTCCGAGTCCGCCGCCCTGGACATCTGCGGCGCCAGCTATGTGCGCGAGATCGAGCCGGGTGAGTTCGTCGCCATCGACGAGAACGGTCTGCGGACCTCTCGATTCGCGGAAGCGAAGCCCAAGGGCTGCGTCTTCGAGTACGTCTACCTGGCCCGCCCCGACACGGACATCGCCGGTCGGAACGTGTACCTCTCGCGCGTCGAGATGGGCCGCAAACTCGCCAAGGAAGCCCCGGTCGACGCCGACCTGGTGATAGCGACCCCGGAGTCCGGGACGCCCGCCGCGATCGGCTACGCGGAGGCCTCCGGCATCCCGTTCGGCGCCGGCCTGGTGAAGAACGCTTACGTCGGCCGGACCTTCATCCAGCCCTCGCAGACCATCCGCCAGCTGGGCATCCGGCTGAAGCTGAACCCGCTCAAGGAAGTCATCAAGGGCAAGCGTCTGGTCGTCGTCGACGACTCGATCGTGCGCGGCAACACCCAGCGCGCCCTCGTCCGGATGCTCCGCGAGGCGGGCGCCGCCGAGATCCACATCCGGATCTCCTCGCCGCCCGTGAAGTGGCCGTGCTTCTTCGGCATCGACTTCGCGACCCGCGCCGAGCTGATCGCGAACGGCATGACCATCGAGGAGATCGGCACCTCGCTGGGCGCCGACTCGCTCTCGTACATCTCCATCGACGGCATGATCGAGGCCACGACCATCGACAAGCCGAACCTCTGCCGTGCGTGCTTCGACGGTGAGTACCCGATGGACCTTCCCGACCCCGAGCTGCTCGGTAAGCAGCTCCTGGAGACCGAGCTGGCCGCGGGTCCCGCAGCCACGGCCGCGGCTGACGCCATCCGTCGCCCGTAAGTGCCGCAGAGCCCCGTTTCACCAACCCGAAAGATCCCAGGCAATGTCTTCTGTGTCTGATCAGTCACCTACGGCGACGGGCAGTGCCTCCGGTGCTTCCTACGCGGCTGCCGGCGTCGACATCGAGGCCGGCGACCGCGCCGTGGAGCTCATGAAGGAGTGGGTGAAGAAGACGCAGCGCCCCGAGGTCCTCGGCGGCCTCGGCGGATTCGCCGGCCTCTTCGACGCCTCCGCCCTCAAGCGGTTCGAGCGCCCGCTGCTCGCCTCGGCCACCGACGGTGTGGGCACCAAGGTCGACGTGGCCCGTCGGCTCGGCGTGTACGACACCATCGGCCACGACCTGGTCGCCATGGTCATGGACGACATCGTCGTGTGCGGCGCCGAGCCGCTCTTCATGACCGACTACATCTGCGTCGGCAAGGTCCACCCCGAGCGGGTGGCGGCCATCGTGAAGGGCATCGCCGAGGGCTGCGTCCTCGCGGGCTGCGCCCTGGTGGGCGGCGAGACGGCCGAGCACCCCGGTCTGCTGGGTCCGGACGACTTCGACGTCGCCGGCGCCGGTACGGGCGTGGTCGAGGCCGACCAGCTGCTCGGCCCGGACCGCATCCGAACGGGTGACGCGGTGATCGCCATGGCGGCCTCCGGTCTTCACTCGAACGGGTACTCGCTCGTCCGGCATGTCCTCCTCGACCGGGCGAAGCTCGGCCTGGAGCAGCACATCGAGGAGTTCGGCCGCACGCTCGGCGAGGAGCTCCTGGAGCCCACCAAGATCTACTCGCTGGACTGCCTGGCCCTGACGCGGACCGCCGAGGTGCACGCGTTCAGCCACATCACGGGCGGCGGCCTCGCGGCCAACCTGGCCCGGGTGATCCCGGACGGCCTGCACGCCGTCGTCGACCGCGAGACCTGGACCCCGGCCCCGGTCTTCGACCTGGTCGGCCGGACCGGCGACGTCGAGCGCCTGGAGCTGGAGAAGACGCTGAACATGGGCGTCGGCATGATGGCGATCGTCCCCGAGGAGTCGGCCGAGGTGGCCCTGGCCACCCTCGCGGACCGCGGAGTGGACGCCTGGATCGCCGGTGAGATCACCGAGCGCGGCGACCACGCGACGGGCGCGGAGCTGATCGGCGACTACGCGAACTGAAGCCCCCTGGGCAGCACAAAACCCGGTCCGGCGCTGATGCCCCGGACCGGGTGAAGTGCAGTCACTACGAGAAATCCGCCAGGCGGGATCTTCCGGAAAACCACTTCTGGGAGACCCGCTGAGAAGATCGCGGAAACTGCGAGGGACGCTGTTGCGTCAAGCGCCGCGACGTTGCGACTGAGGACCGGACTGGTCGTCGTCGTCCTCGTCGTCGTCGTTGTAGAGATCCGCGTACTGTGCGTACGGGTCGTCTTCCTCGTCGTCGTCCTCGAACGGCTCGCCATTCGGCGGCTGGCTCGAAGTCGAAGCGCCCAGCTCATTGGCCAGACGCGAGAGGTCAGTCCCGCCGCTGCTGTACTTCAGCTGGCGGGCGACCTTCGTCTGCTTGGCCTTTGCCCGGCCGCGCCCCATGGCTCGACCCCCTCGGATACGAGGCTCGACGGCCCCAGAGTCTTGACACGCGTTCATGATCGGGAACGGACTCTCCGTGGAGAGACCGGTCCGTAGGGCTTCCACGGTACCTGAGCCCACGCCCATACGGTACGTCGCCCGCAGCACGCGCCCTTGCCCAGAACCAACAAGGTGCCCTGTCCTCGCTGGTCAACCGCGATTTTAACCTCTTCTTGGCGTCCGACCCGCCGACAGACGTGAGAGTTGTCTCCCCAACACCCGTCGGCGGGTCCCTGACAAGCACATATGGCCCCGGAAAGGGTCAGTGAGAGCGTGCCTCCGCCATCCGCTGTTCGGCGATCCGGTCGGCCGCGGCGGCCGGCGGAATCCCGTCCTCCTTCGCACGTGCGAATATGGCCAGCGTCGTGTCGAAGATCTTCGCCGCCTTGGCCTTGCACCGGTCGAAGTCGAAGCCGTGCAGCTCGTCGGCGACCTGGATGACACCGCCCGCGTTCACCACGTAGTCGGGGGCGTACAGGATCCCGCGGTCCGCGAGGTCCTTCTCCACACCCGGGTGCGCCAGCTGGTTGTTGGCCGCCCCGCACACCACGCGCGCGGTGAGCGCCGGCACGGTCGTGTCGTCGAGCGCCCCGCCCAGCGCGCACGGCGCGTAGATGTCGAGGCCCTCGACGCGGATCAGCGCCTCGGTGTCGGCGACGGCCGTGACACCGGTGGGGTGCTGGTCCAGGATCCGCCGCACGGAGTCCGCGCGCACGTCCGTGATCACGACCTCGGCGCCGTCCGCCCGCAGGTGGTCGACCAGGTGGTGGCCCACCTTGCCGACGCCCGCGACGCCGACCTTGCGGCCGCGCAGCGTCGGGTCGCCCCACAGGTGCTGGGCGGAGGCCCGCATGCCCTGGAAGACACCGAAGGCGGTCAGCACCGACGAGTCGCCCGCGCCGCCGTTCTCCGGGGAGCGGCCGGTCGTCCAGCGGCACTCGCGCGCCACCACGTCCATGTCGGCCACATAGGTGCCGACGTCGCAGGCCGTGACGTACCGGCCACCGAGCGAGGCGACGAACCGGCCGTAGGCGAGGAGCAGCTCCTCGGTCTTGATCTGCTCGGGGTCCCCGATGATCACGGCCTTGCCGCCGCCGTGGTCGAGACCGGCCATGGCGTTCTTGTACGACATGCCGCGGGCGAGGTTGAGCGCGTCGGCGATGGCCTCCGCCTCGCTCGCGTACGGGTAGAAGCGCGTGCCGCCGAGGGCCGGGCCCAGGGCGGTGGAGTGGAGGGCGATGACGGCCTTCAGGCCGCTGGCGCGGTCCTGGCAGAGCACGACTTGCTCATGACCGCCCTGGTCCGAGTGGAACAGGGTGTGCAGTACATCAGCAGGCGCGCCGGTTACGTCGGTCACTGTGGTGACTCCCAGGTAATGAGCGGCGGTTGGGTGCGGGGCCCGTGCGGATGGCGGGCTCCGTGGGCATGAGAGTAGGGCCTGCGCCGACCCGCCTTCGGCGCAGTGTTCAGGATCACCCACCGACGGGGTACGGCCATGGTTCGATTTGCATAGATTTCTCTTCAGGTTGTGAGTGGTTCTCGCTGGTTTTCCCGGTGGTCGTCGGGGGAGGGAGCAGGCGTGCCCAAGGTGTCCGCGGTGATCGTGCCGTACACGTCGTACCTGCGCGTGTACGAGCCACTCGTTGCGTTTCCGGAGGCGGAGCGCGATCACTGGACGCGCTACGCCCGGCGCACCGAGCGCCCCTCGTACCAGGACGAACTGCGCCGTTCGCTGGCCGACTTGCTGCCCACTCCGCCGGTCCCGGTGCCGGTGCACGAGAGCGCCGACGCGTTCGTGGCCGAGGTCGACGGCGTGGTCTGCGTCTGCCCCTGGCGGACCCGGCTGCGCGGCTGGCAGGCCCTGGACGAGATCGGCGAGGAACTCCCGGCATCGGTCCTCGACGCGGTGCTGCCGCCGTTGGTGCGCCGTCAGGCCGCCCTCGACTACGAGCGCTGGCTGGCCCGCAACCCCGACGCCCGTCCGTGGATCCGGACCTCGACCTGGCAGGTGCCGCTGAACTGGTTCGTGCTCGTCTCCGAGGAGGAGCGGGAGTACGAGAAGGGGGCGGGCCCGGGAGGTGCCGCGCCGCGGCTGCGCTACCGGACGCCGATGGTGCAGGCCCGGCGGCGCACGGCGCGGGCCCTGCGCACGCTCCGGGACGCCCTGGACGAGGGACCGCTGATCGACGGTCTGGTGGACGTGGGGCGCTGGCTGGAGGAGTTCCATCCGCGCTCCCTGGTCGAGCTGGACTACGGAGGGCTCGTGCACGCGCTGCCGGCCGGGCACCTGGAGGACGACCACTCGGCCGCGGACGTCGCGGAGGGCATCGAGGCGCTGCGCACCGGGGACGGGGCAACGGCCGGCGAGGCGTACGGGCGGCTGGTGGAGCGCTGGCGGACGGTCAGGGACCGGCGCTCGGCGAACTGACGGCAGGAGCATCCACGATCGGGTCATGCGGGACACTTCCGGATGATTCAGCCCAAAGGGCTGTTCCGGTGGGTTCGCGTGGGACGGGAGGGGTTCCTGGGCCTGCCGACCGGTGTGATCTGCTTCTCACAGGGACCGTGTCGAACTCGCGTATGGTCCTCACACGCTGAAGAACCCTCACTCCAGGACGTAGGTCCCGATCCGGGCTTATGCGTCAACGGGTGTCAAGCGTGATGGATGGCACTTACCTGGCTCTTGCATCGCTTGCCCCTCCTCGTGCCAAAATAGGACAAGGAGTCCGGGGGAGGGCTCCGTCCGCCCACGTATGGGTGGAATCTCAGCATTGCACGCTATGGGGGGTCTGATGACTCCTGATCGTCCTGTGACTGATCGTCACAGTGGCGTGACTGTCCGCTATGGCATGGTCCATCGGCTTCCGTCGCTGATGAACACCTGGGAGGGCAATTCCATCGGTTTGGCCGACGCGGCTGGACGGATGGTGTAGTTGTAGTGCCGAGGACAAGCCGTTCGTCCTATAACCGACTCGACTCGCGTCCGCCATTTCGGGCAACGCGGGTCAAGGTGCAGAATTTAGAGGAAAGAACCGAGAAGGTTCGGTTCTCCCGAGGAGGCCGCTCATGACCGCTCGCACCCCTGATGCCGAGCCGCTGCTGACCCCGGCTGAGGTCGCCACGATGTTCCGCGTCGACCCCAAGACGGTCACGCGGTGGGCGAAGGCCGGCAAGCTTACGTCCATCCGCACGCTCGGCGGACACCGCCGCTACCGCGAGGCTGAGGTCCGCGCACTGCTCGCGGGTATCCCGCAGCAGCGCAGTGAGGCCTGAGACCCCGCATAACCGGACAAGTCGACGGACCCCCCAATCCGCCGAGGCGTCCGAACCACAGCTCCAAGCGACGCGGGTTCTGCCCCAACAGAGCCCACGCCCCAGCTTTTCCGCCATATGAACAGGGTGCGTCGTAGATCGCGCTGGACTCCGCCGGGTCCAGCGCGATCTTTTTTGTGCGGTCGGCGTGCCTCCACGACCGGCCTGTGAGCGGCCTTGTCGGAGTCTGGGGGCAGCTGTCGGATCGGCTGTGAACAGCCTCGACGAGAGGTGCAATTGCACATATTAAATTGACTCGTTGTAGGAGGGGGGTAAGTTCCGCACTTCTGAAAACCTATGCGGTGACTCCCGTCACATGCCAGAGTCCTTGTCGCGTGCAAGCCTTCTGCGCTAAGGGAGTTGGGCCCGAACGCACGCACCTCACTCTCAAGGGTCGCACCGCGCGGGCCTCCTGGCCGGAGTCTTCGGTCACGCGGTGGAGGGGCCTTCCTCCTCCGGGGCGTTCTCGGGGTCCTGCTCGTCGTACGGAGCGGGTTCCATGGCCAGCCGCAGGAGCCGATGGCAGACCGGGCAGTGCCGCGTCAGATGGCGATAGCCCGAGGCGGCCGCCAGATGGGCTCGGAGCAGAGCTCGGGTCTCGTGCCGGGCGGACAGCGCCATACGCACCTCCAGGGGGCCGACAGGGCGCGAGCCCCGACTCCCGGGGTACCCGCTGGAATGTGACGCCGTCAAGAAGCGGGAACGCGCCGTGGGGGCGGCCGTTGGGCCGTCGGCGGGCGCACGCGAAGCGGTGCGCGGTGCAAAGCAAGAAGGCCCGGAGCCGAAGCTCCGGGCCTTCTCTACTGCGGTCCTGACGGGATTTGAACCCGCGGCCTCCACCTTGACAGGGTGGCGAGCACTCCAAGCTGCTCCACAGGACCAAGATTCGCAGCGACTTCTTCTTGCGCTGTGCTGCGAAAAGAGACTGTACAGGAGGGTGGGCCCAGGGGCGAACTCACCGCGTGTACAGGCTCCGTCACGGCGCCGCCGCGTCGATCGCCTTCACGATCCGCTTGTCGGAGACGGGATATGCGGTGCCGAGCGCGTGGGCGAAGTAGCTCACCCGCAGCTCCTCGATCATCCAGCGGATGTCCCGGACCGCGGCGGGCACCGGCCGGCCCTGTGGCAACTGCTCCAGGAGCCAGGCGTACTCGTCCTGCATCTCATGGACCTTCTCCATACGGGCGGTGTCCCGCTGGACGCCGGTCGGCATCTGCTGCAGCCGGCGGTCCGCGGCCACCAGATAGCGCATCAGGTCCGGCAGCCGCCGCAGCCCGGTCGCCGTGACGAAGCCGGGCTTCACGAGGGCGTCCAACTGCTTGCGCACGTCCGTGAGGTTCGCGAGCAGGGTCGGGCTCCTGACGCCCTTCAGGCGGCGCTCACAGGCCTGCCAGGCGGCCAGCACCTGCTCCACCTGCCCGACGGTGCGCACGGTCGTGTCGACGATCTCGGCGCGCACCTTGTCGTACAGCTTGCGGTACGACTCCTCGTCCCATGCCGGGCCGCCGAAGTCACCGATCAGCTTGTCCGCCGCGGCCATGGCGCAGTCGTCGAAGAGCGCCTGGACCGAGCCGTGCGGGTTCGCGGACAGGGCGATCTTCTGGGCGTTGGTGAGCTTGTCCGAGGCGAACTTGCCCGGGTTCACCGGGATGTTCCGCAGGATCAGCCGGCGGGTTCCCTTCCACATGGCCTCGGCCTGCTCGGCCTCCGTGTCGAAGAGCCGGACGGAGACGGTGTTCGCCGCGGGGCCGTCGTCGACCAGCGCGGGGTACGCCTTCACCGGCTGGCCCGCCCGGCGCGTTTCGAAGAGACGGCTGAGCGAGCCGATCGTCCAGTCCGTCAGCCCCGTGCGCTCCAGGGACTCGCCGCCCGAGCGCTCCGCGGTCGCCGCGGCGGCCTGTGAGATGGCCTTGCGCGCCTTGGGCTTCAGCCGGAGCTTCAGGGCCTCCAGGTCCTTGTCCTCGGCGAGCTTGCGGCGCCGCTCGTCGACGATCCTGAAGGTGATCCGCAGGTGCTCGGGGAGCCGGGACCAGTCGAAGTCGTCCGCCGTCAGCGGCACCCCGACCATCCGCTTGAGCTCGCGCGCCATGGTCTGCGGCAGCGGCTCCTGGAGAGGCACCGCCCGCTCCAGGAACTTCTGCGCGAAGTTGGGGGCCGGGACGTAGTTCCGCCGGATCGGCTTCGGGAGGGAGCGGATCAGCTCCGTGACCACTTCCTCGCGCAGCCCCGGGATCTGCCAGTCGAAGCCCTCGTCCGTGACCTGGTTGAGGACCTGGAGCGGAACGTGGACGGTCACACCGTCCGCGTCCGCCCCCGGCTCGAACTGGTAGGTCACGCGGAACTTCAGGGGCCCCTGCCGCCAGGAGTCCGGGTAGTCGTCCTTCGTGACCTGGCCGGCGCGGTCGTTGATGAGCATCGAGCGCTCGAAGTCGAGGAGTTCGGGCTCCTCGTGGCGCTTGTGCTTCCACCAGGAGTCGAAGTGCGCCCCGGACACGACGTGTTCGGGCACCCGCTGCTCGTAGAAGTCGTAGAGGGTCTCGTCGTCGACCAGGATGTCCCGGCGACGCGCGCGGTGCTCCAGCTCCTCGACCTCGGTGAGGAGCTTGCGGTTGTCGGCGAAGAACTTGTGGTGCGTGCGCCAGTCGCCCTCGACCAGCGCGTTGCGGATGAACAGCTCGCGGCTGACCTCCGGGTCGATCCGCCCGTAGTTCACCTTCCGCTGCGCGACGATCGGCACGCCGTACAGCGTGACCTTCTCGTACGCCATCACGGCGGCCTGGTCCTTCTCCCAGTGCGGCTCGCTGTACGTCCGCTTGAGGAGATGGCCGGCCAGCGGTTCGATCCACTCCGGCTCGACGCGGGCGTTGACGCGGGCCCAGAGCCGGGAGGTCTCGACGAGTTCCGCGGACATCACGAAGCGCGGGGGCTTCTTGAAGAGCGCCGAGCCCGGGAAGATCGCGAACTTGGCGTTGCGCGCGCCGAGGTACTCGTTCTTGCCCGAAGCGCGTCCGCTCTCCCCGCCGGTCTCCTTCACGTCCTTCATGCCGACGTGCGAGAGCAGACCGGCGAGCAGCGACACGTGGACGCTCTGCTCGGGAGCGTCCTCCTCGTTCAGGTGGATGCCCATCTGCTTGGCGACGGTCCGCAGCTGGCTGTAGATGTCCTGCCACTCGCGGATGCGCAGGAAGTTCAGGTACTCCTGCTTGCACATCCGGCGGAAGGCGGACGACCCGCGCTCCTTCTGCTGCTCGCGCAGGTAGCGCCACAGGTTGAGGAAGGCGAGGAAGTCGGACGTCTCGTCCTTGAAGCGGGCGTGCTGCTGGTCGGCCTGGGCCTGCTTCTCGGAGGGCCGCTCGCGCGGGTCCTGGATGGAGAGCGCGGCGGCGATCACCATGACCTCGCGGGCACAGCCGTTCTTGTCGGCTTCCAGGACCATCCGGGCGAGGCGGGGGTCGACGGGCAGCTGGGCGAGCTTGCGGCCGGTCGGGGTGAGCCGCTTGCGGGCGTCCTTCTCGGCCGGGTCCAGCGCGTTGAGTTCCTGGAGGAGCTGGACGCCGTCGCGGATGTTGCGGTGGTCCGGCGGGTCGAGGAAGGGGAACTTCTCGATGTCGCCGAGGCCGGCCGCGGTCATCTGGAGGATGACGGAGGCGAGGTTCGTGCGGAGGATCTCGGCGTCGGTGAACTCGGGCCGGGACAGGAAGTCGTCCTCGGAGTACAGCCGGACGCAGATGCCGTCGGACGTACGGCCGCAGCGGCCCTTGCGCTGGTTGGCGCTCGCCTGCGACACCGGCTCGATGGGCAGCCGCTGCACCTTCGTGCGGTGGCTGTAGCGGGAGATGCGCGCGGTGCCCGGGTCGATGACGTACTTGATGCCGGGGACGGTGAGCGAGGTCTCGGCGACGTTGGTCGCCAGAACGATCCTGCGGCCCGTGTGCTGCTGGAAGACGCGGTGCTGCTCGGCGTGCGAGAGCCGTGCGTACAAGGGGAGCACCTCGGTGAAGCGGTAGCTCCTCTTCTCCAGCGCGTCCGCCGTGTCGCGGATCTCGCGCTCGCCGGAGAGGAAGACGAGGATGTCGCCCTTGCCCTCGGCCTGGAGCTCCTCGACGGCGTCGCAGATCGCGGTGATCTGGTCGCGGTCGGTGTCCTCGGAGTCCTCTTCCAGGAGCGGGCGGTAGCGCACCTCGACGGGGTACGTCCGGCCGCTCACCTCGACGATCGGGGCGTCCCCGAAGTGCCGGGAGAAGCGCTCCGGGTCGATGGTCGCGGAGGTGATGACGACCTTCAGGTCGGGGCGCCTGGGCAGCAGCTGGGCGAGGTAGCCGAGCAGGAAGTCGATGTTGAGGGACCGCTCGTGGGCCTCGTCGATGATGATCGTGTCGTAGGCGCGCAGCTCGCGGTCCGTCTGGATCTCGGCGAGCAGGATGCCGTCCGTCATCAGCTTGACGAAGGTGGCGTCCGGGTTCACCTGGTCGGTGAAGCGGACCTTCCAGCCGACGGCCTCGCCGAGCGGTGTGTCCAGCTCGTCGGCGACGCGCTCGGCCACGGTCCGCGCGGCGATACGACGGGGCTGGGTGTGCCCGATCATGCCGCGCACGCCCCGGCCCAGCTCCATGCAGATCTTCGGGATCTGCGTGGTCTTACCGGATCCGGTCTCGCCGGCCACGATGACGACCTGGTGGTCACGGATGGCGTCCGCGATCACGTCCTTCTTCTGGCTGACCGGGAGCTGCTCGGGATAGGTGATGGCGGGCACGCGGGCGCGGCGTTCGGCCATGCGGGCCTCGCCCTTGGTGACCTCCGCCTCGATCTCGGCGATCACGGCGGAGCGGGCCTCGGGCTTGCGGATCTTGCGCGCGCCTTCGAGCCTGCGACCGAGCCGCTGCGCGTCGCGCAGGGACAGTTCGGCCAGGCGGGGGGCGAGATCGCCGAGGGCGGGGGCAGGGTGCGTAGACATACGCGGTCCAGGATCTCACCTCGGCGAAATGACTGGCGAACGCTTTTGCGCGTCGGTCCCCCGCCGGGGCACGAAAAAGGCCCCGATCCGAAGATCGGGGCCTCTGCTGTGGCTGGGGCCGGGGTCGAACCGGCGACCTATCGCTTTTCAGGCGATCGCTCGTACCAACTGAGCTACCCAGCCACGAGGCTTCCGGGGAAACCTCAGCGGTCCTGACGGGATTTGAACCCGCGGCCTCCACCTTGACAGGGTGGCGAGCACTCCAAGCTGCTCCACAGGACCAAGCTTTGTGTGCGAACGAGCGAAGCAAGTGTCGCACACGGTGTTGCGTACCCCCAACGGGATTCGAACCCGTGCTACCGCCTTGAAAGGGCGGCGTCCTAGGCCGCTAGACGATGAGGGCTATCGGCCCGCCTGCGCGCTTCTCAGCGCGTCGGGGACGTGAGAAGCATATGGGATGGCGGGAGGTATCGCCAAAACGGTTTACCGAGCCGTCCCGGTGGGGCTCGGTGAGGGGGTCGGCGACGGGGTCGCGCCGGGCTGGTTCTCCTTCGGGAGATGGCGGCTGACCTCGGCGCTCGTGAGGCCGAGGCCGCCCAGCTTGATCTCGTCCCAGGCCTGGAGGCGCCGGGTGTCCCTGTCGAAGTAGAGGACCGAGGCCTCGATCGGGTCCGGGTACCTGCCCTCGACCGCCCGCAGCCCGCTGCCGCCCGTCGAGCCCTCGACGCGCAGCCGGGTGCCGTACTTCATGACCTCCATCTCCTCGTGGTGCAGATGGCCGGAGAGCACCAGGGGCACCTCGCCGTCCGTCCCGCGCGCCGCGGCGGGTTCGTGGACGATCGCGACGTCCGCCGGTGTGCCCGCGGCGCTCTGGTCGCGCAGGGCCGAGGCGAGGCGGGCGCCGGCGAGGTCCTCCGCGGCGTCGCCGCCGGGCGCGACCGCGCGGTCCGGGGTGAACTGCGGGTCGCCGATGCCCGCGAAGCGCAGCCCGGCGACGGAGACGGCCCGCCCGTCGTCGAGGACGTGGACGTTCTTCATCCGTTCCAGGTAGCGCTGGGTGAGGCGCGAGTCATGGTTGCCGCGCACCCAGACGTACGGGGCGCCCAGGTCCGGCACCGGGTCCAGGAAGCCGTTCTCGGCGGCCGTGCCGTGGTCCATGGTGTCGCCGGAGTCGACGATCACGTTGATGGAGTACTGCTTCACGAGCGAGGCGATGATCTTCCAGCTCGCCGGGTTGAGGTGGATGTCCGAGACGTGCAGGACCCGGATCGTGGTCGGGTCGGGCTCGTAGGCGGGGAGGGTGGACGTGACGTCGTACAGCTTCGTCACGTTCGTCACCAGGCGCGCCAACTCCTTCTGGTAGACGTCGAACTCGCTGACGATGTTGCGGGCGTTGCCGACCAGGGAGGGCGCGGAGGACAGCAGCCCGGAGTACTTCGGTTCCAGGACCGAGTTGGGGTTCCAGGTGGCGAAGGCGGTCGCCCCGGAGGCGGCCAGCAGGGCGAGGGCGAGGCCGCCGGCGGCGAGGGCCCGGCGTGGCCGGCGGTAGACGCCGAGGCCGAGGGCGGTGGCGCCGACGACCACGGCTATGCAGGAGCGCACGGCCAGGTCGATCGTGCCGTCCTCGACGTCCCGGGCCACCTCGTCCTGGAGGCCGGAGAGCCGTTCGGGGTGGTCGACGAGGGCCTGGGCACGGTCCGGATCGAGTTGGTCCACGTCCACGTCGAGGCGCAGCGGGGCCTGGTGGCTCCGCAGTTCCAGGGCGCCGAGCGGGGAGACGTTGATCTTCGTGCCGCCGGTGAGGGAGGGGCGCAGGGTCATGGTGGTGTTCATGGGGCCGACGGGGACGCGCACGTTGCCCACGACCAGCAGTCCGAGCCAGGCGCCGAGCAGCACCACGCAGAGGAGTCCGAGAGCGCGCGCGTACGGGTTGGGCCGGGCGGCGAGCTCCGGTACCGCGGGCCTGCGGCGGGCGCGACGGCGGCCGAGTGCGGGGAGCGCCCGGCGGGTGCGGTCGGCGGTACGGCGGACGAGGGCGGTTGCGGCGGCGCGGGCGCGGACCATTGGTCCCGTATGCCCAAGTGCCGGGGCGGGTATGCGGACGGAGCCGGCCCCGGCGGGTGGTCGGCGCGGGCGGTGGCGGCTCGGACGGTCGCCCTCGCGGGCGTCGTCCGGTCAACCCCAGCCCAGCTCGTGCAGCCGTTCGTCGTCAATGCCGAAGTGGTGGGCGATCTCGTGGATGACGGTCACGGCGACCTCGTGGACCACCTCGTCCGGGGTCTCGCACATCCGCAGGATCGGGCCCATGTAGATGGAGATGCGGTCGGGGAGCACCCCGGCGTACCACTCGCCGCGGTCGGTGAGCGGGGTGCCTTCGTAGAGGCCGAGGAGTTCGGGGTCGTCGGCCGGCGGCTCGTCCTCGACGAACACGGCGACGTTGTCCATGACCCGGGTCAGCTCGGGCGGGATCTTGTCGAGGGCCTGGCTCACGAGCTCTTCGAAGGTTTCGCGCGTCATCTCCAGCACAGGGCCATTGTCGGGGACGAGGCGCTCGCGGGGGGTACCGGCGGAGTGTCCGAAGGGCCCGGATGCGGCGCGCTGCTCACGCGGGCCGCATACGCGCGCTGCTCACGCACTCCTCGCCCGCGCGGCCCGGCCGCCGCCGCTCCCGCCTTCGTCGGGTCGTTCTCGGGGTACCGGGCGATCCAGGCGTACCCGCCCCCGGCCGTCGCGCCATCGCGGTCGGTGCCACCGGGCCCGCGGATCCGCCCGTCCCGCGTGACGTTTCGTCAGCGGCCGGAAGGGCACTCCGGGCAGGCCCCCGGGGCCGGTCGGGTCCGGGGGCGCGTGTCCTCTTGCGGGCGGCGGGAGTTGGACAGGGGGAACTCCCGTTCCTTCCCCGCGCTCCCGGCTCCGCCCGAGCGGGGGACGCCCCCTACGGAGGTGGCCGCCCGTGCGCGCCTTGTACGTACCCGTCCGTCTGGCCGCCACGGTCATGGCCGTCGCAGCCGCAGCCGGCTGCATGAGCGTGGGGAACGACGGGGACGACCGGCCCGGGCCCTCGCACTCCGCGGGGCAGCGGGCCGGCGAGCAGCCGGACGGCGGGACCTCGGTGGGCGGCGGCGGGATCGGGTCGCACGGCGGGAAGGGCGGCAAGGGCCGCAAGGGGTCGCCGAAGCCGGGTGAGTCGGAGTCGGGTGACGCATCTCCCTCCGCGTCCGCGTCGAAGGGCGGGAAGCCGTCCGCGAAGGCGACGGACAGGGGCGGCGGCGATCCGTCCACGGACCCGGTGCCGCCGGGTGAGCCGACGCCCACGCGCACGACCGCGGAGCCGACCCCCGAACCGCCGCCCGTGTCGACACCGCCGTCGTCCGATCCGGGATCCGCCGAGCCGTCGTCGTCGGCGCACGAACAGCCCGCGACGCAGCTCGTCCAGCGGGAGCCGGCGCCCGAGGCCGGCTCGCCGGTCTAGGCCCCTGACACCCTTGAAAACGTCCTGACCTGGGCGTATGGGGTCGGGTTTGCCTTCGGGGGTGGAGGGTGCGTATGGTGGTAGATCGTTTGATCCCATTTGCCCGGCGCCGCCAAAGAGAGCGCCGCGTGGCGCGTACTCTCCCTTGCCGTGGCCGGACCGCATAGAGGCGGTCGATTGCGACTTCACGGAGTTTGGGCGCGTGCCGAAGAACTCCGGAAGGTTCGCATTTCGCATGTCTGTTTCCAGTACTGATCACGTCGTCGTGCCCGAGAACGACCAGAACGACACCGTGAACGAGATCATCGAGGTCGTCGAGAGCGTCGAGGTCGTCGAGACCGTCGAGACCGTCGAGTCCGCCCCCGAGATGACCTTCTCCGACCTCGGTCTGCCCGAGGGTGTCGTCCGCAAGCTCGCGCAGAACGGCGTGACCAGCCCCTTCCCGATCCAGGCCGCGACCATCCCGGACGCCCTGGCCGGCAAGGACATCCTCGGCCGTGGCCGCACCGGCTCCGGCAAGACCCTCTCCTTCGGTCTGCCGCTGCTCACGCAGCTCTCCGGCGGCCACACCGAGAAGAAGAAGCCCCGCGGCATCATCCTCACGCCGACGCGTGAGCTCGCGATGCAGGTCGCGGACGCCCTCCAGCCGTACGGCGACGTCCTCGGCCTGAAGATGAAGGTCGTCTGCGGCGGTACGTCGATGGGCAACCAGATCTACGCCCTGGAGCGCGGCGTCGACGTCCTCGTCGCCACCCCGGGCCGCCTGCGCGACATCATCAACCGCGGCGCCTGCTCCCTCGCGAACGTCCAGGTCGCCGTGCTCGACGAGGCCGACCAGATGTCCGACCTGGGCTTCCTGCCCGAGGTCACCGAGCTGCTCGACCAGATCCCCGGCGGCGGCCAGCGCATGCTGTTCTCGGCCACGATGGAGAACGAGATCTCCACGCTGGTCAAGCGCTACCTGACCAACCCGGTCACGCACGAGGTCGACAGCGCCCAGGGCAACGTCACGACCATGTCGCACCACATCCTCATCGTGAAGCCCAAGGACAAGGCGCCGGTCACCGCCGCGATCGCCTCCCGCAAGGGCCGCACGATCATCTTCGTCCGCACCCAGCTGGGCGCCGACCGCATCGCCGAGCAGCTGCGTGACGCCGGTGTGAAGGCCGACGCGCTGCACGGCGGCATGACGCAGGGCGCCCGTACGCGGACGCTGGCCGACTTCAAGGACGGTTACGTCAACGCGCTCGTCGCGACCGACGTCGCCGCCCGCGGTATCCACGTCGACGGCATCGACCTGGTCCTGAACGTGGACCCGGCCGGCGACCACAAGGACTACCTGCACCGCTCCGGCCGCACCGCCCGCGCCGGCCGCTCCGGCACCGTCGTGTCGCTGTCGCTGCCGCACCAGCGCCGCCAGATCTTCCGGCTGATGGAGGACGCGGGCGTCGACGCCGCGCGTCACATCATCAACTCCGGTACGGCCTTCGAGCCCGAGGTCGCCGAGATCACCGGCGCCCGCTCGATGACCGAGGTCCAGGCCCAGTCCGCGGGCGACGCCGCCCAGCAGGCCGAGCGCGAGGTCACGCAGCTCACCAAGGAGCTGGAGCGCGCGCAGCGTCGTGCGGCCGAGCTGCGTGGGGAGTCCGACCGTCTGATCGCCCGTGCCGCGCGTGAGCGGGGCGAGGACCCGGAGATGGCCGTGGCCGCCGCTGCCGAGGCAGCCGAGCAGGCCGTCGTCGCCGAGGCCGAGGCCCCGGCCGCCGAGGCCGCCGTCGCCGAGCAGAACGAGCAGCCGCGTCAGCGCCGTGACGAGCGGGGCAACTACGAGCGCCGTGACAACGACCGCGGTGGGTTCCGCCGTGACGACAACCGTGGTGGCGGCTTCAACCGTGACGACCGTGGTCCCCGTCGTGACGACAACCGCGGTGGCGGCTTCAACCGCGACAACCGTGGTGGCGGCTTCAACCGTGACGACCGTGGTCCCCGTCGTGACGACAACCGCGGTGGCGGCTTCAACCGCGATGACCGTGGCGGCCGTTCTTTCGAGCGTCGTGACGACAACCGCAGTGGTGGCTTCAACCGCGATGACCGTGGCGGCCGTTCTTTCGAGCGTCGTGACGACAACCGCAGTGGTGGCTTCAACCGTGACGACCGTGGCGGCCGTTCTTTCGAGCGTCGTGACGACAACCGCAGTGCCGGTGGCCACCGGGGCAGCGACCGTCCCTTCAACCGTGCCGGTCAGGGCGACCGTCCCACGGGCGGTGGCTTCCGCTCCGGCGGCCACGACCGTCCGCAGGGCCGTCGTGACGACCACCGCACGACCGGCACCGGAACCGCTCCCGGTTCGTTCCGCCGCGACGACAAGCCGCGCTGGAAGCGCAACGGCTGAGACGCCGACGGCGGACGCTGACAGCCGTCCCTGACAGCTGACACGCAGCCACTTCGAGGGCCCGTACGACTCCGGTCGTACGGGCCCTTCGGCGTTCCGGGCGTCCGCCGGGGCGCCAAGGGCCTTTTCTGGCCAACTTGATGTTCCACCCCGCGCATGTCGTGCCCCCCGCGAGGGAATCGCTGGGGGCATGACAAATGACGCCACGGGCAGTGGGCTGTCGGACGAAGAACGGCTTGCCCAGCTCGGCTACACGCAGGTTCTCGCCCGCCGCATGTCGGCGTTCTCCAACTACGCGGTCTCCTTCACGATCATCTCGGTCCTGTCGGGCTGTCTGACGCTGTATCTGTTCGGCATGAACACCGGCGGCCCCGCCGTGATCACCTGGGGCTGGGTCGCGGTCGGGCTGATGACACTGTTCGTCGGGCTCGCGATGGCCGAGATCTGTTCGGCCTATCCGACCTCCGCCGGGCTGTACTTCTGGGCGCACCGCCTCGCCCCGCCGCGCAGCGCGGCGGCCTGGGCGTGGTTCACGGGCTGGTTCAACGTCCTCGGCCAGGTCGCGGTGACCGCGGGCATCGACTTCGGTGCCGCGTCCTTCCTCGGCGCCTACCTGAACCTCCAGTTCGACTTCGAGGTGACGCCCGGCCGTACGGTCCTGCTGTTCGCCGGGATCCTGATCCTGCACGGCCTCCTCAACACCTTCGGCGTGGGGATCGTCGCCCTCCTCAACAGCATCAGCGTGTGGTGGCACGTCATCGGCGTCGCCGTCATCGTCGGCGCGCTGACCTTCGTGCCGGACCACCACCAGACGGCCGGCTTCGTGTTCACGAAGTTCGTGAACAACACGGGCTGGGGCAGCGGGGTCTACGTCGTCCTCATCGGACTCCTCATGGCCCAGTACACGTTCACCGGCTACGACGCCTCCGCCCATATGACGGAGGAGACCCACGACGCCTCCACGGCCGGCCCGAAAGGCATCGTGCGGTCCATCTGGACGTCGTGGATCGCCGGATTCGTGCTGCTCCTCGGCTTCACCTTCGCCATCCAGTCGTACGACAAGGAGCTGGGCTCGGCGACCGGCGCGCCCCCGGCGCAGATCCTGCTGGACGCGGTCGGCGCCACGTCAGGCAAGCTCCTGCTGCTGGTCGTGATCGGCGCGCAGCTCTTCTGCGGCATGGCGTCGGTGACGGCCAACAGCCGCATGATCTATGCCTTTTCGCGGGACGGAGCGCTGCCGTTCTCGAACGTCTGGCACACGGTGAACCCGCGCACGCGGACCCCCGTCGCTGCGGTCTGGCTGGCCGCGCTGGGCGCCCTCGTGCTCGGACTGCCCTACCTGATCAATTACGCGGCCTACGCGGCCGTGACGTCGATCGCGGTCATCGGCCTCTATGTCGCCTACGTCATCCCGACGTTCCTGCGGGTGCGCAAGGGCGAGGACTTCCAGCGCGGACCCTGGCACCTGGGCCGCTGGTCCCGCCCGATCGGGGTGGTCGCGGTCGGCTGGGTGGTCGTCATCACGATCCTGTTCATGCTGCCGCAGGTCTCCCCGGTGACCTGGGAGACGTTCAACTACGCCCCGGTCGCGGTTCTCGTCGTGCTCGGCTTCGCCGCGGCCTGGTGGCTGGCCTCGGCCCGGCACTGGTTCCTCAACCCCGGACACGAACGCAACATCGCCCGTGAGGCGCTCCGCAAGGGAGCGCCCGAACCGGTGGATCCCTGACCTTGTGCGCGTCCGGCGTGGCCGGGTCGCCGATACCCGATCGGAGTCCCGGCCGCGTCCGGCTATGCTCGGGGATGCATCGGCGCGTCCGGTGCGCCGCATCGGCCTCGTCCGGTGCGGGGACCCTTAGCTCAATTGGCAGAGCAGTGGACTTTTAATCCATTGGTTGTGGGTTCGAGTCCCACAGGGTCTACCGCGTGACAGCGCCCCGCCCGGTTTCCGCCGGGCGGGGCGCTGTCATGTCGTCAGGGCGCGGCGACCGCACTGGTGTCAGCCCGCGGTGAGCTCCGTGAGGCCGGTGAGCTCCGGCAGCGGCAGCGTGTGCTGGGTCTGGAGGACCTTGGCACGCAGGTACCGGACGTTGTGCGCGGTGGCGAAGACGCCCGTCGGGACGCGGTGGGAGACCGTGACGCCGAGGTCGCGCAGCTGCTCGGCCTTGTCGGGGTTGTTGGAGAGCAGGTCGAGCGTGTCGATGCCGAGGGCCTGGAGCATCTGGGCGGCGGCCGTGTAGTCGCGGTCGTCCTCGGGGAGGCCGAGGGCGGCGTTGGCGGCGTACGTGTCGAGGCCCTCGTCCTGGAGGGCGTACGCGTCGAGCTTGTTGTAGAGGCCGATGCCGCGGCCCTCCTGGCGCAGGTACAGCAGGACGCCGCCGCGGTCCGCGATCTGTTCCACCGCCTCGCGCAGCTGCGGTCCGCAGTCGCACCGGGCCGAGCCGAAGACGTCGCCGGTCAGGCACTCCGAGTGCAGTCGCACCAGCGGGTTCGTGCCGGGGTCGCCGAGGACGACGGCCAGGTGTTCCTTGCCGTCGACGAGGCCGTGGAAGGTGACCAGGTCCGCGTCGACGGAGTAGCCGTCGCCGAAGCGCAGGGGCACGCGGACGCGGGTGCGCACCGTGGCGGTGGGGTGGTCGCGCATGTTGTGTCTCCGTCCAGCGGGTTCGTACGGGACGGCGCCTGCGGATTGTGCTTCAGATTTGAAGCACACCGTCCGGGACGAGACACTACATCTGCTTCAAAGTTCAAGCAACGGGTTGCGCGTCGTCCACGCGCCGTCTCCGGCGTCCCTCACGACGAACAGGAACGCCGTCGCCACGGCAGATCTTCCCCGCGCGCCGCCGAGTCCTCGTCCTGGATCGCCCGGGTGATGGCCCCGCAGATCTCCTCCAGCTGGCCCACCTGCTCGGCGGTCAGCCGGTCGAAGACCGCCGCCCGGACCGTCGCGACGTGCCCGGGCGCGGTCCGCTCCACGAGATCCATGCCCTCGTCGGTGAGCACGGCCACGTGGCCGCGCCGGTCGGTCGGGCAGCCCTCGCGGCGTACGGTGCCGTCCTTCTCCAGCCGCGTCACGGCGTACGTCAGACGGCTGCGCGTGATCTTCAGCGTCTCGGCCAGCTCCGTCATCCGCAGCCGTCGCTCGGGCGCCTCGGACAACCTGGCCAGGATGGAGTAGTAAAGGTGGGACATGCCCGCCTCGGCCTGGAGTCCGCGGTCGATGGTGTCCTCCAGGAGGGAGCTCGCGGAGATGTACGAGCGCCAGGCGCGCTGTTCGGCGGGGGAGAGCCAGCGGGTCGTCATGAGACCAGTCTAGGTATTGTTTAAAACTTGAACCACTGTGTGAGTGCGACCGGAGGAAACGCCCCGATGCCCCGTCCCCACGTCCTGTTGTCCGCCGCCGTCTCCCTCGACGGCTTCCTGGACGACACCGGGCCCGAGCGGCTGCTCCTCTCGGGCCCGGCCGACTTCGACCGGGTCGACGAGGTGCGGGCGTCCTGCGACGCGATCCTGGTCGGCGCCGGCACCCTGCGCGCCGACAACCCCCGGCTGCTGGTCAACTCCGCCGAACGCCGCGCGGCCCGCGTCGCCGACGGGCGTCCGGAGTATCCGCTGAAGGTGACCGTCAGCGGCTCGGGCGACCTCGACCCGGAGGCGCAGTTCTGGCACACGGGCGGCGAGAAGGCCGTCTACTCGACCGACGAGGGCGCCCGGCGGGCCGCCGGCCTGCTGCACGGCCTGCCCGGCGTCGACATCGTCCCGACCGGACCCGAGCTGGACTGGCGTGTGCTGCTGGAGCATCTGCACGACGTCCGGGGCGTACGCCGTCTGATGGTCGAGGGCGGCGGACGGGTCCACACCCAGCTCGTACGGGAGGGACTCGCCGACGAACTGCAGCTCGCCGTCGCGCCGCTCTTCGTCGGGCAGCCGGACGCGCCGCGACTGTTCGGGACCGGGGCCTATCCCCCCGGCCGTATGCGGCTCGTCGAGACCCGGCCCGTCGGGGACGTCGTCCTCATCCGCTACGTCCCCACCGCGCCCGGCACCGGCCGGACCGCCTCCGCCGCCGACCGGCGGTGGCTGGCCCTCGCCTGCGAGCTGGCGGCCTCCTGCCCGCCCTCGGAGACCGCGTTCAGTGTGGGCGCCGTGGTCGTCGCGGCCGACGGGACTGAGCTGGCCCGCGGCCACTCCCGCGAGGGCGACGACCCCGTGGTGCACGCCGAGGAGGCCGCCCTCGCCAAGATCGACCCGGCCGACCCGCGGCTGCCCGCCGCCACCGTCTACAGCAGCCTGGAGCCGTGCGCCCGCCGTGCCTCCCGGCCCGCACCCTGCGCCCGGCTCATCCTCGACGCCGGCGTACGGCGGGTCGTCACCGCCTGGCGCGAGCCCGACACCTTCGTCACCGATGCCGACGGCAACGGGCTCCTCGCCGCTGCGGGCGCCGACGTCGTCCTCCTGCCCGAGTACGAGGAGATCGCCAAGGCGCCCAACCGCCATCTGCTGGACGGGGCCGAGCACCGAACGGCCTGAGGGAACCCGCACGGCCGCGGTCGCTTGGGGCCGCTCGTGGGCCGACGCGGAGGGGCGGGCGACGCGTCGCCCGCCCGGTGGACGGCATGTGGAAGCGGAGCGTGTTCTGAGGGTCCCGCGGATGGCGTACACTGGTTTTAACGACGCGGGGTGGAGCAGCTCGGTAGCTCGCTGGGCTCATAACCCAGAGGTCGCAGGTTCAAATCCTGTCCCCGCTACTGAAGGCCAAGGGCCGGAACTCGGATTCACGAGTTCCGGCCCTTGGTGTTGGTACGGGCTCCCTTTCGCGGTCTCCTTTGCCTCTGCCGCTGTGCCGCTGTGCCGCGCCGTGCCGTTCCCGGGCTCACCCCGAAGAGCGGCGGAATCCCTCGGTCGGGCCACACCGGTCGCCCGCCGCCCCTGCTCCGGGTCTGCTGGACGTGTGGGTCAGCCAGGAGGTGAGGAGCGGACCGGAGAACTCGACGACCGGGCCGACCGCCCGCCCCTCGGTGATCCGCGGGCGACGGGGGTCTCCGGTGCTTCGGGTGCGTCCGGACCCGCGGGCGATGCCGGAACCGGTCCGGCGCGATGGCGTACGGGCCGTATCTCCTCCGTGCGCGCCCTCGTGCGAGCCCTGCCCGTGCTGCTGGTCATCGGCGGGACCTTCTACGACTACTTCACGCCGGGCGAGTTCACCGCAGCCCCCCTCTTCACGGCCGCCACCCTGATCGCCGCGCCCCTCTACTCGCTGCGCGGCACCGTCCTCACCGGCGCCGCCGCCGTCGGCGCGCTGATCCTCGTGCACCTGCGCCTCGGCATCGTCCTGCGGATCGACGCGGTCACCGAGGTCGTCACCGTCGCCACGGCGGCCGTCCTGGGCATCCTCATCAACATCCTCGTCCGGCGCAGCGACGAGCGGCTCGACTCCGTCTGGGAGATCGCCGAGTTCGCGCAGCGGGCCGTGCTGCCCGAACCCCAGGCGCGGATCGACGGCCTCGACGTCGCCGCGCGCTACGAGGCGGCCCAGGCGGACGCGTTCATCGGCGGGGACCTGTACGCGGTGCAGGACACCCCGTACGGCGTGCGGCTGGTCGTCGGGGACGTACGCGGCAAGGGGATGACGGCGGTCGCCGCCGTCGCCGTGGTCATCGGCGCGTTCCGGGAGGCGGCGGAGCAGGAGGCGACCCTGGAGGCGGTCGCGCAGCGGCTGGAGCGGGCACTGAAGCGCGAGGGCACCCGGCGCGACAACCTCGACGCCGTCGAGGGGTTCACCACTGCCGTCCTCGCGGAGATCCCGCACGACGAGGAGATCGTCCGCGTCGTCAACCGGGGGCATCCGCCGCCCCTGATGCTGCATCCCGACGGCACCCTCCTCCCGCTCACCGGCGGGCCCGCCGCGCTGCCCCTGGGGATGAGCGACCTGGGCGGCACACCCGACCGGGCGGTGCCGGCCCGTTTTCCGCACGGCGCGATCCTGCTGCTCCACACCGACGGGCTGTCCGAGGCCCGGGACGTGCGCGGGGAGTTCTACGATCCGGCCGCGCGGCTGGCCGGGCGGGTCTTCCCAGGGCCCGACGCGCTGCTGAACACCCTCGCCGACGAGGTCCGGCGGCACACGGGCGGCGCCCTCAGCGACGACATGGCGCTGCTCGCCGTCCGGCGCGGCTGACCGTCCGCGGAGGCCTTTCTTGATCGTTGTCACGAGGGGTGACCGAAGCGTGTCCCTCCGCATAACGACTGACGTACCGTCAAATGAATCCGTGTCGACGGGATGAGGCCAACTCGCCCGTTTTTCATCGCCCATGACCCCAAAGTCCTGGCCAAAAAGCGTTAATGATCAGTCTGAACAGCTTGGAATCAGGTGGCCAGGTCTATTAACGTTCGATAACGCAGCGCGGTCGTCCCAGCCGTCACAAGAGATGGCTCCGTGCGCATGCGCCGAATCCCGCAAGGGAACCGGGGAACCACCAACTTGGGGTGAATCGAGCGTATTCCGCCGTGGCAGCACGGTGGGTATACGCGCGTAGGAGACCTTCCTGCTCCGAACCCGTCAGCTAACCCGGTAGGCGAGAAGGAAGGAAAGGAGTGCGCCCACGTGGCGTCCAACCGGCCTGCTCAGCCAACCTCGTTCGCGCCGAATGACACACAGTCCTTCGGCTTCGCCTACGGCAAGGACGAGGGACCCTGGGAGGAGTGGAACCCCACCGAGGATTCCGTCCGTCCCGTTCGTGGCCGGCACCGCGTGGGAAAGCAGCGCGGCGGAGGACTCGCCCGCAGCTCCACGGTCCTCGGTGTAGGCGTCATCGCCGCAGTCGGCGCCGGTGGCATGGCCACCGCGGCGCCCGGCAAGGCGCCGGTCTCGATCTCGCTGCCCGACCTGTCCTCGGTCACCCACTCGGCCAAGGCCCTGATCAGCGACGGCGCCGAGGCCCCCAAGGGCTCCACGACTCCGCTCACCGGCGCGGGACTGACCACCGCCGACACCGCCCAGGGCACCACGGACGCCGGTGAGGCCCTGCGGGCCCGCATCATGCAGCAGGCCGAGTCGCAGCAGAACCAGGCCGACAGCGCCACCCAGGAGGCCGCCGAGACAGCCGCCGCGAAGCAGGCCACCGCGCTCGCCACCAAGCAGCAGGACGACGCGAAGGCCAAGGCGGACGCCGCGAAGAAGAAGGCGGAGGAGGAGGCCAAGGCGAAGGCCGAGGCCGAGCGTCTCGCCAAGCTCGCCAAGAGCTACTCGCTGCCGACCTCCTCGTACACCCTGACCTCGCGCTTCGGTGAGGCCGGTGCCCTGTGGTCGTCCGGCTACCACACGGGTCTCGACTTCGCGGCGCCCACCGGCACGCTGATCAAGGCCATCCACAGCGCCACCGTCACCGAGGCGGGCTGGGCCGGATCGTACGGCTACCGCACGATCCTCACCCTCGACGACGGCACCGAGCTGTGGTTCTGCCACCAGTCGTCGATCAGCGTCAGCGTCGGCCAGAAGGTCGCCACCGGCGACGTCATCGGCCGCGTGGGCGCGACGGGCAACGTCACCGGGCCGCACCTCCACCTGGAGGTCCACCCCGGCGGTGCCGCCACCGGCATCGACCCGATGGCGTGGCTCCAGGGCAAGGGCCTCAACCCCTGATCCGTACGGACTGCTGACCGGCGGCCGGCTCGCGGGGGACTCCTGCGACCGGCCGTTTCGGCGGGAGGACCGGGGCGCGCGGGATGCATGTGGAATACAGGCATCCTGTGCGGGCGTTGAATCACCCCATGACTTCTCTTCGCAAGCTCGGCTCCTCCGACCTCGAGGTCTTCCCGCTCTCGCTGGGCGGCAACGTCTTCGGCTGGACGGCGGACGAGACCCGGTCCTTCGCCGTCCTCGACGCCTACGCGGCCGCCGGCGGCAACTTCCTCGACACGGCCGACTCGTACTCGTCGTGGGTCGACGGCAACGAGGGCGGCGAGTCCGAGTCGATCATCGGCACGTGGCTGAAGGCCCGCGGCAACCGTGCGGACTTCGTCGTCGCCACCAAGGTCAGCCAGCACCCGGCCTTCCCGGGGCTCTCCGGCGCCAACATCAAGGCCGCCGCCGACGCGTCGCTGCGCCGCCTGGGCACGGACCACATCGACCTCTACTACACCCACTTCGACAAGACCGAGGTGCCGGTCGACGAGATCATCGGCGCCCTCGACGAGCTGGTGACGGCCGGCAAGGTGCGGCACATCGCCGCGTCCAACATCTCCCCGGAGCGGCTCCAGGAGTCCCTGGAGTTCTCCGACCGCGAGGGCCTCGCCCGCTACGTCGCGCTCCAGCCGCAGTACAACCTGGTCTCGCGCGACACCTACGAGGGCGCCCTGCGGGATGTCGCCTCCCGCGCCGGACTGGCCGCCGTCCCCTACTCCGCGCTCGCCGCCGGCTTCCTCACCGGCAAGTACCGTCCGGGCACGACCGTCGACTCGCCCCGTGCCGCGGGTGCGTCCAAGCACCTGGAGACGGAACGCGGACAGCGGGTCCTCACCGCGCTCGACGAGATCGCCGAGGCCCACAACGCGGCCGTTCCGACCGTCGCCCTCGCCTGGCTCGCCGCCCAGCCGACCGTCGCCGCGCCGATCGCCTCCGCCCGGACGGTGGAGCAGCTCCCGGCCCTGCTGGGTGTCGCGGACCTGTCGCTGACGGAGGCGGAACTGTCACGCCTGACCCAGGCGTCGGCGTGACCCGCGCGTGAACCGAACCCCGGCCCCCGTACCGGCGAGGTGCCGTCCCGCGGGGGGCGGGGGCTACGAACGGTAGGGGTTGTACGCCGGATACGGCACCGGCGGCGCGTACGGCTGGACCGGTGGGGCGGCGTACCCGTAGCCGTGCGCCGGCCAGGGGGGCGGCGCGGGTATCGGGGAGGTGGCGCGGGCCGCGTAGGCGAGGGAGGGGCGGGCGATCTCCCTGCGGCGCCACAGCTCGTGCAGCAGCTCGCGTTCCCGTACGACGAAGTCGGCGCCCGCGCGGCCCCGGCGCCCCCGGTGGCGCAGGAACGCCAGCGAGGTGGCGTAGGCCTCGTACTCGGCGACCGAGCGGGCCGCGGCCTTCCCCCAGTGATGGCCGGCGTACTCGCGGGCGAGCCGTCGGGCCCGCATCGAGCCGAGGACGTAGGGCTCGGCAGCGCCCAGCCAGCCCGCGGTGGTGTACGCGGGCAGTTCCGTGCGCACGATGCGCAGCTCGCGCTGCCGGGTCCAGACGACCAGCCAGGTCAGCAGCCCGAACGCCGGCACCATGAAGGCCGCGTAGACCGCGAAGAAGCCGTACTCCCCGAAGTCCGACGAGCTGTTCCACACCGAGTGCATGCCCATCGCGAGCAGCAGTCCGGCGAACGGGACCAGCACGCGGCGCACGTGCTGGCGCTCGGCGGACAGGGCCGCGACGCCGAAGCCGATGCCCGTCAGCACGGTGAACAGGGGATGCGCGAAGGGCGACATCACCACGCGGACGAAGAACGTCGCGGCGGTGACGGAGGACAGTCCGCTGCCCCCGCTGAGCCGGTCGGTGCCGAAGGCGGTGCCGAGATAGAGGATGTTCTCGGTGAAGGCGAAGCCGGTGGCGGTGACCCCGGCTATGACCACCCCGTCGACGATCCCGGTGAAGTCCCGTCTGCGGAACAGGAAGACCAGCAGGACGGCCGCCGCCTTCGCCGACTCCTCGACGACGGGGGCTATGACGGTCGCACCGAGGGTGTCGGCGCTGGAGGGATCCGCGGTCGCGGTCGCTATCCACCGCGTGGCGAAACTGTTGGCGACGATCGCTATGAGCGCGGCCGCGCAGGCGCCCCAGGCGAACGAGAAGACCAGGTTGCGCCAGGGGCCCGGCTCGACCCGGTCCAGCCACCGGAACGCGGCCATGAGCAGCGGCACCGGGAACACGGCGAGACCGAGACCGACCAGGAAGCCCTCGGTGCCCGTCTGTTCGCGGACGAGCGCGAGGATGACGAGACCGGACAGCGCCAGCAGGGTGATCAGCGCTCCGTACCGGACCCATCTGCGCTGCCACCAGTGCGGATGGCGCAGCGCATGCCCGGCGGGGACGCCGGGCTGCGGGGGGTACGGGGGACTGATGGCCACGGCATTGACCCTAACGAGGGAGGGCGCGGCTCGCGACGGTGGCCGGAGTCGTCCTGGTGTACGAGATCCCGCGGGTGCCGGAGGGCCGTGCGCGGGTCAGGCGCCCGGGGCGTGCTGGTCTCGGTGCTGTACGCGCCGGAAGAGGAGGTCGTTCACCACATGACCCTTGTCCAGTCCCTGTCCCTCGAAACGGGTCAGCGGCCGGAACTCCGGACGCGGCGCGAAACCGCCGTCCCGCAGCGTGTTCTCGAAGTCGGGGTGCGCGCTCAGGACTTCGAGCATCTGGTCGGCGTACGGTTCCCAGTCCGTCGCGCAGTGCACCAGGGCGCCCGGCTTGAGGCGGGTCGCGGCGAGGTCCAGGAACTCCGGCTGGATCAGCCGCCGCTTGTGGTGCCGCTTCTTGGGCCAGGGGTCGGGGAAGTAGACCCGCAGGCCGTTCAGGGACGCGGGCGGGAGCATCTCGCGGAGCAGGATGATCGCGTCGCCGTTCGCGACCCGGATGTTGGTCAGACCGCCGCGCTCCGCGAGGCTCAGCAGATTCCCCTGGCCGGGGGTGTGCACGTCGACGGCGAGGATTCCGGTCTTCTGGTCCTCGGCCGCCATCTGTGCGGTGGCCTCACCCATGCCGAAGCCGATCTCCAGCACGACGGGCAGGTCGGCCCCGAACAGCTCCGCCAGGTCGAGCGTGCGCTGTCCGTCGATGTCCAGTCCCCACGTGGGCCACAGGCGCTGCAGGGCCTCGCCCTGTCCGGTCGTCACCCGGCTCCGGCGCGGCTGGAAGCTCCGGATCCGCCGCTCGAAGTGGGAGCCGGCGGGGTCGGCCTGCGGGCCGCCGGGGAAGCGGGGCGCGCCCTTGGCGCGGTGGTGACGCGGCGAGCCGTCCTCGGCGGGGGCGGGCCGGGTCTCTTCGGAGGAGTCGAGGAAGTCAGACACAGTGCGGTCGATTTTACGGGGGGTCGCGGCGGGGGGTGACCGGACCGGACCGGGCCGCGGGAGGTGCGGCCTGCCGGAAGGCGCCCGATCAGCCGGCCGCGAGGGCAGCCAGGGCCCGGCGGGCGACCTCGCGGCCGATCGGGAGGGAGGCCGTGGCCGCGGGGGACGGCGCGTTCAGGACGTGCACCGTGCGCGGGCCCTCCTTGATCAGGAAGTCGTCGACCAGCGTGCCGTCCCGCAGGACGGCCTGGGCGCGGACGCCGGCCGCGGCGGGCAGCAGGTCGTCCGGGGTCACCGCGGGCAGCAGCCTGCGGACCGCCTGGGTGAACGCGGCCTTCGACACCGAACGCCGGAGCTCCCCCGCGCCGTACCGCCAGTGGCGGCGGGCTATCCGCCAGGAACCCGGCCAGGACAGCGTCGCGCCCAGCTCACGGGGGCGGACGACGCTCCATCCGTATCCCTCGCGGGCGAGGGCGGGCACCGCGTTCGGGCCGATGTGGACGCTGCCGTCGATGCCCCGGGTGAGATGGACGCCGAGGAAGGGGAAGGCGGGGTCGGGCACCGGATACACCAGGCCGCGCACCAGCTCCGGCCGCGCCAGGGTGAAGTACTCGCCGCGGAAGGGCACGATCCGCATCCCCGGGTCGTCGCCCGTCAGGCGGGCCGTCTCGTCGCAGTGCAGTCCCGCGCAGTTCACCAGAACCCGACCGCGGACGATCGTGCCGTCGGCCGTGCGGACGGCGGCGCCGAGGTCGGGGCGCCGGTCGATCCGTACGACGTCCGCGCCGTACCGGATGTCCGCGCCGGAGGCCTCCGCGAGCTGCCGGGCCACCGCCACGTAGTCGCAGACGCCGGTGGTGCCGACGTGGATCGCGGCGAGGCCGCGCACCTCGGGCTCGGCCTCGGCGATCTGGGCGGGACCCAGCTCCCGGACCGGAATGCCGTTCTCCCTGCCGCGCTGGACCAGGGCGTGCAGCCGGGGCAGCTCGGCCTTCTCCGTCGCGACGATCAGCTTGCCGGTGACGGCGTGCGGGATGTCGTACTCCGCGCAGAACTTGATCATCTCGGCGGCGCCCCGCACCGCGTACCGCGCTTTCAGGGAGCCCGAGCGGTAGTAGACACCGCTGTGGATCACGCCGCTGTTGCGGCCGGTCTGGTGCCGGGCGGGGCCCTGCTCCTTCTCCAGCACCGTCACCCGGGTGCCCGGCGCCGCGCGCGTGACGGCATAGGCCGTCGACAGGCCGACGATTCCGCCGCCGATCACCAGCACATCGCAGTCGTACGCGCTCCGCACCTGCACCACCTCCCGGCTTCGATAGTGCACTGCGCCACTGACAATGCCCTCAAACCCGAGATTCACGCCCCGCCGCGTCTCGCCCGGTCGAAGGGGCGGCGGCAGCGGGACGCGGTGCCGCCCTACGCCGGAGCCATCAGCAGCGGTCGCGCCCGCTCCCGCAGCTCCACCACACGCGGCTCGTCGCCGTACGGCTCCAGGCGGTGCAGCAGATCCTTCACGTACTCGGTGGTGCGCGCGGACGAGATGCGTCCCGCGACCTCCACCGCCCGTACGCCCTGCTCGCACGCCGCGTCGAGATTGCCCGACTCCAGTTCGGCGACCGCCGACACGACCAGGCGCAGCCCGTGCGACCGGACGAACTCCTCCGTCGGCTGCGACAGCGCCTGCTCCGTGAAGCGGCGCACCTGACGGGGCGCCTTCAGGTCGCGGTAGCACTCGGCGGCGTCGGCCGCGAAGCGGTCGTACGAGTAGAAGCCGAGCCAGGACGGGTCGTGGTCGCCGTCACGGGCGCGCTCGAGCCAGCCCTCGGCCGCCTTCAGGGCCGTGCCGGCCGCCTGGGCGTCACTCGCGCGGGCGTGGGCACGTGCCTCGACGAGCCGGAAGAAGCTCATCGTGCGGGCGGTGGCGAGGCCCCGGTTGCGCTCCACGGCGGCCTGGGCGAGGTCGACGCCCTCGTCGCCGAAGCCCCGATAGGTCGCCTGGAGGGACATGGAGGCCAGCACGTAGCCCCCGAGGGGGACGTCCGCGGCGGCCCGCGCCAGGCGCAGGGCCTGGATGTAGTAGCGCTGCGCCGCCTCCTGTTGCCCCGTGTCGAAGGCCATCCAGCCCGCGAGACGGGTGAGTTCGGCGGACGCGCCGAACAGGGCCCGGCCCACCTCGTCGGAGTAGGAGCCGAGCAGCAGCGGCGCCGCCTCGACCCGCAGACACTCGGGCACCATGGACGAACGCCAGTCGCCGCCCCCGTACTTGGAGTCCCAGCGCCTGGCGTCCTCGGCTGCCTCACGCAGCTTCAGCACATCGCTGTGGCCGACTTTCAGCGGTGCTCCGGAGTCCTCACCGGGGCTCACGTCGCGCGCCACCGAACTGTCGGCCGGGGTTATCAGCCACCGCGACGCGGGGGTCGCATAGGCGCTCACGGCGAAGGAACCGGCCAACGACTGCCAGATGCCTCCGCCGCCGGCCCGGCGCCCGGCGAGGTCGAGGCGGTACAGCTCGGTCGCCGACCGCACCGCCTGCCCGACGTCACGGGGGAAGGCGAGACCCACCTCCGGCGCCGGATCGGCGTCGGCCAGGCCGATCTCGTGCAGCGGCACCGGACGGCCGAGTTTCTGGCCGATGGCGGCCGCGATGAGGTGCGGCGCGGCGCCTTGCGGCACCATGCCTTTCGACACCCAGCGCGCCACCGACGTCTTGTCGTAGCGAAGCGTCAACCCGCGTTGGGCGCCAAGATCGTTGACGCGACGCGCGAGTCCTGCATTGCTGATTCCCGCGAGGGCGAGAACGGCGCCGAGTTTTTCGTTCGGCCCGCGTTGCTCCCTGGACATGCGCCACCCCTCGACACAGACGGCTGCCGCACTGGCATAACCACGCGGCATTCGTAAACCCAGCGTAGTTCGCCCGATCCCCAGCGTTAAGGGGCGTAGGTCCGGTTGGCGGGATTGTGGTCCGTACGACTGTACGGACGGTCGCGGCGTGCTCCTGGTGTGTGGCCGTGCGCCTGTGCGTGCGCTCTTCTCCGGCCACCGGGGGAGCGCTTCCATGGATCGTGCGTGGGTCGGCCCGCTGTACTGGATCCAGTGGGCTGGGGGACACCGCCGCCTACATCCCCGCGGGCGGCGGACCGGTCCGGGAGGCGAACTCCGCCTCCCGGACTGTGCGTTGCCGAAGCGGTGCGCAGGGCCTGTACGGAGCGTGTCCGAACGTGTCCATCCAGCGCCGATTTGGCCGAAAATCGACGGTCACTTCTGCGAGTGATCAGCCCTCCCACCACCACAGTTGAGGGCGCGAAGGGCGTCTTGGGGGAGCGTATCGGGGGCGCATTCACGTCGACCCTCCGGGGGTGGGGTGACGTGCGACGGGCGGACGTGGCGGTGTCCGTGAGGCCGGCCGGGGTGGCCGCCGTCTCGGCGGCCGTGGCGCCGGAATCCGAACGGCCGCAAGCGGTCGGACTCCGGACAAGTTCGTTGTTGCTGCCGGTCGTTCGGCGGTACGTGGCGGTCCGGCCATACGGTGCCCGTGAAGTCCCTCTCGGAGAGGGGTATTTGTCGGAAGTGCGGCACCCCGTGGCGGCGCGGGCGGCCGCACGGGGGCGCACTTCGGGGAGCGCAAGCCGCCGCAGGGGCCCTCCCGCACGCTTCCTTCGTGGCAGCATGGTGCCGAGTTCGTACGTGCACTGGTTGTCCACAGCCTGTGGAGGCGGCGATGCGATGGTTGGTGGGGTGGAGCAGCACCGTCGCCAGAGCGCCTGTGATCGGCTCGGCGGGCGCCACCGGGAACGACGGCGAGACCGTGCATCCGGTGGGATCCCAACTCCTGTGGGGCGACCCCGATCCGCTGTGGGCCGTCGGCGACTGGCGGCCCGACGAGGTGCGCGTCGTGAAGGCCGACCCGGAGAACCGCATCGCCGTCCTCGGAACCTGCGGTGCCTCCGACGAAGAACTGCGGGTCGGGCTGTTCGCCGCGCGCGGCGGGGCACTCCGCCACCTCACCAACTGGTCCGGCAGCTACACGGCGGTCGTCCAGGTCGGCCGCCGGGTCACCGTCTGCGGTGATCTCGCCGGAGCCCGGCCCGTGTTCTACACCCCCTGGGCGGGTGGCACGGCATACGCGACCGCCGCGCTCCCCCTCGCCGACCTCATCGAGGCCAACCTCGACTTCGGACACCTCGCCGCCCTGCTCGCCGCCCCCGACGTACCGGCGGCCGTGCACGACTCCACCCCCTACGAGGGAGTGCGGCGCATCCCGCCCGGGCACACCCTCATCCTGCGCGCCGGGGCACGCGAGATCGCCGGCTACGAACCCGTCGCCTCCCTCGCCGTCGCCGCGCCCACCGTCGACCCCGCCCGCGCCGTCGACGCCGTACGGGACGCCCTCGTGGACGCCGTACGCACCCGGCTCTCCGCACCCCGCCATGTGCCCGGCACCGACGTGGACCCCGGGCCCGTCCCCGGCATGGGCCCGGCCGAACGGCGTGCCGCGCGCGGGATGCCGGTTCCGGGAATCGGCGCCGACCTCTCCGGAGGGCCCGCCTCGGGGACCCTCGCCCTGCTCGCCGCCGGACTTCCCGGAGCGCCCGGTACGGTCCTCGGGCACGGCACCGGCGCCGGTGAGCGGCTGCTCGCCGTGACCTTCAACGACCTCGCCGTCCCCGGGCGGGAGGCCGAACTGGAGCGGGCCGGGGCGCTCGCAGCGAACCCGCGGCTGCACCACGTGGTCGTCGCCGGAGGCGAGGAGACGCTGCCCTACGCCGACCTGGACGGCCCCCTGACCGACGAGCCCGCGCCGTCCCTGGTGACGGCGGCACGGCACCGCGCACGGCTCGCCTCGGGCAGCGCGGACCACTTCACCGGCTACGGCGCCCGACAGGTCCTCGACGCACATCCCGCGCGGCTCGCCGACCTCCTGATGGACCGCAAGCGGCGCCATCTGGTGCGGCCCGTCGCCGCGTTGACCAAGGCCGACGGCTCGGTGATGGTCCCCGCGCGCGTGTACGGCGCGGCCCGCAAGCTCGCCCGGACGCCGTACCGCACCGGGGTCGACGCCCTCGCCGACCGCCTCCTGCACCGGCGGTTCGACGAGCCCGGCGGGGCGGTGGGCGCCTCGCTCGCCGCCCTGAGCTGGGCCAGACCCGGGCCCGCCGCGCGATGGCTGACCGGTGAGGCACTGGCCGAAGTATCGGTTCGCCTGCAGGGCGGCGGGGGACGCCTGAACGTCGGCCCCGGACAGCGGCCCGGTGACTTCCGCGCGCGGGCCGCGCTCGCCCGCCACGCGGCGGACGTACGCGTCCTGGAGCAGGCCGCCGAGATCCGCTTCCAGCGGCTGCACACGCCGTTCCTCGACAACCAGGTCGTCCGGGCCTGCCGTGACCTGCCGGAGGCGCTGCGGGTACAGCCCGGTGCGCGGGCGGCGATCCTGCGCACGGTGCTGGAAGGGGCCGGGGTGGCGGATCTTCCCCCCGGATGGGGCGCGCCGTCCCACGCCTCCGCCGCCGCGGCGGCGCGCACGGGGCTGCGGGTCGCCGCCGACTCCCTGGTCGCCCTCTTCGACACCCCGCTGCTCGCGCAGGCCGGGCTGGTCGAGGCCCGCGTCATCCGCAAGGCGCTGCGCGCCGCCGCGGAGGGTTCGCCGCTGCCGCTCGACGGGCTGGCCGATCTGGTGGCCCTCGAACTGTGGCTGCGACGGCTGCTGGCGCGACGCGGCACCTGCTGGACGGGTACACCGGCACGACAACGCGCCGTTCCGGCGGGGATCGTGCCGCAGGGGCGGGCGTTGGGGGCGGGTGCCGGGGCGGTCGTCCAGCGACGCTGAGCCGGAGGTGCGGTTCGCCGCACCGGTTTTCGGGGTGCGGTCCGATGGTGGGGCGAGGGGCGACTGCGGGCGGACGAGGGCCGAGCGCCCAGCCCTTCGGGCGCGAGGGTGCCGGCTTCCTTTCGGCGGGGAGAAATTCAGCCCCTCCGGCGTTTGAGGAGCGGGGGCCGGGGCGGAGCCCCAGGGGTGGGAAGGGCAGGGGCGGAGGGGCGAAAGACGTCGGGCCTGGCCGGCTCCGGCGGGCTCGCCGGGGGGAAGCCGTGACCTGGAGGTGGGGGGACGGTGAGAATGGGGGCGTGCGGTACAGGATTCTGGGGGTCACCCAGGTGGAGGACGACCGGGGGGCCCTGGTCACCGTCGGCGGCCCCCGGGTCCGCGCGCTGCTCACAGCCCTGGCCCGCCACCCCTCCCGAACAACGAGCCCGGACACCCTGATCGACGAGGTGTGGGGCGACGACCCGCCGCAGGACGCCCCGGCCGCGCTCCAGGCACTGGTCGGCCGCCTCCGCAGAGCCATCGGGAAGGACACGGTCACCTCGGAGCCCGGCGGCTACCGCCTGCGCGCCACCCGCGACGACGTGGACCTGTACGTGTTCGAGCGGCTCGTGACGGAGGGCAGGACCGCGCTCGACCACGGTGACGCAGCCACCGCGGGCACCCGCCTCCGCGAAGCCCTCGCCCTGTGGCGCGGTCCCGCCCTCGCCGACCTCCCCGACCGTACGGCGGCGACCCGTCCCGAGGCTCTGCGGCTGGAGGCGACCCGCAGCCGGGTCGAGGCGGACCTTCGGCTGGGCCGCGCCGCGGAGGTCGTACCGGAGCTGAAGGGACTGGCGGCGGACCATCCGTACGACGAGGCGCTGTGCGTCCTGCTCATCCGCGCTCTGAGCGAGGCGGGCCGCGGGGCGGACGCCCTGGCCGCGTACGAGGAGGTGCGCCGCGCGCTGACGGAGGGACTCGGTACGGATCCCGGGCCGGAACTCCGCTCCCTGCACGCGGCGTTGCTGGAGCAGGGGGATGCCCCGGGGCGGCGGGGCGCGCGGCCCGGCTCGGACGGCGCCCTGGCGTCCGGCGCCGTTCCCGGGCTCGGTTCCGCGGACCCGTCCCGTGCTCAGCGGACCGGCAACATCCGTCCCCGGCTGAACTCGTTCGTGGGGCGGGAACCCGAGATCGGGGCGATCCGTTCGGATGTGCAGAGGGCCCGCCTGGTCACACTGACCGGACCTGGCGGTTCGGGAAAGACCCGCCTCGCCGAGGAGGCCGCCGCCGGGCTTTCGCAGGCGTGGCTGGTCGAGCTGGCCCCGCTCGACCGGCCCGAGGCGGTCCCGGGCGCGGTCGTCAGCGCCCTCGGTCTGCGCGAAACCGTGCTGATCACCAACGAGATGACGACGGCGCAGGCCGACCCGGTCGCCCTGCTCGTCGAGTACTGCGCCCCGCGCAGCCAGCTCCTGGTCCTTGACAACTGCGAGCACGTCATCGGAGCGGCGGCCGAACTCGCCGAGACACTCCTGACCCGCTGCCCCGGGCTCACGATCCTCGCCACGAGTCGTGAACCTCTGGGAGTCCCTGGCGAGTTGGTGCGTCCCGTCGAGCCCCTCCTGCCCGACTCCGCGCGCCGCCTCTTCATGGAGCGGGCCTCGGTCGTCCGTCCCGACGCCGCGGCCGCGCTCCCCGACCTGGCGGCCGTGGACGAGATCTGCCGACGGCTCGACGGCCTGCCCCTGGCCATCGAGCTGGCCGCCGCGCGGCTGCGGCTGCTCACCCCCCGGCAGATCGCCGACCGGCTCGACGACCGCTTCCGCCTGCTCACCTCCGGAAGCCGCACCGTGCTGCCCCGCCAGCAGACCCTGCGCGCTGTCGTCGACTGGTCCTGGGACCTGCTCGACGAGCAGGAGCGGACCGTGCTGCGCGAGGCCTCGGTGTTCGCCGGCGGCTGGGACCTGGCGGCCGCGGAAGCCGTGTGCACCGGTCCCGCCGCCGACCTCGTCGGCGCGCTCGTCGACAAGTCCCTCGTCGTGGCCATGCCCCACGACACGGAGGACCGTGGCCGTGACGGCGGTCAGGGACATGGGGCAGCCGGCCGCGCCGGGGCCGACGGGGGAGACGTCGGGCCGGGCATGGGCGCCGCGCAGCGCGGTGACGATGGTGCGGGCGGCTCCGGGGCCGGCATGCGGTATCGCCTGCTGGAGACCATCCACGAGTACGCCGGTGAGCGTGCCGCCGAGGTTCCCGAGCTGCGTGCCGCCGCCGAGCGGCGGCATCGTGACTGGGTGCGCTCTCTCGTGGAGGAGGCCGAGCCGCAGCTGCGCTCGGGTGCCCAACTCCCCTGGGTGCGACGCCTGGAGGCCGAGCTCGACAACATCAGGGCGGCGCTCCATCGCTCGCTCGTCGCCGCCGACGAGGAGGAGGCCGCGGCGCTGGTCCTCGCCATGGGCTGGTTCTGGTGGCTGCGCAACTTCCGGAACGAGGGAATGGAGTGGATGGACCTCGTCCTGAGGCTCGGCGCCTGGCTCGACACCGCCGCCGGGGGCCACGCTCCCGTGAACCCCCGCGACGGCCTTCTGTCCGGGCTGGAGGGTGTGGATCCCGTCGCCTTCTTCCTCGACGACCCCGAGGGCGACGAACGGCACCCGTTGCACCGCCAGCGGATGCGGCTGCGCATGTTCCATCTGTTCATGAAGGTGGACGTCGTCCCGCTGGACGAGTGGGGGGACAGGAGGACCCGGGAGTACGTGGAGCGGGTGCGGGCCGTCTTCGAGAAGGGCGGTCCGGACGCGGCGTGCATGCCGGGGATCATCTGGCCGCTGGCCGCGTTCTTCCTCGGCACCGCGGAGGACATGCGATCCGCGATGGACGCGACCGTCGCCAACTGCCGTGAGTACGGCGGCGAATGGGAGATCGGCGTCGCGCTGATGTTCCGTACGCATGTCGTCGTCGACGCCCCGGGCGGGATGGCAGGGGTGGACGACGACCTGGCGGAGCTGCGCGTGCTCAGCCGACGGGTCGGCGACCGCTGGATGCGCGCCCAGGTGTGCAGCGCGGCCGGTGAGGCGGCGATGGCGCGCAGCCGCTTCGACGAGGCACGCGGGGAGTACGCGGAGGCGTTGCGGCTGGCCTTCGAGGTGGGGGCGTACGCGGAGACACCGTTCCTGCTGGCCCGGCTCGGCGAGGTCGCCTATCGCTCGGGCGATCAGGCCAAGGCCCTGTCCCTGCTCGACGAGGCGAGTGCCGCCGCCGACCGGTACGGCGTCATGGATTCCCGGGCGTTCGTCAACCTGCTGCGCGCCCAGATCGCCCTCGACGACGGTCGGACCGGGACCGCCCGCGAGCTGTGGACGATGGCGCGGGAGGACAGTTCCCGTGGCACCCCGCCGCCGCAGTTCATGGCAGCGCTGAACTGGTCCGACGCGATGATCGCAGCCGTGGAGTCCGGTCCCGCGCACGGTCTTCGGAAGCTGCGCGCGGCCGTGCGGGAGGCGGTGGACGAGCGGTGCGCCGACGTGGTGGTCGCCGGTCTCGTCGAGGCCGCGGCGGCCTTCCTCGGCCGGTTGGGTGCCCACCCGGCCGCGACCCGGCTGATGGCCGCGGGCACCCGCTGGCGCGGGGGGCTTCCGCGAGCCGACCGTGAGCGCGCGGAGGCCGAGCGCACCGAAGCAGCGGCGCTGGCCGCCCTCGGCCCCGACCAGTACGCGTCCGAACACGCCGAGGGCTCCGGCTACACCGTGGCGGAGGCGCAGAGCGACCTGGCCGAGGCGCTCATGAAGTATCCCGACGAGTAGCCGGCACGGGACCGTCGGGACGGACGTGGCCGGCTCAAGTGTGGTGTGGCGCGGGCGCGTTCAGCTGGACGGGGCGTGGAGCGGTGCGGGCGCGTTCCGTCGTCCGAGCGGGTGCGGAGGCGTCACCGGCAGAGGAACTTCGACTCCGCCCAGTCGCCGAGCGCAGCCGATGCGAACGGGCTCTGGGGTTCGACGACGAGCCGGATCGTCCGGTGGCCGGTGAGGCTGACGTGGACGGGGACCGCCCGGTCGCCGCCCTCGATCACGGGCGACCGCCAGAGCGGGGATCCGTCGGCGTAGACGGCGAAGCGCATCCTGCCCAGGCCCAGCGTCAGGTCGTCGACGCCGACCATCGCGTCGTAGGCGGTGCAACTGCGGTTGAGGTCGATGGTGACGGATGACCTGCCGTGGACGGTCACACCGTGCGCGTAGTCGTTGTTCGCGATCGACACCCCGCTGCGCTGCCACACCCAACTGCTCTCGCCCAGCCGCATCTCGGGCTTCGTGTGGTCGCCGGCGACGCCGTACTCCAGCTCGCTCCACAGGTAGACGACCGGAGCGGGCGGCGGCGGTGGTGCCGGAGCCGGTGGCGGGGTGGGCGTCGGTGTCGGTGTGGGCTTCTGCGGGGCAGGGGTGGGCGTGGGCTTCGGGGCCGACGGCGGAGTGGGGGACGCCTTCGGCTCGGGAGTGGGCTTCGGCCGTGGTGAGGGCGGCGGGGTCGGTGTGGGCGTGGGTGCCTTCACGGCCGGCGGCGCGGGTGCGGGGGCCTTCTTGGGCGGCTTGGGGGAAGGAACGGGCGCTTCGACGGCGGGCGAGGCGGCCGGCCGGGCCTCGGGCCGCCTGGCCGCGGTGTCGTTGCCGACCAGGGCGAGCGCCACCGCCGCGGCGGCGACCGCGACGACACCCGCGGCGATCCCTGCCTTGACCGGGGCGCCGATCCCTTCGGAGGCCGCCGCGCCTCCGCCGGCGCCCGCTCCTCCCGAGCTGCCGCTCGCCGCGGCGGCCGCACCCGCCGCTCCGGCCGCACCCGTTCCCACGCCACCGGCGATCAGCGCCATGACCTTCGCGTACCCGGCCGCTCCGAACCAGCCGATGACCGCGACCGGGACGACCGCGGGGATACCGCTGGCGACTTCCTTGATCTGGCCCGCCGCGAGGCGGCACTTGACGCACTCCTCCAGGTGCTTGCGCAGACCCCGTTCCGCACGGGTGCGCAGACCGCCGCGGGCGTAGGCGCCGAGCCGGTCGGCGTAGCGCGCGCACTCCTCGTCCATCGTGAGCGTGGTGCTGACGTGGGCCTGGAGGTACGCCTGCTTGAGTCCCTCACGGGCGCGGCTGGCGAGGACGCGGGTGCCGTTGGCGTCCAGGCCGAAGAGCGTGGCGACCTCGCTGGGGGACTCGTCCTCGACCTCCGTGTGCCACAGCACGGCCTGCCAGCGCTCGGGCAGCGAGCGGAAGGCCTGCATGGCCATCGACTGCTCGGCCTCGTGCATGGCCCGTACGTCGGCGCCGAGGTCGAGGGTGTCGTCGTCGGAGACCTCCGAGCCGCGGGCGGCCTGGGCGGCGAACACCGCGAAGTCGTCGACGAGTTGCTCTCGCTTGGCGGACTTCGTCCAGTTCGCGGCGACCCGTCGCACGGTGGTGAGGAGATAGGCGCGGACGGCGTGCTCGGGACCGCTGCCGCCGCGCACGGCCTGGAGCATGCGGGCGAACACCTCGGCCGTGAGGTCGTCGGCGGTGTGCGCGTCGCGGCAGCAGGTGCGGGCGTACCGGCGGACGGCGTCGGAGTGCCGGCGGTACAGCTCCTCGTAGGCGGTGTCGTCGCCCGCGCGCATCCGCTCGATCAGACCGGCGTCGGGGGGCGGCAGATCCACCGGGGGCGGCAGCACGCCGGGGTCGCGCCGGTCGAACCGGTCGCGCTGCGGAGGGACGCTCGGGTCGGGCGCACCCGCCGCGGGAGGCCTGTTCCCGGAGGATGGGCCGTTGCCGGAAGCGGGGCCGGGGACGGACGCGGGTCCAGGGACGGATACCGGTCCGGTGCTGGACGAGAGTCCGGTCGTGGAGGCAGGCCCGGTGCCGGGTTCCGCAGTCGGCGCGGCGTCGGACGGCGGGCCGGGCGGAGGGATGTGGGCGGTGCCGCCACTGCGCGGGCCGCCCTGGCTCGGCACCTGGTGCGGGGGTGCGCCGTCGGATTCCGTGCCGCCGTCGGCGCCACCGTCACCGAGGGACTCGTCCCGCCCGTCAACGCTCATCGCGGAAAGCCCCCGCCTGCACACTCGGACCCGAATACCGGGACAGAGTGCCACACGCTCCTGAAGCGGGGCCTGTTCGTACGGACCAACCACTCGTCCGAGGGGATTTGCCGCTCGGCAGTACTAACCGTCACCCGTTCGGGGAATGGTCAACGGCCGCCTCGTCGACGGGAGTTGACGCCCTGTGCCGGAATGACCGTATGGGGTGGAAGCTCCCGGTACGCGCATGGAGTGCATGCGCGTACCGGTGGAGCGTCCGTGCGAGGCGTCCGTCCGTGCGGACGGCGTGGGTGCGCCGGGGCGAGCCCGGCGCGGGTCACGCCGGACGCGAACGGAGGCCCTCCAGCAGGATGTCCAGCAGCCGGGCCGAGGCCGCGGCCTGCTGCGCCGGGTCCGGCAGCGAGGGTGCCGCCGTCGCGATGACGAGCAGCACGTCCGCCACGGTGACGTCGGCGCGCAACTCGCCCGCCGCGCGCGCCCGGTCGACCAGCCGGCCGACCACCTCGAGCAGAGTGGCCGCGCCGGCGTCGTCCACCGTCGCGATCACTTCCTCCTCGGGAACGGGCCGCTGCTCGACGAGCCGCAGCTCGGGCGTGAGCTGGGACCGCTGCTGCGGCACCCGCGCCCCGTCCGTCTCCGGCCCGTCCTCGCCGACCCGCAGCACCTGCGGCGGCAGCAGCCGTCCGGCACCCGAGGCCACCGACGTCCGCAGGAAGCGCGACAGCGCCGACCACGGCTCTTCCTCCTGGCCGAGCGCGGTACGTGCCTGGTCGGTCAGCCGGGAGGTCTCCTCCTCGGCTATCCGGCGCACCAGGACGTCCTTGCTCGGGAAGCGCCGGTACACCGTGCCGACGCCGACCCGGGCGCGACGCGCGACGTCCTCCATCGGCGCGCCGTAACCCAGCTCGCCGAAGACCTCGCGCGCCGCGCGCAGTACGTGTTCAAGATTGCGCTGTGCGTCCACACGCAGCGGTGTCGTACGCGATCCGTCCATCGGACCGCGGCCGTTCCCGCCCGCCGCGCCGACCGCGCCACCGGGTGCGATGGCAGAAGCGGTAGACCAATGAGAGTCCTGAATGTGCATAAGCGTTCCCCCGGTAATGACGTCTCCCCCCGGAGACTCTCCCCGCCATTGATAGCCGGAGCGTGCGGAACAAGCTTGTGCGCGGGCCCTCGTGCGGACCCACCGAGCGCATCCCCCTACACCCCGTCGACATACGAACATAGTTGAGTGGGGGTCAATTCAGAAGGGGCAGGTTCCGCACGGAGCGCCCCCCGATCGGAGTACGGGCCGGGTACGTCCCGGTTGCGCCCCCTCCGAGTACCCCCCTCGCCCACCCTGACCTGGCCTTCTCCTGCGGACTCCGGCAAATCGGCCAACTCCGTACGTTGTCCGCGACCGGTCACACAAATTGCTGGGGCTGTGGACAAACTCCGGACGGGGGTGCGTCATGGGATGGTGAAGGAACGTGCGCGCATTCTCATTGTCGGCGGCGGCTACGTCGGGATGTACACCGCTCTGCGTCTCCAGCGGAAGTTGAAGGCCGAACTGAAACGGGGCGACGTAGAGATCGTCATCGTCTCCCCCGACCCATATATGACCTATCAGCCGTTCCTTCCGGAGGCCGCCGCGGGCTCCATCTCCCCGCGCCACGTGGTCGTTCCGCTGCGCCGGGTCCTCGACCAGTGCCGGATCGTCATCGGCGAGGCCCGGTCGATCGACCACGCCAAGCGCACCGCGACGCTCACCACCCTCGCCAGCGAGGAGGAGGGCGCGGGCGAGGAGCAGATCTCGTACGACGAACTCGTGCTGGCGCCCGGCTCGATCTCCCGCACCCTCCCGATCCCCGGCCTGGCCGAGTACGCCATCGGCTTCAAGACCGTCGAAGAGGCCATCGGACTGCGCAACCACGTCATCGAGCAGATGGACATCGCCTCCTCCACCCGCGACCCCGCGATCCGCGACGCCGCCCTGACCTTCGTCTTCGTGGGCGGCGGATACGCGGGCGTGGAGGCGCTCGGCGAGCTGGAGGACATGGCCCGCTACACCGCGCGGTACTACCACAACATCCAGCCCGAGGACATGAAGTGGATCCTCGTGGAGGCCTCGGCGCGCATCCTTCCCGAGGTCGGCGAGGAGATGGGCAGGTACACCGTCACCGAGCTGCGCCGCCGCAACATCGACGTACGCCTGGAGACCCGCCTCGACAGCTGCGCCGACCGGGTCGCCGTCCTCAGCGACGGTGCGCGCTTTCCGACCCGCACGGTCGTCTGGACGGCCGGGGTGAAACCGCACCCGATCCTCGCCGCGACCGACCTCCCGCTGAACGAGCGCGGCCGGCTCCTGTGCACTGCCCAGCTGGCCGTCGACGGCGCCCCGCACGCGTGGGCGGCGGGCGACGCGGCGGCCGTCCCCGACGTGACCGCGGAGCCCGGCAAGGAGACCGCGCCCAACGCCCAGCACGCCGTACGTCAGGCGAGGGTCCTCGGCGACAACCTCGCGCACACCCTGCGCGGCGAACCCCTGGACACGTACTCCCACAAGTACGTCGGCTCGGTCGCCTCCCTCGGCCTGCACAAGGGTGTCGCACATGTCTACGGACGCAAGCTGAAGGGCTATCCTGCCTGGTTCATGCACCGCGTCTACCACCTCAGCAGGGTGCCCACCTTCAACCGCAAGGCCCGTGTGCTCGCCGAATGGACCCTGGCGGGCCTCTTCAAGCGGGAGATCGTGTCCCTCGGCTCACTCGAACACCCCCGTGCGGAGTTCGAACTCGCGGCCGGTGGAAAGCCTCCTGCCGACCCGAAGGGGTCGTCCTGACCGGACGCAGGAACTCCACCGGCGGGGGCGGCGTCTGAAGGATGTCGGTCCGGTCGGTCAGACTGCCAGACTGCTCCACGACTTTGGGCGGGTGCACCGCTCGCTCTTCTAACACGAGGCCTTCCCCACTGTGAACTTCACGCGCTGGAGCGCCCGGCTCCCCGGAACGCAGCGCCGCGCCGCAGCGCGGACCGAGCACACGGCCGTCCCGGACCGGCGCGGGGAAGGCTCCGTGCCGGCGGCCCGGGCCGAGCAGCTCACCGACGACGCGCCGCCCGGACTCGCCGTCGACGAACTCCCGGTGCGCGAGGTCCTCGACCGCGTCCCCGCGCTCGTCGCCCTCGTGCACGGCCCCGACCACCGCCTCGCCTACGTCAACGACGCGTACACCGCCGCCTTCGGCGCCCGGCACGTCGCGGCGCCCGCGCGCGAGGCCCTGCCCGAACTGGACGAGCTGGGCCTGCTGCCGCTCCTCGACCAGGTCCTGCGCAGCGCCAAGTCCCGCACGGTCAAGTCCCGCAAGGTGTCGACCGGCCGCTCGTACACGTTCACCTGCACCCCCGTCGAAGGCTCCCCGGAGGGACACGGCGGCGGCGTACTGATCTTCGCGACCGACGTCACCGACCACGCCGAAGCCGCCGAGCGGCTGCGCGCCAGCGAGCGCGACCAGCGCGAGACCGCCGTCACCCTCCAGCGTTCCCTGCTCCCGCAGGAGCTGGAGGAACCCGACGACCTGCGCATCGCCGCCACCTACCTGCCCGGCGGCACGGAGGCGGCGGTCGGCGGCGACTGGTACGACGTCATCACCCTCGGCGGCGGCCGCACCGCGCTCGTCATCGGCGACGTCATGGGCCGCGGGGTCCGTGCCGCGGCGGTCATGGGCCAGCTCCGCACGGCGGTCCGCGCCTACGCGCGCCTGGACCTGCCACCGCACGAGGTCCTGCAGCTCCTGGACGGTCTCGCCACCGAGATCGACGCGAACCAGATCGCCACCTGCGTGTACGCGATCCACGACCCGAACGAGGGCCGGCTGGTGTACGCGTCCGCGGGCCACCTGCCCATCCTGGTCCGCAACGAGGACGGCACCACCCACCGTGCCGACGAGCCCACCGGCCCGCCGCTCGGCACCGGCGGCTGGCTGCACGCCTCCGGCTCGGTCCCCCTCGCCCCCGGCTCCACCGCCGTCCTCTACACGGACGGCCTGGTCGAGCGCCGCGACGAAGACCTCGACGAGGGCATCGCCTCCCTGGAGCGCGCCCTGGCCGGCGCCACGGGAACCCCCCAGGTCGTCTGCGACCGCCTGGTCCGCGCGGCAGGCGTCACCGCCGAGCACGACGACGACGTCGCCGTCCTCGTCCTCCAGCACCCGTCCCGCACCGGCCCCGAGGGCGAGCTCTTCCGCAACGCGGCCCTGGAACTGCTCGGCGGAGTGGAAGCCACCCCACGCGCGCGTGCCTTCGCCTCCGGCGTGCTCACCAGCTGGCGCTTCCCGGCCGAACTGCACGACCTCGGCGTGCTGGCCGCCAGCGAACTCGTCGCCAACTCACTCCAGCACGGCACCCCGCCCATGCGCCTGCGGCTCCGGCGCACCGATCGCCGCCTGATCATCGAGGTGACCGACGGCGACGACCACCTGCCGCGCCGCCGCCGCGCCGAACCCGCGGACGAGGCAGGCCGCGGCATCGCCATCGTCGCCACGATCGCCTCCAACTGGGGCTCCCGCCGCACACCGGGCGGTGGCAAGGCGGTGTGGTGCGAGTTCGCGCTCCCACGCCCGGCGAACTGATCGCACCGTCTTCCCCGCCTCGCCCTCGGGCCGGACCGGTCAGGCGCTCGCCCGCACCGGCTCCGCCGGAGCACCGCCCTGCGCGACCACGCGGCTCCTCGCGAGCCACGGCTGGTTCTGCACCGGGGTGAGCTGCCGCCCGAGCCGCACGGCGAGGAAGGTGATGCCGAGCGAGAACAGCAGGAACACCACGACGTACGGGCCGTGCAGCGAGGCTCCCATCGGACCGCCCACCGCCGGACCCACCGCCAGCGCGAGCTGCTTCACCAGCGCGAACGCGGAGTTGTACTGACCGGCCATGCCCGTCGGCGCCAGATCGGCGACCAGCGGCGCGACCGTCGGCGACAGCATCGCCTCACCGAGCCCGAAGAGCGCGTACGTCGAGACGAAGGCTGCGGTGGCCATGGTCTGGCTGCCGTGCCCGAGGCCCGCGTAACCGGCCGCCAGCCACGCGACCGCCCAGATCAGCCCGACCGCCGCGATCACACGGGACCGCTTGCGACGCTCCACGAACTTCAGCACCGCGAACTGTGCGACCACGATCATCGCCGTGTTCGCCGCCATCGCCGTACCGAGCGCGGACGTGGAGATCCCGGCCGCCTCGACACCGTAGGCCGAGAGCCCCGACTCGAACTGGCCGTAGCAGGCGAAGAACAGCACGAAGCCCAGCACGGACAGCTGCACCATGGCCCGGTTGCCGAGCAGCTGCTTCCAGCTGCCGCCCCTGCCCTGCGGCGCACCCTCGCCGATCCGCGGCGCGTGCGGCATCCGCACCGTCGCCACGATCACGGCGAGCAGCAGGAACATCGCCGCCTCGATCGCGAACAGCAGGGTGAACGAGCTCGCGCGGCTGGTGTCGACGATGTGGCCGCCGATCAGACCGCCGACCCCGAGACCGAGGTTCTGCAGGAAGAACTGCATCGCGAACGCACGCGACCTCGTGTCCGCCGTCGAGCAGTCCACGATCATCGTCGCCAGCGCCGGCTGCATCACGGCCTGACCGGCACCGAGCGCGGCAGCCGACAGCAGTACGGTCGTCGCGCTGCCCGCAAGCCCGAGGCTCAGCGCCCCGAGAGCGGCCGTGACGAGGGCGACGAGCAGGACCGGCAGCGGGCCGCGCCGGACGATCGCCCGCCCGGCGAACGGCAGCACGACGAGAGCGGCCACGGCGAAGACGGCGAGCACGATGCCCGCCGTCATGGAGCCGAGTCCCCGCACCTGCGCCACATAGACGTAGAGGAAGGGGACGGTAAAGCCGAGCCCGAACGCACTGAGTGCGTTGCCCACGTGGATCCGGCGCATCGCTGCGCCCATCGCCCTGGTCACTTTCACCTGCCTTGATCGAGAAGCCGCAGTGGCCCGCTCCAGTAAGGAAGCGCCTGGGAGACGCGTTCCTCCGCATGGATGCAGGCCTGAAGACTTCGAAGCTAAAGTTAGATGTTGAACTGTACACCTCGAAGGACTTCGACGCCAAGCGGTGCCGTGCCATACTCGGGCCATGGGCGACACCCCCGGCGTCAGCGAGCCGACACTCGAAGAACAGATCGCCGCGTATCAGCGCGAGTTCCAGGACCTGGACCCCCAGGTCGAGGAGATCGTCTCGGCGCTGTCCCGCCTGAACCGGCGGATGAACGTCGCCTACGGCCGGCAGACGGCGGCGCTCGGCATCAGCAACGCCGAGTGGGAGGTACTCAAGGCACTCGTGCTCGCCGGTGCTCCATACCGCCTGGGCCCGAGTGAGCTGGCCAAGCGGCTCGGTCTGACCCCCGCGGCCATGACCCACCGCATCGACCGCATGGTCGGCGAGGGTCTGGTCACCCGGGAGCGGGACGAGTCGAACCGGGTCCGCGTCATCGTCGAGCTGACGGACGAGGGCCGGGAGAAGTGGCTCGAAGCGATGCGGATGGCCACGGTCTTCGAGGAGGACCTGCTCCAGGACCTCTCCACCAAGGAGCGCGGCGTGCTGGGAGAGGTGCTGACCCGTCTTCTGCGCAGGGTGGAGGACGCCCAGCCGGACGCCGGCGGCCGGCTCAGCGACCTCGATTAAAGATCTTGACAGGGGAGGTTGACACTGCCTCCCCGGATCCGTAAGGTTCTTCGAGTTGCCACGGGGCCGGAACGGTTCTGCGGCAGCACATCCGCCGCGGATGCGGCACTCAAACCATCAGTACGATCTCCCACCGGGGTTCAATTCGGCGTGCCCGAATTGAATTCGATTTGGGCCTGGCAGCTCGATTAGGAACTGCCGGGAGGATCCGCTAAAGTTTGAGACGTCGGAACGGCCCAACAGCCGGGAGGACAAGCCCCGCTGACTGGGGGTCGGGCCCGAAAGGATCTGATAGAGTCGGACTCGCCGGAAAGGGAAACGCGAAAGCGAAAACCTGGAAAGCGCCGAGGAAATCGGATACGGAAACGGTCTGATAGAGTCGGAAACGCAAGACCGAAGGGAAGCGCCCGGAGGAAAGCCCGAGAGGGTGAGTACAAAGGAAGCGTCCGTTCCTTGAGAACTCAACAGCGTGCCAAAAATCAACGCCAGATTTGTTGATACCCCGTCTCCGGCCGATCGGTCGGGACGAGGTTCCTTTGAAAAAGTCCTGTCGGGCATTGTTCCGGCAGGCGCATCAGCGAGGACGCTGTGAACCGAAGGGATTATTCCTCCCTCCGGTTCCGCTCTCGTGGTGTCGCCCCGCGGTCTTTCATTAGACGTAGGTCGGGAAAACATTCACGGAGAGTTTGATCCTGGCTCAGGACGAACGCTGGCGGCGTGCTTAACACATGCAAGTCGAACGATGAAGCCTTTCGGGGTGGATTAGTGGCGAACGGGTGAGTAACACGTGGGCAATCTGCCCTTCACTCTGGGACAAGCCCTGGAAACGGGGTCTAATACCGGATAACACTCCTGCCTGCATGGGCGGGGGTTAAAAGCTCCGGCGGTGAAGGATGAGCCCGCGGCCTATCAGCTTGTTGGTGAGGTAGTGGCTCACCAAGGC
>NZ_JBIWLU010000002.1:667369-757238 GCF_044766365.1 Streptomyces sp. NPDC102279 | reverse complement strand
ATCGCTGTCGCGGTCAGTACCGGGTCGGGTGCCAGGCTCCGCGAGCGTCTGACGCCGGCACTGCCGGGCGCGACCTGGTACGAGGTCGGCGGCGGAACGCTCGACGACGCGATCCGGCTGGCCGACGAGATGCGGTCCGGGCACTACGACGCCGTGGTCGGTCTGGGCGGCGGCAAGATCATCGACTGCGCCAAGTTCGCGGCGGCACGGGTCGGGCTGCCGCTCGTCGCCGTCCCGACCAACCTCGCCCACGACGGACTGTGCTCGCCGGTCGCCACCCTGGACAACGACGCGGGCCGCGGCTCCTACGGCGTGCCGAACCCCATCGCGGTCGTCATCGACCTCGACGTGATCCGTGAGGCGCCGATCCGGTTCGTCCGGTCCGGCATCGGCGACGCCGTGTCCAACATCAACGCGATCGCGGACTGGGAGCTGGCCAACCGGGTCAACGGCGAGAAGATCGACGGTCTGGCGGCAGCGATGGCACGTCAGGCGGGCGAGGCCGTGCTCCGGCACCCCGGCGGTGTCGGCGACAACGACTTCCTCCAGGTCCTGGCCGAGGCACTGGTCCTCACCGGCATCTCGATGTCGATCTCCGGCGACTCCCGGCCCGCCTCGGGCTCCTGCCACGAGATCAACCACGCCTTCGACCTTCTCTTCCCCCAGCGCGCGGCGAGCCACGGCGAGCAGTGCGGACTGGGCGCGGCCTTCGCGATGCATCTGCGCGGAGCCCACGAGGAGGCGGCGCACATGGCCGAGGTGCTGCGCCGGCACGGACTGCCGGTCCTGCCCGAGGAGATCGGCTTCACCGTGGACGAGTTCGTCCAGGTCGTGGAGTACGCCCCGCGGACCCGGCCCGGGCGCTACACGATCCTCGAGCACCTCGACCTGAAAACCCACCAGATCAAGGACTACTACTCCGACTATGCCAAGGCCATCAGTAGCTGAACTCCGCCCGGTCGTTCATCCCGCAGGGGTGAAGGACAGGCGCAGCGGTGAGCACTGGGCGGGACGCCTGTACATGCGAGAGATCTCGCTGCGCTGCGACCGCTACCTGGTGAACACCAGGATCACGCCCAACCAGCTCACGTACCTGATGACCCTGTGCGGCGTGCTCGCGGCCCCGGCCCTGCTGGTGCCGGGGATCGCGGGTGCCGTGCTCGGCCTGGTGATGGTCCAGCTGTACCTGCTGCTCGACTGCGTCGACGGCGAGGTCGCCCGCTGGAAGAAGCAGTTCTCGCTCGGCGGGGTCTACCTGGACCGTGTCGGTGCCTATCTGACCGACGCCGCGGTCCTCGTCGGCCTCGGTCTGCGCGCCGCCGACCTGTGGGGCGGCGGCCGGATCGACTGGCTGTGGGCCTTCCTCGGCACCCTGGCCGCCCTCGGCGCGATCCTGGTCAAGGCCGAGACCGACCTCGTCGGTGTCGCCCGCCACCAAGGGGGACTGCCTCCCGTCCAGGAGTCGGCGTCCGAGCCGCGTACCTCCGGCATGGCCCTCGCTCGCCGGGCCGCCGCGGCGCTCAAGTTCCACCGGCTGATCCTCGGTATCGAGGCGACCCTGCTGATCCTGGTCCTCGCGATCGTCGACCAGATCAGGGGCGACCTGTTCTTCACGCGCCTCGGCATCGCCGTGCTCGCCGGCATCGCGATCGTGCAGACCCTGCTGCACCTCGTGTCCATCCTCGCCTCGAGCAGGCTCAAGTGAGTACGGCCATGAAGGTCGGCGCGGTCGTCATCACCATGGGCAACCGCCCCGACGAGCTGCGGGCCCTGCTCGACTCGGTCGCCAAGCAGGACGGCGACCGCGTCGAGGTGGTCGTCGTCGGCAACGGCTCTCCCGTCCCCGACGTCCCCGCGGGCGTCCGCACGGTCGAGCTGCCCGAGAACCTCGGCATCCCCGGTGGCCGCAACGTCGGCATCGAGGCCTTCGGCCCCGGCGGCACCGACGTCGACGTCCTTCTCTTCCTGGACGACGACGGACTGCTGGCCCAGCACGACACCGCCGAGCTGTGCCGCCGCGCCTTCACCGACGACGCCGACCTGGGGATCATCAGCTTCCGCATCGCCGACCCCGGGACGGGCGAGACCCAGCGTCGCCACGTGCCCCGGCTGCGGGCCGCCGACCCGATGCGCTCCTCGCGCGTCACCACCTTCCTCGGCGGTGCCAACGCGGTGCGCACGAAGGTCCTCGCCGAGGTGGGCGGACTCCCGGACGCGTTCTTCTACGCCCATGAGGAGACCGACCTCGCCTGGCGGGCCCTCGACGCCGGCTGGATGATCGACTACCGGTCCGACATGGTGCTGTACCACCCGACGACCGCCCCCTCGCGGCACGCGGTGTACCACCGCATGGTGGCCCGCAACCGCGTGTGGCTCGCCCGCCGCAACCTCCCCGCGCTCCTCGTCCCGGTCTACCTCGGCGTCTGGATGCTCCTGACGCTGCTGCGCCGCCCCTCGCGAGCGGCTCTGAAGGCCTGGTTCGGGGGATTCCGGGAGGGCTGGAGCAGTCCGTGCGGACCCCGCCGTCCCATGAAGTGGCGTACGGTGTGGCGGCTGACTCGACTGGGCCGACCTCCCGTCATCTGACAAGCTCGATTCCGAGAGCGTCGGGACCCTCCCCGGTCTCCGGCTCTCGCCTCTGCCCGATCCGGTTGCGCGCATCTTGAAGACGAAAGTTTCCACTTGTGAGTGAGACAACGCATGACGGTGGAGTCGCGGTGAGCGACCGACCGTCGCCCGACGAAGGGCTCTCCGCGGCCGAGCTGGCCGCCAAGTACGGGCTCGCGGTCAGCGGCGCCCGTCCCGGCCTCGCCGAGTACGTCGGTCAGCTGTGGGGCCGGCGGCACTTCATCCTCGCCTTCTCCCAGGCGAAGCTCACCGCCCAGTACAGCCAGGCCAAGCTCGGCCAGCTCTGGCAGGTGGCGACGCCGCTGCTGAACGCGCTCGTCTACTACCTGATCTTCGGTCTGATCCTGAAGGCCGACAAGGGCTTGTCGCAGGACGTGTACATCCCGTTCCTGGTGACGGGCGTCTTCGTCTTCACGTTCACGCAGAGCTCGATCATGGCGGGCGTCCGGGCGATCTCCGGCAACCTCGGCCTGGTGCGCGCGTTGCACTTCCCGCGCGCCTCGCTGCCCGTCTCCTTCGCGCTCCAGCAGCTCCAGCAACTGCTGTTCTCGATGATCGTCCTGTTCATGGTGGTGATCGCCTTCGGCAGCTACCCGGGCTTGTCCTGGCTGATGATCTTCCCCGTGCTGTTGCTGCAGTTCCTCTTCAACACGGGCCTCGCGCTGATCGTGGCGAGGATGGGCGCCAGGACTCCGGACCTCGCCCAGCTGATGCCGTTCATCCTGCGCACCTGGATGTACGCGTCCGGTGTCATGTTCTCCATCAGCGCCATGCTCGCGAGCAGCCCGGAGTGGATCGCCCGCGCGCTGCAGGCGAACCCGGCCGCCGTCTACATGGACCTGATGCGCTTCGCGCTCATCGACGGATACGGCTCCTCCAACCTGCCGCCCCACGTGTGGGCCATCGCCGTCTTCTGGGCCGTGGTCGTCTCCGTCGGCGGGTTCGTGTACTTCTGGAAGGCTGAAGAGAGGTACGGCCGTGGCTGAGCTCGAGAAGAGGTCGCACATTCCGACCGTCATCGCGGACGAGCTGCACATCGTCTACCGCGTGAACGGCGCCAAGACGGGCAAGGGCAGCGCCACCTCCGCCCTCAGCCGCATCCTCAAGCGCGGCGAGGAGCGCGGGGTGCGCAAGGTGCACGCCGTCAAGGGCGTCTCCTTCACCGCCTACCGGGGCGAGGCCATCGGCCTGATCGGTTCGAACGGCTCCGGCAAGTCCACGCTCCTGCGGGCCATCGCCGGCCTGCTCCCCGCGGAGAAGGGCAAGGTCTTCACCGACGGCCAGCCCTCACTGCTCGGCGTGAACGCGGCTCTCATGAACGACCTGACGGGCGAGCGGAACGTCATCCTGGGCGGGCTCGCGATGGGCATGTCCCGCGAGCAGGTCCGGGAGCGCTACCAGAGCATCGTCGACTTCTCCGGCATCAACGACAAGGGCGACTTCATCACCCTGCCGATGCGGACCTACTCGTCCGGCATGGCGGCCCGGCTGCGCTTCTCCATCGCCGCGGCCAAGGACCACGACGTCATGATGATCGACGAGGCCCTCGCCACCGGTGACCGCTCCTTCCAGAAGCGGTCCGAGGTCCGCATCAGGGAGCTGCGCAAGAGCGCCGGCACGGTGTTTCTGGTCAGTCACAACAACAAGTCGATCCGCGACACCTGCGACCGCGTGCTGTGGCTGGAGCGCGGCGAACTGCGGATGGACGGGCCCACCGACGAGGTCCTGAAGGAGTACGAGAAGTTCACGGGCAAGTAACCCGTTTCGCCCAGGGCCCCGCCGGAACCCTCCGGCGGGGCCCTGCGTCTGCAAAGGAAAGGCCAACTCCGGTCGGCCTAGGGAATCTTGACGCCAATCGGTGTGTTGTTGTGATGCGCAGGACACCCCGAGTGAGTGTGCCGCGTTGTACAACGTAAGCTGTACCGGTGCTGAATCGCGCCAAGTGGGGCGATAATACGCGACACCCGGCACCGTCGCGCTGTGCGGACCTCCGGGCGGCGTGTCCGAAATGTGCAGTGTTGGGTCGGCAGTGTAGAACGGGAGATGTGACGGCAATGGCTACGGTGACTCTCCAGCTCCGCGATGCGTGCGCCGTCCCCGCGCCGGGCGGCCGGCGGTGACCGAAGCCGGTACGGCCCGCGCCGGCGATCCGGGGCGCGGCACTCTCGACAAAGCCGCGGACGAGAACTTTCCCGTGGCCCCCTTCTTCCTGCCCAGGGCCTGGCGCGACGACCTGATGGCCGTCTACGGCTTCGCGCGCCTCGTCGACGACATCGGTGACGGCGACCTCGCCCCCGGTGGCGCCGATGCCGGCCTTCTCGGTGTAGCGGCCACCGAGGCCGAGGACAGATCGGTCCTGCTGGACGCTCTGGAAGCCGATCTTCACCGCGTGTTCGACTCCACCCCCCGCCACCCCCTGCTGATCGGTCTGCAGCCCACAGTCCGCCGTGCGGGCCTCACCCCCGAGCCGTTCCTCGGCCTGATCGCGGCCAACCGTCAGGACCAGCTTGTCAAGCGGTACGAGACCTATGACGACCTGCTCGCCTACTGCGAGCTGTCCGCGAACCCCGTCGGCCGCCTGGTCCTGTCCGTGACCGGGACGTCCACTCCCGAGCGGGTCCGCCACTCCGACGCGGTGTGCACGGCACTGCAGATCGTCGAGCATCTCCAGGACGTCGCCGAGGATCTCGGCCGCGACCGTGTCTACCTTCCCGCCGAGGACATGAAGCGCTTTCATGTCCTCGAAGCAGATCTTGCCGCCCCCACAGCAGGCGCATCGGTGCGAGCACTGGTTGCATACGAAGCAGAACGCGCCTTGAACCTCCTGAATGAAGGCACCCCCCTCGTGGGTAGCGTCCCCGGCAGGCTGAAGCTGCTGCTCGCGGGGTTCGTTGCGGGGGGGAAGGCGGCGATCCGTGCGATCGTCGCCGCCGAATACGACGTACTTACAGGCCCGCCCAAGCCCGGCAAGCTCCAGTTGCTGCGCGAGGTGGGAGTGACTCTGCGAGGAAAGGGGTGATCCGGACCGTGGAGTCGGAACAGCACATGTCCGCACCGGTACTCGCCGCGTACAGCTACTGCGAGGCAGTGACCGGCCAGCAGGCCCGCAATTTCGCGTACGGCATCAGGCTGCTGCCTACGACCAAGCGTCGTGCGATGTCGGCGCTCTACGCGTTCTCCCGGCGTGTCGACGACATCGGCGACGGCACGCTGGCACCGGACGTGAAGGCGGTACGTCTCGAGGAGACGAAGGCGCTGCTCGCCCGCGTCCGCGAGGGCGAGGTCGACGAGGACGACACCGACCCGGTCGCCGTCGCCCTCACGCACACCGCCGAGTACTTCCCGGTCCCCCTCGGGGGCCTGGACGAACTCATCGACGGCGTGCTGATGGACGTACGCGGCGAGACCTACGAGACGTGGGACGACCTGAAGGTCTACTGCCGGTGCGTGGCCGGGGCGATCGGGCGGCTCTCGCTCGGTGTCTTCGGTACCGAACCGGGGGCCCGCGGCGCCGAGCGCGCGCCGGAGTACGCCGACACGCTGGGGCTCGCGCTCCAGCTCACGAACATCCTGCGGGACGTCCGGGAGGACGCGGAGGGCGGGCGTACGTACCTGCCGGCCGACGATCTGGCGAAGTTCGGCTGCTCGGCCGGCTTCGACGGGCCGACCCCGCCGCCGGGCTCCGACTTCGCGGGTCTCGTGCACTTCGAGGTGCGGCGCGCCCGCGCGCTGTTCGCCGAGGGCTACCGGCTGCTGCCCATGCTCGACCGGCGCAGCGGCGCCTGTGTAGCGGCGATGGCGGGCATCTACCGGCGGCTGCTCGACCGCATCGAGCGCGAGCCCGAGGCCGTGCTGCGCGGCCGGGTCTCGCTCCCCGGACGCGAGAAGGCGTTCGTCGCCGTGCGCGGTCTCTCCGGACTCGACGCTCGCCACGTCTCTCGACGCACCGTCCGGAGGCGCGTTTGATGGACAATATGGGCCAAGGTGACACGACCGGCGAAAAGCGGCACGCAACCCTCCGGAGCCGGACGGCGTCCCTGACTGCAACGGCCTGCCGTGCGTCGTTCGATCACCATGGCGCGGCCCCAGGGGAGGGTGCACGATGAGCGAGGTCAAGGAGTCCGCGGAGGACTCCGCCCGGTCCGCCGTGGTGATCGGCGGCGGACTCGCCGGGATCACCGCAGCGCTCGCGCTCGCCGATGCCGGACTGCGCGTCACCCTGCTCGAAGGCCGGCCGCGGCTCGGCGGTCTCGCGTTCTCCTTCCAGCGCGGCGACCTCACCGTCGACAACGGCCAGCATGTCTATCTGCGCTGCTGCAGCGCCTACCGCTGGTTCCTCGACCGCATCGACGCGGCCGCGCTCGCGCCTCTGCAGGATCGTCTCGACGTGCCCGTTCTCGACGCGGAGGCCGCTCCCGGGCGCAGACTCGGCAGAATCGGCCGCGACGCGCTGCCGGTGCCGCTGCATCTGGCGCGCAGCCTCGCGACCTACCCGCACCTCTCGCTCGCCGAGCGCGCCAAGGTCGGCCGTGCCGCGCTCGCGCTCAAGGGCCTGGATCTCACCGATCCGTCGCTCGACACGCAGAACTTCGGCGACTGGCTCGCCGGGCACGGTCAGTCACGACGTGCCGTCGAGGCACTGTGGGACCTCGTGGGGGTCGCCACCCTCAACGCGGTGGCAGGCGACTGCTCGCTCGCCCTGGCCGCGATGGTGTTCAAGACAGGTCTGCTGTCCGACCCGGGCGCGGCCGACATCGGCTGGGCGCGCGTCCCACTGGGCGAACTGCACGACACCCGGGCCCGCAAGGCGCTCGACTCCGCGGGCGTACGTACCGAGATCCGTACACGCGTCACCTCCGTCTCCCCTTACGAGAACGGGCGTTGGAGTGTTCAGGTTCCCGGCGAGCGCATCGACGCCGACGCCGTCGTGCTCGCCGTACCGCAGCACGAGGCCCACGATCTTCTGCCGGATGGCGCGCTCGACGCCCCCGAGCGGCTCCTGGACATCGGCACCGCGCCGATCCTGAACGTCCACGTCGTGTACGACCGCACCGTCCTCACCGCACCGTTCTTCGCCGCGCTCGGCTCCCCGGTGCAGTGGGTCTTCGACCGCACCGAGGCCTCCGGGCTCCGCGAGGGCCAGTACCTCGCGCTGTCGCAGTCGGCGGCGCAGGACGAGATCGACGAGCCCGTTTCGGCGCTGCGGGAGCGGTACCTCCCCGAGCTGGAGCGGCTGCTGCCCGGTGCGCGCGGCGCCGAGGTGAAGGACTTCTTCGTGACCCGGGAGCGCACCGCGACGTTCGCCCCCGACCCGGGCGTCGGGCGGCTGCGTCCCGGTGCCCGGACCAAGGCCCCCGGCCTGTACCTGGCCGGAGCGTGGACCGCCACAGGGTGGCCCGCGACCATGGAGAGTGCGGTTCGCAGCGGCGTCGGCGCGGCGGATGCCGCGCTGGGCGCGCTGGGACGGTCCCGCGATCATCTCCTCGGACTCTTCGAGGAGGCGGCATGACGCTCGAACAGAGCACGACAGGCCCCCGCACCCCCGGTATCGCAACAAGAGGAGAGACTGTGCCCACTGTGCCCCCGGCCGAAACGGCTGCCGACGCGGTGGACGTGACCGCGCTCCTGGAGCGCGGCCGGACCCTGTCCACACCGGTGCTGAAGGCGGCCGTGGACCGTCTGGCGGCACCCATGGACACCGTCGCCGCCTACCACTTCGGCTGGATCGACGCCGAGGGCAACCCCGCGGACGGTGACGGCGGCAAGGCGGTCCGTCCGGCGCTCGCGGTGCTCTCCGCGCAGGCCGCCGGCGCCGAGCCCGAGGTCGGCGTTCCCGGCGCGGTCGCGGTCGAGCTGGTGCACAACTTCTCGCTGCTGCACGACGACCTGATGGACGGCGACGAACAGCGCCGGCACCGCGACACCGTCTGGAAGGTGCACGGCCCCGCCCAGGCGATCCTGGTCGGCGACGCCCTGTTCGCGCTGGCCAACGAGGTGCTGCTGGAGCTCGGCACCGTCGAGGCCGGACGCGCCACCCGGCGTCTGACCACCGCCACCCGCGCCCTCATCGACGGCCAGGCCCAGGACATCTCCTACGAGCACCGCGACCGCGTCAGCGTCGAGGAATGCCTGGAGATGGAGGGCAACAAGACGGGCGCCCTGCTCGCCTGCGCCTGCTCCATCGGCGCGGTCCTCGGCGGCGCCGACGACCTCACCGCCGACACCCTGGAGCGGTACGGCTACCACCTCGGCCTGGCCTTCCAGGCCGTCGACGACCTCCTCGGCATCTGGGGCGACCCGGAGTCCACCGGGAAGCAGACCTGGAGCGATCTGCGCCAGCGCAAGAAGTCCCTGCCGGTCGTGGCCGCACTCGCCGCGGGCGGGCCCGCCTCCGAGCGGCTCGGCGACCTGCTCGCCGAGGACGCCAAGGCCAGCGACTTCGAGAACTTCTCCGAGGAGGAGTTCGCCGCGCGCGCCGCGCTCATCGAGGAGGCGGGCGGCCGCGACTGGACCGCTCAGGAGGCGCGCAGGCAGCACGCCATCGCCATCGAGGCGCTCGACGCCGTCCCGATGCCCGATCGTGTGCGGGCCGAGCTCGTGGCACTCGCCGACTTCGTCGTCGTTCGAAAGAGATGATCACTATCGGTCGAATACACCTCGCGTAGTCGCCGGCCGGTGCCTCCCCCGGGTTTCGAACCTCGTTCGAGCACGGGATCACCATCGGAACGGAAGCACCGGCCGACGGCGGACCCACAGCAGAGTCGTACCACTGCACGAAGGGGAAGCCATGACAGCGACGACCGACGGAAGCACCGGGGCACTTCCTCCCCGCGCTGCCTCGGCCAGCGAAATCCAGCACGACATTCCCGCGGCGGCCGGGACGGTCGAGACCCGAGACGCCGCCACGCGCGCCATGGCGCGTGCCACGGACTTCCTGCTGGCGCTGCAGGACGACCAGGGCTGGTGGAAGGGCGACCTCGAGACGAACGTCACCATGGACGCCGAGGACCTCCTGCTCCGTCAGTTCCTGGGCATCCGCGACGAGCCGACCACGCGCGGCGCCGCCCTGTTCATCCGCGGCGAGCAGCGCGAGGACGGCACCTGGGCCTCGTTCTTCGGCGGACCGGGCGAGCTCTCCACCACGATCGAGGCGTACGTCGCCCTGCGGCTGGCCGGGGACGCCCCGGACGCACCGCACATGGCGCAGGCGTCCGCGTGGATCCGCGAGCGCGGAGGCATCGCCGCGGCCCGGGTCTTCACCCGGATCTGGCTCGCCCTCTTCGGCTGGTGGAAGTGGGACGACCTTCCCGAACTGCCTCCGGAGCTCATCTACTTCCCGAAGTGGATGCCGCTCAACATCTACGACTTCGGCTGCTGGGCGCGGCAGACGATCGTGCCGCTCACCGTGGTGTCGGCGAAGCGACCGGTGCGGCCGGCGCCGTTCCCGCTCGACGAGCTGCACGCCGATCCCCGCCACCCCAACCCGGCCAAGCCCCTTGCACGGGTGGCCAGTTGGGACGGGGCGTTCCAGCGTCTCGACAGGGCCCTGCACCAGTACCGCAAGGTCGCGCCGCGCGCCTTGCGCAGGGCGGCGATGAACACGGCGGGACGCTGGATCATCGAGCGGCAGGAGAACGACGGCTGTTGGGGAGGCATCCAGCCGCCCGCCGTCTACTCGGTCATCGCCCTGCACCTGCTCGGCTACGACCTCGAACACCCGGTGATGCGCGCGGGGCTGGCCTCGCTCGACCGGTTCGCCGTGTGGCGCGACGACGGGTCCCGGATGATCGAGGCCTGCCAGTCACCGGTGTGGGACACCTGCCTGGCGACCATCGCGCTCGCCGACGCCGGGGTGCCCGCCGACCACCCACAGCTGGTCAAGGCCGTGGACTGGATGCTCGGGGAGGAGATCGTCCGGCCCGGTGACTGGTCCGTCAAGCGGCCCCAACTGCCGCCGGGCGGCTGGGCGTTCGAGTTCCACAACGACAACTACCCCGACATCGACGACACCGCGGAGGTCGTCCTCGCGCTGCGCCGCGTCCGGCACCACGATCCGGACCGGGTCGAGAACGCCATCGGACGCGGGGTGCGCTGGAACCTCGGCATGCAGTCCAAGGACGGCGGCTGGGGCGCGTTCGACGTCGACAACACCAGCCCGTTCCCCAACCGGCTGCCGTTCTGCGACTTCGGCGAGGTGATCGATCCGCCCTCCGCGGACGTCACCGCGCATGTCGTGGAGATGCTGGCCGTCGAGGGACTCTCCCACGACCCCCGGACCCGCCGGGGCATCGAGTGGCTGCTCGCGAACCAGGAGACCGACGGCTCCTGGTTCGGGCGCTGGGGCGTCAACTACGTCTACGGCACGGGGTCGGTGGTTCCCGCGCTCGTGGCGGCGGGACTGCCCGGCTCGCATCCCGCGATCCGCCGGGCCGTCGCCTGGCTGGAGGGCGTGCAGAACGACGACGGCGGCTGGGGCGAGGACCTGCGCTCCTACGGTGACGCCGCCGGGTGGAGCGGGCGCGGTGCCTCCACCGCCTCCCAGACCGGCTGGGCGCTGCTCGCCCTGCTGGCCGCGGGGGAGAACGAGTCCAAGGCCGTGGAGCGGGGGGTCGGCTGGCTCGCCGAGACCCAGCTGGCCGACGGCTCCTGGGACGAGCCGTACTTCACGGGGACCGGCTTCCCGTGGGACTTCTCGATCAACTACCACCTCTACCGGCAGGTCTTCCCGCTCACCGCGCTCGGCCGCTACGTCAACGGGGAGCCCTTCGCCGCGACGGAGGGGGGCTGATGACCGGTCGGCCCGCTCCGGCTCCGCTGCTGATCGCCTGCGCGCTCGGCATCGAGCACCTCGCCCTGCGCAGCGGCGACCGGAGCGGCGCCGGCGGACCCGTCACCGTGCTGCGTACGGGGATGGGCCCGAAGGCCGCCGAGCGGTCCGTCACCCGGGTCCTCGGCGACCCGGCGCTGCGTGCGGCGGCCGTGCTGGCCACCGGGTTCTGCGCGGGGCTCGCCCCGGGCATGCACCCCGGTGACCTGGTCGTCGCCGAGGAGACCCGGGACCCGGACGGCACCACGCCGTGTGTGGGAACCGACCTCCTCGTCAAGGAACTGGTGCGGGCCCTGCCCGGCCGCACCGTGCACACGGGGCCGCTCACCGGCTCCGATCACGTCGTCCGTGGTCCCGAGCGGTCGGATCTGCTCGCGACCGGAGCCATCGCCGTGGACATGGAGTCCGCGGCCACACTTCTCGGCGCGGTCCGCGCGGGCATCCGCCCGGTTGCGGCCGTACGGGTGGTCGTGGACGCTCCAGAACATGAACTCGTCCGTATCGGCACGGTCCGCGGTGGAATATCAGCTTTCCGTGTTCTTCGTGCCGTGCTTCCCGCTTTCTTTGAATGGCACCGTTCTTTGTTGCTCCCTCGGAGGTGAGCCAGATGGCCATGCCGCTTCGGCAGTCCATGAAGGTCGCTGCATACCTGTTTGAACAGAAGCTCAGGAAGCGGGACAAGTTCGCCCTGCTCGTCGAGTTGGAACCGCTCTTCGCGTGCAACCTCGCCTGCGAGGGCTGCGGCAAGATCCAGCACCCGGCGGGTGTGCTCAAGCAGCGCATGCCCGTGGCGCAGGCCGTGGGAGCGGTCCTGGAGTCCGGTGCTCCGATGGTGTCCATCGCCGGCGGCGAGCCGCTGATGCACCCTCAGATCGACGAGATCGTCCGGCAGTTGGTGGCCAAGAAGAAGTTCGTCTTCCTGTGCACCAACGCGATGCTGCTCCGCAAGAAGATGGACAAGTTCAAGCCCTCGCCGTACTTCGCCTGGGCCGTGCACATCGACGGGCTGCGCGAGCGGCACGACGAGTCCGTCGCCAAGGAAGGTGTCTTCGACGAGGCGGTCGAGGCCATCAAGGAGGCCAAGCGGCGCGGCTTCCGCGTCACCACCAACTCGACCTTCTTCAACACCGACACCCCGCAGACCATCATCGAGGTCCTCAACTTCCTCAACGACGACCTGAAGGTCGACGAGATGATGCTCTCGCCCGCCTACGCCTACGAGAAGGCTCCCGACCAGGAGCACTTCCTCGGCGTCCAGCAGACCCGGGAACTGTTCAAGAAGGCCTTCGCTGGCGGCAACCGGCGCCGCTGGCGGCTCAACCAGAGCCCGCTCTTCCTGGACTTCCTGGAGGGCAAGGTCGACTTCCCGTGCACCGCGTGGGCGATCCCGAGCTACTCGCTGTTCGGCTGGCAGAAGCCCTGCTACCTGATGAGCGACGGGTACGTGCAGACGTACAAGCAGCTCCTGGAGGACACCGACTGGGACTCCTACGGCCGCGGCAAGGACGAGCGGTGCGCCAACTGCATGGCGCACTGCGGCTACGAGCCGACGGCGGTCCTCGCCACCATGGGCTCCCTCAAGGAGTCGATCCGTGCCGCCCGTGAGACCTTCACGGAAAGCCGCGGGTGACCTCGTGACCGCCGTTTCCTTGGGCCTCCCCGAGGTGCCGGTCCGGCCGATCGCGGAGCGCCGTGTCTCACGGCGCATCGAGGTCGGACCGGTGGCGGTCGGGGGCGGTGCGCCCGTGTCGGTGCAGTCGATGACGACGACCCGTACGTCGGACATCGGCGCCACCCTGCAGCAGATCGCGGAACTGACCGCGTCAGGCTGCCAGATCGTCCGCGTCGCCTGCCCCACGCAGGACGACGCGGACGCCCTCGCGACCATCGCCCGGAAGTCGCAGATCCCGGTGATCGCGGACATCCACTTCCAGCCGAAGTACGTGTTCGCGGCCATCGACGCCGGCTGCGCCGCGGTGCGCGTCAATCCGGGCAACATCAAGCAGTTCGACGACAAGGTGCGGGAGATCGCGCGGGCCGCCGGGGACGCCGGCATCCCGATCCGGATCGGCGTCAACGCCGGTTCGCTCGACCGGCGGCTGTTGGAGAAGTACGGCAGGGCGACGCCCGAGGCGCTCGTCGAGTCGGCGCTGTGGGAGGCGTCGCTCTTCGAGGAGCACGGGTTCCGTGACATCAAGATCTCGGTCAAGCACAACGACCCGGTGATCATGGTCAACGCCTACCGTCAGCTGGCCGCCCAGTGCGACTACCCACTGCACCTCGGCGTGACCGAGGCCGGCCCGGCGTTCCAGGGCACCATCAAGTCGGCCGTGGCCTTCGGGGCACTGCTCAGCGAGGGCATCGGGGACACCATCCGGGTCTCCCTGAGCGCGCCGCCCGCCGAGGAGTGCAAGGTCGGCATCCAGATCCTGGAGTCCCTCGGACTGCGGCAGCGGCGCCTGGAGATCGTCTCGTGCCCGTCGTGCGGGCGCGCCCAGGTCGACGTCTACAAACTGGCCGACGAGGTCAGCGCCGGGCTGGAGGGGATGGAGGTCCCGTTGCGCGTCGCGGTCATGGGCTGCGTCGTCAACGGCCCCGGCGAGGCGCGGGAGGCCGACCTGGGGGTCGCCTCCGGCAACGGCAAGGGGCAGATCTTCGTCAAGGGCGAGGTCATCAGGACCGTACCCGAGTCGAAGATCGTGGAGACGCTCATCGACGAGGCGATGAAGCTCGCCGAACAGATGGAGAACGACGGCGTCGCCTCCGGCGAACCGGCCGTCACCGTGAGCTGATCAGCACGGACCGAGAGGGGGCCCGACGTGACGATGCTGGAGAACATCCGGGGACCACGCGACCTGAAGGCGCTGTCCGAGGCGGAACTCGGTGAACTCGCCGAGGAGATAAGGGAGTTCCTGGTGCACGCGGTCGCCAGGACCGGCGGTCATCTCGGACCCAATCTGGGAGTGGTGGAGCTGTCCATCGCCCTCCACCGGGTCTTCGAGTCGCCCGTCGACCGCATCCTGTGGGACACCGGCCACCAGAGCTACGTGCACAAGCTGCTGACGGGACGTCAGGACTTCTCCAAGCTGCGCAGCAAGGGCGGCCTCTCCGGCTACCCCTCGCGCGAGGAGTCCGAGCACGACGTCATCGAGAACAGCCACGCCTCCACGTCGCTCGGCTGGGCCGACGGCCTCGCCAAGGCCCGCCAGGTGCAGGGGGAGAAGGGGCACGTCGTCGCGGTGATCGGTGACGGCGCCCTGACCGGCGGCATGGCCTGGGAGGCGCTGAACAACATCGCCGCCGCCAAGGACCGGCCGCTGATCATCGTCGTCAACGACAACGAACGGTCGTACGCGCCGACCATCGGCGGTCTCGCGAACCACCTCGCGACCCTGCGGACGACCGACAGCTACGAGCAGGTCCTCGCCTGGGGCAAGAAGGTCCTGCTGCGCACGCCGCTGATCGGCAACACCGTCTACGAGTCGCTGCACGGCGCGAAGAAGGGCTTCAAGGACGCCTTCGCGCCGCAGGGCATGTTCGAGGACCTCGGGCTCAAGTACGTCGGCCCGATCGACGGCCACGACCTGGGCGCCGTGGAGTCGGCGCTGCGCCGGGCGAAGCGCTTCCACGGGCCCGTCCTCATCCACTGCCTGACGGAGAAGGGCCGCGGCTACGAGCCGGCGCTCGCCCACGAGGAGGACCACTTCCACACCGTCGGGGTGATGGACCCGCTCACCTGCGAGCCCCTCGCGCCGTCCAACGGCCCCTCCTGGACATCGGTGTTCGGCGAGGAGATCGTCAGGATCGGTGAGGAGCGCGCGGACGTCGTGGCGATCACCGCGGCCATGCTGCATCCGGTGGGGCTCGGGAAGTTCGCCGAGAGGTTTCCCGACCGGGTGTGGGACGTCGGTATCGCCGAGCAGCACGCCACCGTCTCCGCGGCCGGGCTCGCGACCGGCGGCCTCCACCCCGTCGTCGCCGTGTACGCGACCTTCCTCAACCGGGCGTTCGACCAGCTCCTCATGGATGTCGCCCTGCACCGCTGCGGAGTGACCTTCGTCCTCGACCGGGCCGGTGTCACCGGTGTCGACGGTGCCTCGCACAACGGCATGTGGGACATGTCGATCCTCCAGGTCGTGCCCGGCCTCCGGATCGCCGCGCCGCGCGACGCCGACCAGCTGCGGGCCCAGCTGCGGGAGGCGGTCGCCGTCGACGACGCGCCCACCCTGGTCCGCTTCCCGAAGGAGTCGGTCGGGCCGGCGGTCCCCGCGGTGGACCACGTGGGCGGCCTCGACGTGCTGCACCGGGGCGAGCGCCCCGAGGTGCTGCTCGTCGCGGTGGGTGTCATGGCGCCGGTCTGCCTGCAGACCGCGGAGCTGCTGCGGGCCCGGGGCATCGGCTGCACCGTCGTCGACCCGCGCTGGGTGAAACCCGTCGACCCGGCCCTGCCCGGGCTCGCCGCCGAGCACGGCCTGGTCGCCGTCGTCGAGGACAACAGCCGGGCGTCGGGCGTCGGCGCCGCCGTCGCGCTGGCCCTCGGGGATGCCGAAGTCGACGTGCCCGTACGGCGGTTCGGGATACCGGACCAGTTCCTCCCGCACGCCAAGCGGTCCGAGGTGCTGGCCGACATCGGGCTCACTCCCGTGGAGATCGCCGGGCGGATCAGCGCCGGCCTGGCCGTCAGGGACGTACGGGCCCGGGCCGCGTACGAGATGTCGAAGGCCGCCGACGCGCCGGCCCGGAACGAGTCGTCCAAGGAGAAGAAGGAATGAGCGACCCAGCGGAGAAGGGGGAGTTCGACCTCGGCGCGCTCCTCGCCGAGCGCGGAGCCGAGCGCTACGAGCTGCACACGAAGTACCTGAACCACCAGCTCCCGCGCATGCTGCACACCATCGGCTTCGACAAGGTCTACGAGCGGGCCGAGGGGGCCCACTTCTGGGACGCGGACGGCAACGACTACCTGGACATGCTCGCCGGGTTCGGCGTGATGGGCCTTGGTCGTCACCACCCCGTGGTCCGGCAGGCGCTGCACGACGTCCTCGACGCCTCGCTCGCCGACCTCACCCGCTTCGACTGCCAGCCGCTGCCGGGCCTGCTCGCGGAACGCCTGCTCGCCCACAGCCCGCACCTGGACCGGGTGTTCTTCGGCAACAGCGGCACCGAGGCGGTCGAGACGGCATTGAAGTTCGCCCGGTTCGCCACCGGCAAGCCGCGGATCCTGTACTGCTCCCACGCCTTCCACGGTCTGACCACCGGCTCCCTGTCCGTGAACGGCGAGGACGGCTTCCGCGACGGCTTCGCCCCGCTGCTGCCCGACACCGCCGTCCCGCTGGGTGATCTCGAAGCCCTGGCACGGGAGTTGAAGAAGGGTGACGTCGCCGCGCTGATCGTGGAGCCGATCCAGGGCAAGGGCGTCCTCGAGGCCCCGCCCGGCTACCTGCGCGCCGCCCAGGAGCTGTTGCACCGGCACAAGGCCCTGCTCATCGCCGACGAGGTGCAGACCGGCCTCGGACGGACCGGGGACTTCTACGCCTACCAGCACGAGGAGGGCGTCGAACCGGACCTGGTGTGCGTGGCCAAGGCGCTCTCCGGCGGCTACGTGCCGGTCGGTGCGACCCTCGGCAAGGACTGGATCTTCAAGAAGGTCTACTCCTCGATGGACCGGGTCCTCGTCCACTCGGCGAGCTTCGGCTCCAACGCGCAGGCCATGGCGGCCGGGCTCGCGGTGCTCTCCGTCATGGAGAACGAGCAGATCGTCGCCAATGCCCGGGCCACCGGCGAGCAGCTCAAGGCCCGGCTGACGGCGCTCGTCGACCGGTACGAACTGCTCAGCGACGTACGCGGCCGGGGCCTGATGATCGGCATCGAGTTCGGGCGGCCCAAGTCGATCAAGCTGCGCGGCCGCTGGACCATGCTCCAGGCAGCGCGCAAGGGCCTGTTCGCGCAGATGGTGGTCGTCCCGCTGCTCCAGCGGCACCGCATTCTCACCCAGGTGTCCGGCGACCACCTGGAGGTGATCAAGCTGATCCCGCCGCTCGTCATCGACGAGGGGGACGTCGACCGGTTCGTGGAGGCCTTCACCGCGGTGATGGACGACGCGCACAGCGGTGGCGGCCTGATGTGGGACTTCGGGAAGACCCTGGTGAAACAGGCGGTCGCGAACCGCTGAGTCTTTTTGCCTCTGGGGCAAGAAAATTGCCCCAGAGGCAATCCTCGGGCTCAATGGACACATGAGCCCTGCCGATCCGGGGACGGCCGACGAACCGTCCGACGAGCTGCACGCCGTGGCGCCCCAGCTCCGTGCGCTGCGCCGCCGCGCCTCCCTCACGCTGGAGGCCGCCGCCCGCGCCGCCGGACTCTCCCCGGCGCACCTCTCCCGGCTGGAGACCGGTCAGCGCCAGCCCTCGCTGCCCATGCTGCTCGCCGTGGCCCGGGTCTACGGTACGACGGTCTCCGAACTGCTCGGCGAGACGATCGCCGACCGCGACGCCGTCGTGCGGGCCGCCGACATGGACCCGACGCCTGCCGGCGGCTGGATCTACCGGCAGGCCGGCTCCTCCGGGCGAGGTATGCAGGCGCTGCGCGTGCACGTCCCGTACGGCTCGCAGGGCGACATCGTGCGGGTCCATCCCGGCGAGGAGTGGCTGTACGTCCTCGAAGGGCGGCTCCGGCTGCGCCTCGGGGACACCGCGCACGTCCTGGAGCCCGGCGACAGCGCGCACTTCGACTCGCTGACCCCGCACCGCATCGCCGCCGCCGAGCGCGCCGGAGCCGAGCTCCTCTTCGTCCACACCCTGCTGCAGAGCCCGACCGCCGCGCTGTGCCTCGGCCCGGCGACGGGCCACCCGATCCCGGGAGAGACGTCATGACCGAACCCACCGAACCGCGCAAGCCGTCCATGGAGGACAAGTTCCCGCGAGCCCTGTGGGTCCGGCTGATCATCTACGTGGCCGTCGGACATCTCTTCGCGGCCTTCGTCTACCTGCTCTTCACGCTGGGCGCGCAGAACCAGTAGCCGGCCGCCGCGACGTGCGGGTGCCGACTCAGTCCAGCAGGCGCTCTCGCAGGCGGTCGCGCAGCTCAGGGGTCAGCCCGAGCCCCTTCTCCAGGTAGGCGTCGACCCCGCCCCAGGTCTCCTCGATCGTCTCGAACGCCGCCGTCAGATACTCCGCGCGCGCGTCGAAGAGCGGGCTGAGCAGTTCCATGACCTCGGGGGAGTACGCGGTGGCGGCGGAACTGCTGCGGTGCACCTTGTAGCGCCGGTGCGTGGCGTTCGACTCCAGGTAGTCGGCGACGATCGCGTCCCGCTCGACGCCGAGGGCGAGCAGGGTGATCGCGATGGACAGCCCCGCCCGGTCCTTGCCGGCCGCGCAGTGCATCAGCGCGGGCACGCCGTCCTCCGCCATCGAACGCAGCACCCGGGAGTGTTCCGCGGTGCGCTCCGTGATGATCGCGCGGTACGAGCCGATCATGCGGGCCGCCGCCCTGCCGTCGCCGAGGATGGCGCGCAGCTGGTCCAGGTCGCCCTCACGGACCATCTTCCAGAACTCGCTGCCGTCCGCCGGGTCGGTCAGCGGGAGGTTGACGTTCCGCACGCCCGGCAGTTCGACGTCCGGGCCCTCCAGCTTCTGGTCCGCCGCGTTGCGGAAGTCGAAGATCGTGTGGAGGCCCAGGGAGGAGAGGAACGCGGCGTCCTCCTCGGTGGCGTGCGCGAGGTGGCCGCTGCGGAACAGCTGTCCCGGGCGCACGCGCCTGCCGTCCGTGGTGGGCAGGCCGCCCACGTCGCGGAAGTTGCGAACTCCGCCGAGCTCGGGCTCGGTCGACGGGACCTGCTGCGTCACGGGGGCTCCTCATCTTCGGCCGCGGGCCCGCCGGACGGGGCCGGTCGGCGCCCGGCGGCTGGTGTCTTCGGTCGCGCATCCGACGATACGACATGGGTTCCTGGGGCAATGAGTTGTCCACAGGCGTTGCCTCGCGGCCACGACTGCCCCGATGATGTTGATCCCTGATCGCACCTGTTCGTATCTGTGGGGGATTGATGATAGAGATCGGCGCGGCCGGCCGGACCTGGCTCCTCACCGGAACGACCAGCGGCTACGCACTGCACCTCACCGAACGCGACGAGCTGCTCCACCTGCACTGGGGCCCGCGGATCACGCTCGCCGACGCCGAGGCGCTCGCAGCCCGGCCGGCGCCGCCGTACCGGCCCTTCGACTCCCCGCTCGACGGGCGCGAGGAGTACCCCGTCGAGGGCGGCCCCCGCTTCGTCCGCCCCGCCCTCTCGGTACGGACCGAGGAGCGCCGCGGCACCGAATGGCGCTTCGAGGACGCGGTGACCGAGGGGGACGAGCTGCGGCTGCGCTTCTCCGACGCCGGGCTCGGCATCACCCTCCACTACCGGCTGCGCGGCGACGTCGTCGAACGCCGTGTCACGCTCGCCAACGGCGGAAGCGAGAGCCTGGAGCTGCTCCGCGCGGACTCCGCGACCTGGACCCTTCCCGAGCGGGACGGCTGGCGGCTGTCCCAGCTGCACGGCCGGTGGGCCGCGGAGTCCCGGCTGGTGCGCTCGCCCCTCACCTACGGCGAGAAGATCATCGGCAGCCGCCGCGGCCACACCGGACACCAGCACCTGCCCTGGGTGGCCCTCGACAGTGAGGCCACCGAGGAGAGCGGCGAGGTGTACGGATGCGCGCTCGGCTGGTCCGGCTCCTGGCGGATCTCCGTCGCCCAACTGCCCGACGCGCGCGTGCAGATCACCGGCGGGCCGGGACACGACGACTCCGGGCTGCTGAGCCTCGGGCCGGGGGAGACCTTCACGACGCCCGTCTTCGCCGGGCTGTGGAGCGACGGCGGGTTCGGCGGCGCGAGCCGGGCGTGGCACGCGTACCAGAGGACGTACGTCGTCCCGGACGCGGAGCGGGACCGGCCGGTGCTGTTCAATTCCTGGGAGGCCACCACCTTCGACATCTCGGAGGAGCAGCAGCGGGCGCTCGCCCGGCGCGCGTCCGCGATGGGCGTCGAGCTGTTCGTGGTCGACGACGGCTGGTTCGGGGCCCGCACCGACGCCCACGCCGGACTCGGGGACTGGACGCCCAACCCGGACCGCTTCCCCTCCGGGCTCAAGCCGCTCGCCGACGACGTGCACGCCCTCGGCATGGAGTTCGGCATCTGGGTCGAGCCCGAGATGGTCAACCCCGACAGCGACCTCTACCGCGCGCATCCCGACTGGGTGCAGTACCAGTCGGGGCGAACCAGGACGGAATTCCGCAATCAACTCGTACTGAACCTCGCTCGGCCGGACGTTCAGGAGTACCTCTGGGGGCGGCTCGACACCCTCCTCTCCGGCGCGCCGATCGACTACGTGAAATGGGACTTCAACCGCTCCTTCACGGACGCGGGCTGGCCCGGCGAGCGCTATCCGCAGAAGCTCTGGGTGGCCCACGTCGAGGCCTTCTACGCCCTCCTCGACCGGCTGCGCGCGGCGCACCCCGGCGTCGCCTTCGAGTCGTGCTCCGGTGGCGGCGGCCGGATCGATCTCGGTGTCATGGCCCGTACCGACCAGGTGTGGACCTCCGACAACACCGACCCGCTCGACCGGCTCGCCATCCAGCACGGCTTCAGCCAGATCCATCCGGCCCGCGTCATGGCCGCCTGGGTCACGGACAGCCCGAACAGCCTGCTCAACGGCCGGGTCAGCTCGCTGCGCTTCCGCTTCGTGAGCGCCATGGCCGGGGTCCTCGGCGTCGGCGGCGATCTCACCCGGTGGAGCGCGGAGGAACTGGCGGAGGCGCGGGACTGGGTCGAGCTGTACAAGGAGATCCGGCCGGTCGTGCAGCAGGGCGACCTCTACCGGCTGCGACCCCCGGAGAGCGGCCTGAGCGCCGTCCAGTACGTGCTCGGCGACGAGGCCGTGGTCCTCGCCTGGCTCCAGGCGCAGCACCACGGAGTGCGGCCCGCCCCGGTCAGGTTGCGCGGGCTCGACCCGGCGGGCTTGTACGAATGGGTCGAAACGGGCGAAGTGCACCGTGGCGCGGTGCTGCTGCACCACGGCCTGGACGCCGGACTGCGAGGCGATCTCGATGCGACGGTTATCCGCCTGCGTCGCATCTGACTGTTCTGTCCGAAATGGCGCCTTCATTGCAACTGGCCCTGGAATAAGGCGACGTGAGTCGGGTCGCGTGAGCAGCGTCATATTCGTGACGATGTGTTGCCGTCGGGATTTCGTAACCGGCCTTTGTTTCCGGGCGGATTGAAAACCCGGAAAGATCGTCATTCCACGGAGGGTGACGGTGAATTCCGCATGGATCAAGAAAGGCGAGCACACAGAATCCGCACACAGTTGTCGGCGCGCTCGCATCTCGCTTACGTTCTGCCTCAATCCGGACGGACGCCCAATCCTGCCGCCGCCCGGAATCCGCACTCACCCGTACACGGCAGGAGCGGGGGACCCACAGGTTCCGCGCCTGGTCCGGTCTCCGGAACAGGCTAGGGGTACAGCCATGCAGCCGCGTGGCCGGGCATCTCCAGCCCGCACCCGACAGCTCACCTCGCAGGCGCCGGAGAGGAAAACGCCATGCCCGCGAAGGGTAAGCACCGCCGTCCCAAGTCCCTGCGTTTCACCCGCTCGATCGCCGTGGCAGGAACCGGTGGCGCCGCACTCGCGCTGCCGCTGCTGGGAGCCACCGGCGCCCACGCCGCCACCCCGGCCTCCGCGGTCACGCAGCACACGGAGAAGTCCGCGACCGTCGCCCCGGCCGCCGCGAAGGCAGGCACGTCGAAGACGTACGCGGTGAAGGCCGGCGACTATCTCGCCAAGATCGCCGACGCCCAGCACGTCAGCGGCGGCTGGAAGAAGATCTACTCGGACAACCGCTCCGCCATCGGCAGCGACCCGTCGCTGATCCACCCCGGTCTGAAGCTGTCCCTCGGCGCGAAGGCCTCCGCCCCGCAGGCCTCCGCCCCGGCGAAGCCCTCGGCCGCCAAGCCGGCCGCCGCGAAGCCCGCCGCTGCGAAGCCCGCCGCCGCGAAGCCCGCGGCCGAGAAGGCCGACACGGCGAGCACCGCCACCAAGACGGCCGCCACCACCAACAGTTCGGGCTACACCCTCCCCGTGGACGGCGCCACCATCGGCACCAACTACAAGGTGGCGGGCAGCATGTGGTCCAGCGGATACCACACGGGCACGGACTTCGTCGTCCCGACCGGCACCACCATCAAGTCCATCGCCGCGGGCACCGTCGTCTCCGCCGGCTGGGGCGGCGCCTACGGCAACCAGGTCGTCATCCAGCACGCCGACGGCCGGTACTCGCAGTACGCCCACATGTCGTCCCTGTCCGTCTCGGCGGGCCAGGCCGTGACCGAGGGCCAGCAGATCGGCCTCTCCGGCGCGACCGGCAACGTCACCGGACCGCACCTGCACTTCGAGATCCGCACCACGCCCGACTACGGCTCGGACATCGACCCGGTCGCGTACCTGCGCTCGCACGGTGTCGCCGTCGGCTGACGCCACCTCCGCCCGACCTGCTCCTGACGGCAGGCCAGCCTCCGAAGGCCGGACCCCACGATCCCCGGGGTCCGGCCTTCGGTGTGTTGCCGTGTCCGCCGGGGCCCCCATCGCGGTGGCAGCGCCAACAGCCCTGACGAGAGCCTTATTCCACGGTTGACCAACACTTGACGAGTGGCTTATCTCACCGGCCGTCAACCCTTCCCTACGGTCGCGTAGCTCACATCCGGAGGTGAATCATGGGCCGACGTGGCAGACGATTCGAAGAGTGACGACAGATCAGTGATCAGGTCGTACGTGGCGGTGGGGGACAGCTTCACCGAGGGCGTCGGCGACCTGGGGCCCGACGGGGCCTTCGTCGGTTGGGCGGACCGCTTCGCGGTTCTGCTGGCGGACCGGCGACCCGAGGGCGACTTCGACTACACCAACCTCGCAGTGCGCGGCAGACTGCTCGACCAGATCATCGAGACCCAACTCGTGCGCGCCAAGGAGCTCGGCCCCGACCTGGTCTCCTTCTCCGCGGGCGGCAACGACATCATCCGGCCCGGCACCGACCCCGACGAGGTCGCGGAGCGCTTCGAGCGAGCCGTCGCCGACCTCACCTCGGCCGTCGGCAAGGTCATGGTGACCACCGGCTTCGACACCCGCGGCGTGCCCGTGCTCAAGCATCTGCGCGGCAAGATCGCCACGTACAACGGCCATGTGCGGGCCATCGCAGACCGCTACGGCTGTCCGGTCCTCGACCTGTGGTCCCTCAAGACGATCCAGGACCGCCGCGCCTGGGACGGTGACCGGCTGCACCTCTCGCCCGAGGGGCACACCCGGGTGGCGCTGCGCGCCGGGCAGGTGCTCGGCCTCGAGGTGCCGGCGGACCCGGACCAGCCCTGGCCGCCGCTGCCGCCGCGCGGCACCTTCGAGGTGCGGCGCGACAACATCCACTGGGCCCGCGAGTACCTCGTCCCGTGGATCGGCCGACGCCTGCGCGGCGAGTCCTCCGGAGATCACGTGGCCGCCAAGGGCGCGCTCTCCCCGGACGACATCAAGACACGCATCGAGTCGGTTGCCTGACCGGGAACCACCCCGTTCACCGCGCCCCGGGCCCTTCGGGCCCGGGGCCGACTTGTCGGCGGACTCCGACGGTGTACCTGGTCAACGACGTGTTGGCCGCCCGTAGAGATCTTCGATCTGGCGCTCGGCGCGCGGACACGCGGCCATCATCCCGTTCGGCGTCTCGTAGCTGCTGGTCGGATGCTCCGCACAGGCGTTCACGCCGTGCCACGAACAGCCGCCCCGCCTCCCCACCGTGCCCTCGGGGTGCAGCTTTGCGTCGAAGGCGTACTTCGTGATGACCACGAGAGCCCCCGGGATGCGTGCGTCCGACGACTCGACGTCAGCGAGTGCGGACGCGTGGGAACAGGCCCGTTTCTGGGCGCTACCGCACCCCCGCCACCAACTCGGCCCTCTCCAGGCCCAGTTCGCGGGCCAGGGCCTCGTCCGCCCATTGCTGGGTCCGGGCTCGGGAGACCGTGCCGCCGTAGGCGGTCATCTGGACGGCCAGGCCGTCGAGGAGAGCGGTGAGGCGCAGGGCCGCGCCGAACGGGTCGGGGCAGTGGAACTCGCCCGCGGCGACGCCCTCGGCGATCACTTCGCTGAGGGCCGCCTTCCACTGGCGGTCGAGGTCGCGGGTGACCTCCAGCAGAGCCGGCTCGCGCAGTGCGGCCGCCCAGCCCTCGATCCACAGGCGCCAGCCCTTGGCCTGGCCGGTGGGGGCGTACCAGCGGACGGCGGTCCGCAGACGCCGCAGCGCGGTCGTGCGGCGGCCGAGCAGTTTGCGCAGGTGGGCGAGGTCGTCCTCGGCCGCGTAGGTGAACGCCGCCGCGACCAGCTTCTCCTTCGTCGAGAAGTGGTAGAGGACGAGCGCGTTGCTGACGCCGAGGGACGAGGCCACGTCGGCGATCCGTACCGCCGCCACGCCCCGCGCCTCGATCTGTTCCACGGCGGCCCGCAGCAACTCCTCGCGCCGCTCCGCCACGCTCAACCGCACTCTCGCCACGCGGCAACCCTACACAGCCCCGCCCCCTGTGGTCGGACACGAGTTCGCGTCATCGGTACCAGCCGAACCGCTCCGCGATGACCGGCAGCCGGTCGGTGACGATGGCGTGTGCGGCGGCCCGCGGTGTCGTCCCGTCGGCCTCCGCGCGGGCGAGCGTCTGGTCGATCAGGGCGCGCATGGATCGGCGGATGTGGGCGAACGCCTCGTCCGCGTCGGAGCCGATGTCGCCGAAGAGCGTCCACCACCACCAGGCGTTCGTACCGGAGTTGACCACCACGTCCGGCAGGACGACGACCCCACGAGCCGCCAGCAGCTCCTCCGCGTCCGCCAGGACCGGCATGTTCGCCGCCTCGACCACCCAACGCGCCCTGATTCCAGCCTGGTTCGCCGCGTCGACGGCGTACGAGACCGCGGCGGGCACCAGCACCTCCGCGTCGGCGGACAGCCAGGCGTCGCCCGGGAGTTCACGGTCGCCCGGGCGCAGCGCGGCGCGATCGACGGTCCCGTACGCGTCCCGTGCCGCGAGCAGCGCCTCGACGTCGAGGCCGTCCGGGTTCGCGAGGGTCCCCTTGACGTCGGCGACGGCCACCACCTTCAGGCCGGCGCGGGTGAGGAACCGTGCCGTGGCCCCGCCCATCGTGCCGAGCCCCTGGACGGCGACCCGCGTCCCCGCGTACGCGACCCCCGCCCGGTCCAGCGCGGCGAGCACCGACTCGGCGACGCCGCAGCCGCCGGCCAGTTCGTCGAGGCCGATGCCGTCGACCTCGACCGCGAACGCGTCCGCGAGCCGTCGCCGGGCCGCCGTCTCGTCGTCGAGGAGCGGGTAGACCGCCTGGATGGACGAGACGAGCCCGGCCTCCTCGGCCGCCCGGTCGACCAGGTCCTGGGAGAGGCCGAGATCCTCGCCGGTCGTCCAGAAGGACTCGATGTACGGACGCATCGCCCGCAGGTAGCGCACGAGCAGGTCGTACGCCCGGGGGTCCTGGGGATCGCAGTCGATGCCGCCCTTGGCGCCGCCCAGCGGGATGTACCGGCCGTCCGGGTCGTAGTGCAGCGCCTCCTTCATGGTCATCCCCCGGGCGAGTCCGGTGACCTCCTCCAGCGTGCAGCCCGGCCGCATCCGCAGGCCCCCGCTCGCGACGCCGCGGACGAGCCGGTCGACGACGAGGAAGCCCTGGCGGCCGGTGACGTGGTCCGTCCAGGTGAGCGACATGAGGGGGGTGGTCATCGGGTCTCCTCGGGGAACGGCTGTCACGGTGGTGCGCGGGCGAAGGGGCGGTGCTTCCGTACGGGAAACCCGGATCAGTACTGAACCATGGTTCAGTATCGAAACCGGTGCGTCGTCCTGTCAACGCACTCGGGTGCCCAAAGGCCGGGCGTCGGGAGGGGCGGGCGGCGCCGCCCGCCGGGTTGCGGCGGCGAGAACCTTCCCCGCGGACGGAAGAAGCGGGGCCATGCCGGGGTTGACCAGACACAGACCCGGACGGGCGGACATCGCGTCGTGACCGGGGCGACGCGGCGCCGTCAGAGGCGACGACCATAATGAAAGCCTGACCGACTCCTTCTGGAGGTACCCGTGACCGGTTTCCGTACCCTGAGCTCCGGGCTCCGCTCGCTGCGGCCCGCCGCCTTCGGCGCGGATCCCGGCGGTGCGCGCATGGAGCGCATGCACAGATCACCGAACTTCGCGGACGGTGTCTTCCAGAACCCGGAGACCGCCCGCACCCGCCCCGACGGCTCGATGCTGGAGTTCGCGAAGGTCTACTTCCGCAAGGAGGAGCGCCTCCACCGCTCCCCGGCGGGGACCGTCCCCGTGCACCCGACGACGGTCGCCGAGCTGGCCAGGCCCGCCGCGACCGGCCTCCGGCTCACCTGGATGGGGCATTCCAGCGTCCTCGCCGAGATCGACGGGCACCGCGTGCTCTTCGACCCCGTCTGGGGCGAGCGCTGTTCCCCCTTCGCCTTCGTCGGCCCCAAGCGGCTGCACCCGGTGCCCCTGCCGCTGGCCGCGCTCGGCCCGGTCGACGTCGTGGTGATCTCCCACGACCACTACGACCACCTCGACATGCCCACGATCAAGGCCCTGGCCGGCACGGACACGGTGTTCGCCGTCCCGCTCGGCGTCGGCGCCCATCTGGAGCGCTGGGGCGTCTCCGCGGACCGGCTGCGCGAGCTGGACTGGAACGAGTCGGCCAAGGTTGGCGGGATCACCCTGACGGCCACGCCGGCCCGGCACTTCTGCGGCCGCGGACTGCGCAACATCCAGCAGACGCTGTGGGCCTCCTGGGTCGTCGAGGGCGACGCGCACCGGATCTACCACAGCGGTGACACGGGCTACTTCCAGGGCTTCAAGGACATCGGCGCCGCCCACGGGCCGTTCGACGCCACGATGATCCAGATCGGCGCGTACAGCGAGTACTGGCCCGACATCCACATGACGCCCGAGGAGGGCATGCGCTCCCACCTCGACCTCCAGGGCGGGCAGCCCTCCGGCGTGATGATGCCGATCCACTGGGCTACGTTCAACCTGGCGAACCACACCTGGGCCGACCCGGGCGAGGGCACCGTGGCCGCCGCCCGCGCGGTCGGCGCGACGGTCGCGCTGCCGCGCCCCGGCGAGCCCTTCGAACCCACCGCCGGGACCGTTCCCTCCGAGCCGTGGTGGCGCGGGGTCGCCCGCACGCCCGAGGGCGGCTGGCCGGTCGTCGAGGAGGCGGCCGCCGCCACACCCGGTGACACCGCCGACAGCTCGACGGAGGGCACGGGAGACCCGGAAGCGGTGCCCGCGGGCTGACGATCACGTCGACGGCGAGGGCCGAGGAGCGCGACGCTTCTCGGCCCTCGCCTTTTGTTTGCGACCGGTTCTGACCAGCTCCGATCGGATCCGGACGCGGTCCGAACGGGTGTCCAGAAGGGTTATCGGTCAGCCGTACGAGGCCTCATACCAGAGCGGGACGCGGACCGGGAGAGTTTGTCAACAGCCCATCGCAGCTGATGCGTTGGCGACTACTGTCAGTTGCCGTCGGGCGACACAGGGCCGAATTCTTCGGCTCTGTCGACCGGCATCGCGATGGCGCATGCCCGAGTCGCGCAGACCCGCGGGAGCCCTGTGCCCCGACGCATCCAGTACGAGGACGCCGATGTCTCACCTTCGCGCACCGGCCGCACGCGCAGACCGCCGTGAGGGCGGCCGACACGGGCGACCCGTCGCCCGCGCCACGCCCTCACCGCCCGAGACGCACCTGCGGCCCCAGCTGCTGCGCCTCGCGGTCCTGCCGCCCACGGCGGTGGCCCTCAGCGCGTGCGCGGTCGTCCTGTTCACCGTCCGCTCCACGGGTGCCCGGCCCGGCCCCGCCCTGTGGGCGGTCCTGGCCGGAGCCGTGGCCGTCGCCATGGCCGGCATCCTGATCGCCGCCGTCGCCGCGGACCGCGCCGCCCTGTCCGTGGGGGAGCGCATAGGCGCCCTGCGCCGCGCCAGTGCCCGCACCGAGGCCGACCTGCACACGGTCGTCGAGGGCCTGCGGCGCGGGGAGAACCCGCCCGCGCGCAAGTCCCGCCGGCAGCCTCCCGCGGACGCCGACGACTTCGAACTGCTCGCCGCCGACATGTCCCGCGCCCACGACGGGGCCGTCGCCGCCGTCGTCCAGGCCGCGCGGCTCTCCGGCCACACGGGCAGCGACCAGAAGGTCGAGGTCTTCGTCAATCTCGCCCGGCGCCTGCAGTCCCTGGTGCACCGGGAGATCTCCATCCTCGACGAGCTGGAGAACGAGATCGAGGACCCCGATCTCCTCAAGGGGCTCTTCCACGTCGACCACCTCGCCACCCGCATCAGGCGTCACGCCGAGAACCTGGCCGTGCTCGGCGGCGCCGTCTCGCGCCGCCAGTGGAGCAACCCCGTCCCCATGACCGAGGTGCTGCGCTCCGCGATCGCCGAGGTGGAGCAGTACTCGCGGGTGAAGCTCGTGCCCCCGATCGACGGCACCGTGCGCGGCCACGCGGTCGCCGACGTGATCCACCTGCTCGCCGAACTCGTCGAGAACGCCACGGTGTTCTCCGCCCCGCACACCCAGGTCCTGCTGCGCGTCAACCTCGTCACCTCGGGACTGGCCATCGAGGTCGAGGACCGCGGGCTCGGCATGCAGCCGGGTGAGCAGAACAAGATGAACGCCCTGCTCACCGACCCCGACCAGGTCAACGTCGCCAGCCTGCTGCAGGACGGGCGCATCGGTCTGTTCGTCGTCTCGCAGCTCGCCCGCCGGCACGGCATCCACGTACGGCTCCAGAGCAACATCTACGGAGGCGTGCAGGCCGTACTCGTCGTCCCGCAGGAGCTGTTGGGCTCGGCGCCCGGTGTTCCCGGGGACGCCGCAGGCCGGCGGGAGACGGGCGGCGGACAGTTGCCGCCCGGCGGAGCCCGGCCCCCGCAGTCGGTACCGGGGCACATGCCCGTCGCACCCGCGGGCCGCCCGGTGGCGCCCGTACCGCGCCAGGCGCAGCGGGAACTCACGCAGGGAGAGACGCCCCCGCGGGTCCCGCCACGGGAGCAGGAGCCGGGGTACGTGCCGGGGTCGGCGCCGGGCGGCGGTCCCGCACCGCTCCCCACCCGCGCCAGCCGCGCCGGACGTCCCAACCCCGCCGAGGCCGTCCCCGGCATCCGGCCCGCGGACCGGATCGCCGCGGCGGAGAACGCGGGCATGCCGCCGACCCCTCGTGCGGGCGCCGTGCGGGGCACCATGGGCAGGCCCCACCTGCCCAAGCGGCGCGCCCAGGAACATCTCGTCCCGCAACTGCGTGAGGGCCCCACGCCCCGGCAGGAAACGGCGGACGTCGTCGGGCACGACCCGGGTCTCATGGCCGCCTTCCAGCGCGGTATCGGACTCGCGGAGGCCGCCCACGCCCGGGTGGCGGGCGGCCCGAGCGCACCCCTGGGCCCGATGGATCAGGCACCGGCCGGTCCGTCGGCCGCGCCGGTCCGCGGCCCCATGGACGCGGGCCGCGCGGACCTGCTGCCGCCGACGAACGGCGGCGGCCCGGACCTGCCCCGAGCCGGCATCGACCACCTCGGCGATGGCCTCCTGGAGCAGGACCACGGGATGAGGGGCCGGGGAGAGCCGGCCCCCATGGTTCCGCGCCACCTGGACGACTTCTCCGCCGGCCACGGCGAGCGCGGCCACGGCGAACCCGCCCCCGACGGTCTCGACCGCGGGGATCTGGGCAACACCGCTGTCGGTCACGACGGCATGAGCCCGGTCGGCACGGGCCACGACGATCTGGCCGGTCCGGTGTCGGGCGGCCCGCTCCCGCACCGGCCGCGCCTGGAGGTGCTCCGCACGGACGGGCCCACCCGCGCCGACGGGACGCCGTCGCCGGGCGCCTCCTCCGACGGAACCGACTCGGCCGGCGTACCCCTGACGAACGGGACCCCGACGCCGTACACGGGCGACGCGCACACCACGTACGCGCCGTCGCCGCACGAGAACCGGGACAGCGCGCCCGGACACGACCGCACCGGCCGGCACGACGGGAGCGCACCGGCCGGATGACCACCCCCACGACCGCCCCCACACCGCCCCCCACCGCTCCCGCGGACCTTCGTACCTCAAGGAGTCGATCCCCCATGGCGAGCGATGCGCCGACCGGCCACGTTTCCGACCTCGACTGGCTGATGAGCGGCCTCGTCCAGCGCGTACCCCACACCACGAGCGCCGTGCTGCTCTCCTGCGACGGGCTCGTGAAGTCGGTCCACGGCCTGGACCCGGACAGCGCCGACCACATGGCGGCGCTGGCGTCCGGCCTCTACTCCCTCGGGCGCAGTGCGGGCGCGCGCTTCGGGGACGGCGGCGACGTCCGGCAGGTCGTCGTCGAACTCGACTCGACGCTGCTGTTCGTCACCACGGCCGGCTCCGGCACCTGTCTCGCCGTGCTCGCAGGCCGCGAGGCGGACGCCGCGGTGCTGGGCTACGAGATGGCGATGCTCGTCAAGAGCGTGCGGCCCTACCTGGTCACCGCGCCCCGCCGGCACGCCGTCGACACCCCGGCGATGAGGTCGTGAGCGTGGCCACGGCCGGCGACGGGCCCTGGCTCGACGATGCGGCGGGGCGCCTGGTGCGCCCCTACACCGTCAGCAACGGCCGGACCCGGCCGTCGACCGCTCTCGACCTCCTCTCGCAGGTCAGGGCCACCGGAGCCACACCCCTCGGCTACCTGGGGCCCGAGCACAGCCAGGCACTGGAACGGTGCAGGGCACCGGTCTCCGTCGCGGAGATCGCCGCCCACCTGAAGCTGCCGGCGGCGGTCACCAAGGTGCTGCTGTCCGACCTCGTCGACTGCGGGGTGCTCACCACGAAGCCCCCGGAGTTCCACCACAACCCCACTGACCGGTCTCTTCTGGAGGCAGTGCTCGATGGACTACGACGACAGCTCTGACCCGTTCCCCACCGCACTGAAGATCTTGGTGGCGGGCGGGTTCGGAGTCGGCAAGACGACCTTTGTCGGCGCGGTGAGCGAGATCGCGCCGCTCAGCACGGAGGAACTGCTCACCACGGTCAGCGCCGCGACCGACAACCTCGACGGCATCGAGAACAAGGTCGAGACGACCGTCGCCATGGACTTCGGCCGGATAACCCTCGACCCGGAACACGTGCTCTACCTGTTCGGCACCCCCGGACAGGAGCGGTTCTGGTTCATGTGGGACGAACTCTCCGAGGGCGCGCTCGGCGCGGTGATCCTCGCGGACACGCGCCGGCTGGAGGACTGCTTCGCGGCGGTCGACTTCTTCGAACAGCGCGGCCTCGGCTTCATCGTCGCGGTGAACGAGTTCGACGGCTCGCACCGCTACAGCCCCGACGAGGTCCGCGCGGCCATCGACCTCGACCCCGAGATCCCGGTCGTGCCCTGCGACGCGCGGATCTCCAGTTCGGGCGTGCAGACCCTGCTCACCCTGGTCCGACACCTGCTCGCCCACGCGCCGGTCCGCGCGCCGGGCCAGGGAGCGCGGACATGAGCTACGACCCGCCCCGGCCGTCCGGCCGTCTGCTGCTCACCCCGGAGGACAAGGACGCCCCCGCCCGGGTGCGGCGGCTGCGCCGGCTCGGGCTGGGGGAGCGGGCCGAGCCGGTCTTCGACGCGTTCGCGGCCCGACTGGCGGAGGTCGCGGCCGCCCCGTACTCGAAGGTCACCTTCATCGGTGAGGAGCAGCAGTTCTTCGCGGGCCTGCACACCCCGGACCGGGGCGGCCGAGCGGCCGGCGGTGCCACGACGGAGGACGGCGACGCGCGGCCGGTGGGCCGCCGGATGGGCCGGGAGTACGGCTTCTGCCCGCACGTCGTGGTCCGCCGCAAGGCGCTCGTCCTGGAGGACGTCCGCGACTATCCGCGATTCGCCGGCAATCCGCTCGTCGACGAGATCGGCGTGCGCTCGTATCTGGGCGCTCCGCTGATCGACAGCACCGGTATCGCCCTCGGCACCATCTGTGTCGAGGACGTCGAACCGCGGCCGTGGGGAAAAGCGGGCCTGGAGACCATCAAGTCGATGGCGGCGGAACTGGCCGGACAACTCGAACGGCGGGAAGGGGACCCGGGCTTCTGACGTCGAGGCCGGGACGCGGTGCGTCGGCCCACCGGCGGCCCCCGGCCCGACCTCGACGCAGGTGACGAGCCCCGGTGGGACCGGGCCGAAAAGCGGATTCCGGGCGCCGGGAAGTCGAGGAGAGGGAAACGCGGAAGGGCGGAAAAGGGGCCGGGGAAATCCCGGGCGTGAAGGAAAGCTGGGGCCGCGCTTAAGAAATCCTCGATGGACCGGAGGTACCGTCGTAGGGCAGATTCCTCAGGGAATTCACCCCTCTCCCCGGCACGGGCTGCCTTCGGCGCGCCTTTTCCCGGGACCTCACCCACAGGAGCGGTCGCGTGAAGGCGCTGGTCAAGGAGAAGGCGGAGCCCGGGCTCTGGCTCACGGACGTCCCCGAGCCGCAGGCAGGCGCCGGCGACGTGCTGATCAAGGTCCTCAGGACCGGCATCTGCGGCACCGACCTGCACATCCGCAACTGGGACGGCTGGGCGCAGCAGGCCATCACGACGCCGCTCGTCCTCGGCCACGAGTTCGTCGGTGAGGTCGTCGAGACCGGCCGCGACGTCGCCGACATCAACATCGGCGACCGGGTCAGCGGTGAGGGCCACCTCGTCTGCGGCAAGTGCCGCAACTGCCTCGCCGGACGCCGCCACCTCTGCCGTGCCACGGTCGGCCTCGGCGTCGGCCGCGACGGCGCGTTCGCCGAGTACGTCGTGCTGCCCGCCGCCAACGTGTGGGTGCACCGGGTCCCGGTCGACCTCGATGTCGCCGCGATCTTCGACCCGTTCGGCAACGCCGTCCACACGGCCCTGTCCTTCCCGCTGGTCGGCGAGGACGTCCTGATCACCGGAGCCGGACCGATCGGCCTGATGGCCGCCGCCGTGGCCCGTCACGCGGGCGCCCGCAACGTCGTCATCACCGACGTCAGCGAGGAGCGCCTCGAACTGGCCCGCAAGATAGGGGTCAGCCTCGCGCTCAACGTCGCGGGCTCGACGATCGCGGACGGCCAGCGCACCCTCGGCCTGCGCGAGGGCTTCGACATCGGCCTGGAAATGTCTGGCCGCCCCGAGGCCATGCGCGACATGATCGCCAACATGACGCACGGCGGTCGGATCGCGATGCTGGGCCTGCCCGCCCAGGAGTTCCCGGTCGACTGGTCCCGGATCGTCACCTCCATGATCACGATCAAGGGCATCTACGGCCGCGAGATGTTCGAGACGTGGTACGCGATGTCGGTCCTGCTGGAGGGCGGCCTCGACCTCGCCCCCGTGATCACCGGGCGGTACGGATTCCGCGACTACGAGGACGCGTTCGCCGACGCCGCCAGCGGCCGTGGCGGCAAGGTCATCCTCGACTGGACCCTCTGAGGACTCTAAGGAACTGATGATGTTCGACTCCGTCCGTGACGACCTGCGCACCACCCTCGAAGAGATCAGCGCCGCCGGCCTGTACAAGCCCGAGCGGGTCATCGGCAGTCCGCAGTCCGCGACCGTGAGCGTCACCGCGGGCGGCCGCCCCGGTGAGGTCCTGAACTTCTGCGCGAACAACTACCTCGGTCTCGCCGACCACCCCGAGGTCGTCGCCGCCGCCCACGAGGCCCTCGACCGCTGGGGCTACGGCATGGCCTCCGTGCGCTTCATCTGCGGTACGCAGGAGGTGCACAAGGAGCTGGAGGCGCGGCTGTCCGCGTTCCTCGGCCAGGAGGACACGATCCTCTACTCCTCCTGCTTCGACGCCAACGGCGGTGTCTTCGAGACCCTGCTCGGTGCCGAGGACGCGGTCATCTCCGACGCCCTCAACCACGCCTCGATCATCGACGGCATCCGCCTCTCCAAGGCCCGCCGCTTCCGGTACGCCAACCGCGACATGGCCGACCTGGAGACGCAGCTCAAGGAGGCCTCCGACGCGCGCCGCCGGCTGATCGTCACGGACGGCGTGTTCTCCATGGACGGCTACGTCGCCCCCCTCAAGGAGATCTGCGACCTCGCGGACCGCTACGACGCCATGGTCATGGTCGACGACTCGCACGCTGTCGGCTTCGTCGGCCCCGGCGGCCGCGGCACCCCCGAGCTGCACGGCGTCATGGACCGGGTCGACATCATCACGGGCACCCTCGGCAAGGCTCTCGGCGGCGCCTCCGGCGGTTACGCCGCCGCCCGCGCCGAGATCGTCGCCCTGCTGCGCCAGCGGTCCCGCCCGTACCTCTTCTCGAACACCCTCGCCCCGGTGATCGCCGCGGCCTCCCTGAAGGTCCTCGACCTGCTGGAGTCCGCCGACGACCTGCGGGTGCGGCTCGCCGAGAACACCGCCCTGTTCCGCTCCCGGATGACCGCGGAGGGCTTCGACATCCTCCCGGGCGACCACGCCATCGCGCCCGTCATGATCGGTGACGCCTCCGTCGCCGGCCGGATGGCGGAGCTGCTCCTGGAGCGCGGCGTGTACGTGATCGGATTCTCGTACCCGGTCGTCCCGCAGGGGAAGGCCCGTATCCGGGTGCAGCTGTCCGCCGGGCACTCCACCGAGGACGTCAACCGTGTCGTGGACGCCTTCGTGTCGGCGCGGACGGAACTCGACGCCGCCTGACGCGGGTACGCGCCCCGCGGTCCCGGGATGGCGGAAGCCACTCCGGGAGCGTGGGGCGACGGCCCCCTCGGAGTCCCGCACACCTGCCGGGCTCCGGTCCGCCCGATGACCGGAAAACCCGCGTGACCTGAGAGAATCGGTCACATGATCGAAGCGCGGCGGCTCCACATCCTCCGTGCGGTGGCCGACCACCGCACGGTGACAGCGGCAGCCGCCGCGCTGTATCTCACCCCCTCGGCGGTCTCGCAGCAGCTGACCGCCCTGGAGCAGGAGACGGGCCACCGGCTCGTCGAGCGCGGCGCCAAGGGCGTGCGGCTGACACCCGCCGGAGAGATCCTGCTCAGCCACACCAACGCCGTCCTCGCACAACTGGAGCGGGCGGAAGCCGAGTTGGCCGCGTACAGCTCGGGGTCGGCCGGGACGGTCACGGTGGCCTCCTTCGCCACCGGCATCGGCCTGGTCGTGGGCCCCGCCCTGTCCCGCCTCGCCGTCGCCGCCCCCGGAATCCGTCTCCGGGTCCAGGACGCCGAGGGGGACGCCAGCCTGCCCATGGTGCTCGACCGGCAGGTCGACATCGCGGTGGCCGTCGAATACCGGGGGGCGCCGGACGCGGACGACCCGCGTCTGACGCACGTGCCGCTCTACGCCGAACCCTTCGACGCGGTCGTCCCGGTCACGCACCGGCTGGCCGACGCCGAGGAGGTGCCGCTCGCCGAACTGGCCAAGGATCCGTGGATCGGCCCCTACCCGGGCAACCCCTGCCATGACGTGGTCGTCCTGGCCTGCGAGAACGCCGGGTTCCAGCCGCGACTCGAACACTCCTCGGACGACTTCCGCGCCGTCGTCGCCCTCGCCGCCGCCGACGCCGGTGTCGCCCTGGTGCCCCGCTCGGCGCTGCGCGGCATGGAACTCACGGGCGTCGTCGTCCGCCCCGTCGACGGTGTCGCGCCCACCCGCCGCGTCTTCGCCGCCGTCCGCCGCGGCGCGGAGGGCCACCCGCTGATCCGGCCCGTACTGGAGGCGCTGACGCACGCGGCGACGGTCGACTGAGATCGCGAGTTCCCGAATATGGGATAGTATCCCGGATATGGGAAGCGATGAGGTCGACACGGTCGACGCGGTCGATGTCCGGCTCGGGGCCCGACTGGCCGAGCTGAGAGCCGAACGGGGCTGGCCGCTGGGCGAGTTGGCGGAACGCAGCGGCATCAGCCGCTCGACCCTCTCCCGCGCCGAGCGTGCCGAGATCAGCCCTACGGCCTCCCTCCTGAACCGTCTCTGCCATGTGTACGGGCGGACCATGTCCCAGCTGCTGAGCGAGGTCGAGGCGGAACCGGCGCTGCTGGTCCGCGCCGCGGACCAGGCGGTCTGGACGGACCGGGCCTCCGGCTTCGAGCGGCGGTCGGTGTCGCCGCCGCACGCCGGACTGCGGGGCGAACTGGTCGAGGGGAGGCTCGCGGCCGGCGCCGACATCGCCTACGACCGGCCTCCCGTGCCCGGTCTGGAGCAGCACATCTGGGTCCTCGACGGATCGCTCGACGTGAGCGCGCAGGACGTGGAGCACCGGCTCGGCCCCGGAGACTGTCTCCGGCTGCGGGTGTGGGGTCCGACGCGCTTTCGCTGCCCCGGACCCGAGGGCGTGCGGTACGCGCTGGCGGTGGTGCTCCCGTGACCGGCCCCGCGATCACCGTGTCCCGGCTCACCGCGGCCGAACTCCTCTCGGAGGCCGTCGAGTTGGCCGATCTGCTCACCGACACCGTGGCCGGCGGCGCCTCGATCGGGTTCCTCGCGCCGCTCGATGGGGCGGACGCCGCCGCCTGGTGGCAGGAGCGCGCGACCGCAGTCGCGGCGGGCCACCTCGACGTCTGGACGGCCCGTCGCGCCGACCGGCTGCTCGGCACCGTGAGCCTCGTCCGCCCGGACAAGCCCAACAGCCGCCATCGCGCGGAACTCGTCAAACTCATGGTGCACCGGGACGGCCGCGGTCAGGGACTCGGCCGTACGCTCCTGATGACCGCGGAGACCGGGGCCGCCGCGGCGGGCGTCACCCTCCTCCACCTGGATACCGAGACGGACAGTCCCGCCGAGTCCCTCTACCTCTCGGCCGGCTGGACCCGCCTCGGGGCGATCCCCGACTACGCCGCGACGCCGACGGGCGAGCTGCGTCCGACGACCATCTTCTACAAGCGGCTGGAAGCGGACGCCGCGGGCGGCGCCCGTCCGGCGGGTCCCCGCACGACCGCCCTCTGACGTGGTGCTTCTGCCCGTCGATGTCAGTGCCGTTGGCTAGCGTGCGTCCCATGCCGGATGCCGAAGACGTACGACGGATCGCCCTCTCTCTGCCGGACACGACGGAGAAGATCGCCTGGAGCATGCCCACGTTCCGGGTCGCGGGGAAGATGTTCGCCACGATGCCCGAGGCCGAGACCTCCATCGCCGTGCGCTGTCCGAAGGAAGAGCGCGACGAACTGGTCCTGGCCGAGCCGGACAAGTTCTGGATCGCCGACCACGAGGCCGGTTTCGCCTGGGTCCGCGCCCGGCTCTCCGCGCTGGAGGACGACGACGAACTCCGCGACATCCTCGCCGACTCCTGGCGCCAGGCGGCCCCGCCCCGACTGATCGAGGCCCACACCGAGTTGGGGCGCCCGTCCGCCGACTGAAATGCCTCCGGCGTTGTCGGTGCCCCGTGGCATGATCCGGAAACAGGAGTGGGGTGCGGGGCGGACGACTTCGTGGGGGAGTCGTGGGGCATGGGCCGGGGGAGGGGTGTGAGCAGGATGACCAGGACGTCATCGGGTGAGGAGCCGCGGTGCGCGGGGCCGTCGGGCCGCGTGGCGCAGGGGCGTGCCACCGAGGAGTGGGGCGCGTCGCCCCCGGCGTTGCGAGACGTCCACGAACCGTCACGGGGCGGGCTGCCGTCGTCAAGTGAGCTTCCTGAGAAGCAGGTCGGCGTTCAGGGTTCCTCGGGCGCCGGCGCGCTCCGGGCCGACATCGTTGCCGACCGGCCGCCACGGTCCGTCTGGTCGCGCGACTTCGCCCTCTTCTTCGTCGCCCGGGCCCTCGCCCGGCTCGGCGACACCATGCTGCCGGTGGCCCTCGCCGCCGGACTCCTCCAGTACGGGTACGGGGTGGGCGCCGTCGGGCTCGCCATGGCCGCGTCGGTCGCCTCCTTCGCCGGACTGGTCATCTTCGGCGGCGTGATCGCCGACCGGTTCAGCACCCGCAAGCTGATGATCGGTGCCGACCTTGTGCGGCTCGTGACGCAGTCCATCGCGGCGGCGCTCTTCTTCACCGACCACGTCGTCCTCTGGCAGATCTGCGTGATCGGCGCCGTCAACGGCGTCGCGGGCGCGGTCTTCCAGCCCGGTGTCGCGAGCACCGTGCCGCGCCTCGCCGCCGATGTGCAGGCGGCGAACGGCGCCATCCGCATCGCCGAGTCCGGCGCGCAGCTCGGCGGCCCGGCCCTCGCCGGCCTGCTCGTCGCCTTCGCCTCCGCCGGCGGGGTCTTCGTGGCCCACGCGGCCACCTTCGCGCTCAGCGCCCTGTGCCTGGTGCTGCTCCGCCTGCCGCCGGCCGCTCCCGGTAGCCGGACGCACGGCGCCGGCTTCCGCGCCGATCTCGTCGAGGGCTGGCGGGAGTTCAGAGCCCGCACCTGGCTGTGGGGCGTCATCGTCATCTGGTGCGTCTACATGATCGCCGTCTGGGGTCCGACCGTCCCCCTGGTCGCGACCGAGGTGGTCCAGCAGCACGGCCCGCGCGCCTACGGGCTGATCAACTCCGCGCTCGGCGCGGGCACCGTCATCGGCGGGCTCGTCGCACTGCGCCTGCGTCCGCGCCGCATGCTGCGCGCGGGTTCGTTCGCCCTCTTCGCCTTCGCGTGCTTCCCCGCCTCCGTCGGCGCCGGGCTGGGCGTGGGGGCCATCTGCGCCGGAGCGGTGATAGCCGGCGCGGGGATGTCCGTCTGGGGCGTCATGTGGGCGACCAGCGTGCAGACGCAGGTCGCACCGGACGTCCTCAACCGCATCCACGCCTACGACGTCGCCGGCTCCCTGGCGATGATGCCCGTCGGACAGGCGCTCGCGGGACCCGCGGCCGCCGCGCTCGGCGCCGACCGCGTCCTGCTCATCGGCGGGGTCATGAGCCTCGTCGTGGCCGCGGCCCTGCTCTCGGTGCCGGCGATCCGAGAGCTGGTCCGTGTCGAGGGCCCCGTGCCCCGGCTCGGGGCCGCCGCCCTCGCCGCACCGGCCCGGAAGGAGTGACGCCGGGCCGGCCGGGCGCAGCGACCGGCCCGAGCGCGGGCGGCGGACGACCGGCGTCTCAGACCCGCACGCGGACCGCGAGGAAGGCGTCGATCCGCTCCCGCAAGGACCGGGCGTCCAGACCGTGCGCGACCAGGTGCTCCTCCATCGTCCCGTAGCGCCGCAGTTCACGGCGGCCGACGCCGAGACCGAGGACTCGGTGGGGCACGTCGACGAGGGCGTCACCCGCGGCGGCCGTCGAGGTGCCGGCCAAGTAGGGCTCGACCAGGACGACATCGGTGCCTGCCGCCTCGGTGGCGCCGCGCAGCGCGGCGGCGTCGAAGGGGCGGACCGTGGTCGCGTAGAGCACGGTCACGTCGCGTCCCTCGGTCGCCGCGAGCACGGCGTCGAGCATCGGTCCGACGGCGACCACCACGCCCTCGCGCCCCTCCCGGACGGTGCGGAAACGGGATCCGTCGACCCCGAGCGGGCGCGCGTTCGCCTGGACGGACAGCCGGACGTACACCTTGTCGTCCCCGGCGGCGACGGCGTGCCGCAGCAGCGTCTCCGCCTCGTCGGGGTGCCCCGGAACGTGCACGGTCCAGCCGTCGAGGGTGTCCAGCAGAGCCACGTCGCCCGGCGCCATGTGCGTGAAGCCGCCCGCGGGCCAGTCGAAGGAGGCCGCGGCGCTGACCAGGACGGCGCCCGCGTCCTGGTGCCCGAGGTCCAGCTTCACCTGCTCGAAGGGCCGCTCCACCAGGAAGCTCGCGAAGGTGTGCACGACGGGGCGCAGGCCGGTCAGCGCCAGTCCCGCGCCCGTTCCGATCAGCAACTGCTCCCGGATGCCGACGTTGATCACCCGGTCCGGATGCCTGTGCCGGGCCTCGGCGAAGCCGTCCGCGCCGATCTCGGCGAGCACGACGGCGACGCGCGGGTCCTCGTCGAGCAGTCGCGAGACGACAGGGGCGAAACGGTCACGCATGGTGTCCATGAGTGCGGGTCCTTTCCGGGGGCGATGAGGTGGCGTTTGCCGATGGCCGACTGCTGCCCGCGGGGTGCGGGGGTGCAGTGCAGAGGCCGGGTGCGGAGGGAGGGGCTGCGAGGGAGAGGGGCGAGGGATCGCCGGTGCCGGCCCGGTCACGGGTTCTTCGGTTCGACCTGTGCCACGACCACCCGCGGCCGGCCCGGATGCGCGGCCGTGAAGGCCGCGTACAGGGCCTGGTGATCGCGGCCGTCCACGGTGGCGGCGGACCAGCCGGCCGCCTCGAACCGGGCCGCGATCCCGCCCGGGCGGGCGTGACTGGCCGAGGAGTTGTCGATCACGACGGTGTGCAGCCGGTCCAGCCCGGCCGGTCCCGCGTACGCGATCGCCTCGTGGTTGCTGCCCTCGTCCAGCTCCGCGTCGCCGATCAGCACCCACACCCGCGGATCGTCGAGCCCCTGCGCGCGCAGCCCGAGCGCCGTCCCGACCGCGATCGGCAGTCCGTGGCCGAGCGACCCGCTGCCGATCTCGGCGCCGGGCACCAGCAGCCGGTCCGGATGGTGCCCGAGCGGCGAGTCGTAGGAGCCGAAGCCGGGAAGCCACTCCACCGGCAGGAAGCCCTTCGCCGCGAGCACCGCGTAGTAGGCCATCGGACCGTGCCCCTTGGACAGGAGGAACCGGTCACGTCCCAGGTCGTCCGTCCCACCGGGACTCACGCGCAGAACCCGGTCGTAGAGGACCCACAGCGCGTCCAGCGTGGAGGTCGCCGCCGGGCCGTGCTTCTCGTCGCCCGTCATCAGGGCCATGAGTCGGGGCAGGTCGGCGTAGGTGTGGCTGTGCTTCGCGGTGATCGTCATGGAGCCGATCGTGCAACCTCAACCAAACTTCAGGTCAAGTGCGGACGAGGATCTCCCGAACGTTTTCGGACGCCCTCGTGCGACCGCCCCGCGCAAAACGGGTGCGCGACCACGGGTACGAGTGCGGTATTGTTTCCGTGCACGTCCAACCAGGGGAAACCCCAGGTCAGACGGGCAGCGGGACGTGGCGCAGCTTGGTAGCGCACTTGACTGGGGGTCAAGGGGTCGCAGGTTCAAATCCTGTCGTCCCGACTCGAAGAGTCGTGGTCCGAAGGCCGTTTTCTCAGCGATGAGGAAGCGGCCTTCGGCGTATCCGCGCGCCGTCGCACGCTCTCCCCTCCGCGCGGCCCCGCAGCGCCGGGCCGTGCCCCGGTGGCCGAGAAAAACGCGTGGACCGCCTTGAGGCCGCCACGGGACACTGAAGCGGCCGGCCGGCCCGTACCGCACTGAGCACGGTCCTTTCACGCACCGGCAGCTCCCCCGCAGACGCGCTGACAGGGCTGCCCACGACGACACGGGGTTGGGGATGACTTCACCTGAATCGCGCGGGGCGTTACCCGGCAGGGGCTCGGTGCTCCTCGCCCTCCGCCACTACGGACGGGAGCTGCGCCGGCTCCGCAGGCTGACGGGGCCCGCCCTGCTGCTGCCCGCGCTGGGCAACATCGGCATCAACTACGTCGCGCCGCTCATCGTCGCCAAGCTCGTGGGGCGCATCGCCGAGGACAGGACCGTCTCCGTCGGTACGGCCATGCCGTACGTCCTCGGATTCGGCGGCGTGCTGCTGCTCGCCGAGGCCCTGTGGCGGCTCGGCCTGCACTGTCTCAACCGCCTGGACGCCCTCGGCATCGAGCACCTCTACGTGATCGGCATGGACGAACTGTTCGCGAAGGACGCGTCGTTCTTCCACGACAACTTCGCCGGGTCGCTGACCAAGCGGGTGCTGAGTTTCGCCTCCCGTTTCGAGGACTTCGTCGACACGATGACCTTCCAGGTCGTCGGCAGCTTCGTGCCTCTGTTGTTCGGTTCGGTCGTCCTGTGGCGCTACGAGCCGCTGCTCGTGGTCGGACTGCTGGCGATGATCACGGTGACGGGGCTGTGCGTGGTGCCGCTCATCCGCCGCCGGCAGGCCATCGTCGCGCAGCGCGAGGAGGCCATCGCCCGGGTCTCCGGTCATGTCGCCGACAGCCTGATGAACATGGACACCGTCCGCGCCTTCGCGGCGGAGGAGCGGGAGGCGGCCGAGCACCGCTCGCGGGTCGCCGCGTCCCGCCGGCTCACCCTGCGGTCCTGGGACTACGGCAACCTGCGCATCGACACCCTGGTCGCGCCGATGTCGGTGCTGACCAACGCGCTCGGCCTGCTGCTCGCGGTCGCGCTGGCCGGGGGCGGGCACGGTGTGGAGGCCGTCGTCGTCGCCTTCACGTACTACGCCAACGCGACCCGGATCATGTTCGAGTTCAACCAGATCTACCGGCGTCTGGAGAGCTCGATGACGGAGGCGGCGCAGTTCACCGAGCTGTTGCTGACGCCGCCGACCGTGCTCGACCCGGTCGCGCCGGAGCCGCTGCGGTCCCGGGCCGCCGACGTCCGCTTCGAGCGGGTGAACTTCACGCACGGAGGGGCGAAGCCGCTGTTCGCGGGGCTCGAACTGGAGGTGCCGAGCGGCGCGAAGGTCGGACTGGTCGGCCGGTCCGGGGGCGGCAAGACCACGCTCACCCGGCTGCTGCTGCGGATGACGGACATCGACGCGGGCCGCATCCTGATCGGCGGCCAGGACATCAGCAGGCTGCGCCAGGCGGACCTGCGCAGCCTGATCGCCTACGTGCCGCAGGACCCCGCGATGTTCCACCGCACCCTGCGGGACAACATCGCCTTCGCCCGCCCGGAAGCCACCGACGCCGAGATCCGCCGCGCGGCCGGGGCGGCACACGTCACCGAGTTCGCCGACGCCCTGCCCGAGGGCTTCGACACGATGGTGGGGGAGCGGGGCATCAAGCTGTCGGGCGGGCAGCGCCAGCGGGTCGCCCTCGCCCGGGCGATCCTGCGGGACGCGCCGATCCTGCTGCTCGACGAGGCGACCAGCGCCCTGGACTCCGAGAGCGAGATCCTCGTCCAGGAGGCGCTGTGGCGGCTCATGGAGCGGCGCACGGCGCTGGTGGTGGCGCACCGGCTGAGCACGGTCGCCACCATGGACCGGCTCGTCGTCCTCGACCACGGGCGCATCGTCGAACAGGGCACCCACCAGGAACTGCTCGCGTCCGAAGGCGCCTACGCCAAGCTGTGGCGCCACCAGTCGGGCGGCTTCATCGACGACGGCCCGGCTCCCGCCGACCTGGGCGCACCGGCCGAGGCCGGCACCGTACCGGCCGAACGCCGCTGAACACGAGGCGGCCGGGGGCGTTCGGGAGCCAACAGGGCTCGGGCGCATGGGGGTTGGATGCCCCCTAGCGCTTGAAGCCGACCCCGCCGTACAGGGACACCGGCTCGTCGCCGATCGGGGTCTCGTCCTCCGCGAGTTCGGGACGCCAGTCCTTCACGGAGACGATCCCCGGTTCGACGAGGTCGAGTCCCGTGAAGAAGCGGCCCACTTCGGCGTGCGAACGGCCCACGAGGGTGACCCCGCCGCGCGCGTACGTCTCGATGCCGCGCCGTACGTTCTCCGGTTCGAAGTCGGCGGTCATCGCGGACAGCGCGAGGCAACTGCCCGGGGCCAGCGCGTCCACCAACGTCTCCACCAGCTCGTACGCGCCGGTCTCGTCGGCGACGAAGTGCATCAGCGCGATCAGGGAGAGGGCCACGGGCCGGTCGAGGTCCAGCACCCGTCCCGCCTCGGCGAGGATCTTCCCCGGCTCGCGGATGTCCGCCTGGATGTACTCCGTCACCCCCTCCGGGGTGCCCCGCAGCAGCGCCTCGGCGTGGGCCAGCACGATGGGGTCGTTGTCGACGTACACCACCCGGGCGTCCGGAGCGGTCAGCTGCGCGATCTGGTGGAGGTTGGGCTCGGTGGGGATGCCGGTGCCGATGTCGAGGAACTGGCCGATTCCCGCCGTGCGGACCAGGTGGCGGGTGGCGCGCTGCATGAACCAGCGGTTGCTGCGCGCGGCCCGCTTGGCGCCCGGATCCAGGGACATGATGTGCTGCCCGAGCTGCTCGTCGACCGGGTAGTTGTCCTTGCCGCCCAGATACCAGTCGTACACCCGTGCCGGATGCGGCCTGCTGGTGTCGATCCGGTCCGCCGTGGACTCGGTCCCCGTCATACGACAACTCCCTGTTCCGCTCGGCCCGTTCACCCCGCCGGCGACTGCCCGGCCGGGTGCGCGAGCAGTGTGCCATCCGCGCCGGGCCCGGGCCGGGCGACCGTCGATCCCCGGCCACCCGGCGTCTTGCCGGGTCGCCGGGGGGCGGTCACTGCGGCAGCCTCAGCGGATCGTGGCCCAGGGTCATCAGCCGGTGGCGCACGCGTTCGTCGCCGTCTCCCGCGTCCGGACCGTCCGCCTCGGCCTCCACGGTGTCGATCACCTCGTACATGGTCGCGACGTCCTCGTCGGTGAGATCGGCGCGGCGCTTCTGCAGGATCGCGAGGACCAGCAGGCCGGTGGGCGCGCCAGGCCGCCCGGGTGGCGGCTCGCTGCCCATGGCGGTCTCGCCGGTCTCTCCGGCCCGCAGCCAGGCCGCGAGCTCCTGGGAGGTCATGTTCACCACGCGGTGGAACTCGTCCCACAGCGCGTCGAGCTCGACGGTGTCGGTCATCTCGGTGCCCCTTCGGTGCTCCCGCAGGTCTGTCTCGTGCGCAGGCCCGTCTCGTGACGCGGGGCGGCGGGCTGTGTCCCGGCGCGCCGTCCCGATCCCACGCCTGCCCGCCGTGCCCCGCTCCATGCGGGCACCGGTGCGGGGGACGGATGGGCGGATTCCCGCACGGATGCCGGCCGCCGGCGGATCTTCCCAAGGGCCGGGTGTCGGTCTATAGTCCAAAACTAGCAGTGCTAATTAATGTCGTTGTCCGTCAGGAGTCCTGTCGTGCGCCCCGTCCACTTCGCGGCCGCCCGCCGCACGCCCATCGGCAAGCTGCGCGGAGCCCTGTCCTCCGTGCGGCCCGACGACCTCGCCGCGAGCGTCGTCCGCGGCCTGGTCGCCGAGGTGCCCACACTCGACCCGGCCCGCGTCGACGACGTCTACTGGGGCGCCGCCAACCAGGCCGGCGAGGACAACCGCAACGTCGCCCGTATGGCCGCGCTGCTCGCCGGGCTGCCCGACAGCGTGCCCGGAGCCACCGTCAACCGGCTGTGCGCCTCCGGCCTCGAAGCCGTCACGACGGCCGCCCGTGCCATCGCCTCCGGCGAGGCCGACATCGTGCTCGCCGGCGGTTCCGAGTCGATGAGCCGCGCCCCCTTCGTCCTGCCGCGCCCGGACGAGGCTCTGCCGCACCGCATCGAGACCGTCGACACCCGGCTCGGCTGGCGGCTGGTCAACCCCGCGATGAAGGAACTGCACGGGCTGCTGTCGATGGGAGAGACCGCCGAGGAGGTCGCCGAACGGTACGGCGTCTCGCGCGAGCGGCAGGACACCTTCGCGCTCCGCAGCCACCAGCGCGCGGCGGACGCCCGCAAGAACGGTCACTTCGACGCCGAACTGCTGCCCGTGGAGCGCCCCGACGGCGTGGTCGTCGACCGCGACGAATGCGTCCGCGAGGACACCTCGCTCGACAAGCTGTCCCGCCTCAGGCCGGTGTTCCGCGCGGGCGGCACCGTCACCGCGGGCAACGCCTCACCGATGAACGACGGAGCGGCCGGCGTGCTCCTCGTCAGCGAGGAGGTCCTGAACGAACTCCATCTGGAGTCGCTCGGCCGGTACGTCGCCGGAGCCTCCGCCGGAGTCGACCCGGACGTCATGGGCATCGGTCCGGTGCCCGCGACCCGCAAGGCGCTCGCGCGCGTCGGCTGGAGCGTCGACGACATCCAGGAGGCGGAGTTCAACGAGGCGTTCGCCGCCCAGGCCCTCGCCTGCGTCGACCGCCTCGGCATCGACCCCGACCTCGTCAACCCGACCGGCGGCGCCATCGCCCTCGGCCACCCCCTCGGCTGCTCGGGAGCCCGCATCCTCACGACCCTGCTGCACCGCATGCGCCGCACCGGCGCCGGGCGCGGCCTGGCCACGATGTGCGTCGGGGTCGGGCAGGGCAGCGCGGTCCTGGTCGAGCGCCACTGACGCCGACCGCTTCCGCACGCCCGGGGCCCATCCCGACGTGACCGCAGCGTGTGCGCGCCCGGTCCGTCCCGCCCTCTGCGGTCCAGAGCCGCACCAGCAAGAAACGGAGCCACCCCCCATGGCAACCCTGTCCCTCGCCGCGATCCTCGCCGAGAACGCCCGGCGCCGTCCTTCGAAGACGGCGCTCGTCGAGGGCGACCTGCGCCTCACCTTCGGCGAGGTGTGGCGGACCGCGCTGGCCCAGGCCGGCGCGCTCACCGGCCTCGGCGTGCGGCCGGGGGACCGCGTGGCCCTCATGGCGCCCAACACGGCGGAGTTCCCGCACGCCTACTACGCGATCGCGGCGGCCGGCGGCGTGGTCGTCCCCGTGCACCTGCTCCTGTCGGCCTCGGAGGTCGAGCACGTGCTGAAGGACAGCGGGGCCACCCTGCTGCTCTGCCACCCGGCTCAGGAGGCGACGGGTGCGGCGGCGGCGCGGGCCCTCGGCGTCCGGGTCGTCACGCTCGGGGCCGAGTTCGAGAAGCTCGCGGCGGACGCCGAGCCCCTCACCTCGTACGTCACCCGGGACGCCGACGACCCAGCCGTCGTCTTCTACACCAGTGGCACCACCGGCGTCCCCAAGGGTGCCGTGCTCAGCCACTTCAACCTGGTGATGAACGCGACGGTCAACGCCTTCGACGCCAACGACATCCGCCCCGACGACATCGCCCTCGGGGCCCTGCCGCTCTTCCACGCCTTCGGCCAGACCGTCTCCCTCAACTCCACCTGGCGCGCGGGCGCCACCCTCGTCCTGCTGCCGCGTTTCGAGGCGGCGCGCGCGATCGAGCTGATGGTGGAGGAAGGCGTCAACACCTTCCACGGCGTCCCGACGATGTACGTCGCCCTGGCGGCAGCGGCGGCGGGCGCCGCGGCCCTGCCCGACCTGCGCGTCTGCATCTCGGGCGGCGCCTCGCTGCCCGTCGCGGTCCTGGAGCGGTTCGAGGCCGCGTTCGGCGCGCGGATCTACGAGGGCTACGGGCTGTCGGAGACCTCGCCGACCGCCTCCGTCAACCAGCCGTCGTTCGGCACCAGGGCCGGCACCATCGGCCACCCGCTGTGGGGCGTCGACGTGGAGATCGCGCGGCCCGAGATCGAGGGACGGATCGAACTGCTGCCCCCGGGTGAACTGGGGGAGGTCGTCATCCGCGGCCACAACGTCTTCTCCGGCTACCTCGGCCGGCCCGAGGCCACCGCGGAGGCCGTGGTCGACGGCTGGTTCCGCACCGGTGACCTCGGCACCAAGGACGACGACGGCTTCCTGCGGATCGTCGACCGCAAGAAGGACGTCATCATCCGCGGCGGCTACAACGTCTACCCGCGCGAGGTCGAGGAAGTGCTGATGCGCCATCCCGCGGTCGCCCAGGTCGCGGTGATCGGCCTGCCGGACGAACTGCACGGCGAGGAGGTGTGCGCGGTCGTGGTCCGCGCCGAGGGCGCCACGGCCGACGCGGCCGAGATCGCCGAGTGGTCCAAGGACCATCTGGGCCGTCACAAGTACCCGCGCCGCCTGGAGTACACCGACGAGATGCCCCTCGGCCCGAGCATGAAGATCCTCAAGCGGGAGCTGCGCACGCGCTACACGGCCTGACCCGGCGCCTGTTCCACCCGGCCCAGGGGCCGGGTGCCGAGACGCTCCTTACGCGGGCGAGTTGCGTGGGCATAGCATCGGTCCCCGCATGAACACGATGACGCTCTGGCACATATCCAGCTGGGAGTTCGCCGCCCTGGCCGCCGCGGCCCTGCTCGTCGGCTTCTCCAAGACCGCCGTGAGCGGGGCCAACACGGTCAGCCTGGCGATCTTCGCCGCCGTGCTGCCCGCCCGCGCCTCGACCGGCGTCCTGCTGCCCATCCTGATCGTCGGCGACGTCCTCGCCGTCCTCACCTACCGGCGCCATGCCCACTGGCCCACGCTGTGGCGGCTGTTCCCGGCGGTCGCCGCCGGAGTCGTCCTCGGCACGGTGTTCCTGGTGTGGGCGGACGACGCGGTCGTGCGGACCTCGATCGGCGCCATCCTGCTGCTGATGGCGGCGGTCACGGTGTGGCGCCGCAGGGCGGCCGTCCAGGACGACGACCCCGACGCCGTCGTCACGCGCGCGGGCCGCGCCAAGGCCCGCTCCTACGGCGTGCTCGGCGGGTTCACCACCATGGTCGCCAACGCGGGCGGCCCGGTGATGTCGATGTATCTCCTCTCCGCGGGCTTCCGCAAGCTCGGCTTCCTCGGCACCTCCGCCTTCTTCTTCCTGATCGTCAACGTGACCAAGCTGCCCTTCAGTGCGGGACTCGGCCTGATCGACGGCCACTCGCTGCTGCTGGACGCCGCGCTGGCCGTCTTCGTCGTGCCGGGCGCGTTCCTCGGGAAGTGGGCCGTGAACCGGATCAACCAGCTGCTCTTCGAACGCCTGGTGATCGCGGCCACGGTGGTGGGCGGCGTCCAACTGCTCCTCCACTGAGCCGGACCGCCCGGCAGCAGAAGCCGCCGCCCGCCGGGAAAGGCGGCCGATCGTCCGGACTCCGCCCGGCATCTCTCCGCAAACGCTCTTGGAAAGCGCTTTCTACCCTGTTAGCTTGACGCGGCGCGCCGCTCACCGTGGCCGCGTCCTGCCCCTCCGACGCCTGAGAGAAGGGCCGCTTCCATGGCGGACATCCAACCGCCGCCCGCCTGGCTGGCGGACGCGGTGATGTACCAGATCTACCCGCAGACCTACGCTGACACCGACGGGGACGGCATCGGGGACCTGACCGGCGTGCTGCGCCGGCTGGAGTACCTGGAGTGGCTCGGCGTCGACACCGTCTGGCTCAGCCCGCTGTTCGCCTCGCCCTTCGCGGACGCCGGATACGACGTCAGCGACTACCGGACCGTCGCACCCCGCTACGGCACGAACGCCGACCTGGTCACCCTCGTCGAGGAGGCCCGCTCGCGCGGCATCCGGGTCATGCTGGACCTGGTCGCCGGGCACACCTCTGACCAGCACCCGTGGTTCAGGGCCTCGGCCGACGACCCCGGCGACGACCGCTACATCTGGGCCGACACCCCCGAGGCCCCGAGCCCCGCCTGGGTGCCCTCACCCGGCACCCGGCCGGGGTACTACCTGCCCAACTTCTATCCCGTCCAGCCCGCCCTCAACTTCGGCTACGCGCGCCCGGACCCGGCCGAACCCTGGCGCCGGCCGGTCGACGCCCCGGGCCCGCGGGCCAACCGGGCGGCACTGCGCGAGATCATGGCGTACTGGTTCGACCGCGGTGTCGCGGGCTTCCGGGTCGACATGGCGTTCTCCCTGGTGAAGGACGACCCCGACCGCTCGGCCACCGCCGCCCTGTGGCGCGAGACGCGGGCCTGGATGGACCAGGCCTATCCGGACCGGGCCCTGCTCTCCGAGTGGGGCGACCCCAAGACCTCCGTACCCGCCGGGATCCACGCCGACTTCTTCCTCCACTTCGTCGGCCGCCCGCTGCGCTCGCTGTGGGGCAACGCCCAGGGGAGCCACAACCCGGTCTGGGGCGAGGACCCCTGCTTCTTCGGGCCCGACGGAGACGGTTCGATGCGGGAGTTCCTCGACGCCTGGCGCGAGGCCGACACGGCCATCGCCGGAGCGGGATACGTGGCACTCCCCACGGCCAACCACGACTTCTCCCGACTGGTGTGCGGCACCCGCACCCGGGACATGGTCGCGCCCGCCTTCGCCTTCCAGCTCACCTGGCCCTCCCTGCCGGTCATCTACTACGGCGACGAGATCGGCATGCGGTATCTGCCGGGGCTGCCGAGCAAGGAGGGCAGTCAGCTCGGCGACGAGGCACGCCAGGGCTCCCGTACGCCGATGCAGTGGGACGACGGACCCAACGCGGGCTTCTCCACGGCGCCCGAGGAGGACCTGTACCTGCCGGTCGACCCGTCCGCCGACCGGCCGTCCGTGGCCGCGCAGCGGGACGACGCCGGCTCCCTGCTGCACCAGGTGCGCGCCCTGATCCGGCTCCGGCGCGAACACCGTGAACTGGGCACGCACGGACCGGTCGACGTGCTCAACTCCGGCTATCCGCTGGTCTACACGCGCGGTGACTCGTATCTCGTGGCCGTCAACCCGAGCGGACGTCCGCGGAGCTGCACGCTCAGTGACGTGACCGTCGGCCCGGCCCTGCTCGCGCGCGGCGTCGAGGCCCACGCCGACGGAAAGATCACCACCGAGCCGTTCTCCTACGGCGTCTTCCGCCTGGCTCCCTGACCCGCGACGACGGGGGCGCGCCCGGGACCGCCGGCACGCCCCCCCGTTGGCCTCGGCCCACGTCCCCCGCGTCCTCGTCCTCGGCGGCACGAGCCGGTCCTCGGAGCGGGCCGGCCGGCCCGCGCACGGTCAGCCCGTCGAGGCCGGCTCCAGCTCCCGCGACCGGTCGGGCAGCCCCTGGGTGAGATCCTCGACCAGCAGGCGCTTGGCGATCGTGTCGACGGCGGCGCGCAGTTCCGTACCGGACGGCCGGCCGACATCCTGCTCGACGCGTTCCGCGAGCCACATGGCCCAGGCCTTGCCGATCACGCGGGCCTCGCGCTCACCGGCCGGCGTGTGGGAGAAGAGCGAGCCGTGCCGGGTGAGATAGCCCTCCTCGACCATGCGGCTGAACACCGGCACGAGGACCTCGGGCGGCAGATGGCGCCGGCCGGCGATCAGGTTGAGGTTGGCGTGGCCGACCATCCGGGTGAACAACTCCACCTGCATCACGGCCCAGGCGCCCGCCACGTCCAGCCGGGTGTCCGACTCCTCGACGATCCGGCGGGCGGTCGCCATCTCGGTACTCCCGATGATCTTCCCGACCGACGCCTCCAGCACCCGCTGGGAGTCGGTGCCGGCCGGCGACGCGAACCCCTCGCCCATGTCCGTCGAACCCAGCCGGGCGCTGTCCCGCAGCTCCACCTGCTTGAGGAAGAGCGCCACCACGAACCCGAGGAGCGCCACCGGCACCGTCCACAGGAACACCGTGTGGATGGTGTCGGCGTACGCCTCGATGATGGGCCGCGCCGCCTGGGCGGGCAGCCTGTGCAGCGCCTCCGGGCTCTGCGCCGCCCGGGCGACGACAGCGGGCGGCGCCGCGCCGGTCTCCGCGGCCGACCGCACGCCGTCGGCCAGGTTCGGCTTCAGGGCGTTGGTGTAGATCGTCCCGAAGACGGCCGTACCGAACGAGCTGCCGAGCGTACGGAAGAAGGTGACACCGGAGGTGGCGGTGCCGAGGTCGGTGTACTCCACGGTGTTCTGTACGGCGATCGTCAGGACCTGCATGGACAGTCCGATGCCGGTGCCGAGCACGAACATGTAGAGGGACTCCAGCCAGGTCCCCGAGTCCGGCCCCATCAGGGACATCAGATACAGCCCGAGCGCCATCACGAGGGAACCGACGATGGGGAAGATCCGGTACTGGCCGGTCTTGCTGACCACGTTGCCGCTGAAGATCGAGGCGATGAGCAGTCCGACCACCAGGGGCAGCGTCCGGACCCCGGAGATCGTCGCCGAGTCCCCGTCGACGTACTGCAGATACGTCGGCAGGAACGTCATCGCGCCGAGCATCGCGAAGCCCACGATGAAGCTGAGGATCGAGCACACCGTGAAGACCGGGTTGGAGAACAGCCGCATCGGCAGCATCGGCTGGGCCGCGCGCGTCTCCACCCAGCAGAACAGGCCGAGCGCGATCAGACCGCCCACGAACAGGCCGATGATGGCCGGCGATCCCCAGGCGTACTGGTTGCCGCCCCAACTCGTCCCGAGGATCAGCGCGCTCGCGCCGATCGCGACGAGGGCGATGCCCAGATAGTCGATCACGGGCCGGGTGGCCGACTTCACCACGGGGATGGTGCGGGCCGCCGCGATCACCACGACGATCGCGATGGGCACGTTGATGTAGAACGCCCACCGCCAGGTGAGGTGGTCCGTGAACAGTCCCCCGAGCAGGGGTCCGATCACCGTGGCCACGCCGAAGACCGCGCCGATCGCACCTTGGTACTTGCCCCGCTCGCGCAGCGGGATGACGTCCGCGATCAGGGCCATGGCGGTCACCATCAGACCGCCCGCGCCGATGCCCTGCATCGCGCGCCAGGAGATCAGGAGCGACATGTTCGTGGCGAGGCCGCACAGGAACGAACCGGTGATGAAGATGATCGCCGAGGCCTGGAAGACCACCTTGCGGCCGAACAGGTCGCCGAACTTGCCGACCAGCACCGTCGCCACGGTCTCCGCCAGCAGGTACGCGGTCACCACCCACGACATGTGCGCCGCGCCGCCCAGGTCCGACACGATCGTCGGCAGCGCGGTGCCCACGATCGTCTGGTCGAGCGCGGCGAGGAGAATGCCCAGCACGATCGTCGCGAAGACGATGTTGCGGCGCCGGCCGTCCAGCACCGGCGGTCCGGGCGCATCCGCCGCGAGTGGCGCCGTATCCTCGGTGATCGTCACACCCGCCACCCTCACACCGGTGGGCTCCCCGTGCATGCGGGGTCACCCGCCCGGCGTACGGCCGCGGCAGGAGCGTCCCGGGCCCGCGCACACCCGTCCCACGGACCCGCTCGCGGCAAACACTCCGGCGAGACGGCAGGGGCGGAGCCGGCGCCTGTCGTCCGGATCAGAGGGCTCCGACATGCGGCGCCCCGCCCCGCGTCCCGCCGCATGCCCGAACGGCGGGCCTAGTCCCGCGGATTCCTGCGCAGCAGATAGGTGTCCATGATCCAGCCCTTGCGCTCCCGGGCCTCGGCACGCAGCCGCTCGATCCGGGGTGCCGTCTCGGCCAGCGGCCCGGACGCGAGGATCTCGTCGGGGGTACCGATGTAGGCGCCCCAGTAGATGTCGATGTCCTGGTCCGCGTACTGCCGGAACGTCCGCTGCGCGTCGAGCATCACGACCACGTCGTCCACGCCCTCCGGGAAGCCCTCCGCGAGGCGCCTCCCGGTGGTGATCTGCACGGGTCGGCCGACCCGGTTCAGACCGGTCCGGTGCCGGGCGAGGAGCGCCGAGACACTGCTGATGCCGGGCACCACGTCGTACGAGAACGCCACGGTGTCCCGCTCCTGGATCTCCTCCAGGATGGCGAGCGTGCTGTCGTACAGCGCGGGATCTCCCCACACCAGGAACGCGCCGCTCTCGTCCTCACCCAGTTCCTCGGCGATCAGCCGCTCGTAGATGGCGCCGCGGGCGCTGCGCCAGTCCCCGACGGCCGGCGAGTACGCCGCACCGCCCGCCGCCCGGTCGCGGTCCGGGTCACGCGCCTCGACCAGGCGGTACGTCCCCTCCGGCACGTGCGCGTCGAGGATGTCGTGGCGCAGCCGGACCAGGTCGGCCTTCACCTCGCCCTTGTCCAGGATGAAGAACACGTCCGTGCTCCTCAGCGCCTTGACCGCCTGCAGGGTGAGCTGCTCGGGGTCGCCCGCTCCGATGCCGATGACATGTATCTTTCGCACCCCCGGAGTCTGCCGCACGCCCGGGACGCCGGACGCACCGCGTCCGGCCCCGCGTCAGCCGGCGGGCCCGCGCAGCCGCGGAGAGGACGCCGCCGCATCGACCGGGCCGCCGTCGCGCTCCACCGAGTCTGCCAACTCCCTTGCCCAAAGCGCGAGTTCGGCGATCCGCAGATCGTGAGGCCGGGCCCGGCCGGACTTCGCACCCCACTCCTCGACGGCTCCGGCGCCGCGACGCAGCAGCCGGGCGCCGCCCGTCGTGTTCCCGCGGGCCGCGTGAGTGAGCCCCACGGCGAGCTGCGCCAGCCCGCGCCAGAGCCCCCGCTCGTCGTCCGGGCCGGACTTCCAGGCGTCCTCGAACACCTCGTGCGCGTGGAACGGCCGTCCGGCGTCCAGCAGGGTCTGGGCCTCGGTGACCGACTCCTCGGGTGCGCGCACGACACCCTCCGGCTGCCGCTCCACCCCGGCCGATCCGTACGGCAGGGGGCGGCCGAGGCCGTCGCGGGGCCGTGCGTTGCGCGCCCGGCCCTCGGGGTCCCGGTCACGTCCGCCGGCCTGCGGTGTCCGCGGTGTCCTCGATGGTCCGTTCATGCTCCGATTGTCCCGCTCTCCGCGCCCCCTGCGGGGCAGCCCCCGACGTGGGGTAAAGTTCTGTTCGCACGATCGCGCGGTTCACCGCGCGGGAACGCACCGGGACGTGGCGCAGCTTGGTAGCGCACTTGACTGGGGGTCAAGGGGTCGCAGGTTCAAATCCTGTCGTCCCGACCAGCTCTTGAGCAGGTCGGAGGCCGTTTTCTCACCCGTGAGAAGACGGCCTTTTCCGTGCCCCTGGGCCCTGGTTTCCCGTGCCCCTGTCTCCGTGCGCCGTCGCCGTCCGGCGGGCCGGATCGGACCGATACCGGCCCCCGGTCGGGACGGACGCCCGCGGCTGTCAGGACAGGCATCCGACGTGGGCCAGCGCCTGCCGCAGCAGCACCCCGTGACCGCCGGGCATCTCGTCCGCGACCATCGCCGAAGAGGCCTCCTCGGGGCTGAACCAGACCAGGTCGAGCGCGTCCTGCCGGGGACGGCAGTCGCCGGTCACCGGGACGATGTAGGCCAGGGACACCGCGTGCTGGCGCGGGTCGTGGAACGGCGTGACACCGAGCGTGGGGAAGTACTCGGCGACGGTGAACGGCTGCAGGGAGGCGGGAACCCGGGGGAGGGCCACCGGGCCGAGGTCCTTCTCCAGGTGGCGCAGCAGCGCGTCGCGGACCCGCTCGTGGTGCAGCACCCGGCCGGAGACGAGGGTCCGGCTGACGGTCCCGTCCGGACCGATACGGAGCAGGAGCCCGATGTGGGTGACTTCGCCGTTGTCGTCGACGCGCACCGGCACCGCCTCGACGTACAGGATCGGCATGCGGGCGCGGGCCGATTCCAGTTCGTCGCGGGACAGCCAGCCGGGCGTGGTTTCGGTCAAGTCAGACATTGCTTGATCATACTTTCCGTGCGTCCGGTGCGTGCGTGTTGCTCGGGTCAACCATGCCTTACGGAAAGGGCGATCACGTATCCAGCGCGTCGGCCCGGCTGTGTCGGGGCCACCGCGAGAGGCCGCAGCGGGGCGGAAGGACAGGACACCGGTGGCGGGTTCGCCGGCTTGGCGCTCCCGGCCCGGACGGCCTCGTAGCCTGTGCACGTGCCTGGCAGGACGACCGAGGGACCACGGGAGCGGCATGGCGGACGACTTCAGCAGGGACGTCGGTACCGGCGTCGGTACGGACTTCACGACGGAGATCACCGAAGCGGTCGTCGACAGTTTCGCGGGCACGGCCGACCCACGGCTGCGCGGGCTGCTCGGCGCGCTCACCCGGCATCTCCACGACTTCGTCCGGGAGACGGAGCCGACCATGGGGGAGTGGGAACAGGCCATCGACTTCCTGACGGCGACCGGGCGGAAGTGCACCGAGACCCGGCAGGAGTTCATCCTCCTGTCGGACGTGCTCGGTGTCTCCATGCTCGTGGAGACCCTGAACGGCCACCGGGACCCGCGCGCGACGGAGTCGACGGTGCTCGGCCCGTTCCACATGACGGCGTCGCCGCCGCGTGAACTCGGCGCGGACATCGACCTGATGGGCACCGGCGAACCCTGCGTGATCGACGGACGGGTGCTGGCGCGCGACGGGACTCCGCTGCCCGGCGCGGTCCTCGACGTGTGGCAGGCGAACGGCGAGGGCTTCTACGACGTCCAGCAGCCGGACGTCCAGCCGCCGGGCAACGGGCGCGGACTCTTCACGGCCGACGCCGAGGGCCGCTTTCGGTTCCGCACCTGTGTGCCGAGCCCGTACCCGATCCCCACCGACGGCCCGGTCGGCGCCCTCCTGGGAGCCACCGGACGTCACCCCTACCGCCCCGCCCACATCCACTTCATCGCCTCGGCGGCAGGTCACGCCCCCGTCACCACGCACATCTTCGTGGCGGGCAGCGCGTATCTCGAAGCGGACGCCGTCTTCGCCGTCAAGAAGAGCCTCGTGCAGGACTTCACCGAGACCGACGACCCCTCCCTGGCACGGGAGTTCGGCGTCGCGAACCCGTTCCGGCACGCACACTTCGATCTCGTACTGGAGCCGGAATGAGCACCCGCCCCGACAGCCCGCTCGACTTCTCCTACGAGACCCGGCCCGCCCGCGTGGTGTTCCGGCCCGGCGCGGCGGTGACCGCGACGCCGGGCGAGGCCGCGCGACTCGGTCTGCACCGGGTCCTGGTGGTGTGCGGCAGCCGGGGCGAGGACGTCGCGCGGTCGGTGGCGGACGCCCTCGGCGACAGCTGCGCGGGAGTGCACGCGGGCGCCCGGATGCACGTCCCCGTGGAGGTGGCCGACCGGGCCGTCGCGGCGGCACGGGAGGCGGGCGCGGACGGTTGCGTCGCCGTCGGGGGCGGCTCCGCGATCGGCCTCGGCAAGGCGGTCGCGCTGCGCACCGGCCTGCCGTTGATCGCCGTGCCCACCACCTACTCCGGCTCCGAGATGACGTCCGTGTGGGGTCTCACCGAGCACGGGGCCAAGCGCACCGGACGCGACCCGTCCGTCCAGCCGCGCGCCGTCGTCTACGACCCCGAACTCACCCTCGCCCTTCCGGTGCCGCTCTCGGTGACCAGCGGCGTCAACGCCCTGGCACACGCCGTCGAGGCGCTGTACGCCCCCGACGCCTCCCCGCTCGTCTCCCTGATGGCCGAGGAAGGCGTCCGCGCGATGACCGGCGCCCTGCGGCGGGTGGCGGAGGCCCCCGGCGACCCGGAGGCGCGCGGGCGTGCCCTCTACGGCGCCTGGCTCTGTGGCGCGTGCCTCGGCGCGACCACCATGGGGCTGCACCACAAGCTGTGCCACGTGCTCGGCGGCACGTTCGGCCTGCCGCACGCCGAGACCCACACCGTGGTCCTGCCGTACGCCCTGGCCTACAACGCGGCCGCCGCGCCGCGGGCGATCGCCGCGTTGTCGCGGGCGCTGGACACCGATGACGTGCCGCACGCCCTGCGGCAGTTCGCGGGAGACCTCGGCGCTCCCCGCACGCTCGCCGAGATCGGCCTGAGGGAGGCCGACTTGAGCCGAGCGGCGACCGAGGCCGCCGTGGATGCGTACCCCAACCCACGCGAGGTGACGGCCCACGGCGTCCTGGGGCTGCTGACGGCGGCGTACGAGGGATGGGAGCCGCGGGCCGGGGGCGAGTAGCGGCTCCGGGGGCGACGGTCGTCGGTTGCGGGGCCGGCCCCTGCCCGGCACCGGCTCGACAGCAACTTGGCTGTCAGAGCGACGAGTTGCGCGTTCGGGGTGTCCGGATCACCCCAACAGTCCGTCACGGAAGCCGCATTGGCTGATCCTTCATCGCTCGGACACCCGCGGACTCTGGCGTTTTCGGAGCCCGCCCGGAAAGCTGATCTGGGCATGCCAACCTGACCGCGTGGTCTGCCCCGCCCCCACGCCGCGGTCGATCTGGAGGACGCAGTGAAGAGAAGCTCGCGGATCAGCAAGGTCTCGCTCATCCTCGGCAGCGCCGTGGCGCTGGTCGTCGCCTTGCCGGGCGTGGCCCTCGCCGACCCGCCCAAGGCCCTGCCCGCGAACGCGGACGGACTGGAGCAGACGTTCCAGCCGGCCTTCGACTACGACACCGACGGCTGCTATCCGACGCCCGCCATCGGCCCCGACGGGACGGTCAACGGCGGCCTCAACCCCTCCGGCGCCCTGAACGGCCAGTGCCGTGACTCCTGGGACCTCGACAACACCAACGGCTACTCCCGCGAGAAGTGCAACAACGGCTGGTGCGCCATCATGTACGGCCTCTACTTCGAGAAGGACCAGGCCGTCGCGGGCAGCGGCCTCGGCGGGCACCGCAACGACTGGGAGCACGTCGTGGTGTGGGTCCAGGACAACGAGGCCAAGTACGTGTCCACCTCGGCCCACGGCAACTTCAACGTCTACGGGCGGGACCAGATCCGCTGGGACGGCACGCACCCCAAGGTCGTGTACCACAAGGACGGCATCGGAACGCACTGCTTCCGGCCCGCGAACACCAACGACGAGCCGCCGGAGAACCACCAGCACACCTGGCAGTTCCCGACCCTGGTCGGCTGGAACGGCTACCCCGCCGGGCTGCGCGACAAGTTGAGCGCCTACAACTTCGGCAGCGCCGTGTTCGGCCTCAAGGACGGCAATTTCAACGCGCACCTGGTGAAGGCCGAGCCGGCGGGCATCGCCTTCGACCCCAACGCCTGACGGCGGGCGGTGACCCCCGCTGGGCTGGGACGATGACGGTGCGTGCGGAGGCACCCACCGAGGTGCGGTAGGGTTCGGATGCGCGATCACACGGGACACCGGGTGACGGCGCATCGGGACGTGGCGCAGCTTGGTAGCGCACTTGACTGGGGGTCAAGGGGTCGCAGGTTCAAATCCTGTCGTCCCGACTGTACGAAGTCGTCGGCCGGAGGCCGTATCGGGTGACCGATACGGCCTCCGGCCGTTTCCGCGCCCGCCGAGGCGCGGCCCGGACGAGGATCAGCCGCAGTCCAGGACCGTGGTGAGCGCCTCCCGCAGCGCCGTGGCGGGGTCGTCGGACGCCTCCGTGGACCGCCAGGCGACGAACCCGTCGGGGCGGACCAGCACCGCGCCGTCCCGGGAGACGCCGTGGACCTCCGCCCAGTCCGTGTCGGCGGCCGGCGCCAGCTCCGCCTCGGGCCTGCCGCCGACCCGGTAGGAGTCCAGCGGGACGTCGAGCTGCCGTGCCACGTCCAGGGCCGCGTCGTGCCAGCCGCCGCTGCCGTCCGCCGAGCTGAGCAGCACCATGGACCGCTCGTACAGATCGAGCGTGGAGACGCGCTCACCCGCCCGGGTCAGCCACTGGTGCGGCGCCCGGGTCCCGGGTTCACCCGTCAGCCGTACGCCGTCGGGCACGACCGGGACCGCCGGATCGGCGCCCACCACGGCACCTCGCGGGTAGCGGTAGGCGAGCGCCACGTTGAGGATCCCGCCCTTCCTGCCGCCGGGACCCCCCGGACCCCCGGGACCCCCCGGCCCCCCGGCACCGCCCGGGCCGCCCGCCGCGGGGGACGGCGTGTACCCCGGGTGGCTGTGCTCGACCGAGCGCGACGAGGCCCGTGCGCTCGTGGCCTCCGCCACCGGCCGGCGCTCGGCGTCGTACGACGCGAGCAGCCCCGGGCCGGCCCAGCCGCCGATCACCGCGGACAGTTTCCAGGCCAGGTTGTGGGCGTCCTGGATACCGGTGTTGGAGCCGAACGCGCCGGTCGGGGACATCTCGTGCGCCGAGTCGCCGGCCAGGAACACCCGCCTGTCCGCGTACCGTTCGGCGACCCGCTCGGCCGCGTGCCAGGCGGCCCGCCCGGTGATCCGCACGTCCAGGTCCGGCACGCCCGTCGCCCGCCGGATGTGCTCCACGCACCGCTCGTCGGTGAACTCCTCCAGGGTTTCGCCGTGTTCGGGATGCCAGGGGGCGTGGAAGACCCAGTGCTCCTTGTTGTCGACCGGCAGCAGCGCGCCGTCCGCCTCCGGGTCGGTCAGATAGCAGACGATGAACCGGCGGTCGCCCACGACCTCCGCGAGGCCGCGCGAGGTGAACGTGACGCTCACGTTGTGGAACAGGTCGCCCGGCCCGGTCTGTCCGATACGGAGCGCCTCACGGACGGGGCTGCGCGGTCCGTCCGCCGCGACCAGGTAGTCCGCGCGGATCGTGGTGTGCTCGCCGGTCTCGCGGCTCTTGACCTTCGCGGTCACCCCGTCGGGGTCCTGCTCGAACGACATCAGCTCCGTGGAGAACCGCAGATCGCCGCCCAGCTCGCGAGCGGTCTCCAGCAGCACCGGTTCGAGATCGTTCTGGCTGCACAGGCACCAGGCGCCCGGGCTGAAGCGGGCCAGGCCGCCGCCCGGGTCGATCTCCTTGAAGAGCCACTCGCCCGCGTCGCCCACCAGGGTCGGCGCCTGCAGGATGCCGTGGTTGTCCGCCAGCACCGAGGCGGCCTCCTCGATGCGCTTCTGAACCCCGGCCGTCCGGAAGAGCTCCATGGTGCGCACGTTGTTGCCACGCCCGCGCGGATGGATCGAGGTGCCCGAGTGACGCTCCACGAGGATGTGCGGCACGCCGAGACGGCCCAGGAAGAGCGAGGTGGAGAGCCCCACCAGAGAGCCGCCGACGATGAGGACGGGCGTGCGGTGACCGATCTCGCCGGCCCCTTCGAATCGGTTCATTGACTGCCTCCATGCGTCGCCTGCGACGTGATGGGAGATGAGGATGCCGATTCCATGCCCTGTGGGCACCGGTTCGCGCGTCGGGGACACCCGGATGGCGCGCGGTTCACTCGTCCGACCCGTGGGGCTCGCGCAGTCGGGGCGTCGCGTCAACGATCAGCTCATGGCGGCCCCGGCCTTTTCGGACACCGCGGTCGTTCCTCGCTTTCCGTGACCAAGAGGAGAGGTGTGCTGGAATGACCATCTCGGGACGTATCTCGCAGTCGGCCTTCGACGGCTCCAGGCTTCGCGTGATTCTGCTGCTGGACCTGTACGAAGGGGCCCAGGAGCAGTTCCTCGAGGCGTACGAGCTCATGCGCAACCAGGTCGCCTCGGTGCCCGGCCACATCAGTGACCAGCTGTGCCAGTCGATCGAGAACCCCTCGCAGTGGCTCATCACCAGCGAGTGGGAGAGCGCGCCCCCCTTCCTCGCCTGGGTGAACAGCGAGGAGCACGTCGAGACGGTACGGCCGATGCACAGCTGCGTCCGGGACACCCGGTCCATGCGCTACAGCATCCTGCGCGAGACCCACCCGGCCCAGGCCCTCACCGGCCGGCCCGTCCCGCCGGCCCCGCAGGTGGAGGCCCGCGTCGGTGACGGCGTCGCCCGCCACGCCCTGACCTTCACGGTGAAGCCCGGCTCCGAGTCGAAGGTCGCCGAGCTCCTGGCCGGCTACACGTCACCGCAGGCCCAGGTCGACGACAACACCCGGCTGCGCCGCACCTCGCTCTTCATGCACGGCAACCGCGTCGTACGCGCCGTGGAGGTGGAGGGCGACCTCCTCGCGGCCCTGCGCCACGTGGCACGCCAGCCCGAGGTGCGGGCGGTGGAGGAGGCCATCAACCCGTACCTGGAGCAGGACCGGGACCTGAGCGACCCGGACTCCGCGCGCGTCTTCTTCACCCGGGCGGCGCTGCCGGCCGTGCACCACGTGGTCTCCGGCCACGAGGAGCCGGCGCAGCTGCGCCGGCACGCCCTGTACTACCCGGCGCGGCCGGGCTGCGGAACGGAGCTGGCCAAGTTTCTCGCCCAGCAGGACGAGACGGCGGCCGACGACCAGGCGAGCCCTGTGTACCGCAGCACCGTTTTCCAGCGCGACGACATCGTCGTCCGACTGATCGACATCGTGGGCGAGCTCGACCAGGACCCCGTCGCCTCGCTCGGCCTCAAGGGCCCCAAGAAGGCCGCAGAGCTGGAACGTCTGCTCGACGGAGCGGCGATCGGCGTCGAAGGCGCCCTGTCGACGGAACGCAACACCAACCGTCTGCTGTCGCACGCCGACATGCTGCCCGTCACCGACCGCAGCGCGTCGGACTCCTGAGGGACCCCCACAGCCAGCGTCCGCGGACGTCCCCCGTCCCCGCCCCACCCGGAGGAACCAAGCATGATCAACAATCATCCACGCATCGTGGACCTGAGTGAGACGGAGCCCAACCGCCGGCGCGGCGGGGACGTCCGGGCCATGCTCACGCCCGCCACCGCGGGGTCCACCAGCGGCTTCATGGGCCTGGCCATCATGCAGCCCGGCGAGCGCATCAGCGAGCACTACCACCCGTACTCCGAGGAGTTCGTGTTCGTGGTGAACGGCGCCCTCGAGGTCGACCTGGACGGCGAGGCGTTCGCCCTCCAGCCCGACCAGGGCCTGCTCATCCCGATCAACATGCGGCACCGCTTCCGCAACGTCGGCGACACCGAGGCCCGCATGGTCTTCCACCTCGGCCCGCTCGCCCCGCGCCCGAGCCTCGGCCACGTCGACACCGAGGAGACGGACGACAGCCAGCCCGCTCCGCGGTTCGCCACCACCGGGCCGGACCTGTCCGCGCCGGACCACGGACAGCCGTCCGAGCGAAGTGGGGCCATACAGTGACCCGGCGAGTGGCCGTCACCGGCATCGGTGTGGTCGCTCCGGGCGGAACCGGGACGAAGGCGTTCTGGGATCTCCTCGCAAGCGGCCGCACCGCGACCCGCGGCATCACGCTCTTCGACCCGGCGGGACTGCGCTCCCGCATAGCAGCCGAGTGCGACTTCGACCCGGTCGCACACGGACTCGACCCGCAGCTCGTCCGCGACGCCGACCGCTACATCCAGTTCGCGGTCGTCGCCGCCGGGGAAGCCGTCCGCGACGCGGGAATCGACACCGCCGAGCAGGACCCCTGGCGCGTCGCCGTCTCGCTGGGCAGCGCCGTCGGAGGCACCACCCGTCTGGAGCACGACTACGTCAAGGTCAGCGAGGGCGGCAGCCGCTGGGACGTCGACCACCGCACCGCCGACCCGCAGCTGCACCTGGCGTTCTCGCCCAGCACGCTCGCCTCGGTCGTCGCCGAGGAGTTCGGGGCCCAGGGGCCGGTGCAGACCGTCTCCACCGGCTGCACCTCCGGACTCGACGCGGTCGGCTACGCCTTCCACACCATCGAGGAGGGCCGGGCCGACATCTGCATCGCCGGCGCGTCCGACTCCCCGATCTCGCCGATCACCATGGCTTGCTTCGACGCCATCAAGGCCACGTCGCCCGACAACGACGACCCGGAGCACGCCTCACGGCCCTTCGACGCCCACCGCAACGGGTTCGTCATGGGCGAGGGCGCCGCGGTACTGATCCTGGAGGAGTACGAGCACGCCAGGGCCCGCGGCGCGCACATCTACTGCGAGATCGGCGGCTACGCCACCTACGGCAACGCCTACCACATGACCGGTCTGACCAGTGAGGGACTGGAGATGTCCCGGGCGATCGACACCACGCTCGACCAGGCCCGTCTCGACCCGACACTGATCGACTACGTCAACGCGCACGGCTCCGGCACCCGGCAGAACGACCGCCACGAGACCGCCGCCGTCAAGCGCTCCCTGGGCGACCACGCCTACGGCACGCCCATGAGTTCCATCAAATCCATGGTGGGCCACTCGCTCGGCGCGATCGGTGCCATCGAGGTCGTCGCCTGCGTCCTCGCGCTGAAGCACCAGGTCGTACCGCCCACGGCGAACTACGAGACCCCGGACCCCGAGTGCGATCTGGACTACGTGCCGCGCACCGCCCGCCCGCGGAAGCTGAGGAACGTGCTCTCCGTCGGCAGCGGTTTCGGCGGGTTCCAGTCCGCCGTGCTCCTGACCGGGCCGGCTGGGAGGACACGATGACCACGCAGCGTACGCAGCGACCCGGGCGCGCCGCCGTCACCGGCATCGGCGTCATCGCCCCCAACGGACAGCGCACCGACGCCTACTGGAAGTCCGTCAGGGAAGGCCTCGGCGTCCTCGACCGGATCACCCGCGAGGGCTGCGAGCACCTGCCGCTGCGCGTCGCGGGCGAGGTCCGGGCCTTCGACGCCGCGGACCTCATCGAGGAGCGGTTCCTCGTCCAGACGGACCGCTTCAGCCACTTCGCGATGGCCGCGACCGTCCTCGCCCTCGACGACGCCGGCCTCGGTGACGTCGATCCCGAGGAGGCGTACGACATCGGCGTCGTCACCGCCGCGGGATCGGGCGGCGGCGAGTTCGGCCAGCGCGAACTGCAGAAGCTGTGGGGCCAGGGATCCCGGTACGTCGGCCCGTACCAGTCCATCGCCTGGTTCTACGCCGCCAGCACCGGCCAGATCTCCATCCGCGGCGGCTTCAAGGGCCCCTGCGGTGTGGTCGCGAGCGACGAGGCGGGCGGACTGGACGCCGTCGCCCACGCCGCCCGCGGTGTCCGGCGCGGCACCGGCGCGATGGTCGTCGGTGCGGCGGAGGCCCCCCTCGCCCCGTACTCGATGGTGTGCCAGCTCGCCTACCCCGAGCTCAGCACCGTCGAGGACCCCGATCGCGCCTACCGTCCCTTCACCAAGGGAGCCTGCGGTTTCGTTCCCGCGGAGGGCGGCGCCATGTTCGTCGTCGAGGACGAGCACCGTGCCCGTGAACGCGGCGCGACCGTCCGGGCCGTCGTGGCCGGACACGCGGCGACGTTCACCGGCGCCTCCCGGTGGGAGCGGTCGAGGGAGGGACTCGCGCAGGCCATCCGCGGCGCCCTCGCCGAGGCCGACTGCGCACCGGAGGAGATCGACGTCGTCTTCGCGGACGCCCTCGGGGTCCCCGAGGCCGACCGGGCCGAGGCACTCGCCATCGCCGACGCCCTCGGCGCGCACGGGACCCGTGTGCCCGTCACGGCACCCAAGACGGGCATCGGACGCGCCTACTGCGGAGCGCCCCTGCTCGACACCGCGGCCGCGGTGCTCGCCATGGAGCACGGCCAGGTACCCCCCACCCCGAACGTGTTCGACATCTGCCACGACCTCGATCTGGTGATGTCGGACGCCCGCCCCGCCGAGCTGCGGACGGCGCTGATCCTCAGCAGGGGACTCATGGGTTCCAACGCGGCGCTGGTCGTGCGCCGCGGTGACTCCGCCCGCTAGTCCGGGCGGCAAGTGAGGAGAACACACGCATGATCACCACCGAAGTGACCTTCGACGAGCTGGCCGCGCTGATGAAGAAGGCGGCCGGGATCACCGTCGACCCCCAGGAACTCGCGAACGCGTCCGACGCCCCCTTCGGCACCCTCGGACTCGACTCGCTCGGTCTGCTCGGCATCGTCGGCGAGCTGGAGAACCGGTACAGCCGGCCCCTCCCGCCGGACACCGAACGCTGCAAGACCCCGCGCGAGTTCCTCGACCTCGTCAACGACACCCTCAAGGCTGGAGCCTGACGTGCCCGGACACACCGACAACAGCATCACCATCGACGCCCCTCTCGACCTCGTCTGGGACATGACGAACGACATCGAGAACTGGCCCCAGCTCTTCAGCGAGTACGCCTCGCTCGAAGTCCTCTCCCGGGACGGCGACTCGACGACGTTCCGCCTCACCATGCACCCGGACGAGAACGGGAAGGTGTGGAGCTGGGTCTCGGAGCGCACCATGGACCGCGTCGCGCGGACCGTCCGGGCCCGTCGCGTGGAGACGGGGCCGTTCGCGCACATGAACATCCGCTGGGAGTACGAGCAGACGCCGGGAGGCACCCACATGCGCTGGGTGCAGGACTTCGCGATGAAGCCCGAGGCCCCCGTGGACGACGAGTGGATGACGGACAACATCAACCGGAACTCCGCCACGCAGATGGGTCTCATCCGGGACAAGATCGAGCAGGCCGCCCGGGAGCGCCGCACCGCCCCCGTCAGCTGACCCACGGCACACAGGAAGGACCGTCCGATGCACCACGCCCTGATCGTCGCCCGTATGGCGCCCGGTTCGGCGCCCGCGATCTCCGACGTGTTCGCCGCCTCCGACCGCGGCGAACTGCCGCACCTCATCGGGGTCAACCGGCGCAGCCTCTTCCAGTTCGGTGATGTGTACCTGCACCTCATCGAGTCCGAGCGGGACCCGGCGCCGGCCATCGCGAAGGTGGCGGGACACCCGGAGTTCCGGAACGTGAGCGACGAACTGGCGGCGTACGTGAGCGCGTACGACCCGCAGACGTGGCGGAGTCCCAAGGACGCCATGGCCCAGTGCTTCTACACGTGGGAGCGGCCCACCGCGTCCTGACCGGGCACCCCGGCACACACCCGAGGCCGCCGGCTCCGCGAGAAGCGGAACCGGCGGCCTCGGGTTTTCCGGGTTCTTCGGGGCGTCCGGCCGGATCAGGCGGGGACCGTGCACTCGAAGGCGTGCAGATACGCGTTCACCGGGCGGACCTCGCCGATGACCAGGCCGGCCTCCGTGAGCCGGTCGACCATGCTCTGCCGGGTGTGCTTGGCGCCGCCCACGTTCAGGAGCAGCAGCAGGTCCATGGCGGTCGTGAACTTCATCGACGGGGTGTCGTCCACGAGGTTCTCGATGACGATGACCCGGGCGCCGGGACGCGCGGCCTTGCGGACGTTGGCGAGCGCCCGGCGGGTGCTCTCGTCGTCCCACTCCAGGATGTTCTTGATGATGTACACGTCGGCCTGCACCGGGATGTCCTGCCGGCAGTCGCCCGGCACGATCCGTACCCGCTCGGCCAGCGCCCCGCCGTCGCGCAGCCGCGGATCGGCGTTGTCCACCACGCCCGGCAGGTCGAGCAGCGTGCCGTGCAGGGCGGGGTGCTTCTCCAGCAGGCTGGCCACGACCTGCCCCTGTCCGCCGCCGATGTCCGCGACCGAGGTCACGCCCTGGAGGTCGAGCAGCTCGGCGACGTCCCGTGCCGACTGCGCGCTGGACGTGGTCATGGCGCGGTTGAAGACGTGCGCGGACTCGGGCGCCTCCTCGTTGAGGTAGGCGAAGAACTCCCGGCCGTACACGTTCTCGAAGACGTTGTCGCCGGTGCGCACCGCCTCGTCGAGCTGCGGCCAGACCGCCCACGTCCACGGCTCCGTGCACCACAGGGCGATGTACCGGAGGCTGTGCGGGTCGTCCTCGCGCAGCAGCCGGGACATCTCCGTGTGTCCGAAGGTGCCGTCCGGGTTCTCCACGAACACGCCCTGGCAGGACAGGGCGCGCAGCAGCCGGCGCAGCGTGTGCGGCTGGGTCTTCACCGCGCCCGCCAGGTCCTCCACCTCCATGGGGCGGTCGTCGAGCGCGTCGGCCACGCCGAGGCGGGCGGCGGCGCGTACGGCGGCCGCGCAGGCCGCTCCGAACACGAGCTCCCGCAGCCGCATGGGCGGTGGGGGAGTCTGGTCGACCTGTTCGACTGTCGTCATGGGATGCCTCGCTTCTGGTGTCGTGCTGTACGGGGGAGGGAGTCAGACCGGTCCGGTGCCTACGGGGACGGCGGGACCGGGGTCTTGGGGGCGTGCCCCCGGTCAGCACATTCCGGCGGGCTCCGATACGGCGCAGCTGTTGCCCCGGAACGTGTTGCCCTGGCCGGTGTCACGGTTGGCCAGGTCGGCCGGGCCGTTGCGCAGCAGGACGTTGTCGCGGACCTCGTTGCGTTCGTTGAGGGCGCCCACGAAGCTCTTGAACAGCACGATGCCGCCGGACAGCGGGGACGTGCCCACGTTGTCCTCGATCCGGTTGTGCGTCACGAGGGAGTCCTCGGCGCCGGTGAGGACGATGCCCGAGCCCTGGAGGAAGGGGAGGCGCGCGGTCTTGGGGCAGGACTTGTTGTTGGCGTGGATGTGGTTCTGCCGCAGGGTCAGGGCGCCGACCCGCGGCTTGTTCTCGTCTCCGACGACGAACACGGCGGCGCAGTTGCCGGTCGCGTCGTTGCGGGCGACGGTCAGGTTTCGCAGCCGTCGTACGGTGACGCCGATCCGGTTGCCGCTCAGCCGGTTGCCGGCGATGACGGTGTTCTGGCTGTCGCGGGCGCCCTCCTCGGTGGCGACCGTGTTGGAGACGAAGACACCGGCGTCGCCGTTGTCCCGGGCGGTGTTGCCGACGAGCGCCGCGCGGACGGACCGCTCGGTGGCGAGGCCCCACTGGCCGTTCTTCTCGGCGGTGACCCCGCGGACGGTCAGCCGGTCCGTCCCGGTGGCCCACAGGCCCTGCTTGGTGAAGCCCCTGAGCGTCAGCGCGGCCACGGTGACACGGCGGACCGGACTGCTGTCCGTCCCGGCGACGCAGATGCCGTTGCCGGCCGTGGCGCACGCGTCGCCGGTGGCCGTGCCCGGCACGATGACGGTGTTGCGTGCGCCCGAGCCGCGCAGGGTCAGGCCCGACACGGTGATGCGGACGCTCTCGTGGTAGTTGCCGGGGGAGACGACGACGGTGTCGCCCGGCTTCGCCGCGTCAACGGCCTTCTGGATGGATTCGCCGGCGCGCACCAGGTGCACCGACCGGTGGGCGGCCGAGGGGGCGGCTGCGCCCAGGCCCGACGCCGCTACCGCCGCCGCGCAGGCGAGGTGGGCCAACTGTCGTTTGGTCATAGGCCGAAGTTATGAACGGGCGTTGCGGCCCGCCACCGGTGATCGCCCAGGTGGGCCCGCTCCTGTCACCGTGACGCGCCGAGCGGGGAGGAACGGTGCGGGACGGCGACGGCGGCGAGGGCGGCGAAGCGCGGGCCGGACGACCGGTCCGGCGCTCGTGAGGGCGTTCGCCGCCCGGCGGTGTGCGTCACGACGCACGCCGCCCCGGCCGGGGAGTCCGGCCGGGGCGGTGTGCGTCGAGCTACGTCCGCGAAGTCGCCTGCGCGGGGTGGCGCGTGGGTCAGGCGAGGGTCGCCAGCGCCTCGTTCCAGGTGGCCGACGGGCGCATGACCGCGGCGGCCTTGGCGGGGTCGGGCTGGTAGTAGCCGCCGATCTCGGCGGGCTTGCCCTGGACCGCGTTCAGCTCGTCGACGATCGTCTGCTCCTGCGCGGTCAGCACCTCGGCGAGCGGGGCGAACGCCTTGGCGAGGTCCGCGTCGTCGGTCTGCTGGGCCAGCTCCTTCGCCCAGTACAGGGAGAGGAAGAAGTGGCTGCCGCGGTTGTCGATGCCGCCGACGCGGCGGGTCGGCGACTTGTCCTCGTTGAGGAAGGTCGCCGTCGCGCGGTCGAGGGTGTCGGCGAGCACCTGGGCGCGGGCGTTGCCCGTGGTGGTCGCGAGGTGCTCGAAGCTGGAGGCCAGGGCGAGGAACTCACCGAGGCTGTCCCAGCGGAGGTAGTCCTCCTTGACGAGCTGCTGCACGTGCTTCGGCGCGGAGCCGCCGGCGCCCGTCTCGAAGAGGCCGCCGCCCGCCATCAGCGGGACGATCGACAGCATCTTGGCGCTGGTGCCCAGTTCCAGGATCGGGAACAGGTCGGTCAGGTAGTCGCGCAGCACGTTGCCGGTGACCGAGATGGTGTTCTCGCCGCGGCGGATGCGCTCCACGGAGAGCTTGGTCGCCTCGACGGGGGACAGGACACGGATGTCCAGGCCCTCGGTGTCGTGCTCCGGCAGGTACCGCTGGATCTTCTCGATGAGCACGGCGTCGTGCGCGCGGGTCTCGTCCAGCCAGAACACGGTCGGGTCGCCGGTGGCGCGGGCGCGGGTGACGGCCAGCTTCACCCAGTCCTTGATCGGGGCGTCCTTGGTCTGGCAGGCGCGGAAGATGTCGCCGGCGGAGACCGTCTGCTCCAGGACGACGTTGCCGGCCTGGTCGACGAGACGGACGGTGCCGGTGGTCGGCACCTCGAAGGTCTTGTCGTGACTGCCGTACTCCTCGGCCTTCTGCGCCATGAGGCCGACGTTCGGGACGGTGCCCATGGTCGACGGGTCGAAGGCGCCGTTGGCGCGGCAGTCGTCGAGGACGACCTGGTACACGCCGGAGTAGCTGCTGTCCGGCAGGACCGCGAGGGTGTCGGCCTCCTGGCCGTCCGGGCCCCACATGTGGCCGGAGGTGCGGATCATGGCCGGCATCGAGGCGTCGACGATGACGTCGGACGGCACGTGCAGGTTGGTGATGCCCTTGTCGGAGTCGACCATCGCCAGCTCGGGGCCCTCGGCGAGCTCGGCGTCGAAGGACGCCTTGATCTCGGCGCCCTCGGGCAGGGACTCCAGGCCCTTGTAGATGCCGCCGAGACCGTCGTTCGGGGTCAGACCGGCGGTGGCGAGCGTCTCGCCGTACTTCGCGAACGTCCTGGGGAAGAAGGCGCGCACCACGTGACCGAAGACGATCGGGTCGGAGACCTTCATCATCGTGGCCTTGAGGTGGACCGAGAACAGCACGCCCTCGGCCTTGGCGCGGGCGATCTGCGCCGTGAGGAACTCGCGCAGCGGCGCGACGTGCATGACGGACGCGTCCACGACCTCGCCGGGCAGGACGGGTACGGACTCGCGCAGCACGGTGGTGGAGCCGTCGTCGCCGACCAGCTCGATCCGCAGCGCGCCCGCCTCGGAGATCACCGCGGACTTCTCGGTGGACCGGAAGTCGTCGACGCCCATGGTGGCGACGTTCGTCTTCGAGTCGGACGTCCACTTGCCCATGCGGTGCGGGTGCGTCTTGGCGTAGTTCTTGACCGACGCGGGAGCGCGGCGGTCGGAGTTGCCCTCGCGCAGCACCGGGTTCACGGCGCTGCCCTTGACCTTGTCGTAACGGGCGCGGATGTCGCGCTCCTCGTCCGACTTCGGGTCGTCCGGGTAGTCCGGCAGCGCGTAGCCCTGCGCCTGAAGCTCGGCGAGCGCCGCCTTCAGCTGCGGGATCGACGCCGAGATGTTCGGCAGCTTGATGATGTTCGCGCCGGGCGTCTTGGCCAGCTCACCGAGCTCGGACAGGGCGTCCGCGATGCGCTGGTCCTCCTGGAGGTACTCCGGGAAGAGGGCGATGATGCGCCCGGCCAGCGAGATGTCACGGGTCTCCACAGTGACACCCGCCTGAGAGGCGTACGCCTGGACCACCGGCAGGAACGAATACGTCGCCAGGGCCGGGGCCTCGTCAGTGTGCGTATAGATGATGGTCGAGTCAGTCACCGGGTGCTCCGCTCCACGTCTGCAACATTGCTCGACATCAAGATATCTCGTGAGCGACCCGGCCTCGACAGGGGTCCGCGCCGGGGCGGGCCGAGGGCGACGGGAAACCGCCGCCCGTGGCGCGCCGGGCCGGGCCGGCCGAAGTGAAAACGCGGACCGGAGTGAAATCGGGAAAGGGTGAACCGGAGGCAACCGGGCTCCCTCCTCACGCGTACTGAAGGTGATCACCCACCGTGATACGGCGGCGGGCCTCCAGGCTCCCCGCCGCCCGAACGAAGGCGAATCATGAGATATCGCACCAGAGTGACGGCCCCCGCGGCCGCACTGCTCGGCACGGCCGCCGTGCTCGCCGCCGGACCGACGGCCTCGGCGCGCCCCCAGGCCTTGAAGCCCGGGGGCACCCCGGGCGCGGAGACCCTCGGCGACTCCGTCTTCCCGTCCCTCGGGAACGACGGCTACCGCGTCGAGGCGTACCACCTCGACTTCGCGTACGACGCCACGACCCGTCTGGTCGACGCCAAGGTGACCTTGATGATCAGGTCGACCCAGGCACTCTCCCGCTTCTCGCTCGACGCGCTCGGCCTGGACGTGCGGTCGGTGCGGGTCGGTGGCGCCGCGGCCACCTTCGAGCAGGTGGACGAGAAGCTGCGGATCACCCCGGCCCGCGCCCTGCCGGAGTCCTGCGCCGTCGCGGTCTGTGTCGAGTACACCGCCGACCCGGCCAGGACCCTCGCGTACACCGCCTGGGTCCCCACCCCCGACGGATTCGCCGTGTGCCCCCAGCCGAATGCGGCGCACACCGTCTTCCCGTGCAACGACCACCCGCTGGACAAGGCGGACTTCAGCTTCCGCATCACCGTGCCGAGCACCCTGCGCGGCGTCGCGAGCGGCAGGCTGGTCCGCACGGAGAACCTCGACGGCGACCGGACCGCGTACACCTACCGTTCGGGTTCGCCTACAGCCACCGAACTCGTGCAGATCACGGTCGGCGACTACATCGTCAAGGAGCGGCAGGGGCCGCACGGGCTGAGACTGCGGGACGTCGTCCCGACGGCGCGCGCCACCGCGCTGGAGCCGGCGCTCGCGCTCACCCCCGGCCATCTCGACTGGCTGGAGCAGCGGCTCGGCGCCTACCCGTTCGAGACGTACGGGCTGCTGCCCTGCAACTCCGACGCCGCGAACGCCTTCGACTTCACGGGCCTGGAGACGCAGACGCTCACGCTCTACAAGCCGAACTTCCTGCTCCAGGAGGAGAAGAAGATCGGCTCGCACATGATGCACGAGCTGGTGCACTCCTGGTTCGGCAACAGCGTCAGCCCGGCCGACTGGGCTGATCTGTGGATCAACGAGGGTCACGCCGACTTCTACGGGCTGCTCTACCGCTACGAGCGTGGCTGGGCCGACTCGCTCGGCCTGCTCACCATGGAAGCCCGGATGAGGGACACGTACGCCAGGGGAGACCAGTGGCGGGCGTCCTCCGGGCCGGTCGCCGCGCCGAACGCCGTCAACCTCTTCGACAACCAGCGCTACCTGGGCGGAGTCCTCGTCCTCTACGCGCTGCGCGAGGCCGTCGGCGAGGACGTCTTCAACCGTATCGAGCGCACCTTCCTGGAGCGCCACCGCAACTCGGCCGCGACCACCGCGGACTACATCGCGGTCGCCACGAAGATCTCCGGACAGGACCAGTCGGGCTTCCTGAACGACTGGCTGTACGGGACGAAGACACCGCGCATGCCGAACCACCCCGACTGGACGGTCACCCCGGTCGTGTCGAGTCTGGTCGCGCCTCGCCACCGTGAGCCCGGCCACTACCCGGACTCGTCCGCGACGCTCTGATCGCTGGCGACGAGCAGGGGCCGGGCGGAGAGGCTCCGCCCGGCCCCTGCCGGTTCTCAGCGCTGGTGCGCGGCCTCGTGCCGGGCCTCGCGCTGATGGGGGATGGCGGTCTCCAGGAGCCCGGACCCGCCGGGCTGGAGGGCGACCGTGCGGGCCGGGGACGGGATGCGGACGCCCTCGTCGCGGTAGCGCTTGTGCAGGCGCTTGATGAACTCGTGCTTGATCCGGTACTGGTCGCTGAACTCGCCCACGCCGAGGATCACGGTCAGTCCGATGCGCGAGTCGCCGAAGGTGTGGAAGCGTACGGCGGGCTCATGGTCCGGGACGGCTCCCGTGACCTCGGTCATGACCTCGGTCACGACCTCGTTCGTCACCCGCTCGACGTGGTCCAGGTCGCTGTCGTATCCGACGCCCACCTGCACGGTGAGCGTCATCTGCTGCTCGGGCCGGGTGAAGTTGGTCATGTTGGTGCCCGACAGCTGGGCGTTGGGGATGATGACCAGGTTGTTGGAGAGCTGGCGGACCGTGGTGTTGCGCCAGTTGATGTCGACGACGTACCCCTCCTCGCCGCTGCTCAGCCTGATGTAGTCGCCCGGCTGGATCGTCTTCGACGCGAGGATGTGCACGCCCGCGAAGAGGTTGGCGAGGGTGTCCTGGAGGGCCAGGGCGACCGCGAGACCGCCCACGCCCAGAGCCGTGAGCAGGGGCGCTATGGAGATCCCCAGCGTCTGCAGGACCACCAGGAAACCGATCGCCAGCACCACGACCCGGGTGATGTTCACGAAGATGGTGGCCGATCCGGCGACACCCGACCGAGACTGGGTCACCGACCGCACCAGGCCCGCGATGAGCCGTGCCGCGGTGACCGTCGTGACCAGGATGAGCAGCACGGTCAGCGATCGGCTGACCGTCCGTCCGACCGCCGCGGTCAGCGGCAGCACGGCGGCCGCCGACGCGAGCCCGCCCACGATCGCCACCCACGGCACCAGGGCGCGCAGCGCGTCCACGATGACGTCGTCGCCGCTCCAGCGGGTGCGCTCGGCGTGCTTGCCCAGCCAGCGCAGCAGCATCCGCAGCAGGAACGCCGCCAGCAGCCCCGCGGCCACGGCTATGCCGGCGATCATCAGGTCGTCCACGGTGACCGAACGCTTCATCGATGACCTCCCGGGAGACCGGGACCGGGGTGAGGGCCCGCGGGCCGTATGCGCTGCGTCGTCACTTGCCACCTGCTCGAATCCGGGAACGCGCGATCTCGCCCGGACAGGTGTTCGTCGTCCGGGGCGACCGCTCATCCTGCCGCATCCGGCTGCCCCTCCGTCACCAGTCCCGCACAGTCCCGCCATTGACCGGAACTGCCCGTCAACGCCCCTCGTGCGAGCACCCGGTGACCGTTCTCGGCCTTCGCGCGGCTCTTCTCCGTCGCGGACCCCGTCGACCCCGCGCCGAAATGGCCGGGATACGTCCTTCAACCGGGCGCGAGCCGCCGGCGATGGCCCCGAGCGCCGGCCCCGGTGTCAGACCCCGTCGAACGAACCGTGTCGCCCGGCCCCCGCGGAGAAGCGGGCCGCGCCCTCCATGCTCTCGTCCAGTACGTCCATGCCGTAGCGGAGTTCGGTGCGCAGGGCGGCCTTCTCGATCAGGCCCTCCTGGTCGAGGACCGAGGCGCGGTCGCTGCGCAGGCAGGCCTGCGGGAAGTCGGCGATCTCCGCCGCGAGCCGCTCCGCCTCGGCGCGAGCCCGGCCCACCGGGACCAGCCGGTTGGCGAGCCCCATCCCGTACGCCTCCGCCGCGGGGACCGCGCGACCCGTGAGGATCATGTCCATCGCGCGGCTGGTGCCGATGAGCCGGGGGAGCCGCACGGTGCCCCCGTCGATGAGCGGGACGCCCCAGCGGCGACAGAAGACCCCGAAGACGGCGTCCTCCTCGGCGACCCGCAGATCGCACCACAGCGCCAGTTCCAGACCGCCGGCCACCGCGTGCCCCGCGACGGCCGCGATCACCGGCTTGGTCAGTCGCAGCCGGGTGGGGCCCATCGGACCGTCGCCGTCCTCGGTGACCTGGTTGCCCTGCTCGGCGCCGATGGCCTTGAGGTCCGCACCCGCGCAGAAGGTGCCGCCCTCGCCCCAGAGCACCGCGACGCGCGCGGTCTCGTCGGCCTCGAACTTCCGGAAGGCGTCCGCGAGTTCCGCCGCGGTCGGCCCGTCCACCGCGTTGCGGGCCGCCGGCCGGGAGAGGACGACGGTGGTGACATGACCCTGGCGTTCGATCCGGACCGGCATGGCGCTGTCTCCTTCTCCGGCCGACGCGCCTCACCGCACGTCGTGGTCACTCCTCGGTACCACAGCTCGCCGGGGTGCGCACCGTCTCAGGGGGGCGCCCCCCGTCTCAGATCACCTTCCAGCGCACCAGGGCCCCCAGCGTCAGCGCCCCCGGCAGCAACGGCACCCACACCGTGATGATCCGGTACGCCAGTACCACCGCCGTGGCCACCGCGACCGGGCCGCCCGCCGCGACCAGCGCCACGGTCAGGGCCGCCTCCACCGAACCGAGGCCACCGGGCGTCGGCACCAGCGCGACCGCGACCGTCGCCGCGAGGTAGGCGATCACCATGTGCGCGGGTGACACCGACAGGCCCAGCGCGCGGCCCACCGCCGCGAGACCCGCGGCCTGGAGCAGCGGGAACGCGAGCGAGCCGCCCCACAGGGCGAAGGCACGGGCCGGCCGGGTGTGCACGGAGCGGGCCTCGCCGAGCGCGGTGCGTAGGAAGGAGGCGACGGGCGTGCGCAGCCGCCGTACGAGCAGCAGCGTCGCCGCCGCGACGGCCACCAGCAGCCCGATCCCCAGCAGCAGCGGCCCGGCCGCGCCGTCCGGGAGCAGACCGCCGAGGCGCAGCGCGTCGGGGAACGCGATCAGCAGGCCGAGGAGCAGTCCGAGCCGGGCGATCGACTCGGCGAGCAGATACAGCGCGAGCGCGGCCGACGAGCGGGCGAGCGGGACCCCGCACACCGTCATGAACCGCAGATTGACCGCTCCGGCGCCGAGGCCGGTCGGCAGCAGATGGTTGGCCGCGCCCGCCGCGAACTGGGTGGCGAGCAGCCGGCGTGCGGGCAGCCGTTCCATGACCGCGCCCTGACGGGTCAGGGCCGCGGCCACCCAGGTCAGGGCGGTCGCGGTGGCCGCGGCCGCGAGCCACGGCCACTCGGCGGACCGCAGATGGCCGAAGCCCTCGGCGAGGACGGACCGGTGGCGCACGGCCACCACCAGGACCAGGGCGAGCGGTAGCAGGCACAGGACCGGCCGGACGGCGGGGCGCAGGGCGAGGCGCCGGGGAAGCGCCTGCCTCGCTCGGGGGAGTCGTACGGTCGTCACATCGGGAGAGGTTTTCCACACCGCACCAACGTGAGGTTGCGGGCGCGGGGACGGCGGCTGACACGCCGGGCAAGCTGCGGGAGGGGTGGACCCCGCGGGTCCCGGGTTGACGCCGTCCCGCTCGTGAGGGTGTCCTCCCCGGGAACTCTTGACCTCAATGAAGCTTGAGGTTCTACCGTGCTCTCCATGAGCATGGAGAGCACGGCTTGGACCCAGCTGTACAGCGTGATGAACGCCCAGCGGGAACGCAGGCCCTTCGACCCCGCGACGCTGCGCCGCATCGCCGTCTTCGCCCGCCCGCACCGCCGCCGGATCGCCCAGTTCGTCGTCCTCAGCGTGGCGACCGCGCTGCTGGCCGTCGCGACACCGCTGCTCGCGGGGCATGTCGTGAACACCATCGTGTCCCACGGCGACGAGCGCACCGTCGTCCGCCTTGCCGTGCTCATCGCGGTCATCGCGGTAGCCGAGGCGGCGCTCGGTCTCCTGAGCCGCCTGCTCTCGTCGACGCTCGGCGAGGGACTCATCCTCGATCTTCGGACGGCTGTGTTCGATCATGTGCAGCGCATGCCGGTCGCGTTCTTCACACGTACTCGTACGGGCGCGCTCGTCAGTCGACTCAACAACGACGTCATCGGAGCCCAGCGCGCCTTCAGCAACACCCTGTCCGGAGTCGTCAGCAACGTGGTGACGCTGCTGCTCACCCTGGCCGTGATGCTCACCCTCTCCTGGCAGATCACCCTGCTCGCGCTCGTCCTGCTGCCCGTGTTCGTGCTCCCCGCACGGCGCATGGGCAGCCGCATGGCCCGGCTCCAGCGCGAGGCCGCCGACCTCAACGCCTCGATGGGCACCCGCATGACGGAGCGCTTCTCCGCCCCCGGCGCCACCCTCGTCAAGCTCTTCGGCCGTCCCGGCCAGGAGTCCGTCGAGTTCGCGGAGCGCGCCGGCCGGGTGCGGGACATCGGGGTGCGTACGGCGATGGCGCAGTCCGCGTTCATCACGGCGCTGACCCTGGTGTCGGCCCTGGCGCTGGCCCTCGTCTACGGTCTCGGTGGCTGGTTCGCACTGCGCGGCACCCTGGACGCCGGCGCCGTGGTCAGCCTCGCCCTGCTGCTCACCCGCCTCTACGCGCCGCTCACCTCGCTCGCCGGAGCGCGCGTCGAGGTGATGAGCGCCCTGGTCAGCTTCGAGCGCGTCTTCGAGGTGCTCGACCTCAAGCCGCTCATCGCCGAGAAGCCGGACGCCCGCGACGTCCCCGAGGGGCCCGTGGCCGTCGAGTTCGACGACGTCCGCTTCGCCTACCCGGCCGCCGACAAGGTCTCGCTCGCCTCGCTCGAAGAGGTCGCCGCCCTCGACACCCGGGGCGGCGCCGAGGTACTGCACGGCATCTCCTTCCGCGCCGAACCCGGCCGGACCGTCGCGCTCGTCGGCTCCTCCGGCGCCGGCAAGTCGACCATCGCGCAACTCCTGCCGCGCCTCTACGACACCGACGCGGGCGCCGTCCGGATCGGCGGCGTCGACGTCCGCGACCTCAGCGCCGCGTCGATGCGCGCGACCCTCGGTATGGTCACCCAGGACGGCCACCTCTTCCACGAGTCCGTCCGCGAGAACCTGCTCCTCGCCCGGCCCGCCGCGACCGAGGACGAGCTGTGGGACGTGCTGCGCCGCGCCCGTCTCGAAGCGCTGGTCGCCTCCCTGCCCGACGGCCTCGACACCGTCGTCGGCGAACGCGGCTACCGGCTCTCCGGTGGCGAGCGCCAGCGCATGACCATCGCCCGTCTGCTGCTCGCCCGCCAGCGGGTCGTCATCCTCGACGAGGCCACCGCCCACCTCGACAACACCTCGGAGGCGGCCGTCCAGGAGGCGCTCGCCGAGGCGCTGGAGGGACGTACCGCCGTCGTGATCGCGCACCGGCTGTCGACCGTGCGGGCCGCCGACCTGATCCTCGTCGTCGAGGCGGGCCGGATCGTCGAGCGGGGCACCCACGAGGAACTGCTCGCCGTGCGGGGCCGGTACGCGGAGCTGTACCGGACGCAGTTCAGGACCGCGCGGGAGAACGCCCCGGAGCCGGAGCCGGCCGTGGCGGTGGAGGCGACCTCGTAGGGCACCGGGGGAGGTCGGCGTCCGGGAAGCCGGGCGGTGGCGGGGTACGAGGAACGGGTGGGCGGCCGCCGAACCTCCGCGGACACCCACCCGGTGTCCGGAACGGTCCCGGTGCGGAGCGCGCACCGGGACCGACCCGTCCCTCTTCCTTCTCCCTTCCTTCTCCCGCGGTCTCTAGGCCGTGAACCGGTGACTGCCGGAGCCGACCCGGTACACCGCGCAGCCGTCCTCCTTGCGCACGTAGGTCGCCCGGGTATGGGTGACCGCCTCCGGGCCGGCCGCCGGGATCCACACCTCGGCGGTCGTGTTGGCGGGCACGGTGCAGGTCAGGTCGAAGGTGCCCGAGCGCAGGGTCCAGCGGGTGGAGACCGGACCGTGCACCGACGTGAACGTGGCGCGCGCCGAGGTGACGTCGCCGCCCGGCCGGGGCCGCACGACGATCTCCCGGTAGCCCGGCCCGCCCGCCGAGATGCCGGCGATGTTCGCGTACATCCACTCGCCGACCGAGCCGTAGGCGTAGTGGTTGAACGAGTTCATGTCCGGCGTCTGGAAGCTGCCGTCGGGCCGGATGGAGTCCCACCGCTCCCACATCGTGGTGGAGCCCTTGTCGATCTGGTAGCCCCAGCTCGGGAAGGAACGCTGCTGGAGCAGCCGGTAGGCGACATCGGTGTGCCCGGTGTCCGTGAGCACGGGCAGCAGCCGCGGTGTGCCGAGGAAGCCGGTCGACAGGTGCCAGTCCTTGGCGCGGATCAGATCGACGAGCCGGCCGGCCGCCGCGGTGCGCAGGGCGTCGGGCATCAGGTCCATCGACAGGGCGAGCACGTACGCCGTCTGTGTGTCGCCCTTCACCTTCCCGTCGGCGCCGACGTACGCGGTGCGGAACGCGTCGCGGACGCTCTCGAAGAGGCGGGAGGAGGGCGTGGCGTCCTTGCCCAGCTCCGTCGCCATCCGGGCGGCGAGGTCGGCGCTGTGCGCGAAGTACGCGGTGGCGATGACGTCCTTGGGGGTCTCGTCCGAGACGTTCAACCAGTCGCCGTACCCGCCGGCCGGCCGCAGCAGTCCGTCGCTGTTGCGCTCCAGGTAGGCCAGCCAGGCCTGGACGGACGGCCAGGCGTCCTCCAGCACCTTCCGGTCGCCGTACGCCTGGTAGAGCGCCCAGGGGACCGTCACGCCGGCGTCGCCCCAGCCCGCGACACCGTTGCCGACCGTCCCGACCATGGGCGCGACGTCGGTGAACGCGCCGTCCGCCGTCTGCGCGTCGCGCAGGTCGACGAGCCACTTCGCCAGGAAGCGGGCCGACTCCATCGTGTAGGAGGCGGTCGGCGCGAACACGTTGATGTCGCCGGTCCAGCCGAGCCGCTCGTCGCGGGCGGGGGTGTCCGTCGGTATGGAGAGGAAGTTGCCGCGCTGCCCCCAAGTGATGTTGCTGTGCAGCTGGTTGAGCATCGGGACGTCGGTCTCGAACTCGAAGGTGAAGGGCGCCGAGGTATGCATCACGCGGCCGGTCACGGCCCGCGCGGAGGGGGTGCCGGGGAAGCCGGTGATCTCGACGTAGCGGAACCCGTGGAAGGTGAACCGCGGTTCGTAGGTCTCCTCGCCGCCGCCCTTCAGGGTGTACGTGTCGGTCGCGGCGGCCGAGCGGAGGTTCGCCGTGTACAGGGTGCCGTCCGGGTTGAGGACCTCCGCGTGTCTGATCCTCACGGTCGTCCCGGCCGCGCCGGACACCCGCAGGCGTACCGAGCCGACCATGTTCTGTCCCAGGTCGAACACGTGGACGCCCGGGGTCGGTTGCGTCACCTTCTCGGCCGGCATCTCACCGGCCACCCGCACCGGGCCGTCCACCTGCGCGACGATCCGGGGCGGGGCGCCGTCACCCGCGTCGCGCACCGGCAGCCAGCTCCGGTCGTCGAACCCGGGTGAGGTCCAGCCGGAGGTCTCCAGCCGCGCGTCGTACGTCTCCCCGCCGAGCAGGTCGGCGGCGACGATGGGCCCGGCGGCGGCCCGCCAGCCCTCGCCCGACGTGATCCGTTCGCTCGTCCCGTCGGTGTACTCGACCTCCAACTGTGCCAGGAACGCCGGACGTTCGCCGTACTGGTGGGGTCCGAACATGCCGACGTTGCCCGCGTACCAGCCCGGCGCCACCCAGGCACCGAGGGCGTTGGCACCCGACCGCACGAGCGAGGTCACGTCGTAGGTCTGGTACTGGACGCGTTCGCGGTAGTCGGTCCAGCCGGGGGCGAGCTGGTCGACGCCCACCCGGCGGCCGTTGAGGTGTGCCTCGTACAGGCCGAGCGCCGTCGCGTACAGGCGCGCCCGGGCCACCTTCCTGCGCGGGAGCGTGAACGCGTGCCGCAGCTGGTTGGCGGCGAACGACGCCGGCACGACCCGTCCCCAGGGGCCGGCTCCCCACGCCGCGGCCACCTTCGCCGCCGGCCAGCCGCTGTCGTCGAAACCGGTCTCCCGCCAGTCCGCCGCGGGTTCCGCGTCCGTCGCCTTCCAGGAGGTGTCGGTGACGATCCGCTGCTCGCCGGACGGCGTCCGCAGGTCGAGGGCCGCGACCAGGCCCGCTGGACTCTCCGTCGCGTTGGTGGCCGCGACGGCGAGAACGTTGCGTCCGGGGCGCAGGTGGGCGAGGACCTCGACGACGGCCGGGCGGCGCCAGTCCTCGTTGTCCGTCGCCAGGTCGGTGCGGGCGACCTCGGTGCCGTTCACCGCGAGGGCGTAGACGTTGTCGGCGGTGATGGCCACCTTCGCCGAGGTGACGCCGTCGGGGATGTCGACCACCCGCCGGAACCAGCGCGTGCCCTTCGGGGCCCCGCTCGCCGGATCCCCCTCGGCGAACCAGATCCACGAACTGCCGTCGAGGGATGGCGCGTCGGTGAGCGCGGTGGGTGCGGAGACCCAGGTCGCCGACCAGTCCTCGGCGCCCATGAGGCCGGTCTCCCACCAGGACGGCGCGCTCCACGCGGAGACGCCGCCGTCGCTGCCCCACACGCGGACCGACCAGAAGTACCTTGTACGGGACGCCAGTTGAGGTCCGGCGTACGGGACCAGGGCCGACTGGCCCGAGGTCACCCTGCCGCTGTCCCAGACGTCGGGCCGGGACAGGCCGGACGCGCTGGAGGCGACCCGGATCTGGTAGGCGCTCTGCCGCATCCCCGGAGTGTCCGAGGTCATCGGCCAGCTCAGTCGGGGGTGTTGGGCGTCCAGGCCCAAGGGGTTCTGCACGTATTCGACGGTCGGCGCGGTGACCCGCGCCCCGCCGCGCTGCCCGGCCGCCGCGGACGCCGGTGCGGCCACGGCCGCCCCCGCTCCCGTGGCGGTCACGGCGACCGCGCCCGCGGCGCTCGCCAGGATGTTCCTCCTGCTGATCAATTGCGGCCCCTCACCTCGGAGTTGTGAATCGATTCACGTCGGTGAAGGTAGGGGCGTGAGAGGCGGGGGTCAATGAGTGTGCAGGGATTTTCTGTAACGGTGCTGTACTGGCCTGATGTGTCGGGGAAGGTGGCCGGTTCGCGATTCTCGGAGATTGAACGGTTTCAATCGAGGTCCCGACGAGTCGGCACACGGTGTCCGACCTGCGGGAGGCGGACCGGCCCGGCCCGCGGACGCCGGTGGGACGTGAGGTTCCTCAGCCGGCCGGCGCGAGGCGGCTCTCCGGGCCCGCTGCGACGCGTAACACCCCGAGGAGGCGGACGAGTTCGCCGAGCTCCGGCTCGGCGAGCCGAACGCCGATGAGGGCGTCGAGAGCGTCGGCGTACACGAGGGCCGCGTCGTCGAGCAGTCCGTGTCCCGCGGGGGTGACGTCGACCAGGCTGGAGCGCCGGTCCCGCGGATTCGACCTTCGTACGCACAGCCCACGGCGCTCCAGCCGGTCGACGGCCTGGCTCGCACCGCCCACGCTGAGGGCGAGCGCGTCGGCGATTTCCTGCACGCGGCAGAAGGGGGCTCGGCCGGAGGCCGTCAGGAGTACCCGGAAGCCGTTCAGGGAGAGGCCGCACTGCTCGCGCAGACGGGCGTCGATGTCCTGCGACAGCAGGGCGCCGAGACGGGCGAGGTCCTCGAAGACCTGGTGCGGACGCGTGGTCACAGGGGTTCTCCCGGTCTGTCGGCGCAGGAGCGCCGGCGGCGCCTGCGGGGGTGGGCGGAGCCAGGGAGGAACGGGTCCTCCGCGGGGGCCGGGCGGGGGCCGCCGGCCGCGCTGCGGCGGCAGCCCCCGCCCTCCGGTTCACGGCCGTCGCGCGTGCGCGAAGCCGCGTCGGTGCCAGACCAGGCCACCCGAGTGCGCGGGCTCGCCGCCCACATCGGTCACCCGCCCCACCAGAATCGTGTGGTCGCCTCCTTCCAGGACGTCGTGGCGGACGCAGGTGAGGGTCAGGGACGCGTCCCGCAGGACGGGGGCCCGGAGGGACTCCACCGCCAGCGGGACGTCGTCGAAACGGTGCTCGGCCGGCCGCATGAACCGGCTGACGAGGTGTTCCTCGCCGGGTCCGAGCAGGTGCACGGCGAAGTCCTCGGCCTCCGTCAGGGCCTCGTGCGTACGGGAGTTGCGGTCGAGGCAGACGAGGAACAGCGGCGGGCTGAGCGAGAGCGAGCTGACGGCGCTGGCCGTCAGACCGCGCGGCCTGCCCCTGTCGTCGTAGCAGGTCACGATGGTGACAGGGGCGGCCAGCGCGGACATCGCGGCGCGGAACGCCTCGGCGAGATCCTGGGCCGCGCCGGTCGACGGCTGGGACGCGAGCAGCGCCGGAGTCACCGTGCCACCTCCAGAGGCCGGGCCGAACCCTGGAGCCAGCGGCCCTCGGGACGGCCGGAGAAGCCCGTACGGATGTCCCAGGACACGCGACCTGCCTTGACCGTCGTCGTGAAGCGCCCGGTGAACGTCCAGCCCTCGTAGGCGGACCAGCCGCACAGCGCCTGCACGTCGTGCGCGGAGAACTGCCAGCGCGCGACCGGATCGAGCAGGGTGAGATCGGCGTCCGCGCCCGGTTCGAGCCGGCCCTTGCCGGGCAGGTCGAAGAGCCGGGCGGGTCCAGAGCCCATGAGCCGGGCGAGATGCGAGGCGGCCTCGTCCGGGCCGATCTCCCGGCTCCGCAGCCCCGTCCACACGGCCGTGGCGAGTTCCTGGACACCGGGCAGACCGGGCGGCGCGTCGGCCGGCGGACGGTTCTTCTCCTCCACCGTGTGCGGGGCGTGGTCGCTGCCGAGGGAGGCGGCCTCGCCGTGCAGCACGGCCCGCCACAGACGCTTCTGGTCACGGCACTCGCGGATGGCCGGGGAGAGCCGGGTCCGCGGACCGCGCCGGGTGGTGTCGTCGTGGGTGAACGACAGGTGGTGGCCGGTCACTTCGAAGGTGAGGGGCAGCCCCTCGGCGGCGGCCGCCGACAGCAGATCGGCCTCCTCCGCCGACGACACGTGGAGGATGTGCGCCTTCGTGCCGTACTCCCGCACGAGGTGCACGACCTGGGCGACGGCGACGATGCCTCCCGAGCGCGGCCGGTGCGGCTCGTACTCGCCGTACGAGTCCGGGGGGCTCGAACTCGCGTCGAGCAGGTCGAAGACATGCTGGTCCTCGGCGTGCAGCACGAGCCTGATCCCGCCCCGGGCCGCCGCGGCGAAGGCCCGCCTCAGCTGCTCGCCGTCCCGGAACACGACCGGCGCCGTGTGGTGGCCGGCCATGAACGCCTTCGCCGAGGTCGCGATCCTCGGGTCGACGTCCGCCAGCAACTCCGGACGGTCCGGATCGGCGCCCAGATGGAAGCGGTAGTCGGCCCACGAAGTCCCCCGGATCACCTCGTCCTTGGCGATCAGAGCGGCCTCGTCCAGCGACGGCGGCCGGGTGTTGGGCATGTCGACCACGGTCGTGACGCCGCCCACCAGGGCGGCCCGGCTGCCGTGCTCCCAGTCCTCCTTGTACTCCAGTCCGGGAGTGCGGAAGTGGACGTGGGAGTCGATCAGGCCCGGCAGCACGTAGCGGCCGACGGCGTCGAGACGCGGGCCCGCGGGCAGCGGCTCGTCCGGGGCGAGCAGGGCCGCGACACGACCGTCCCGGACGACCACCGTGCCGTCGCGGACACCGTCGGGGGTGACGAGCCGGCCGCCCTCGACGACCAGTTCGGCGGGCAGGTCCGCGGATTCGGGATTCAACGGTTCCACGTCAGACTCACCAGTTCCTTGCAGAGGTCGTTGGTCGGTCCCATCAGGGCGACGGCGCGCGCGTCGCGGCCGTAGCGGTTGATCTCGTTGGAGGCGACGTAGCCGGCCGAACCGAGCAGCCGCTCCACGGCGTTGACGACACGTTCGGCGGCCGAGGAGGCGAAGAGCTTGGAGTGCAGCGTGGCGATCCCCGGGTCGGGAGCCGTACGCCGGCCGGCCCGCTCGACGACCGCACGCGCGGCCTCGACCTCGCCCGCGATGTCCACCAGCCGGTGGCGCACGGCCTGTTGCGCCGTCAGACCACGCCGCTCGGCGTGCTCGTGGGCCAGGTCGAGAGCCGCCTGCGCCAGGCCGACGGACACGGCGCCGAGCGTGGCTCCGCTGTCCCGGACACCGGCGATGATCGAGGCCGCCGCGCCGACCGGACCCAGCCGCGCGGTGTCCGGTACGTGGCAGTCGTGGACGGAGACGAATCCGGTCGCCGAGCCGCGCATGCCGGTCAGCCGCAGCGAGGTGTCCGGCTCCAGTCCGGGCGTGTCCGCCGGTATGAGGAAGAACGTCTGGCCCGCGGAGCCGTAGCCCGTGTCGGGGGCGGCGTCCGGCGTGGGCTCCTCGGTCTGCGCCAGCACCAGGTAGATGTCGGCCAGGCCCGCGCTGGTGGTGAAGGACTTGGCGCCGTCGAGGACCCAGCCGCCGTCGGGCGTGCGGCGGGCGGTGGTGGACAGGTGCTTCTTGTTCGCGCCGGCACCCGTCTCGCTCCAGGCGGAGGCGGCGAGCCAGTCGCCGCGGGCCAGTCGGGGCAGCAGCCGGCGGCGCAGGGCCGGACTGCCGTGTTCGAGGATGCGCGTGCTGACCGCGTAGTGCTGGAAGAGCATGATCGAGGCGGACGCGTTGACCTGGGCGACCTGTTCGACGGCCGTGTTCAGTCCGTGGGCGTCGGCACCGGTCCCGCCGTACTCGTAGGGCAGCGCCAGGCCGAGCAGACCGCTCTCGCGCAGCAGGGCCAGGGCCCGCCGGTCCGGTTCGCCGCTCAGGTCGGCGTCCCGGGCACAGGCGGCGAGGCGCTCGCGGACCGCCGCGGTCGGACCGGTGGCCGGCGGGGGGAGGGGCGCGTCGGTGAGGGCCGGCGCGTCGGGCACGGTCAGGCTGTCTGCGGAAGCCATGACAACTCCTGGGAGGTGGGGGCGGGCAGGAAGTGGCCGCGGTAGTCGACCTGCTTCTCCGCGACGGAGACCCAGGCGAGCCGGCGGTCCTGGGGACCGCCCGTCGTGCGGGCCGAGGCGCGGACGGTGGCGCCCGGCGTGCGCAGGGCGAGCATGCCGTTCTCCGGCTGCTCCGCCGCGCCGGACAGCAGGTGCGGGATCGAGCCCTCGACGGCGGCGCCCGCGGCGAGGCAGGTCGCGCCGGTGAGGGCCACGGTGGGGTGCCAGGACGGTACGGAGATGGCGCGGACCGCGAGGGCGCCGGGACCGTCGGGGAGCAGCGCGGCCACCTTCGGGAAGGCGCCGCCGGTGTCCCAGCCCTGCGCCCGGCAGACGGCCAGCCGCAGCCGGGTCATCCGGTCGAACAGCACGGGGTCGTCGGCGAAGAGCTCCTCGACCGTGCGGACGCCCAGTTCGGCGGCGTTCACGAAGAGGTACGGATTGCCCATCGAGACCAGGGAGACCGGCACCGTACGGCCGTCGAACCGGATGCCGGTGACCGGCTCACCCGTGATCAGGAGCTCGTCGACCGGGCGCGGCGGCGAGCAGAGGAAGTGCGCCGTGAAGCGGGTGCCTCCGTCGGAGGTCTCCTCCGCCTCGCACACCACGTTGTCCCCGTTGTTGAGCACGTTGACCCGGACCCGGCAGCCCGCCACGAGGGGCTGGATCATGCCGGTGCGCGCCGCCGCCTCGACCGCGGCGAGGATGGAGTGCCCGCAGGAGCCGCGCAGGTCGAAGCTGTCGAGACGGTCCGGCATCGACTGGACGAAGCGGTAGTCCAGGTCGAACAGGGGGTGCCGGGAGGGCTGGACGAGTGCGTTCTTGAGGACGTCCGCGGCTCCGTGCTCGGCGAGTGCCGACCGCAACTCGGTGAGCCGGGCGAGCAGTTCGGGCTCGGAGGCGGGCAGAGTGCGCGCGTCCAGCACGGCGGTGGGGCACGGGGTGCCGTGCGCTCGGGCCAGGCTGACGGTCATGCCGCCGCCTCCTGGAGGACCCGCGCCGGCGTGTGCAGGGTGAGCGGGGCTCCCGCGGTCGCGCCCGCCGTCGCGAAGAACTCCTGGCGCCACAACTGGTGCGACATCAGGGACCACAGGGCCAGCGAGACGGTGTCGCTCGGCCGGGTGGCCTGCTCGTCGAAGAGCGCGTCGACCCGCTCGGGCCGGATGCGTCCGTCGGCGCGCAGCGTCCGGGGGGACAGGACGTCGCGGGCGAGGGTCCACAGCCGCTGGCCGGGGGCGAGCATCGCCGTGACCGGCAGAGTGAAGGGCTGCTTGGGGCGCTCCAGCACGCTGCGCGGGATCAGGCCCCGGGCCGACCGGTACAGGGCACGCTTCACCCCCTGGCCGGGCACGAGCCGTTGCGCGTCGGTGAGGGTGGAGGCGAAGCGGACGACGGAGGGCTGGCAGAACGGCAGCCGCACCTCGACCGAGCTGGCCATCGACAGGTGGTCGACGCGTCGCAGGTGGTAGGCCGGCAGCCGGTAGCGCTGCTCCACCGCGCCGATCCGCTGCAGCCGGGTGCCGGGGCTGCCGTGCAGGATGCGCCGGATGTCGGAGGGCAGGGAGGAGCCGACCGCGTTCACGGCGAAGGCGTACTCGTCGGTGTACAGGCTCTCGCGCAGGGAGCGCGGGACGGCGGCGAGGTGGTCGAGGTAGTCGTCGATCCAGTCGGAACCGTGGTGCGCGGCGACCGCCTGGGTCATACGGGAGTAGCCGCTGAAGAGTTCGTCGGCCGCGTCACCGGTGAGGGCGACCTTGAATCCGGCGTCGCGGACCGCGCGGAAGAGGGAGAACGTGGACAGGGTGATCGGATCGGCGTTGGGCTGTCCGAGGTGGCGCACCACGTCGGTCATCAGGTCGGGGAAGGTGGCCGGATCGATTTCTACCTGGTGGTGTCGGGTGTCGGCGGCGCGGGCGACCTCGGCGGCGTAGGCGCGTTCGTCGCCGGGCCAGGTGCCGGTGTACGCGATGTTGAAGGTGTGCAGGCTTCCGTGCCCCCCGCTGTCGCGCAGCGCCTGGGCGGCGAGCGCCGTCACGAGGCTGGAGTCGAGTCCGCCCGAGGTGACGGCGGCGACGGGGGCGTCCGCCACCAGGAGGCGCGACACCTCCTCGGAGAGCAGGGCGCGCAGCTGGTCGCCAGCCTCGTCCAGGGTGCGGTCCTTGTCGGGGCGCAGGCCCCGCTCGTGGGCCATGGGGCGCTGCTTGACGCGCAGTCCGTCCCGGTGGCTGAGGACGGCGGTGGCGGCCGGCGGCATGACCTGCACACCTCGGAACATGGTGCGGTCGCCGAACGGCGTCTTCGACGTGAGATAGGCGTCGAGACCTGCCTCGTCCTCCTCCGCCCGCACCCCGGCGAAGCCGAGGAGCGCGGGCAGTTCGGAGGCGAAGTGGAAACGGCCGGCGGCCTGTTCCCAGTGGTAGTAGAGCGGCTTCATGCCCGAGTCGTCGGTGGCCAGCACCATGCGGGGTGTGCTCCGCAGGTCCATGACGGCGACGGAGTACATGCCGTCCAGGTGCTCGGCGAACCGGTCCCCGTAGGTCAGGTACAGCGCGGGCAGGATGGAGCCGTCGCACTGGTCCTCGAAGTGGAATCCCAGGCCGGTCAGGCGTTCACGCAGGTCACGGTGGTTGTAGATCTCACCGTTGAAGACGACGGTGACCCGGCCGAGGTGGTACGGCTGTGCGCCGCCCTCGGGGTCCATGATGGACAGCCGGTTGTTGCCGAGCGCCCAGTCGGACCGGTGCGCGACACCCTGGGCGTCGGGACCGCCGTGGTGCATCAGGTCGGCGACACGGCGCAGTTCGGCCTCGTCGGAGTGGATGTTGAAGGTTCCGTATATGCGGCACACGCTGCGTTCACCTGACCTGTGAGGAGTGACCGGCGGCGGAGTAGAGCGCCGGGTCGTAGGGGCTGGGGCCACCGCAGGTGACGAAGCGGCGGGCGGTGGGCCCGGTGTGGGGGTTGCGGGCGCCGTGCAGGACCCCGGGCGACGCGTAGAGCACGTCGCCCGCGCTGACGTCGATCCAGCGGTCGCGCAGGTACATCTGACCGACGCCCTCGAAGGCGATGAACGCCTCGTCGCTGTCGGGGTGGAGGTGGACGCTGAAGGTCTCGCCCGGCTGCTGGATGCCGCAGTGCAGACACAGCCGGCTGCTGCCGTTGCCGGGCCAGAAGACGAAGTTCATGGTCGCCCGGCGTTCGGCGGCATCGATCTGTCCCGTCCCGCCGAAGCCGCGCAGCTGGGTGGTGTCGTCCCAGAGGGAGGAGTGCAGGACGGGCGCGCTGCCGACGGGGGCTCCCGCGAGCGGGGTGCGCCACACGTACGCGGTCATTCCGGCGCCGTCGGCGCTGAGGGTGAGCGCCTGGCCGGTGGGGGCGTAGGCGGACGAACCGCGTTCTACGAGGCGGGAGTTGCCGCCGACGGCGGCGGTCCCGGTGCCGGAGTACACCACGACGGTGTTCTCCTCGGCCGCGCTGTGCTCGGGGGTGTACGACTCACCGGCGGCGACCCGGACGATGTGGAGGGTGACGTGGGTGGCGCCGGCGGCCGGGCTGACCGGGGTCGCCACCGTGGTGCGGGCGTTGGGGTCGGCCCCGGCGACGGGGAGGAACACGAACTCCGCAGCGGTGATGATGCGGGCGTCGCCGAGGGCGGTGGTGGGAGCTTCGGTGGATGGGGGCATGCCGGTGGCTGCTTCCTGTGTTCGAGGGCCGGCGCGGTGGCGTCGGCCTGCCGGTGCTGTGGGGGAGCGCGGGTGGCGGGCGGTGCCCGGTGGGGCCTCGCCGGGAGCCGGCGGCGGGAGCTGACCGTGCGCCCGTCGCACGAGAGCGGAGCGGTGCCGGACGGCCGGGGTGTCACCACCGCGTGGTCGTGGACCGGTTGCTCGGTGGAGACGGGGCGGCGGCCGGTGCGGTCACCGCGGTCGTTCTTCCTTCTCCTGTTGAAGGTTCGCGCGAGGGGTTCCCGGTCGTGTCCCACGTCGCTCCCGGCCCCGGGAGCGGTCACGGGAAGACGGCGGTGGGGACCGGGACATGGCGTCGGCGGAGCGGAGGCGAGGGGATCGGGACGGGGGAGATGCCGACGCTCGGCTCCGGGCCCATGGCCAACACCCAACGCCGATCGGCGCGTTGGGCGCCCGCCTGCCCGCCTGCCCGCCTGCCCGCCTGCCCGCCTGCCCGCCTGCCCGCCTGCCCGCCTGCCCGCCTGCCCGCCTGCCCGCCTGCCCGCCCG